>NZ_JADCTK010000009.1:0-78229 GCF_015070805.1 Dermacoccus barathri | reverse complement strand
CGCAAGTCCTGGTCGTACTTCTTGGGCATGGTCCGATTCTCCTTCAGGAAGGACGGAACCAAACCCAGGGCGCTTCACCTCGTCGCGATCGGTGGCGAGGGCCGCCATTGTGGCGTGCGGTCGGTACGTCTGCGACAGCGTGCCGGTTGTCACGACGCGACCGTTAGCCAGATCGCGGGTGAGGCGAACCGCGAACGTCGTTCCGATCGATGCGGCTAGCCGAGCGAGCGCCTCACCTGTCACGACACCCATTCCTGGCACGTCGACGTCACGCATGACCGGGTCGGCGCTGCGGGTGTCGAGCGAGGCCACCTCGGCGGCCCGCTCCAGACTGCGGCGGGTGTGCTCCAGCGTCTCGATTTGCTCGTCGAACGTCGGCCCTTCAGCGACGTCACCAACGAGGGAATCGGGCGAGACGAGGGCGCGATCGGCGATGGCGCGGGTCAGCACCAACCATGCTTCGACGAGTTCGTCACCCGCCGCGCCCGCGAGCGCTTCCGCGCTCATCACCAACCTCAGATCCATGCTCCATTATCGCACATATGTTCGAATCAGGGCAGGTCTCTGCGCACCCAATCTCCTGACCCACGTGCCGCTCCACCGCCTCGATTCGGACTACAGGATGGCCACTCGCAAGCGCTCATCCTTAAGCCGCAGAGCCTCCCTGTTCCGCGAAATAGTGAGCGGTTTCCCGGAGTGGCCAAGCGCGTGTCTGACGCACCGGCGATGGCGCGCCCCGAACCAGCGCCCGATGCGCCACGATGGGTTCTGCCCGAACCCAGCAGAGTCACCCGAAGAGGAGCCGCCCGCATGCCCCGTGACGACGACCTGCGTCAGCACATCGCCCAGCAGCTCTCCTCCTTCGAGCCTCGTGAGGCCACGGGTGATCCCCTGCGCGAGGCCGCGGTTTGCGTCGTCATCGCCCACAGGGCGGACGAGCCGGTCGTTCTCATGGAGAAGCGAGCACCGAGCCTCCGCGCCCACGCCGGTCAGTTCGCGCTACCGGGCGGCCGGATCGACGCGGGCGAAACGCCCCAGGAAGCTGCCCTCCGCGAACTGCACGAGGAACTCGGCATTGCGGCTTCGGCCGACTCAGTCTTGGGCAGGCTCGACGACTTCGCGACCCGCTCGGGCTATCTCATCCGCCCGTTCGTCGTCTGGGCCGGAGATGTGCTCGACGAGGTGGTGCTCAACCCGGCCGAGGTTGCGGTGCTCCACGAGATCACGCTCCCCCAATTGGACGCGGAACCGCGGTTCGTCGAGCAGCGTGGGCTGGGCGAGCCGGTGTTCCAGTGGCCCTTCGAGGACTACTGGATCCACGCGCCGACGGCGGCGATCCTGCATCAGTTCCGGGAAGTCGTTCTCCACGGCCGCAGCACGCGCGTGGCCCACTTCGAGCAGCCCAAGTTCGCCTGGAAGTAGCGCGCTACTCCGCGTGGGAGGCCACCCAGCCTTCGTGCAGCCGCCGGTAGGGTCCGTCAGCGCCGACGAGTTCAACGTGCGAGCCGAGCTGGACGAGTCGTCCGGCGTCCATGACCCAGACCTCGTCGGCCTTCTCGGCCGTCGCGAGGCGGTGCGCGATGACGACGCTCGTTCGGCCGCGCATCAGCTCGTCGAGTGCCCGGCCGACGGCAACATCGGTCGACGGGTCGACACTCGAGGTGGCCTCGTCGAGGATGAGCACGTCCGGGTCCGTCACATACGTGCGCGCGAGCGCGACGATCTGTCGCTCCCCCGCGCTGAGCCGCGATCCGCGAGCGCCCACCTCGGTGCGCACGCCCTCGGGCTGACGGACGAGCCAGTCCTCGCACCCGATCCCGACGAAGGCGCGCTCGACGCCCGCGTCGTCGAGGTCCGGGCGCGCGAAGCGCACGTTGTCGGCGATCGTGCCGGTGAAGAGGAAACCCTCCTGAGGCAGGTACGCCACGGCCTCGCGCAGCGACGCATCATCGACGTCGCGCAAGTCGAGTCCACCGACGAGCACGACGCCGGACGTCGGGTCGACGAGTCGCGTCAGCAGTTTTGCGAGCGTGCTCTTGCCCGAACCGGTCTCACCGACGACGGCGACGCTCGTACCCGGCGCGATCGTCGCGTCGACGTCGCGCAGCACGAGGTCGGCGTCGGTGGAGTAGGCGAAGTCGACGTGGTCGAGCTGCACCGACTTGGCGCCGG
Organism: Dermacoccus barathri; assembly: GCF_015070805.1. Taxonomy (NCBI): domain Bacteria; kingdom Bacillati; phylum Actinomycetota; class Actinomycetes; order Micrococcales; family Dermacoccaceae; genus Dermacoccus; species Dermacoccus barathri. Next base: position 76,057 of record NZ_JADCTK010000009.1, on the reverse strand, counting down.
CACTCAACGACTGCGGTTGCGCCGGCGGCACGACCTCGAGGGGCGTGTCGAGCAACTCGATGACACGCCGCCAGCCCGCGAGAGCGTTCTGCAGGTCGTTGAGGACCTCGGTGGCCGTCTGAACGGGCTGCGTGAAGAGGTTGGTGAGGAACACGAAGGCGGTGATCTCACCGATCGTCATGTGTCCGTTGGCGCCCATCCACGCACCCGCGATGATGACGAGGATGAGCGCGGCGCCGGAGACGCCCTGGCCCGACACGAACGCACCCACGGCACGGATCTGCGCCCCGATGGCGGCCTTGCGCTGCGCCTCAATCGCATCGTCCATGCGCTCCTGGGTGCGCGGCTGAATACCGAACAGGCGGACGGTCGCTGCCCCGGCCACGGACTCCGAGATCGTGCTCAGCATGTCGGCCACCCGCTCGCGGACGACGGCGTACGCGCGCCCGACGAGCCGCTGGAAGTAGCGTAGGAGGAAGAACAGCGGCAGGAAGCAGATCCACACGAAGATGGCGAGTGGCCACGAGTACCAGAGCATGAGGATCGTCGCGACGAGCAGTTGACCGATGGAGACGATGAGCATCATGCCGCCGCGCTGGACGAACATCGAGATCTGGTCGACGTCGCTCGTCACGCGCGAAACCATCGAACCGCGGCGGGACGCGTTGAGCGTCAGCGTCGACAGGGCGTGCACGTGGGCGAACGCCTTGCGGCGCAACGTCGCCAGCCCCCGCTCGGACGCGCGGAAGAGCCTGACGTTCATGACGTAGGAGCAGACGCCGGCCACGACGACGCCGAGGGCCGCGAGCGCACAGGTCCACCGCACGACGCCGAGGTCGACGCCGCCCGGCGCGAGGATGCCGTGGTCGATGGCGCGCTGCAGCGTCAACGGCACGATGACCTGGCTCGACGTCGCGACGAGCGCGAGCAACAGCGTCCAGCCGAAGCCCTTCGTCATCTCCGGAGCGAGCGAGAGCCCGCGCCGCAGGGTGCCGCGGTCGCTCGTCACCTTGGTTGCGCCGGCGCTCATGCCCGGCCCCCTTCAGCCTCGGCGTGGGAGGCGTCGGCATCGTCCCCGTCATCGGCGTCGGCTGCATGAGGGGCAGCACCCTCGGCTTCCTCCACCTCGTACGCGCTGAGCAGCGCCGCGTACCCGGGGTGGCCGGCCATGAGTTCGTCGTGACGGCCGCTGGCGGCCACCCGTCCGTTCTCGAGGTACACGACGCGGTCCGCGAGCAGGATGCTCGAGCGGCGGTGCGCGACGATGACGGTGGTGCTGCCCTCGGTCGCAGACCGCAGCGACGTGAGGATGTCGCCTTCGACGGCGGGGTCGATCGCGCTCGTCGAGTCGTCGAGCACGACGAGACCGGGCTTACCGGCGATCACTCGTGCGAGCGCGATGCGCTGACGCTGACCGCCCGACAGGCGCGAACCACGCTCACCGAGCACCTCGTTGCGACCGTGCGGCAGGGCCTCGACGAACGTCGCCGCGTGCGCGACGTCGAGTGCGTGATCGACCTCGCCGCGACCGAGATCCGAGCGCCCCAGCGCCACGTTCTCCTCGCTCGACTCGTTGAACACGAACGCGTCCTGCGTCGCGAGGGCCACCCGCTCCTCACGGTTCGCCGCGCCACCGATGTCGTGACCACCCACCTCGACGACGCCGGCCGTCGGCGGAGTGAGCCCGACAAGCACCTGAGCGAGCGTGCTCTTGCCCGAGCCCGTCGCACCGACGACGGCGAGCGAGCCGCCGGCGGGAACCTCGAGGTCGACGCCGGTGAGCGCGGGAGCGTCGGCGTCCTCGTACGTGAACGAGACACCGCGCGCCCGCAGCTCCAACGGCCCTTCGGGCAGGGACGCCTCCCGGCGGCGCGGCGGCAGATCGGCTGCGTCGTCGAGGATTGGCTTGACGCGCTTCCACCCGATGGCCACCTGCGGGAGGCTGAACAGGATCCAACCGAAGGCGCGCACCGGCCACGCGAGCAGGCTGAAAAGGTAGGCGACCTGAACGACGTCAGCGGCCGTGATCGAGCCCGAGGCCACACGTTCGGCACCGACCACGAGGACGGCGAGCGACCCGAGCGTCGGCAGCGCATTCGTCATCGGGTCGAAGATGCCCTCGGTCCGTCCGAGACGGATGTTGGCATCACGCAGTTCCTCGGCCGAGCGCGTGAGGCGCGCGGTCTCCGAGTCGGCGCGACCGAGCGCCTTGACGACGAGCGCGCCGTCGAAGCTCTCGTCGGCCACGGTGCTCACCTGCGCGCGGGCCGCCTGCGATGCCTCGACACGACGGCGCATGACGATCTGGAACCAGTAGTTGATGACGATGAGCAGCGGGAACACGACGAGCGCGACGAAGCCCAGGACGACGTCGACGAGGAAGATCGAGACGAAGGCGAAGAGCAGCATGATGGCGACGCCGAGCGCCATGGGCAGTGGCTGGAAGATGTTCCAGATCGTCTCGACGTCCGAGTTCGCGTGCGAGAGCAGACGTCCCGAGGGATGTACCTGGTGCCAACGCATCGGCAGGTCCTGGTAGGCGCGCGTCACCCGACGCCGCGTCGAGGCGATGAGGTTGTTGTACGTGATGCCGGCGGCGATACGTCGCACGATGACGGCGATGACGTTGAGGAACACGACGCCGCCGAGTTGCCAGGCCACCTGCCAGGCCATCGCGCCGGTGAGTTCGCCCTCGCGCACGGCAGGCGTGACGACATCCGCCACGAGGCCGCCGATGACGGACGCCGTGAGCACGGTGAGCACTCCGTAGCCGGTCGCTCCGAGGACGGAGAAGACGAACCAGCGCCACTCTTCACGACACCCTGCCAGGGTGACGCGAACGGGTGACGCGTCGGGGGCCAGATCGGCTGCACTCACGCGGGGGTTCCTTTGCTCGCTCGGTCGCGGGGGTGACAACATTGCGACATGCCGAACTATGCCCAAGCCGAACGACTGGCTCTCTGCGACACCGCACTACGGATCGGGCCGGACGCTCCGACGCTCTGCGACGGCTGGACCGTGAAGGACCTCCTGGCCCACCTCGCGATGCGTGAGCGTCGCCCGGAGGCCGTCGGCATCCTTCTGCCCCAGGCACGCGACCTCGCCGAGCGTACCCGCGCGCGCTACGCGCTGCGTCCCTTCGAGGACCTCGTCGACATGGTGCGTCGTGGTCCGCACGAGTTCTCGCCCTTCCGCATTCCCGCGGTCGACGCGCGCGCGAACCTGCAGGAGTACTTCATCCACCACGAGGACATCCTGCGGGCACAGCTGCCCTACGCCGACGAGTCGCAGGTGCGCACGGTCGGTGAGCGCCTGCAGAACTCTCTCTACGCCGCCCTGCCGGCCGCCGGCACGATGATGCTGCGCCACTCGCGGATGCGCGTTGCAGCCCTCTGCCCGGGCCGGACGCCGGTTGCCCTCACGAGCCCCGACGAGCCGCTGGGTGAAGTGGTCATCGAGGGTCTGCCCAGCGAGGTTCTCCTCCACCTGGCGGGCCGCATGAGCTTCGTTCAGTTCGCGGGCGAGCCGGACGACATCAACCGCTTCGCGTCGGCGCCGAAGGGCATCTGACCAGCGTCCTTCCTTGCTAGTTCAACGATTTCGGGCCTCACCTTCGAGTTGAAGGTGAGGCCCGAAATCGTGTGGCGCGGTCAGCGCACCGGCGCACCGGTGGCTGCCAGGGCCTGCTTGACGTCGCCGATCGTCATCTCGCCGTAGTGGAAGACGGACGCTGCGAGCACGGCGTCGGCGCCGGCTTCGACCGCGGCCGGGAAGTGCTCGACGGCGCCCGCGCCACCACTCGCGATGAGAGGCACGGTGACCTCGCGGCGCACTGCCTCGATGAGTTCGAGGTCGAATCCGCGCTTCGTGCCGTCGGCGTCCATCGAGTTGAGCAGGATCTCCCCTGCCCCCAACTCCTCCGCGCGCGCACACCACTCGACGGCCTCCAGGCCGGAGCTCGTGCGGCCGCCGTGCGTCGTCACCTCGTAGCGCCCATCGATGCGCCGCACGTCCGCGGACAGCACGAGAACCTGGGCGCCGAAGCGGTCGGCGATCTCGGCGATGACCTCGGGGCGGGCGATGGCACCGGTGTTGATACCCACCTTGTCCGCGCCCGAACGCAACAGTCGGTCGACGTCGCCGACAGTGCGCACGCCTCCCCCGACTGTGAGGGGAATGAAGACCTGCTCGGCCGTGCGCGCGACGAGGTCGTACGTCGTCGATCGGTCCGCCGAGCTCGCGGTGACGTCGAGGAAGGTGAGTTCGTCAGCGCCCTGACGCTCGTAGCGTGCCGCGAGTTCGACGGGGTCGCCCGCGTCACGAAGATTCTCGAAGTTGACGCCCTTGACGACGCGTCCTGCGTCGACGTCGAGACAGGGAATGACACGTACCGCAACCGACATGGCACCGAGCCTAAGCCCTCAGGCCCCGCGCCCGGCCGGTACGTTTGCTCCGTGAACACGCCGCCCATCGCCGTCCGATCGCCGGGTCTCGCCGCGGCGCCGACGATGTCGCCCGACGCCGTGCTCGCGTGGTTCGACACCCGCGCGTCCCTGAACGAGCGCTGGCTGTTCACCCTCGACGGGCGCTCCGGAGCAGGTAAAACCCAGCTCTCGGAACGCCTCGCTCAGCACTACCCGCACGCCCAGGTGCTTCACCTCGACGACCTCTACCGCGATTGGGACAGCCTGCCCAGCGGCGTGTTGCGTGCCCGCCAGCTCGTCGAACACTGGCGCGCCGGCCGCTCTCCGAGCTACAAGCCGACGCAGTGGGCCGGCGTGCCACCGCGCGAGCGCGAACCCATCCACGCCACCCGCTCCCTCATCGTCGAGGGCGTCGGCGCTGGATGGGTGGGACAGAACATCGCAGAGGGCTCGGCGTGGCTGGAAGCCTCGCGCGAGCAACGACGCATCCGTGCACTGCGCCGGGACGGAGAGATGTTCGCGCCGTACTGGGTGAACTGGGAGGCCCAGGAACGGTCCTGGTTCGCCGCGCATCCGCCTCGCCCGGACGTCGTCATCGACGCGAGCGACCTCACGGAGGAAGAACGCTCCGCTGCGCGCTGAGGCCGTCGACCTGCCTCAACCCAGAACGTGACCGTTCAGTCGTTCGGGATCTCGCCCTGATTGACGTGGACGAGAGCGGCCAGCCGTGAGGCCTCCGCCTCGGCGGACGGGCCGTCCGCGCGCTGGATCGCCATGACGGCGAGCTGCTCGGTGTCGGCCAGGTCGAGCAGGCACCACGGGGGCCCGCCGCCGAACTGCACGCCGACGATCTCGGCCCACGGCACGAATCGCTTCGTCAGCAGGTTGCGCACCGAGATGCCTTCGGGCGACGGCTCGGCCTTGACGAGCCCCCACCGGCTCAGACCCCAGCCGAGGAAGCAGCCGAAGAAGAACACGGCCCACTTGTCGAGCATCGTCCAACCGGTTGCCCCGCCGGTGGGCAGGACGACAAAGGCGACGACACCGAAGGTCACGACCATCGCCACGGCGGCTGCGAAGGCAACCGCGCGGCCGCGACGCGGAATGAACGGACGGTAGGCGTCCTCGTTCTTGGCCATGTGATGACTCCTCTCGGGTGCTCGGGCGCGAGGCGTGGATCAGAGCCGGCACGCGGCGATGTCGGTGACGAGGATGGCGCGCGCCCCGAGGTCGTACAACTCGTCCATGACGCGGTTGAGCGAACGGCGGTGCACCATGACGCGCACGGCGACCTGGTTCGGGTCGTGAAGCGGCGACACGGTGGGCGACTCGCTGCCCGGCGTGAGCGCGGCGGCCTCCTCGACGAGTGCGGCGTCGATGTCGTAATCCATCATGACGTAGTGGCGCGCGGTGAGAACGCCCTCGAGACGGCGCACGAGAGTCGCGGCCTGACCGGACAGCTCGCGGTCGGAGGGACGGATGAGCAGGGCCTCGCTCGTGAGGATCGGGTCACCGAAGACCTCGAGTCCGGCGTTCCGCAGGGTCGTACCGGTCTCGACGACGTCGGCGATGACGTCGGCGACGCCGAGCGTCACAGCCGTCTCGACCGCACCGTCGAGGCGAACGACCTCAGCGTTCACACCGTTCTTCTCGAGGTCGGCCCTGACGAGGCCGGCGAACGACGTCGCGATGCGTCGACCTTCGAGGTCGGCAACGCTCGACGCGACGCCCGGACGCCCGGCGTAGCGGAACGTGGACGCCCCGAAGCCGAGCTGCAGGTGCTCCACAGCCTTCGAACCGGAGTCGAGCATGAGGTCGCGCCCGGTGATGCCCAGGTCGAGGGTTCCCGAGCCGACGTAGACGGCGATGTCCTTGGGACGCAGGAAGAAGAACTCGACCTCGTTGTCCGCGTCCACGACGACGAGTTCCTTGGAGTCGCGGCGCCCGCGGTAACCGGCCTCCTTGAGCATCGAGGCGGCGGATTCGGACAGGGCGCCCTTGTTGGGGACTGCGACGCGCAGCATGGTGTCCTTCCGGCTCAGAGGTGGGAGTAGACGTCGTCGAGCGTGATGCCGCGCTCGATCATGAGCACCTGCAGGTGGTACAGGAGCTGGCTGATCTCCTCGGCCGCGGCGGCGTTGCCCTCGTGCTCGGCGGCCATCCACACCTCGGCGGCCTCCTCGACGATCTTCTTGCCGATGAAGTGCACGCCCCGGTCGAGTTCGGCGACGGTGCCGGAACCCTCCGGGCGCGTCTGCGCCTTCTCATTGAGTTCGGCCCACAGCTCTTCGAACGTCTTCACAGGGTGCAAGGCTACCGGTCGCGCAGGTGCGGCCCGCGCGCCGTCCGGCATGGAAGCCGGACGACGCTCACGCACCGAGCGCGCGCAGCGTCACCTCGGTGGCGACGGCCGCGGTCGCGGCCTCGTGGCCCTTGTCCTCCGAGGAGTTCTCCAGGCCCGCACGGTCGAGGGCCTGCTCGTCGTTGTCGCACGTGAGCACACCGAAGCCGATGGCCTTGCCCGTCGTGACGCCGATCTGGGTGAGGCCGTCCGTGGCAGCGCTGCAGACGTAGTCGAAGTGCGGCGTTCCGCCACGGATGACGACGCCGAGCGCGACGAGGACGTCGAACTTTTGCGCAAGACGCGCGCAGGCCGCTGTCAGTTCGAAGGTGCCGGGCACGCGCACGAGCGTGACGTCGGACTCGGCGACGCCGGCGTCGGCCAGGCCTCGGCGAGCGCCGTCGATGAGGCCGTTCATCACGACGTCGTGCCAGCTGGCCGCGACGATCGCGACGCGCAGACCCGAGCCGTCGACGTTGAGATCGGGGGAACCGTGTCCACTCATGATGCTTCTCCTACCTGAGGTTCGTCGCCACGGTCGAAGGTGTGACCGAGACGTTCGATCTTGGTGCGCACGTACGTCGCATTGTCCGGGCCCATACCGGCCACGAGCGGAACCCGCTCGACGACGTCGATGCCGAAGCGCGCGAGCTGCGCTGCCTTGTCGGGGTTGTTCGTCAGCACCCGCACGCGGGTGTGACCGAGCGCGCGCAACATGGCGGCCGCCGCACCGTACTCGCGTCCGTCGATGGGCAGCCCTAGCTCGACCTGAGCGTCGACGGTGTCGAAGCCCGCGTCCTGCAGGCCGTACGCGCGCATCTTGTTGAGCAGCCCGACGCCGCGCCCCTCCTGGCCGCGCAGGTACAGCACGACGCCGCCCTCGCGCGAGACGAGGCGCTGCGCTTCCCGCAGCTGCGGGCCGCAGTCGCAGCGCAACGAACCGAGGGCGTCACCGGTGAGGCACTCGGAGTGCAGGCGCACGAGCGGTACCTCCCCCGGCTCGCGCTCGCTCACGAGGGCCAGGTGCTCAGCGCCGCTCTCGCGGTCCTCGAAACCCCACGCCGTGAACGTGCCGTACTCCGTCGGCAGGTTGGCCGAGGCGATGTGCTCGACGCGGTCGTGGCGCTGGCGCCACTCGATGAGCTGCTCGATCGTGATGACGGCGAGCCCCTCGGCCTCGGCGAGCTCCACGGCGCCCGGCAGGCGCATCATCGCGCCGTCGTCGTGGACGAGTTCGACGATCATCGCGACCGGCGAGAGGCCCGCGAGGCGGCACAGGTCGACCGACGCCTCGGTGTGGCCGTCACGCTCGAGCACGCCGCCCGGTCGGGCGCGCAGCGGGAAGACGTGACCGGGGCGCGTCAGTGCGTCAGGAGGCGTGGTCGGGTCGGCAAGCAGACGCAGCGTCAGTGCGCGGTCGGCGGCCGAGATGCCGGTGTGCACGCCGTCCTTCGCATCAACGGAGATCGTGTACGCGGTGCCCTTCGGGTCTTCGTTGCGCGAGACCATCGGCGGAAGGAGGAGCCGGTCGGCCACGTCGTCCGGCATCGGTGCGCAGATGACGCCCGAGCTGTGACGGATCGCCCACGCCATCCATTCGGCGGTCATCGTCTCGCCGGCCATGACGATGTCGGCCTCGTTCTCGCGGTTCTCGTCGTCGGCAACGAGCACGGGGCGTCCGGCACGCAGCTGCTCGAGGGCGTCCTCGACGCTCGACAGCCGCAGTGCCTCCTCGGATGCGTTCGGGGTGGTCATCACGATGCCTCCATCTCACGGGCCGCCACGTCCCGGCTGCGTGAGGCACGCAGCCACTGGGTGAAGCCGTAGGCGACGAGCAGGGCGTACAGCGCATAGAGCGCAGCACTCGGGTAGTACTTGGAATAGATGAGTTCAGGCACGCCGACGAGGTCGACGGCCAGCCACATGAGCCAGAAGTCGTTCCAGCCCCGGGCCATGGCGTACGTCGCGAGTAGCGAGCCGACGAAGATCCAGGCGTCGCACCAGAAGTACCACCAGGGGGCGGGCCACCCGGCACCGATGACCTCGAACACCCAGTGCATGACGACGACGCCCGCTCCCCAGGCGATGACGTAGCCGAGACGCTGTTTCGCGCTCGCCCAGTGCGGGATGACGGCCTCGCCGGTGCTGCCCTTGTTCTTGCTCTCACGCCACACGTACCAGCCGTAGAGCGAGGTCACGATGAAGAAGATCTGACGCCCGGCCTGCCCGAGCATCGGCGCCCGGTCGTCCATGCCGAAGACGAGGCCCGCGAACACGGTGAAGAGCAGCACGTTACCGACGATGCCGACCGGCCATGCCCACACCTTGCGGCGCATGCCGCCGATCGCCGAGGCCATGCCGAAGCCGTTGCCGATGATCTCGCGCCACGTAATCTGCGAGCCGCCGATCGTGAGGTGCGCCGTGTAGATCTGCTCCCAGACGCTCATGCGCTCTCCGCCTTCGCCAGGCGTTCCTCGAGGGCCGCAAGGCGCGGTCCGACGAGGTGCTCGACGTACTTGGCGAGCACGTCGACCTCGACGTTGACGGTGTCGCCGACGCTCGCGTCACCGAACGTCGTGAGGTCGAGGGTCGTCGGAATGAGGCTGACTGTGAAGGTGTCGGTCTCGCGTGAGGCCACCGTGAGCGAGACGCCGTTGAGCGTGATCGAACCCTTCTCCACGACGTAGGGCGCGAGCTCGACCGGCAGGTCGAAGCGCACGACGCTCCAGCGCTCCCCCGGCTCGATGGCGACGATGCGCGTCGTGCCGTCGACGTGACCCTGCACGACGTGGCCGCCGAACCGCGCGTCCGCGCGCATGGCGCGCTCCAGGTTGACCGGCGATCCGGGCTGCAGGGCACCGAGGCTCGTGCGGTCGAGCGTCTCCTTCATGACGTCGAGCGTGAAGGTGAGGGTGTCGAACGTCGTCACCGTGAGGCAGACGCCGTTGACCGCGATGCTGTCGCCGTGGTGCGCGTCCGTGAGCACCTCGGCCCCTTCGACGACCAGGACGACGGCGTCGGCGGTGTGCTCGATCGAGGCAACCCGGCCTTTGGCTTCGACGATTCCGGTGAACACGGTGTTCAGCTCTCCTCACGCGTCGCGAGCGGGCGCAGGGTCAGGCGCAGGTCGGTCTGCGCGGGGGTGGTGGCATCTGCGGGCGTGACGAGGCTCGTCACGTCGACGAGGTCGAAACGCCGCAGGTCGGTCATGGACGCGGCGCCGAAGTCTGCCGCTGCGGGCCTGCCGGCGCCGAGCATCGCGGGGGCGACGTAGGCGAGTACCTCGTCGACGCGCTCGGCCGCGAGGAAGGCGGCGGCGAGCGTCGGCCCGCCCTCGAGCCATACCGCGTGGATGCCGCGCTCGTGCAGCACCTCGAGAACGGCGTCGACGTCGTGGGTGCGCAGCTGGAGGGTCTCGGCGGCGTCGTCGAGGACGCGGGCGTCGGCGGGCAGGTCGCGGTCACCGACGACGACGCGCAGGGGCTGCGTCGGGAGGTTCGTGCCGTCGGTGTCGCGGACGGTGAGCTGCGGGTCGTCGGCGAGCGCCGTCCCCGTGCCGACGACGACGGCGCCGTGCTGAGCACGCAGCCGGTGGACGTCCGCGCGGGCCGTGGAACCGGTGATCCATCGAGAGGTGCCGTCGGCGGCGGCGCTGAATCCGTCGAGCGTGGCGGCGAACTTCCACCGGACGACGGGCCGAGCGTGGGTCACGGAGAACGTCCAGTCCTCGTTGAGTGCGGCCCCCTGGCGCGCAAGCTCGGCGTCCTGCTCGACGGCGATGCCCGCGTCGGCGAGGATGCCCGCTCCCCCGGCGGCTGCGCCGTTCGGGTCGCCCTGGCCGTAGACCACACGGGCCACACCGGCTGCGACGAGCGCGCGGGCGCAGGACGGCGTACGGCCCTGGTGGGCACAGGGTTCGAGGGTGACGTAAGCGGTGGCTCCACGCAGGTCCACGCCATCGGCGTTCGCCTGGGCGATGGTCGCCGCTTCGGCGTGCGGCGTTCCGGCGCCTCGGTGGTAGCCCTCGGCGAGCACCGAGCCGTCGGTCGAGACGATGACGCAGCCGACGCGCGGGTTCGCGTCCGGAAGCGGCGAAAGAGCCGCGAGCGCGACGGCACGACGCACAGCGCCTGAGCGGTCGAGCTTCATCGTTGTCACCTCCGGTTCGGAACATCACCGTTCACCGGGGTGGTGCGAGATCGCACGAAATGCAGGCTCGTCACACGACGAGCAGTGCACAGCATCCTGGGCGATGCCGAACACCGGCGCTCGCTCACGCGAACGCCCTCATGCTGCCTCCCATCCGGACTTTAACCGTCGGTCTCGGAATTTCACCGAGTCAACCGACCCCTGACGAAGCGGGCCGGGTCGCGGACTTTAACCGCCGGCTAGGAATTTCACCTACCCCGGAGCACGCCGCTCATTCTACACCCGGGGTGCGCGCGTGCGACCCCGGGTGTGAATGATCGGTCCGTCAGTGAGCGTGGCCGGCTGCGAGACGTCGAAGGTCCTCGACGGCGTCGGCGGCGGAGGCCGCGCCGTACACGGCGGAACCGGCGACGAACGTGTCCGCACCGGCTTCGGCGCACTGCTCGATCGTCTTCGCGGAGACGCCGCCGTCCACCTGGATCCAGATGTCGCCGCCGTGCTTCTTCACGCTCTCGCGCACGGCGCGCACCTTCGGCATCTGCTCAGCCATGAAGGACTGGCCACCGAAACCGGGCTCGACCGTCATGACGAGCACCATGTCGAGTTCGGGCAGCAGCTCCTCGTACGGCTCCCACGGTGTGCCGGGCTTGATGGCCATCGACGAGCGGGCTCCGGCAGCGCGGATGTCACGCGCGATCTTCTTCGGGTCGGCGGCGGCCTCGACGTGGAAGGTGACGCTCTTGCAGCCCGCTTCCGCGTACTGCGGGGCCCAGCGGTCGGGGTCGTCGATCATGAGGTGCGCATCGAGCGGCATGGGTGCCACCTTGAGCAGCGACTCGACGACGGGAAGCCCGAGCGTCAGGTTGGGCACGAAGTGGTTGTCCATGACGTCGACGTGCGCCCAGTCGGCGTTCTTGATCGCGTCGAGTTCGCGCTGCAGGTTGGCGAAGTCCGCCGAGAGGATGCTCGGCGCGATGCGCATGGTGTGTTCGACGCGGGTGGTATCGGTCATCTCGGGCCTTTCCGGTGGTCAGCGCGTCTTGCGCAGGAGGGCGAAGAACATGGCGTCGGTGCCGTGAACGTGCGGCCACAGCTGGACCGACGGCAGGGTGCCGATGCGTTCGATCGGCTCGTCGTAGGCGTCGAGGAAGTACGGCCAGGCGTCCTCCTGCACGACGTCGTCGCGCGCACCGAGCACCTCACCGATGACGGCGAGCGTTTCGGCCGGGTGCGGCGAGCAGGTCGCGTAGCCGACGATGCCGCCCGGACGCGTGGCGTCGAGCGCCGAGTTGAGCAGTTCCACCTGCAGGGTGGCGAGTTCGGCGACGTCGAAGGGACGCCGGCGCCAGCGAGACTCTGGTCGGCGACGCATCGCACCGAGACCGGTGCAAGGAGCGTCGAGCAGGACGCGGTCGTACGTCGCGGGTTCCTCGGACCCGAGCTCACGGCCATCACCGGTGCCGACGTAGATCTCGGCGCCGTCGTCGAGCAGGGCACGCAGCGTGCGGCGAACGAGCTCGGTGCGGTGCTCACTCGACTCGTTGCAGAACAGCACGTGTCCGCGAAGGTGCGCGATGGAACCGAGCACTGCGGCCTTGCCACCCGGGCCGGCACACATGTCGAGCCACTGCTCGCCTGTGGTGGTGCTGGCCGATGCCCCGGCCGTCTGCTCGTCCGACTCGGAGGCTTCGTTCTCAACGTCCTCGGCCTGCGTGGCACTGTCATCGATCGGGGTTGTGCTTTCGCCAGCGGCATCGTCGTTCGTCTCGACCGGCTTCGCGGGCTCGACCGGAGCCTCGGCCAGGGCGATAGCAAGCAGCTGAGAGCCTTCGTCCTGCACAGCAGCGCGCGTCTCGCGGACGGCCGGGATGTTCGCCGGGTCGCCGAACGGCAGGGTGGCCGCGATGGGCGACAGATCGCTGAGTTCGGCACCGGCCTCGACGAGTTCGTCGACGTCCGCGAGGCCCGGACGTGCCACGAGCGCGACGCGGGGTGCCTCGTTGTCGGCGGCGAGCAACGCGTCGAGCGCGTCGTCGAGGCTCGCCTGTCCTTCACCGCCGGCCGCTTCGTGACCGCGCAGTGCCTGACGCAGGGCCGAGACGACCCAGGCCGGGTGCGACGTCGCGATGGCGCGCACGTCGTCGGCGTTCTCGACGCCGCGGGTGAGGTCTGCGATCCAGGTGTCGCGGTCACGTTCCCCGGCGCGACGCAGAACGGCGTTGACGAAACCGGACGCACCGGCGCCCGAGTGCTCACGAGCGAGCGCGACGGTCTCGGACGTCGCCGCGTGCGTGGGCACGCGCAGCGAGAGCAGTTGGTGAACACCGAGGCGCAGGATGTCGAGCACGATCGGGTCGATGTCGGCCGGCGCGCGGCCCGCTCCGACCTCGATGACCCGGTCGTACAGGCCCTGACGACGGATGGTGCCGAGAGCCAGTTCGGTGGCGAAGGCCGCGTCGCGACCGCTGAGGTCGTGGCGGCGCAGCACCTTGGGCATCTCGAGGTTGGCGTACGCGCCGTCGTCGACCGCGCGCAGAACGGCCAGAGCCGCAGTGCGCGCCGGGTCGCCGCTGCGGCGTCGCTCGGACGGGGCGGCCGCACTGCGGTGGCCCGCACCGCGCAGCCGGGCATCCGATCGCTCTCGACCCTTCGCGTCACGACGCGACGCGTCGTGGCCACCGCGAGAGCCGCGACCGTCACCGCGGTCGTCCCGTCGGGGGTTCGAGCCGCGGCCGTAGCCACCCGATCCTTCGCGCGCGTCAGCCACCGAGGCGTTCTCCTTCGTCGATTCGTACGCCGCGTGCCCAATCGGCCGCGACCATGCTCTTCTTGCCCTGAGGCTGCACCTCGAGCAATTCCAGGGTGCCTCCGACGGCGCCCACGAAAACCTGCTTCTTCGTCGCGCGCAGCGCACCGGCCGCCAGGGGCGGGTTCGCCTCGTCGGTCACCGCGAGGGTGCTGCGCAGCACCTTGAGGCGCTCACCCCGGAACGTCGTCCAGGCACCCGGCGCCGGGGACGCGCCGCGAATGCGACGATCGACCGCGAAGGCGGGCGACTTCCAGTCGATCTGCACGTCCTCGACGAGGATCTTCGGCGCGAGGGAGACACCGTCGGCCGACTGGGCGACGGGCGTGACCTCTCCCGCTTCGAGCGCGTCCAGCGTCTTGACGAGCAACGACGCTCCGCCCTCGGCGAGGCGTCCCAGCAGGTCGCCGGCCGTGTCCGTGGCGCGGACGGCCTCTGTCATCGTGCCGAAGACTGGCCCGGTGTCGAGGCCCTCCTCGAGGAGGAAGGTCGAGGCGCCCGTGACGTCGTCGCCGGCCATGAGGGCGTGCTGCACCGGGGCGGCACCGCGCCACGCGGGCAGGAGCGAGAAGTGCAGATTGATCCACCCCAGGCGCGGCACGTCGAGAACGTCACGTGGGATGAGCGCACCGTAAGCAACGACCGGGCAGGCATCGGGTGCCAGTTCGCGCAGACGCGCGACGAACTCGGGATCGGACGGCTTGGCCGGCGTGAGTACCTCGACGCCGGCGTCCTCGGCGACGCGACGCACCGGCGACGCGGACGTCTTGCGACCGCGCCCAGAGCGGGCGTCGGGGCGGGTGATGACACCCACGACGTCGTGGGCCGAGTCGAGCAGTGCGCTCAGCGAGGGAACCGCGGCCTCGGGAGTGCCGGCGAACACAACGCGCATGGGAGCACGTCCCTTCGTCGAGTGGAGCGGGGTCGGGGTATCGGCCTCGGCCGACGTCCGGCCAAGTCTAGTGGGCGCACTACCGCCGTCAGTCACGCACGATCGGCGCCAACGGCAGACCCCTCAGGAGCAGTTCGTCGCGCAGCGTGTCCGGGTCGGTGAACAGCAACGCGTCGAGCCCCGCCTGCTCGGCGCTCATGACGTTGGCGCTCGAGTCGTCGATGAACACCGCGTCCTCGAGGCCCCCGATGTGACGGGTCACCTCCTCGAGGATCTCCCACACCTCCGGATCGGGCTTCGTCACGCCCTCCTCGCCCGAGACGATGATCTCCTCGAACAGATCGAGAAAGTCGTGCAGTTCTCGGGCGATCGGGAAGAGCTCGGCCGAGAAGTTCGTCACGGCGAACAGCGGCACCTGCGCTTCGTGTAGTTCCCGCAGGATGGCGACGGTGCCGTCGATGGGCTCGCGGATAGCGTCGGCGTAGTGGTCGACGTAGGCCTGGCCCACCTCTCCGACGGCTGCGTCGTGTTCGGTGAGTTCGGCGACGATCTCGGACCACGGCGTGCCCCCGTCCGCGCGCAAGTTGCGCCCGTGGAAGTCGATGGCGGCCTCGGCGAGAAAGGCCTCGGCGCGCTCGCGCCCGACGACGGGTTCGACGGCGAGCAACGGCTCCCAGCGGATGAGCACGTTGCCGATGTCGAAGACGACGAAGTCGACCGGGTTGGGGGCCGTGTCGTCCGTGAAGCCCCCGAGTTCCTCGAGATCGGGGCCGTCGATGTCGTCGAGTCTGCTCAGGTCAGGCGTCGAAGTCATGGCGCCCACCGTAACGGAGTGGTTCTCATGCCAGGCCGTCGAGCATCGGGTCGAGCCGCAGCGTGACGACCGGTTCGCGTGCCGCCGAGCGGGCGGCCTGCACGCCACGCAGCAGCTTCGGGGGCTCGGGCGCACCGGGGTCGTTCCAGCGCACGAGGTAGCGCACCTTCGGGTCGTCGTCGTTCGAGCGGCCCGTCGCGCGATCGAACATGTGGCGTCGTCCCAACGGCAGTGGTCCGAGCACGTCGAGCGGCACGCCGTCGTCGTTCGCGCGGCGCGAGACCTCGTCGGCCACGTCCTGCGCCGCACGTCTCGGCCCCTCGAGCGCGGCCATCCGGACGACCGGGGGTAGACCGACCTCGGCGCGTTCGGCCAGCTCGCGCTCGGCGAACCACCGCGGCGCCGCACGCACGAGCGCCTCGACGCTGGGGAACGGTACGTGGCGCGGCACGCCGCACAGGTAGACCGCTCCCCCGTCAGCGGCGCCCCGCACGAGGCCCGCGGCGGTCGACCAATGCGTGAGCGCCCGCTCGGACGAGTCGAGCCCGGCGCGATCGAGCAGTGCCCACGCGTCGAGCAGGATGGCTGCGCTGTAGCCGTTTTCGGCGATCGGCTCTGCACCGGGCGTTGCGATGACGAGCGCGGGGGTGTCGGGCACCGTGGCCAGAACGTCCGGCGCACCCGATCGGCGCACCGGCACGCCGGGGAAAGCACGCCCCAGTTCCTCCGCGGTGCGACCGGCACCGACGACGAGTGACCTCAGGTCGTGCGCACCGCACTCCGGGCAGGTGATGACGTGGGCGACGTGGCCGCACCAGCGACACGCGGGCGTGGCCCCTTCGTCGGCCAACCCCAGCGGCCCGTGGCAAACGGGGCACGCAGCCTTCGTGCGGCAGCGCGCACAGGCGAGCGCCGGAACGTAGCCACGCCGCGGCACCTGAACGAGGACGGGGCCGTGTGCGAGTGCGTCCGTGGCTCCGCGCCAGGCCTGGGCGGGAATGCGTGCCCGGGCGGCCGGGCCGTGACGTTCGACCGCCCGGTCATCCCCCGTCACGACGACGGCCGGCCCGGTACGAGCCACGGCATCGACGGCGACGAGATCCCCGCTCTCCACCCAGGCCTCGACCGCCGCCGATCGCGTGGGTCCGGCTGAGACGAGCGACGCACCACTGAGGCGGGCTCGCTCGCGCAGGACGTCGCGCACGTGCGGGTAGGGAGCGTGGGGCTCGGCGTGCAGCGAGTCCGTGTCGTCCCACCACACGACGAGCCCCAGGTCCTTCACTGGGGCGAACATCGCGGCCCGTGTGCCGACAACGACGTCGGCCTCACCGCGCACCGTCTTGAGGAACGAGGTGTAGCGCGCCTGGGGCCCTTGATCGGCACTGAGGCGCACGACCTTGTCTCGCCCGAGCAGTGCGGTGCACGCCTCGAGCACGCGCTCGACGTCGCGCGCGTCCGGCACGACGACAAGACTCCCCCGCTTCGAACGTCGAGCCGCGTCGGCGAGCTCTGCGACTGCCGCCGGCCAGGCGTCGTCACCGAACAGCCCGGGTGCCACGTTCCACGACGCACGTGGCCCTTCGCCGTCGGCGATGTGCTTGAGGAGCGACAACCCGCCGCCGTAGAAGCGCCAGGCGCTCGATGCTTCGTCGACCGCTGCCCCGGCAGGCTCGGTCGGCTCGCTCTCGGCCCGCTCATCGTCGCTCGGCGCACCCGGCGATCCGTCCGCCGCCGTCGTGTCCGATGCGTCAGCGGTCTCCCCGGCGGCGTCGACATCCACCCTTTCTGACGCCGCGGCCTTCTCCTCCCGAGCGTCGAGCGCCGCCTCGGCGCGGACGTGCCGGGGCGGGATGGCCAGGCGCAGGACGTCGCTGACGTTCCCCGCGTCACGAGCGGCCACGGCGCGAGCCAGCTCCCACACGTGCGGCGTGAGCACGACCTGGGACGAGATGACGCGTTGGATGGGCCGCAGGGTGCCCGAGAACTCGGCCTGCTCGCGCAGAGCCACGACGTAGCCGGTGATCTGTTGCGCCTTGAACCTCACCTTGACGGCGACACCGACTGCGATGTCGTCACGCATCTCCTCGGGCACCGTGTACTCGAACTCGCGGTCGAGGTGAGGCACTTCGAGCATGGGCCAGACGACGGCGACCAGGTCGGGTTTCGACCCGGACGACGCGGGCGCTGCGTCGGCGGCGTCCGTGCTGGCGTCTCCCGGCTCCTTGCGCTGAGGACGCGCGGCCTCACGCAGCAGGGCCAGCTGTTCGCTGGTCGGTGCGTGCGGCTCGCTCATGGCCCCATGTATACGGCACACCTCCGACAACCGTCGAACCTCCCCGCGTGGACGCCGAAGGGCGCCGCCACGTCCGGTGTGGACAGGCGGCGCCCTTCGCTTCGTGAGGTCGGTGATCAGCCGGCAGCGCGCTGCAGTTCCTCGACGCGGTTGGTGCGCTCCCACGTGAAGCCGTTCTCAAGACCGGCCGCCTCGGTGCGACCGAAGTGACCGTAGGCCGCGGTGGGCTGGTAGATCGGGCGCAGGAGATCGAGCTGCTCGACGAGCGCGGCCGGGCGCAGGTCGAACGTCGTGTCGATGGCCTTCTGGATGACGTCGAGCGGCTTGGTCTCGGTGCCGAAGCACTCGACGTAGAGGCCGACCGGCTGTGCCTTGCCGATGGCGTACGCGACCTGCACCTCGCAGCGCTTCGCTAGGCCGGCGGCGACGACGTTCTTGGCCACCCAGCGCGTGGCGTAGGCGGCCGAGCGGTCGACCTTCGACGGGTCCTTGCCGGAGAAGGCGCCGCCGCCGTGGCGGGCCATGCCGCCGTAGGTGTCGACGATGATCTTGCGCCCGGTGAGGCCGGCGTCACCCATGGGGCCGCCGATGACGAACTTGCCCGTGGGGTTGATGAGCTGGCGCACGTTCGTGGTGTCGAGCGCGACGCCGCTGGCCGCAAGTTCGGCGATGACCGGGTCGATGACGTGGCGCTCGATGTCGGGCGCGAGCTGACCGCCCAGGTCGATGCCTTCGTCGTGCTGGGTCGAGAGCACGACGGTCTCGAGGCCGACAGCTTTGTCACCGTCGTACGCGATGGTGACCTGGGTCTTGCCGTCCGGGCGCAGGTACTCGAG
Source organism: Dermacoccus barathri (assembly GCF_015070805.1). Taxonomy (NCBI): domain Bacteria; kingdom Bacillati; phylum Actinomycetota; class Actinomycetes; order Micrococcales; family Dermacoccaceae; genus Dermacoccus; species Dermacoccus barathri. The sequence goes on along the minus strand of NZ_JADCTK010000009.1, from coordinate 57,502 downwards.
CGTGCCGTCCTTGCGCACGCGGGTGAGGCGCTCGGAGAGGCGGTGCGCGAGGAAGATCGGCAGCGGCATGAGTTCGGGGGTGTCGTCGCAGGCGTAACCGAACATGAGGCCCTGGTCGCCGGCGCCCTGCAGATCGAGCGGGTCGACGCCACCGTCGACGCGGTGTTCGTGCGCCTGGTCGACGCCCTGCGCGATGTCGACCGACTGCTGGCCGATCGAGACGGAAATGCCGCAGCTGTGCCCGTCGAAGCCCTTGAGCGAGGAGTCGTAGCCGACCTCGGTGATGACGTTGCGCACGAGCGTCGCGATGTCCGTGTAGCCCTCGGTGCGCACCTCTCCCGCCACGTGCACGAGGCCCGTCGTCACCATCGTCTCGACCGCGACGCGCGACTTCGGGTCCTTCTTGAGCATGTCGTCGAGGATCGCGTCACTGATCTGGTCACAGATCTTGTCGGGGTGACCTTCGGTGACGGACTCGGAGGTGAACAGACGGGTCAAAGCGGACTCCTGACGTGGGCAGCGGCTGCTGACTGGGGCGCGAACCACCCCGTCACAGCATGTTACTGAGTAGTGAAGATAGACGCGGCGAGGTCGACGACCGCTGCCGCGATGTGAGACTTCGGGGCGGGCCCGACGGTGACGACCTCGTCGGAGTCGGCACGCAGCAGGTGGGCGGTCGACTCGTCCTGACCGAACGTGACGCCGTCGCCGACCTCGTTGGCCACGAGAACGTCGCACCCCTTGCGAGCGAGCTTGGCGCGGGCGTGGAACAGGACGTCGCCGTCGGCGTCGCCCGTCTCGGCGGCGAACCCGACGATGACGCGACGACGCGCCTCCGAGTCGGCCTTCGCGTCACGCTGCGCGACGGCTTCGGCGAGGATGTCGGGGTTGCGCACCAGTGTGATGACGGGCGCCGAGTCGTCGCCCGGGCCGTGCGTCTTCTTGATCTTCGACGTGGCCACCTCACCCGGGCGGAAATCGGCCACGGCGGCCGCCATGACGAGCAGGTCGGGCTCGGCCTCGAGCACCTTCTCACGCATCGCCCGGGCGCTCTCGACCATGACGACGTCGACGCGGGACGCAACGTCAGCGGGCGGCGTGGCCGTCGTGACGAGGGTGACCTTGGCGCCCAGGTCGGCTGCAGCGGCCGCGATGGCGAAGCCCATCTTTCCGCTGCTGCGGTTGCCGAGGTAGCGCACGGGGTCGATGGCCTCACGCGTGCCGCCGGCGGTGACCAGCACGGTGCGTCCGGCCAAGGGCCCCTGTGCGCGGGCGACAGGAACCTTCTCGGCACCGTCACGGCGCGTACCGCTCGCGGCCGCAGCCAAAGCGGCTTCGTAGATGACGTCGGGGTCGGGCAGACGGCCGGGGCCGGTGTCGGCGCCCGTGAGTCGACCCGACGCGGGCTCGACGATCGTCACGCCGCGCTCACGCAGCGTGGCGACGTTGGCCTGCGTGGCCGGGTGAAGCCACATCTCGGTGTGCATGGCCGGAGCCATGACAACCGGGCAGCGCGCCGTGAGCAGCGTGTTCGTCAGCAGGTCGTTCGCCATGCCACACGCGGCCTTGGCGAGCAGGTCTGCCGTTGCCGGTGCCACGACGACGAGATCGGCGCTCTGGCCGAGCTTGACGTGCGGCACCGCGTGCACGTTCTCGAAGACACCCGTCTGCACCGGCTTGCCCGAGAGCGCCTCCCACGTGGGAGCGCCGACGAATTCGAGTGCAGCAGAAGTGGGCACGACCGTGACGTCGTGCCCACTTTCCGTGAAAAGACGAAGGAGCAACGCCGCTTTGTAGCCGGCGATGCCCCCCGTCACACCGAGAACGATGCGCATCGAAGCGAGACTCAGGCTTCGAGCTTCTCGATCGAGAGCAAACCCTCGTTCATCTCGCGCAACGCAATCGACAGCGGCTTGTCGTTGGGCTGGGCCTCCACGAGCGGACCGACGTTGTCGAGCAGGCCGTCAGCGAGCTGGCTGTAGTAGCCGTTGATCTGACGCGCGCGCTTCGAGGCGTACGTCACGAGCGCGTACTTGCTGTCCGCGATCTCGAGGAGGTCGTCGATGGGCGGGTTCGTGATGCCGATGGGCTCGGCCTTGGTGCCGGACACAATCACTCGTTTCGTCGTCAGTTTTCAGGGGTTCTCATCAATGATACGAGTTCTTCGGCTGCACGCCGAACGTCGTCGTTGACGATGACGTGGTCGAACTCGGATTTCGCGGCCAGTTCGACCTTCGCGGTCTGGAGGCGTCGCTCGCGCTCCTCCTCAGTCTCGGTGCCGCGCCCGACGAGCCGGCGCACCAGCTCGTCCCAGCTCGGAGGCTCGAGGAAGACGAAGAACGCGTCGGGCGCGTTCTGCTTGACCTGGCGCGCACCCTGGAGGTCGATCTCGAGCAGCGGCAGCTTGCCCTCGGCCATCGCCTCCTCGACGGGGGCCTTTGGCGTGCCGTATGAGGCACGACCGTGGACGATGGCGTGTTCGAGGAAGCCGTCCTCGCGCGCCGTCCGGGCGAACTCCTCGTCGCTGAGGAAGCGGTAGTGGACTCCGTCGATCTCACCCGGGCGCGGCGGGCGCGTCGTCGCGGAGACCGAGAGCCACACCTCCGGGTAGTGCTCGCGGATGTAAGCGGCGACGGTGCCCTTGCCGACCGCGGTGGGGCCGGCCAGGACGACGAGGCGTCCACTCATCGGGATTCCTTCCACGGCGAACTGGTGCGAGACGCCCGCGAGGGCGTGTCGCTCATCCTTTCACAGGCCGACAGTTGGCCGCCCGGCCCCTGTTCAGGCCGAGCGACTCACGCCAAGCGAGCCACACTCTCGCGCGTGCGCTCCACAGCCTCGATGAGCGAGCTGCCGTCCGGGCCGGCCTTGAGCACGTCGCGCGACGTCGTCGGGATGACGCGCTCGACGGAGGCGCCGAAGACTTCCTTGATCGTCTCGACCGTGCCGCCCTGCGCGCCGAAGCCCGGCGCGAGGACCGGCGCGTTCGACGCAGCGAGCGCGTCGCGCAGGCCGAGGTCGTCGAGCGCCGAGCCGATCGTGGCGCCCATGACGAAGCCGACGTGGCCCCACTCCCCCCGGCCGGCAGCCTCGGCGTTGTCGCGGGTTGCCGCCGCGACGATGTCGCCCGCGACGCTGCCGCGCGGCGTGCTCGCGTGCTGGACGCCTGCCCCCTCTGGGTTCGAGGTCAGTGCGAGCACGAACACGCCGCGTCCGGTGTCCCGCGCGAGGTCGAGCGCCGGGCGCAGCGACTCGTACCCGAGGTACGGGCTGAGCGTGATCGCGTCGGCCGGCTCGGGCGCGTCCTTGCCGAGAAACGCCTCCCCGTAGGCCGTCATCGTCGTGCCGATGTCGCCGCGCTTCACGTCGAGCACGACAAGGGTGCCTGCTTCGCGCAGTTCCTTCGTCACGCGCTCGAGCAGCGCCACACCGCGCGAGCCGAACACCTCGAAGAACGCCGACTGCGGCTTGACGGAGGCGACGCGCCCGCCGAACGCCTCGACGCACGTCAGCGCGAACCGCTCGACACCCTCGTAGCTGTAGGGCAGTCCCCATCCCTCGACGAGCCCACGGTGCGGGTCGATGCCGACGCAGGCGGGGCCGAAGCGCTCGTGCGCGGCCTTGAGTCGAGCACCGAAACCGGCTTCGGGTGACGTGGTGGTCATGGCGGTTCTCCTGGTCGAACGGTCGGCGTCAGCGGTGCGCGACGGCGGTCATGGCGGACGGGGGCATGGAGAGCTCTGCGCAGTGACGGCGCAGTGCGTCGAGGGTCGTGACGCCGGCGCGTGGGTCGCGGATGAGCGCGGTTCCCATCTGCACCGCGCTCGCTCCCGCAGCGAGGGCTGCGACGACGTCCTCGGCCCGCGCGATGCCGCCCCCGGCGACGATCGGCGCGCTCGGGAGTCGGCCGGCGATCATCGCGGCCTTGAGTTCGAAGACGGCGCCGAGCGTCATGGGCAGCAGTGCCGGGCCGGCCATCGTCGCCGCGCCGCGCGTGCGGGGTCTCAGCGTCGTCGGGTCGATGCTCGTCGCTGCCGGCGGGTGACCGACGACGATGACGTCGGCACCCGACTTCAGTGCGGCGCGGGCCAACTCGACGACATCCGTGCCCAACGTGAGCTTGGCGAAGAGGAGCAGGTTGCGTGGGAGGTGTTCGCGCACACGGGCGACGACCTTCGTCACGGCGTACTCGTCACGCGCGAAGGGGCGCCCGCTGTTCGCCTCGTTCGGCACGGACAGGTTCATCTCGACACCGAGCAGACCGCGCGCTGCGGTGCGACGACGCACGGCCGCAGCAGCCTCGGCGAAGTCGCCGCTCGTGTCCCCCGCGATCGACGCGACGACCGGCGTCTCGCCGCAGATCTCCCACGGCAGCCGCGTGGCGCTCAAGGCGTTGGCACCGATGTTCGGCACGTCGTGTGGGTGCACGACTCCCGAGGGTGTCTCGACGACGACGCGACGTTCGCTACTCTCGCGAGCTTCACTCGTCAGCGTCGGCGTGACGAGGGCCCCGAACCCGCCGAGTCCACCCCAGCGCACGAGTTCGTGCCCGAACCCGCCACAGCCGGACGCCGCGAGAAGCGGCGAGGCGAGGCGGTGGTTGCCGAGCGTGACCGACACGTCGATGTCTTCGGGAGGCGTGTTCGTCTGCGGCTCAGCGCCCTTCGGCGTCTGCGGACTCATCGCTGCTCCAACAGGTCGTGCCAGACGACGCGGTCACCGGGCAGCACCGGGCCCTCGCTGCAGCATCGAACACTGCGAACGTCGCCGGACGCCCCGGCGACCGGCACGATGCACGCACCGCACAGGCCGGTGCCGCACGGCATGGGCACGTCGAACGCACCCTGCAGCACGGCCCCTCGACCCTGGGAGGCCGCCGTCATCGCCGCAAGAGCCGACACGTCGCCGGCCGCATAGACCACCGGGGCGTCACTCTCGCGGAGCGCGGCATCGAGCGCGACCTGCACGAGGTATTCGAGCGACGTCACTCCCCCCGCTTCCGGCACCACGGTGACGACGTCACCCACGAGACGGCGTGCTTCGATGACACCGAGCAGGTGACGGTCGTCGCGACCGCCGATGACGACGCGCGGCACCTGGCTCCCCGCTCGACGCAGTTCGGTGATGAGCCACACGAGCGGCGCCGCGCTGGCACCGACGCCCGCGACGACCGCACGCACCGGCTGCGACGGCAGCGGGAAGCCACGCCCGAGCGGGCCGAGGATGCTCACCTCGTCGTGGAGGCGTCGCCCGGCGAGCCAGGCACTGGCCTCGTCGGCGTCGGGGTCGATGACGACCTCGACGGTGCCGCCGAACGTGCCCGTGGGAGTGACGGCCCGCAGCGGCAGCGCGCGTCGGGTGATGATCGCCGACGCCTCGTCACCGATCGCCACCGAAACGAGCTGTCCCGGCCGCGCCGCCTCGGCGATGCCGGGCGCGACGAAGGTGTGCGCGACGAAGGCGCCGACGCGCCGCGTGGCGATGAGTTCACCCGTGACGGAGACGACGCCGTCGGCGTTCGACGGCGACGCCTGCGCATCCGGTGTCGTGCGTGCGTTCAGGGCGGGCCTCAGCGCGCCGCGAACAGGTTGAGGTCGGCCGCGTGCTCCTGCAACGACTTCACCGAGAACTCGCCCTGCATGCCGGCCTCGATGGCCTGCACGGCTGCGGCGAGCTCCTGAACCGTCGTGATGACGGGCGCGTTCATCGACGTTCCCGCCGCGCGGATCGCGTAACCGTCGGCGCGCGCATCCTGGCCGGACGGCGTGTTGACGATCATGCCGACCTCGCCGTCGAGGATGCGCTGAACGATTGTCTTCTCGCCGTCCTCGCCCTGACCCTGCGAGTGCTTGCGCACCGTGGTCGAGGCGATGCCGTTGCGACGCAGCACGTCCGACGTTCCGCTCGTCGCGAGCACCGTGAAGCCGAGGTCGACGAGGCGCTTGACGGGGAACAACATGGCGCGCTTGTCGCGGTTGGCGCACGAAACGAAGATGTTGCCCGAGCGCGGCAGCCCCTGGCCCGAACCGAGCATCGCCTTGGCGAACGAGGTGGCGAAGTCGGCGTCGATGCCCATGACCTCACCGGTGGAGCGCATCTCCGGGCCGAGGAGTGAGTCGACGACCTCTCCCTCGGCGGTGCGGAAGCGCTGGAACGGCAGCACGGCCTCCTTGACCGAGACCGCAGCGTCGAGAGGCAGGTGCGAACCGTCCCCGGTGGGCGGCAGCATGCCCTCGGCGCGCAGGTCGGCGATCGAGGAGCCGAGCATGAGGCGGGCGGCGGCCTTGGCGAGCGGCACGGACGTTGCCTTGGCGACGAACGGCACCGTACGGCTGGCGCGCGGGTTGGCCTCGAGAACGTAGAGCACGTCCTGAGCGAGCGCGAACTGCACGTTCATGAGGCCGCGCACACCGATGCCCTCGGCGAGGGCGAGCGTCGAGGCGCGAACGCGGTCGAGCTCCTCGGTGCCGAGCGTTGCCGGCGGCAGGACGCAGGCCGAGTCACCGGAGTGGATTCCGGCCTCCTCGACGTGCTCCATGATGCCGCCGAGGTACATCTCCTTGCCGTCGTAGAGGCAGTCGACGTCGATCTCGATGGCTTCGTCGAGGAAGCGGTCGACGAGCACGGGGTGCTCGGGCGACGCCGTCGTCGCACGCGTGACGTACCCACGCAGCGTGTCGTCGTCGTAGACGATCTCCATGCCGCGGCCACCGAGCACGTAGCTCGGGCGCACGAGCACCGGGAAGCCGATCTCACGGGCCACCTCGACGGCCTCGTCGGCCGAGTAGGCGATGCCGTGGCGCGGCGCGGGCAGGTTCGCCTCGGCGAGCACGCGGCCGAACGCTCCGCGGTCCTCGGCCAGGTCGATGGCCTCGGGAGACGTGCCGACGATCGGCACGCCCTCGGCCTTGAGGGCGCGCGCCAGGCCGAGCGGCGTCTGGCCACCGAGCTGGACGATGACGCCCGCGAGCGGACCGGCCTCACGCTCGGCGTGGACGACCTCGAGCACGTCCTCGAGCGTCAGCGGCTCGAAGTAGAGGCGCGAGCTCGTGTCGTAGTCGGTGGAGACCGTCTCGGGGTTGCAGTTGACCATGACGGTGTCGAAGCCGGCGTCACGCAGCGCGAACGAGGCGTGCACGCACGAGTAGTCGAACTCGATGCCCTGACCGATGCGGTTGGGGCCCGAGCCGAGGATGATGACGGCGGGCTTCTCGCGCGGCAGCACCTCGCTCTCCTCGTCGTAGGAGGAGTAGTAGTACGGCGTCTGCGCAGCGAACTCGGCTGCACAGGTGTCGACCGTCTTGTAGACCGGGCGCACACCGAGCGCGTGGCGGACGCCGCGCACGACGTCCTCCTTCATGCCCGTCAGCTGTGCGAGCTGGGCGTCGGAGAAGCCGTGCTTCTTCGCCAGGCGCAGCAGTTCCGGCGTCAGCTGGGGTGCGCGCGAGATCTCCTCGGCCACCTCGTTGATGAGCTGCAGCTGGTCGAGGAACCACGGGTCGATCTTCGTGGCCTCGTGCACCTCTTCGACGCTGAGGCCGCCACGCAGCGCCTGCTGGACGAGCAGGATGCGGCCGTCGGTCGGGCGCTTGGCCTGCTCGAGCAGCTCGCGCGCCATCTCGGGCGTCGGCAGGTCGTCGGCGCGCCAGTGGAACTGCGCCTCCTTGCGCTCGATGGAACGCAGCGCCTTCTGCAGCGCCTCGGTGAAGTTGCGGCCCAGCGCCATGGCCTCGCCGACGGACTTCATGGTCGTCGTCAGGGTCGGGTCGGCGGCCGGGAACTTCTCGAACGCGAAGCGCGGCACCTTGACGACGATGTAGTCGAGCGTCGGCTCGAAGCTCGCCGGCGTCTCGGCCGTGATGTCGTTCGGCACCTCGTCGAGGGTGTAGCCGATGGCCATCTTCGCCGCGATCTTGGCGATCGGGAAGCCGGTGGCCTTCGACGCGAGCGCCGACGAACGCGAGACGCGCGGGTTCATCTCGATGACGATCATGCGGCCGTCGGCCGGGTTGATGGCGAACTGGATGTTGCAGCCGCCGGTGTCGACGCCGACCTCGCGGATGACGGCGATGCCGACGTCACGCATGCGCTGGTACTCGCGGTCGGTGAGCGTCAGCGACGGGGCCACCGTGATGGAGTCACCGGTGTGAACACCCATGGGGTCGAAGTTCTCGATGGAACAGACAACAACGACATTGTCGACGTTGTCCCTCATCACCTCGAGCTCGTACTCCTTCCACCCGAGGATCGACTCCTCGAGGAGCACCTCGGTGGTCGGGCTGGCCTGCAGGCCCGCGCCGGCCATGCGGCGCAGGTCGGTCTCGTCGTAAGCGAAACCGGAGCCGAGGCCACCCATGGTGAACGAGGGGCGCACGACGACCGGGTAGCCGAGCTCCTCGGCGCCGGCGAGCACGTCGTCCATGGAGTGGCAGATGTAGGAACGGGCCGACTCGGCGCCACAGCGCTCGACGACGCCCTTGAACTTCTCGCGGTCCTCGCCGAGCTCGATGGCTTCGACGTTGGCGCCGATGAGCGGGCAGCCGTACTTCTCGAGCACGCCGTCCTTGTGCAGCGCGATGGCCGTGTTGAGCGCCGTCTGACCACCGAGGGTGGCGAGGACGGCGTCCGGGCGCTCCTTCTCGATGATGGAGGCAACGATCTCGGGCGTGATCGGCTCGACGTAGGTGACGTCTGCGGTCTCCGGGTCGGTCATGATCGTCGCCGGGTTGGAGTTGACGAGGATGACGCGAAGGCCCTCCTCTCGCAGCACGCGGCAGGCCTGCGTACCCGAGTAGTCGAACTCCGCGGCCTGGCCGATGACGATCGGGCCGGAGCCGATGACGAGGACGCTCTTGATGTCGGTGTTCTTGGGCATCAGGCGCTCACCTTCGCGTCGTTGTGGTCGCTCATCATGGCGACGAAGCGGTCGAACAGGTAGGCCGCGTCGTGCGGCCCGGCTGCGGCCTCCGGGTGGTACTGCACCGAGAAGGCGGGGATGTCGAGGCAGCGAAGCCCCTCGACGACGTCGTCGTTGAGGCACACGTGCGAGACCTCGACGCGTCCGAAGCTCGTGCCGTGCTCGGCGTCCGCGGGGGCGTCGGTGTGCCCCTCGATGGGCGCGTCGACGGCGAAGCCGTGGTTCTGGGCGGTGATCTCGACGGTGCCGCTCTCCTTGTCGAGCACGGGCACGTTGATGCCGCGGTGGCCGTACTTAAGCTTGTACGTGCCGAAGCCGAGGGCGCGTCCGAGCAGCTGGTTGCCGAAGCAGATGCCGAAGTACGGAATGCCGGCGCCGAGTACGTCACGCAGGAGGCCGACCTGAGGGGCGGTGGCGGGGTCGCCGGGGCCGTTCGAGAAGAACACACCGTCGGGGTCGATCGCCTGCACCTCCTCGAGCGTCGCCGTGGCCGGCATGACGTGCACCTCGATGCCGCGCTCGCTCATCATGCGCGGGGTGTTCGACTTGATGCCGAGGTCGACCGCGGCCACGGTGAACTTCTTCTCGCCCTGGGCCGGGACGACGTAGGTCTCCTTCGTCGCGACCTCGGACGCGAGCTCGCTGCCCTCCATCGTCGGCGCATTCTTCACGGCCTCGAGGAGTTCGGAGTCCAGCTTGTCCGCGTCCGCGCCGGAGAAGACGCCAACACGCATGGCGCCGCGCTCGCGCAGGTGACGCGTGAGGGCGCGCGTGTCGATCTCGCAGATTCCGACGATGCCCTGCTCGACGAGGTCGTCCTCGAGCGTGCGCACGCTGCGCCAGTTCGACGGGCGGATGGCGGGGTCGCGTACGACGTAGCCGGCCACCCAGATGCGGCGCGACTCCTCGTCCTCGTCGTTCATGCCGGTGTTGCCGACGTGCGGCGCCGTCATGACGACGACCTGCTTGTGATAGCTCGGGTCGGTCAGCGTCTCCTGGTAGCCGGACATCCCGGTTGAGAAGACGGCCTCACCGAACGTCGTACCCTCGGCGCCGTAGCTGCGACCGCGGAAGACGCGCCCGTCCTCGAGGACGAGCACGGCGTCGGAACGCCGGGCGAGAACGCCGGTCTGATCGTTCGTGGTCACTGGTGAACCTCTCCGTTGGCGAAGGTGCGGCGTCCGCGCAGGAACGTCGCGGCGACGGCGCCCTTGAGCGTGCGTCCGTGCCAGGGGTTGTTGCGGGAAAGCGACTTCGATTCCTCGCGGTCGACGACGTTCGTCACCGCGGGATCGAAGAGGGTGATGTTCGCGGGGGCACCGGCCACGAGGCCGCCGCCCTGCGACGTCAGGCGGGCGATGCGCGCTGGCCGCGCTGAGGTGGCCTCGGCAACCTGCGCCCACGTCATGCGGCCCGGTTCGACCATCGTCGTGTGGAGCACCGCGAGCGCCTGCTCGAGCCCGAGCATGCCGAACGCGGCGTCGGCGAAGGCGTGCTCCTTGTCGTGGCGGGCGTGCGGGGCGTGGTCGGTGGCGACGGCGTCGATCGTGCCGTCGGCGAGCGCCTCGCGCACGGCCTCGATGTCCTCCGCGGGACGCAGCGGCGGGTTGACCTTGAACACCGGGTCGTACCCGGCGAGCAGGTCGGTCTCGAGCATGAGGTGGTGCGGCGTGACCTCCGCGGTGACGTCGATGCCGAGCGACTTGGCCCAGCGCAGCACCTCGACGGTGCCCGCGGTGGAGGCGTGCGCGATGTGCACGCGGCTGCCCGTGTGGCGGGCCAGCATCACGTCGCGCGCGACGATGACCTCCTCGGCGACACCCGGCCAGCCGGGCAACCCGAGGCGTCCGGCGACCTCGCCCTCGTGGCAGCACGCGGAGCCGTCGGCGAGCAACGGATCCTGGGCGTGCTGGCTGACAACGCCGTCGAACGCCTTGACGTACTCGAGCGCGCGGCGCATGAGGCGGGCGTCGTGGACGCACTTGCCGTCGTCGGAGAACACGCGCACCTGGGCGCGGCTGCGCGCCATGAGACCGAGCTCGGCGAGCTCCTCACCGGCGAGGCTCTTCGTCACGGCACCGACGGGGTGGACGTCGACGAGACCGACGCGCTCCCCCAGTTTGGCGATCCGCTCGGCGGCCTCCGCGGTGTCGGTGACGGGGTTCGTGTTGGCCATCGCGAAGACGGCCGTGAAGCCACCGGCTGCGGCGGCGGCCGATCCGGTGCGGATCGTCTCGGCGTCCTCACGGCCCGGCTCCCGCAGGTGCGTGTGCAGGTCGACGAGGCCGGGAAGAGCGACGAGGCCGTCGGCGTCGACGCGCTCGATGCCGGACGGAACATCGAGCCCCGTACCGATTTCGGCGATACGCCCGTCGCGCACGAGGATGTCGGCGGCCCCGCTGCCGACGACGTCGGCGCCGGTGATGAGGTAGTCGGTCGTGCTGGCCATCAGGCGCCGGCTCCTTCGTTCGAGACGAGCAGGTGGTAGAGAACGCTCATGCGCACGGCAACACCGGCGCTGACCTGGTCGAGCACCTTGGAACGCGCTTCGTCGGCGGCGTCGGGGCTGATCTCGAGGCCGCGGTTCATGGGCCCCGGATGGCAGATGACGGCGTGCGCCGGCAGGAGGCCGAGGCGGTCGCGCGTGAGTCCGTACCCGACCGTGTACTCGCGGGGCGTCGGGAAGTAACCGCCCGACATCCGCTCACGTTGCACGCGCAGCATCATGACGGCGTCGGCGTGCGGGAGCACGGCGTCGAGGTCGTAGCTCGTCTCGAATCCGTCGGCCCCAGCCCACGCGGCGATACCGCTGGGCATGAGCGTCGGCGGCGCGACGAGCGTGACGTGCGCGCCGAGCGTCTTGAGCAGGATGAGGTTCGAACGCACGACACGGCTGTGCGTCAGATCGCCGACGATGACGACGTGCTTGCCCTCGAGCGTGCCGAGCTGCGCCTGCATCGTGTAGGCGTCGAGCAGGGCCTGGGTGGGGTGCTCGTGGGTGCCGTCACCGGCGTTGACCACCATGCATTCGACCCACTGGCTCACCTGCAGCGGAGCGCCGGAGCGCATGTGGCGGATGACGAGACCGTCGACGCCCATGGCGGCGACCGTGAGCACGGTGTCGCGCAGCGACTCGCCCTTGCTCACGCTCGATCCCTTGGCGCTGACGTTGATGACGTCGGCCGAGAGCCACTTGCCCGCGATCTCGAAGGAACTGCGGGTGCGGGTCGAGTCCTCGAAGAAGAGATTGACGACGGTGCGTCCGCGTAGCGCAGGGAGCTTCTTGACCTCGCGGTTCTGCACGTCGTGCATCGCACCTGCGGTCTCGAGGATCTGCCCGGCCATGTCACGGCTCAGGTCGGCTGCCGAGAGAAGGTGCTTCATGCGTCGCTCCTTGCGGCGGAACCTGAGATGCGAACCTCGTCGGCGCCGTCGATCTCGGTGATGGAAACCCGCACGTGCTCGCTCGTGGCGGTCGGCAGGTTCTTGCCCACGTGGTCGGCACGGATCGGAAGTTCGCGGTGCCCGCGGTCGACGAGGACGGCGAGGCGCACGGCCTTCGGACGGCCGAGATCGCCGAGGGCGTCGAGAGCGGCGCGGACCGTGCGTCCGGAGAAGAGCACGTCGTCGACGAGGACGACTGTGCGCTCGTCGATGCCACTGGCGGGGATGTCACTGTGGTGGGCTACGCGAGCCGGGTTCTTGCGCAGATCGTCGCGGTACATCGTGACGTCGAGCGTGCCGACGGGGATGTCGACGCCTTCGACGGCCTTGAGGGCGTCACCGAGGCGGCGGGCGAGGTGCGCTCCGCGCGTCGGGATGCCGAGGAGGACGAGATCGTCGGCGCCCTTGTTGCGTTCGAGGATCTCGTGGGAGATGCGGCGCAGAGCTCGCGCGATCTCGGGAGCCGACAGCACCACCCTCCCCACATCGGGCGGTGAACCGGCCGCCTCGCGGCCCGATTCGGTGTCGGCGGGGTGCCCGTTCCCGGTTACTCCCATGTCGTCGCGCGTCATGCGCAGGCCTCCTTCGCCGCCTCACGGGACGGATCGTTAAAGGATGATTCCGTGCCCGAGTTTACATGCCCTTCCTCTGGCAAGATGACGGCCGTGACCGACCCGAGCGACACCCCAGCCCGCAGGCTCGAACGCAGCGGCGCTCGCCTCCTCCAGCAGGTCGCGAGCTGATCGGACGTCGAAACGCCCGCAACCCCTCCATGGGGTGCGGGCGCTTCGGCGGAACTGGAGTCGGCGAGTTTCAGTCGACGAGCGAGGACTTGACCTCGGAGAGCTTCGTCAACAGGCCGCCGATGAACTGCGGCGAGTTGTCGGTCGACAGCTCGGTGGCGAGGTTCTTCGCCTCGGAGACGGCGACGCCGTCCGGAACGTCCTCGACGTAGAGCACCTCGTACGCCGAGACGCGCAGCAGGGCGCGGTCGACGGCCGGCATGCGCTCGAGCGACCAGCCCTTGGCGTAGGTCTCGAGCGCCTCGTTGATGGATCGCCAGTTGTCGACAACACCACGCACGAGCACGGCGGTGTACTCCGGCAGCGGCGCCGGGGTCACGGGGGCGAGGACGCGCTCGTCGAGCAGGTCACGGGCGTTGACGCCGCGCTGTTCGGCTTCGAAGAGCAGGTCGAGGGCGCGCTTGCGCGCCTTGGTGCGAGCGCCCATGAATCAGTTGACGCGGCCCAGGTAGGAACCGTCACGCGTGTCGACCTTGACCTTGGTGCCCTGCTCGAGGAACAGCGGGACCTGGATCTCGGCGCCGGTCTCCAGCGTTGCAGGCTTCGTGCCACCGGTGGAGCGGTCGCCCTGCAGGCCCGGCTCGGTGTGCGTGATCTCGAGGACGACGGAGGCCGGCAGCTCGACGTAGAGGACGGTGCCCTCGTTCGTCGCGACGATCGCTTCCTGGTTCTCGAGGAGGAAGTTCGCCGCGTCACCGACGGTCTCCGCGGGGATGTTGATCTGGTCGTACGTCTTTGTGTCCATGAAGACGTAGTCGCCGCCGTCCTGGTACAGGTACTGCATGTCGGAGCGGTCGACGTTGGCGGTCTCGACCTTGACGCCTGCGTTGAAGGTCTTGTCGACGATCTTGCCCGAGAGGACGTTCTTGAGCTTCGTGCGGACGAAGGCGGGGCCCTTGCCCGGCTTCACGTGCTGGAACTCGACGACGGACCACAGCCCGTTGTCGATCTTGAGAACCATGCCGTTCTTGAGGTCGTTCGTGCTCGCCACGGATTTCCGCCTTCGTTGCTCGCGCGGCACGGGCCTGGCCCGGTCTGCCACGTCACGTCGTCGCTGTGATGCCACCCAGGAGGCGGCGAACAGCGCTTGTCGTTGCTGAATCTGTCGTTGTCACCCGCACGAGACGCACGGGCATCCCCGTCATTCTAGGGGGCGCGGCGCACCGGCCCGAATCGCGTACGCGCGCAACCCCGGATCAGGCACGGCCGGGGTGATGCGTTTCACGCGTCGGTGTGCTCAGATGGGGGCCATGAAGTGGTCTCGAATCGCCGCCTCCCTGCCTTTCGTCGCAACGGCCGGTGTGGCCGCGCGTGACCTCACGCAGAAGGACCATTCGCTCCTGCGCAACTTCCCCGTCTTGGGTCACGCCCGCTACGGCCTGGAGTTGATCGGCCCGGAGTTGCGCCAGTACATCGTCGCGAGCAACGACGAGGAGCGTCCGTTCAGCCGCGATCAGCGCGCCTGGATCTACCGCTCCGCAAAGGGCGTCAACAACTACGCCGGCTTCGGCACCGACAATGACATGGAGACGCTGCAGGGTTACCCGATCATCAAGCACCGCACCTTCGCGCGGTCGATGGCGGCCGAGACGGAGGATCACGCCATCCCTTGCGCGAAGGTCCTGGGCGGCGCCCGCCGGCGCGCCAAGGCGTTCCGCCCCCGTTCCGTCGTCAACGTCTCGGCGATGAGTTTTGGCTCGCTGTCGGGCAACGCCATCATGGCGATCAACGCCGGCGTGCACCTTGCGGGCGCGATGCACAACACGGGCGAGGGCGGCCTGTCCACCTATCACCGTCAGGGCGGCGAGCTCATTCTCCAAATCGGCACCGGCTACTTCGGGTGCCGTGACGAGAACGGCGAGTTCGACCTCGAGCGTCTCGTGGCCGTCGTCGAGTCGGCGCCGGTCAAGGCGATCGAGATCAAGCTCTCCCAAGGCGCCAAGCCCGGCCTCGGTGGCGTCCTGCCCGGCACGAAGGTGACGAAGGAGATCGCGGAGATCCGAGGTGTCGTCGAGGGCAAGACGGTCGTCTCCCCCAGCCGTCACACCGCGTTCCACGACGAGGACTCGATGCTCGACTTCGTCGAGCGCATCGCGACGAGGACGGGTCTGCCGGTCGGCATCAAGTCCGCTGTCGGCGAGATGGCCTTCTGGCACCGTCTCGCGGACCTCATGTCGAGCACCGACGGTCCCCGCCGGGGAGTCGACTTCATCACGATCGACGGCGGTGAGGGCGGCACGGGTGCCGCGCCCATCGTCTTCTCCGACTCCGTCGCTCTCCCCTGGGCCGTCGGGTTCTCGCGCGTCTACAAGACCTTCTACGAGGCCGGGTTGAGCGACGACGTCGTGTTCATCGCCTCCGGCAAGCTCGGCCTGCCGTTGACGGCGACGCAGGCTTTCGCCATGGGCGCCGACATGATCAACGTGGCGCGTGAGGCGATGCTGGCCATCGGGTGTCTGCAGACGCAGAAGTGCCACGAGGACACCTGCCCCACCGGTGTGGCCACGCAGAACAAGTGGCTCGCTCACGGCCTCGACCCGCACCAGAAGAAGCACCGCATGGCGAACTACGTCCTGGCCCTGCGCAAGGACCTGCTCAAGATCAGCGACGCGATCGGTGTGGCACATCCGGCCCTCATCGGCCCGGAGGACCTCGAACTCATGGACGGTGTGCGCCGCGGCGTAGCGCTCGACGAGGTCTTCGGCTACCCGGAGGGTTACGGACGCCTCGGGCTCGACCTCGCAGCCGAGATCGAGCGCATCATGGTCGAGGGCGACTTCGTGCACCTCGGCGGTGAGAACGAGGACAACCGGGAGACTGCCGCCACCGAGCAGCCCACGCGCTGACGGCTCTCCCACGAACGCCGACAAGGGCCGGGGCCCTCACCGCTCGGTGGGCCTCCGGCCTTCGTCGTCGCGGTCAGGTGCTCGTCAGGGGTGCGGACGGCTTCGTCGCGACGACGAGTGTGGCCTCACTGGCGAAGTTCAGCAGCCCGTCGTGTGCCTCAGCCGCCGCGAGACGGACGAAGTGCTCCTGCACCGCACGTCCGGCGTCTGAGCGAGGTAGCGTGCGCCGGCGGCCGCCACGCCCGACGAGATCCCGGCCCACAGAACGTCGGGGCTCACGCCCCACCGCCACGTCGTCCGGTCCTTCACCACAACGGACAGACCGGCCGCGCGCGTGATGTCCGCCAGACCTTCCGGGCTCCGCTCGAAGTCGAGATGCTCGGGCAGCTGGGCAGACGGCGGCGTTGTCGCGTCGGCGGCCTCGAAGGCAGCGCCCACGAGGTCGGCCCATCCGGCGCTGCCCGGCGTCCAGATCGTCAGGGCCAGCAGCCCACCGGGCCGCACCACCCGGGCCGCCTCGCCCAGCGCAGCACGCGGATCGGCGACATGGTTGACGACGAAGTTCGCCACGACGGCATCGACGCCGGCCGAGGTCACCGGCAGGTTCGGCAACCCCGCGCGCATCACCCGGGCCGCCTCGTCCGAAGCGTTCAGGGCATCGCGTGTCATCGACGCCATGTCGGCTTCGGGATCGAGAGCGAGAACTCGCCAACCGCGCCCAGCGGCGGCTCGAGCCACCGTGCCCGTGCCGGAGCCGACATCGAGCAGAACCGCCGAACGCCGCTCCATGGCCGGAGCGACGTGGTCGAGCAGCGTGGGCACCGGTCCGGCGCAGAGCGTCGCAAAGGATCTGCGGTAGCCCTCACCGACGCTCGACCAGGTGCGAGCGCTCGTCGCAGCGTCGGCTCGCGGCGGGCTCAAGCGGTGACGGCGTCGAAGGCCGCGCGCAGCTCGTCGCGGCTGGGCCCTTCGAGGCGATGCGTGTCGCCGATGGCGTGCAGGACGACGAAACGCAGCAGGTTTCCTCGGGTCTTCTTGTCGCGCCCCATCACGGTGAGCATCTCGTCGAAGTCGCCCCCGGTGTACGTCGTGGGCAGTCCCAGGGCGGTGACGACGGCGCGTTGGCGCGCCACCGAGGCGTCGTCGAGAACGCCTGCAGCGCGAGCGAGTTCGGCCGCGAACAGGCACCCCACCGCGACGGCGTCGCCGTGACGCCAGGTGTAGTTCTCGCGCTGCTCGATGGCGTGGGCGAACGTGTGGCCGTAGTTGAGGATCTCGCGCAGGCTCGACTCCTTGAGGTCGGCTGCGACGACATCGGCCTTGACCTGCACTGCTCGCTCGACGAGCTCGCTCAGCGCCGCGCCACGCACGTCGAGTGCCGCTTCGGGAGACGCCTCGACGATCTCGAGGATGCGCTCGTCGCGGATGAACCCGCACTTGACGACCTCCGCGAGGCCGGCGGCGACGTCGCGCGCCGGCAGTGTCTCGACGGTCTCGAGGTCAGCGACGACGGCGAGCGGCTCGTGGAAGGCGCCCACGAGATTCTTGCCCTCCGCGATGTTGATGCCGGTCTTGCCGCCGACCGCGGCGTCGACCATGGCGAGCACCGTCGTCGGCACCTGAACGACGCCGACACCCCTTAGCCAGGACGCGGCCACCCAGCCCGCGAGGTCGGTCACCGCTCCCCCGCCGACACCGACGACCACGTCGGTCCGCGTGAATCCGGCCCGAGCCATGACGCCCCACAGGTGCGCGCTGACCTCGACGGTCTTCGCGGCCTCGCCGTCGGGCACGGCCTCACGCAGCACCTCGATCCCGCGCGCGGTGAGATCAGCGGCGACGCGCTCGGCCACCGCGGCCACGGCGGCCTGTTCGATGACGAGCACGCGGGCGGCGGGGTCCGGCACCGCAGCCGCGGCGCGCTCGAGGACGCCGCGTCCGATCGTCACGTCGTAACGACCGGCAACGGAGATGACGCTCATGTGGGGCTCCCTGACGTGGTGCGGTCGGAGGCGTCGCTCGGCGCGGCGCGAACGGGCACCGACGACGGCAGCGGCCGCTTTCCGCCCGTCGATGCGGCCCGTTCGTATCCTGCCTCGATGAGGGCTTCGATGATGCGGGTGGCGGACGCGCCGGTCGTGCCACGTGAGGTGTCGACCTCGACGGTTCCGACCTCGGCATACAGGTGGCGACGCTCGGCGTAGATACGGCGCCAGGTCTCCAGACCACCGCCCGCCAACACGGGACGCGACGTGTCCCCGCGGATGCGGAATCCGGCGTTTCGCTCGTCCACCGTGAGGGAGACGACGATGTGATCTGCCAGCGCCTCTCGTGTCAAGGGGTCGAGCACCGCCCCGCCGCCGAGGGCCAGAACTCCGTCGAACGACTCGAGTTCGCCGAGGATCACCTCTCGCTCGAGGTCACGGAAGGCCTGCTCACCGTCGGACGCGAAGATATCCGAGATGGGTCGTCCCGCGCGCTCGACGATGACGTGATCGCTGTCGCGCAGTTCCACGCCCCACCGGGCGGCGAGACTGCGACCGACGGACGTCTTGCCGGACGCCATCGGCCCGACGAGCACAGCCCGCGGTCGACGGCGCGGCGGCGTCACGTCCGTCACTCCCACGTCGTGAGGAGCTCAGGGATGTTCGCCAGGTAGCTCTCGTAGTTACGGCGCGTCTCGGCGACGCTGTCGCCACCGAACTTCTCGACGCAAGCCTCGGCCAGGACGAGGGCGACCATGGCCTCGGCCACGACGCCGGCAGCGGGCACCGCGCACACGTCGGAGCGCTGGTGGATGGCCGTTGCGGCCTCACCGGTGGCGAGATCGACCGTGGCCAGGGCGCGCGGCACCGTCGAGATGGGCTTCATCGCGGCACGAACCCGCAGCACGTCACCGGTGGACATGCCACCCTCGGTGCCACCGGCACGGTTCGTGCGACGGCGGATGACGCCGTCGGTGCGCTCCATCTCGTCGTGGGCCTCGGAACCACGGCGGCGCGCGGTGGTGAAGCCGTCACCGACCTCGACTCCCTTGATGGCCTGGATGCCCATGAGGGCACCCGCGAGACGCGAGTCGAGGCGGCGGTCCCAGTGAACGTGCGAACCGAGGCCGGGCGGGAGGTTGTACGCGCAGACCTCGACGACGCCGCCGAGGGTGTCGCCCGACTTCTTCGCCGAGTCGATCTCCGCGACCATCGCCGCGGAACCGTCCTCGTCGAGGGTGCGCACCGGGTCGGCGTCGAGGCGGGCCACGTCATCGGGGCCGGGCAACGGAGCGTCATCGCTGACGGCCGCCGTGCCGACCGCAACGGTGTGGCTGACGAGGCGAATGCCGTAGGCCTGCTCGAGGAAGCGCGCTGCGATCTCGCCGAGGGCGACGCGGGCCGCCGTCTCACGGGCCGAGGCGCGCTCGAGCACGGGGCGGGCGTCGTCGAAGCCGTACTTCTGCATGCCGACGAGGTCCGCGTGCCCGGGGCGCGGACGCGTGAGCGGCCGGTTGCGGGCGATCTCCTTCTCGGCGTTGACGTCGTTGGACGCCGCGTAGGCCTCGGCCTCGACGGGGTCGGGAGCCATGACGGTCTCCCACTTGGGCCATTCGCTGTTGCCGATCTGCAGGGAGAGCGGAGAACCGAGCGACACCCCGTGGCGCAGGCCGCCGATGAACGTCACGACGTCCTGCTCGAACTGCATGCGCGCGCCGCGCCCGTAGCCGAGGCGGCGGCGGGCAAGGGCGTCGGCGATGTTCTGGCTCGTGACCTCGACACCGGCCGGAAGGCCCTCGATGACGCCCATGAGGGACGGGCCGTGCGACTCACCTGCGGTCAACCAACGAAGCATGCCGGTCATCATTTCACGGCGTCGGAGGCCGCCTGCATCATGTCCGCAATGGGGGCGGGCGTTGCCGTGAAGAGTTCGAACTGCGCGGCGGCCTGATGGACGAGCATGTCGAGGCCGTTGACGACGGTGGCACCGCGCTCCTGCATGACCTGCGCGAGGCGCGTCGGCCAGTCGGCGTACACGACATCGAGCACGTAGGGCCCGGCCGCCGGCCCGATGCGCAGCGAAGGCGCGTCGACGAGGCGGTCGGCGACGACGTCGGCCCCGCCCTGCGGAAGGGTGGAGACGACGAGCAGACAGCGACCGACGAGGGCCGGCATCTCGTCCGCGTCCTGGCGGACGACCTGTGCGTCGATCCCGAGCTTGTCGGCGAGGGCCAGGGTTTCGGGACGTGCCGTGGTCCGCACGACGAACGTCACGTCCGTGACGCCGAGTTCGGCCATAGCTGCGATGACGGCGCGAGCCGTGGCGCCCGAGCCGAGAACGACCGCGTGCTGGGTGCCCTCGCACCCCGCACCGCGCAGGGCACCGACGACTCCGGCGACGTCCGTGTTGTCGGCGTGCCAGCCGTCGTCCGTACGCACGAGCGTGTTGGCCGCGCCGACGCCCGTCGCGAGCGGCGTGGCCGTCGCGGCGGCCGCCAGGGCGGCCTCCTTGCACGGCATCGTCACCGAGAGGCCGCGGACATCGGAGTCGAGTCCGGCGAGGAACTCGGGCACCTCGTCAGCCGTCACCTCGGCGCGGTCGTACGACCAGTCGGTGAGACCGGCCGCCCGGTAGCCCGCCTCGTGGATGACAGGCGAGCGCGAGTGACCGATCGGCGAACCGATGACGAGCGCCCGAGGCATCAGCACTTACCGGGGTTCTTCTGGCACCACTCGCGGAACTTCTTCTCGTTCTCGAGCTGCTGGTCGTAGGTCTCCGAGAAGAGCGTCTCGCCCGTCTCCTGGTTGACCGTGACGAAGTACTTCCACGGGCCGGGCGTCGGGTTGGCTGCCGCCTTGATCGCCGCGGCACCGGGGCTGTTGTACGGCGTCGGCGGCAGACCCTTGTGCTTGTACGTGTTGTACGGGCTGTCGCTCTGGCGGTCTTCGTTACTCGTCGTCACCGTGCCGCGCTTGTGAATGATGTAGTGCACGCTCGAGTCCATCTGCAGGGGCATGTTTTCGTCGAGGCGGTTCTCGATGACGCGGGCGACCTTGCCGTCGTCAGCCCCGGCCGGCGACTCGGCCTGCACGATGCTCGCCTTGGTCAGCACTTCCTGGAGCTGGTCGGCGCGAACGTTGAGCGAGTTGAGCTGGTCCTTGGTGTTCTTCACCATGGCCTGCAGTTGCTCCTTGGCCGTCATCGACTTGTCGAAGTCGTAGGTCGAGGGGAACAGCCAGCCCTCGAGCTTGCCGTTCATCGACTTGGGCAGGCCGAGCTGGTTGGCGGTGACCTTCTCGTACTCACTCACCGGACGACCGCTGCCCTTGGAGAGCTTGGCGAAGATCTCGCTCTGCCACAGACCTTCCTGAATGACGATGCCGCCGCCGACGCGGTTCTTCGGGTCCTGCAGGGCCGTCAAGGCGGACTCGGCGCTCTGCTTCTTGCGCAGCTTGTAGGTACCAGGGGTGAGGTTGACCTTGGGGTTGGCAGCCATGGCCTCGACGAACGCGGACGTCGACTTCGTGACGCCGGCCTCGACCAGGGAGGAACCGATCGTGCTGCCGGCGTCGCCCTTGTTGATCTTCACCTCGACGGTCTCGTCCTCACCGGCGCCGTCGTAGTCGCCACCCTGGCTCTGGAACGAGGGCAGGCCGAGGCCGAGAGTCCGCCAGGCGAACGTTCCACCGACCAGGACGAGGACGAGGGCGAGAACGAGGGGCACCATGCCGCGGCGACGGTTCGGGTTGTAGTCGACCGACGTCTCCCCCGCCTCACGACGACGCTCCGCTTCGCGCAGGGCCTCGTCGCGGTCGCGTCGCTCACGACGCGTCATGGCTGGGTTCTTGCGGGCCTGGGGCAACGCGGCGCGAGTCTGCGCTCCACGCTCTCCCTCACGACGCACGGCCTGGCTCGGGTCGACCTCGTCCTCGGCGCGGCCGAAGAGTCGATCTCGGGGCGAACTACCCATGGTGCGAGCCACCTTCTTTCGTCGTGCGCCGGGCGCGGGGTTTGCGCCCACCGACCTCGGTCCCGGGGGGCCGGCCGGTTCCGCGCTCGGTGTCGAGCGCAGCTTGCAGGATGAGTACCGCCGCCTGTTGGTCGACGTGCGTGCGGTGCTTACGTCCCGCCACCCCGCTGTCGTGCAGGGCACGGTGTGCGGTCACCGATGTTAGACGTTCGTCGACGAGAACCACGCGAAGCTGCGGCCGAAGGCCCTTCAGCGTGTTGGCCCACGCCCGGGCCGCCGCCGTGGACGCAGTGTCCTCGCCCTTCATGTTGAGGGGCAGCCCGACGACGACCTCGAGCGCCTGAGCCTCGTCGGCCGCTTCCGCGACGGCGACGACGTCCTTGTTCGTCGACTCCGCTCGAGCGAGCGTGCGGATCGGGGTGGCCATGATGCCGGAGGGGTCACTGGCTGCCAGGCCGACACGTACCGTGCCGACGTCGACGCCCAGTCGCACTCCGGTTCTCATGGCCACCCCGCCCGTATCAGTTCGTGACCGTGCGGCCGACGGTGTGCTCGACCTCGGCGAGCGCCTCGCCGAGCTTGGAGGCGTCCTGGCCACCGCCCTGGGCGAGATCCGGCTTGCCGCCGCCACCGCCGCCGAGGACACCGGCCGCGACCTTGACGAGGTCACCGGCCTTGACGCGCCACTCGCGTGCAGGGGCGTTCGTCGCCACGACGACGACCGGACGGCCCTTGCTCACACCACCGACGGCGACGACGGCCGGCGACGAGTCACCGAGCTTCGAGCGCAGGTCCATGGCGAGGGTGCGAGCCGAGTCACCGTCGAGCGACTCGTCGTGATGCGAGACGAAACGGACGCCAAAGACGTCCTTCGCGTTCTCGACGAGCGAGCCGGCCGCGGCGGCCATCTGCTGCTGCTTGAGGCGGCTGATCTCGCGCTCGGCGTCCTTGATGCGGGTGAGCATCTCGGAGATCTTCTCCTTGAGCTCACCTGGCTGCGCCTTCGTCATCGACGTGAGGTCGGCGACGAGAGCACGCTCCTTGGCGAGGTAACGCAGGGCGTCGATGCCGACGAAGGCCTCGAGGCGCCGCACTCCGGAACCGACCGACGACTCGCCTGTGAGGGACAGTGCACCCACCTGCGAGCTGTGGGCGACGTGCGTACCACCGCAGAGTTCACGCGACCAGGGGCCGCCGATCTCGACGACGCGCACCTGCTCGTCGTAGGTCTCGCCGAAGAGGGCCAGCGCGCCCCACTTCTTGGCCTCGGGCAGCGTCATGTACTGCGCGGAGACCGGCAGGTCGCGGCGCACCGCGAGGTTCGCCACCTCTTCGATCTCACTGCGGGTCTCGGGCGAGAGCGCCGAGTTCCACGCGAAGTCCAGACGCAGGTAGCCGGGCTTGTTGTACGAGCCGCTCTGGAGCGCGGACGGGCCGAGCACCTCGCGCAGGGCGGCGTGCACGACGTGCGTGCCCGAGTGCGCCTGGCACGCGGAGATTCGCCACTCGGGGTCGACCTTCGTCTGCACACCCTCGCCGACGCGCACCGGACCGTCGAGCACCTCGACGGTGTGCGCGATGAGGCCCTTGACCGGGCGCTGCACGTCGATGACCTTGAGTCGGCCACCGGATGTGACGATGATGCCCTCGTCGGCGATCTGACCACCGGACTCGGCGTAGAACGAGGTGCGGTCGAGCACGATCTGACCGTTCTGGCCCGGCTCGAGCTCCTCGACAGCCGTGCCGCCTGAGACGAGACCGCGCACGGTCGCCTCGGCCTCGAGTCCGTGGTAGGCGAGGAACTCCGTGGCGCCCTGCTCGCGCAGCTGCGTCCACACGGCGACGTCGCCATGACCGGTCTTCTTCGCCTTGGCGTCGGCCTTGGCGCGCTCGCGCTGCTCGGTCATGAGGCGGCGGAAGCCCTGCTCGTCGACGCTGACGCCCTGCTCGGCCGCCATCTCGAGCGTGAGGTCGATCGGGAAGCCGTATGTGTCGTGGAGGCTGAAGGCCTTCTCCCCCGACAGCACCGGCGCAGCACCGGAGCCTTCGCTCGACGTCGCCTGCTTGGCCTTGTTCACCGCGGTGTCGAGGATCGTCGTGCCCTGCACGAGCGTGCGGCGGAACGCCTCTTCCTCGGCGTAGGCGATCTGTGAGATGCGCGCGAAGTCGGTCTTCAGTTCCGGGTACGACTGCGACATGCGCTCCATCGAGATCGGGAACAGGTGCGGCAGGGCCGGGTCGGCGTAGCCGAGCAGGCGCATCGCGCGCACGGCGCGGCGCAGCATGCGGCGCAGCACGTAGCCGCGCCCTTCGTTGCCGGGCGTGACGCCGTCACCGATGAGCATGAGCGAACTGCGCACGTGGTCGGCGACCACCCGCAGGTGCACGTCGTCGGGGTGGCTGCTGGCCGACGACTGGCCCGAGTGCGCGCCGTAGCGCTTGCCGGTCATCTCGGCCGCCATGTCGAGGACGGGGTAGACCTCGTCGATCTCGTAGAGGTTGTCGACGCCCTGCAGCAGCGACGCCATGCGCTCCAGACCCATGCCCGTGTCGATGTTGCGCTTCGGCAGTTCGCCGGCGACGTCGAAGTCGGCCTTGCTGCGCACCTGTGACAGTTCGTACTGCATGAAGACGAGGTTCCAGATCTCCATGTAGCGGTCCTCGTCGACCGCCGGGCCGCCCTCGGTGCCGTACTCGGCGCCGCGGTCGAAGAAGATCTCCGAGCAGGGGCCACCGGGGCCGGGCACGCCCATGCTCCAGTAGTTGTCGTTGGCGTCACGACGCGTGATGCGCTTCTCGTCGACGCCCACGACGTTCTTCCAGATCTCGAAGGCCTCGTCGTCGCTCTCGTACACCGTTGGCCACAGGCGGTCGGCATCGAGTCCGTAGCCGCCGGCGTTCTGGTCGGTCGTCAGCAGTTCCCAGGCGAACTTGACGGCGTCTTCCTTGAAGTAATCGCCGAAGCTGAAGTTGCCGTTCATCTGGAAGAACGTGCCGTGACGGCTCGTCTTGCCGACCTCTTCGATGTCACCGGTGCGAACACACTTCTGGACGCTCGTGGCACGGGTGAACGTGGGCGTCTGCTGGCCGAGGAAGTACGGCTTGAAGGGCACCATGCCCGCGTTGACGAACAACAGGTTCGGATCGTCGTAGATGAGCGGGGCGCTCGGCACGACCGTGTGGCCCTTGCTCTCGAAGAACTGCAGCCAACGGCGCCGGATCTCGGCGGTTTCCATCAATCGCCCTCACTGGTAGGTGTCGTACGGGTGTGCGTCCGCCATCATCCCATGCGCGACGGGAGTTCGAGTGCCCCCACCGGCGCGGGTCGCGATGCGCAGCGGGTCAACGCTGCTTCGTCACGCTCCCTGAGGTCTTCCCGCTCATCGCCTGCTTGATGCCGTAGCCCACCGAAGCGACCTTGAGCATCGGCCGGCCGACGGTTGCCACGGTGAGCGAGGTCAGCGCGTTGAGGTTGTTCGACATGGTCGCAAGGTTGGCGGTGATGGCGTCGAGTCGTTCGATCTGGCCGTTGGTCGCAGAAACGGTGTTCGTCATCTCGGTGATGAGCGGCAGGGTCTCGTCGCTCACCTTCCGCACAGCGGCGCTGGCCTCGTCGAGAACGGCGCCGGCCTTGTTGATGACGCCGCCGAGGCGCCACACGAGTACGGCGAACGCCACCGCCGCAATGAACCCGGCGATCTCACCCACGGAAACGCTCATCTCGTCACACCCCTTCTTACGCGCCCATTGTGACCGCACACGTCACAGCCCTCCCGCGCGGGAGCGGGAGGGCTGTGACGCGCACAGTGCGCAAACCTATTGAGCTGAGTCGGCCACCGATGTGGCCGCGCGGCACTGACCGATCGACCCCACGTCACACGACGTCGGTGCGAACCTCCGGGAAGTGGCAGGCGACGCGGTGGCCCGGCGCCACCTCGGTGGCCTCGGGCACGACCTGGGCGCACAGGTCCTGAGCCTTGGGGCAACGCGTGCGGAACACGCAACCCGACGGCGGGTTCTGCGGGCTGGGCAGGTCGCCCTTGAGCAGGATGCGCTCACGCTTGCCCTTGAGCGTCGGGTCCGGAATCGGCACAGCCGAGAGCAACGCGTGCGTGTACGGATGCTGCGGCCGCTCGTAGAGCGTGTCGCGATTCGCGTCCTCCATCACCTTGCCCAGGTACATGACGATGACGCGGTCGGAGATGTGACGCACGACGGACAGGTCGTGTGCGACGAAGACGTACGCCATCTTGTCGCTCTCCTGGATCTCCTCCAGCAGGTTGACGACCTGAGCCTGGATCGACACGTCGAGCGCCGACACCGGCTCGTCACAGACGATCACCTGGGGCTTGAGCGCGATGGCTCGCGCCACACCGATGCGCTGACGCTGACCACCCGAGAACTCGTGCGGGTAGCGGTTGTAGTGCTCGGGGTTGAGACCGACGCGCTCCATGAGCTCCTGAACCGCGTTCTTCACACCCCCCTCGGGCTTGACGCCCTGGATGTCGAACGGCGCCGCGATGATCTTGCCGACCGTGTGACGCGGGTTGAGCGAGCCGTGCGGGTCCTGGAAGACCATCTGCAACTCACGACGGATGCGACGCAGGTCACCGCCCTTGAAGTTGGTGATGTCCTCACCGGCGAACTCGATGGTGCCGCCCGTGGGTTCGAGGAGCTTGAGCATCGTGCGCCCGGCGGTCGACTTGCCACAACCCGACTCCCCCACCAGCCCGACCGTCTCGCCGCGGTGGACGACGAGGTCGATGCCGTCGACAGCCTTGACGGGGTTGTCGGGGCGACGGATGAGGCCCGCTTTCTTCTGCGGGAAGTGCTTCTGAAGGCCGCGGACACGCAGCACCTCTTCACCGACGGCGACCTGCTTGGCGCCCTCGACGGTGTTCTCCTGTGCGGGGGTGGTCATGCGTCGTCTCCCAGCTTGGTGGAGCCGTGGGCCTCGACGGGTCCAGCGGCGGCGGGGGTGTCCATGGTGCGGGCCTGCGCCGGCTTCATGTGCTCGGCCTTCTGCTCCTCGGTGAGGAAGCAGCGGGCCTGCTGATCACCGAACGTGTAGAGATCCGGCATCTCGGTGTCGCACCGGTTGCCAGGAACGAGATGCCTGAAGGCGCAGCGGGGAGCGAACGAGCAGCCCTTGGGCAGGCTGATGAGCGACGGAGGGTTACCGGGGATCGGGTCGAGCTTCTCGCGGCGTGCCTCGTCGAGGCGCGGCATCGAGTTGAGCAGTCCGACGGTGTACGGGTGCTGCGGCTTCGCGAAGGTGTCGTAGACATCACCGCGCTCGACGGGTCGGCCAGCATACATGACGAGCAGGTCGTCGGCGACATCGGCAACGACGCCGAGGTCGTGCGTGATGATGATGATCGCCGACTTGAACTCCTGCTGGAGGTCCAGCATGAGGTCCAGAATCTGCGCCTGGACCGTCACGTCGAGCGCCGTGGTGGGCTCGTCCGCGATGAGCAGCTTGGGGTCGTTGACGAGCGCCATGGCCGTCATCGCGCGCTGACGCATACCGCCGGAGAACTCGTGCGGGTACTGGTCGACGCGCTTCTGCGGGGACGGGATGCCGACACGGGCGAGCATCTCGATGGTGTGCTCGCGAGCTTCCTTCTTCGAGGCCTTCGGGTGGTGAACCTTGTAGGCCTCGATGATCTGCGCGCCGACCGTGTAGTACGGGTGCAGCGCCGAGAGCGGGTCCTGGAAGATCATCGACATCTTCTGGCCGCGCAGTTCGCGAAGGCGGTCTTCCTTGATGGTGAGCAGGTCGTCACCGTCGAAGTCGATCTGGCCACTGATCTGCGCGTTGGTTCCGCGGTTCAGACCGAGGATTGTCGTACTCGTGACCGACTTGCCCGAACCGGACTCACCGACGATGCCAAGGGTCTGGCCCTCGTAGAGGTCGAAGCTCACACCGTCGACCGACTTGACGACACCGTCGTCGGTCGGCCAGTGGACCTTGAGGTCGCGCACCGACAGCAGCGGACGGCCGGACTTGTCGACGACCTTCTTGCCGGGCTTCTCAGCCGAAGCGGTGAAGCGCTCCTGTGCGTGCTTGGCGTCACCGGCGCCCACCTTGGCAGCGGCGGTGGCGACAGCGTCCCCGGCCTTCGACACTGCGGCCTCGGCCGCGTCCCCGACCTTGTCGGTGACGCTCCGCGAGTCACTGCCGAGGTGACGGGCGTTCGAGTTGGGCGTCGAACCGCCGGAGTTCTTCTTGAGCTTGTCAAACATGCGGTTCTCCCTCATCCCAGCTTCACGCGCGGGTCGACGACCGCGTAGAGCACGTCGACGACGATGTTCATCACGATGACGAGCGCCGACAGGACGACGACAATACCGACGTTCATGGGCAGGTCCGGAACGAGCGTCGAGTTGACGACCAGCTTGCCCAGACCGTCGTAGTTGAAGACCGATTCCGTGATCGGTGCGCCGCCGACCAGGACGGCGAAGTCGATACCGGCCATCGTCATGATCGGGGTGACGGCAGCACGCATCGTGTGCTTCCACAGGATCTTGCCCTTGGCCAGACCCTTGGCCTTGGCCGTACGCAAGTAGTCCTCGCTCATGGTCTCGAGTACATAGGCACGCGTCATACGGACATATCCGGCGGCCGTGAACAGCGCCAGGGTGAGCGCCGGGAGCAGCAAACCCTTGAACCAGCTCAAGAGCCCGCCTTCTTCGATCGTGACGTACTCGGGCACTTCGACCAGGCCCCACTTGAGTGCGACGAACTGGTAGAGCAGAAGCCCCATCGCGAAGGTCGGGAAGGAGTAGAAGAACAGAGCGGTACCGACGACGGATTTGTCGACGAACGTCCCGTTCGTCAAAGCCGCGACGATGCCGAGCCCGACCCCCAGGACTATCACCAACGTGAACGCGACGATGGCGATGGAGAACGAGATGGGGAACGCTTCCTTCACCGCGTCCGTCACGCTCTGACTTGCCAACGGGGAGTACCCGAGGCAAGGAGCCTCGCACTCGGCGATCGTCTCCGGCGCCTTCGCCTTCAGTTCGGGGTCGTCGGGGAACTCGCGCCCGGCGACTGTGCCCTTGACGAAGTCACCCCACTGAACGAGAACCGGCTTGTCGTACCCGAGGGCCTTACGGTTCTGCTCGATTAGCTGCGGCGTGCAGTTCTTGCCGCAGGTCTGACGGGCCGGGTCCTTGCCGGCGGCGAAGAAGAGCACGAACGTCACGAGCGTGACCATGAGGAGCATGATCAGACCCGAGAAGATTCGGCGGATGACGTAGGCAACCATGAGCTTCCGGCCCTCGCGGGCTGTCCTCTCGAACGGGGAACAGGATGAGTTCGAAAGCCGGTCTGCGACCGGCGAACCGGCGGGGCATCGGTGGATGCCCCGCCGGTCAGGTGGTGATCAGGCGATCACTTGGAGACGCCGACGGCACCCAGGTCGGGGTACATCGAGGTCGCCGGGTTGTTGATGTAGTTCGTCACCTTCGAGCCACGCAGGTAGTAGAACTTCTGGATCTCGAGCGGGATGTACGCAACGTCCTCACCGAGCTTCTTGTCGATCTGCTTGTAGACCTCACCGGCCTCGTCGACGGACGTCTTCTTGGCCGCCTCGTCGATCATCTTGTTGACCTCGTCCGACTTGTAGTTGCCGTAGTCCTGGCCGTTCGACTTCTCGGTCAGGTTGAGCCGGCTGTCGAAGAGTGCCGGGATGACGGTGCTGGCCGACGGCCAGTCCGAACCCCAGCCGCCCCAGAACACGTCGCCGTCGGCCTTCGGGTTCTGGATGACGTCGTAGTACGTGTCGGTCAGACCGTTGAGCGTGACCTTGAAGCCGGCCTTCTCCCAGTTGTCCTTCATGGCGCCGGCCTGCTTGTCGGCGGTCGGCGTACCACCGGAGTAGGTGAACTTGATGTTCTTCTCGGACGCCGGAACGCCCTCGAGGAGCTTCTTCGCCTTCTCGATGTTGCCCTTCGGAACGTCCGTGAACGCCGGGTTCTTGGCGTAGGCGGTGGTCAGCGCGGGGTTGATGATCGAGTACGAGGGTGCGTAGGCCTTGTCGCCACCGCCAGCGGTGATCCAGGCGTCCTGGTTCGTCGCCGCGAGGAGGGCCTGACGGACCTTCAGGTTCTTCATCTTGTTGAAGTTCGGGACGAGGTAGTCGACGTACGGCGACTCGACGTTGACCGAGCGCTTCTGCGAGTCACCCTTGATCTGGCCGTACATCGACGGCGGGATCGCGCGGTCCGTGATGGCGGACTTGTCCTTGCCACCGTCGGCGATCAGACGCTGGTTGATGATCTCGTTCGTCAGACCTTCCTTGAACTCGATCTTGTCCGGGAGGGCCTTGCGGACGCCGTCCGTCTTGGCGTCGTAGTGCTCGTTGCGCACGAACGTACCGCCCGTGCCCTTCTTCCAGGTGCCCTGCAACTTGTACGGGCCGTTGGAGAAGATGGCGTAGTTGCTCTTGTCGCCCTTGTCCTTGTCCTTGCGGTACGGGTCGAACGCACGCAGCGACGCGACGGCCAGGTTGAAGTCCGGCCACGCCTTGTTGAACTTGTACGTGATCGTCTTGCCCTCACACGTGACGGCCTTGTCGAACTCCGCCTGGCCTTCCTTCTTGTAGGGGCCGTTGTACGCGGGGGCGTCACCCTTCTTCGGGATGTCGAGGAAGCCGATCGCGTAGTTCGGGCCACCCGTGATGACGTCGGTGGCGAACGTGCGGCTCAGGCCGTACTTGAAGTCGGCGCAGGTGATGTCCTTGCCGTCCTCCCACTTGACGCCGTCCTTGATCGTGAACTTCCACGTCTTGCCGCCGTCCGACATCTTGCCCGTGTCGGTGGCGAGGTCGGCGACGGGCTTGTCGGCCTTGGCCTTGTCCTCCGTGACCGGGAACTGCACGAGCGAGCGGTACGTCAGGCGACCCAGGTTGGACAGGTCACGACCGATGTACATGCGCTGCGGGTCGAGGTGCTCCGCGGGGCGCTTCGTCAGGTAGTAGAGCGTGCCACCCGACCCCTCGGCGCCCGAACCCCCGGACTTGTTGTCACTCGAGCCGCCGCCACATGCAGCGAGGCCCATCGAACCAGCCACCGCCACGGCGAGGATGGAATACGACTTCTTGTTCATCGTCATCTCCTTGATGAAGCAGGATCCGCCGAGGCGATCCAACTGGCCTGACCGTTGCTGGTCAGGAGTACGGGGTGCCACGTGTCAGTGGCGGTCGGCCTTGGGGTCCAAGGCGTCACGGAGGCCGTCACCGACAAGGTTGAAGCTCAGCACCAGCAGAGCAACAGACAGGGTCGGGGCGAAGAAGTAGAGAGCGTTGGTCTGCGCGTAGGCAACCGAGTCGTTGATGATGTTTCCCAGCGTCGGGGTGGGCGCCTTGATGCCGACTCCGAGGAACCCGAGGGCCGCCTCGGCAGAGACGAAAACCGGGAAGAGCAGCGTCGAGTACACGAGGATCGGCGCCCACAGGTTGGGAAGCAGCTCCGTGAAGTACAGGCGCTTGTTCGTCGCACCAAGGCTTCGCGCGGCCTCGATGAACTCGCGGTTGCGCAGGGTGAGCACCTGACCACGAACGATACGGGCGAACGTCGGCCAGCCGAACAGGCCGAGCACGAGGATCACGTAGAGCCCGATCGCCACGTTGCCCTTGGGCACGCCGAGGTCTTCGAGGCGCGCGACGATGCTGCCGGTCAGCGCCAGGAGCATGAGAGTCGTCGGGAAGCACAACACCAGGTCGATGAGGCGGCTGCACAGGAAGTCGACCTTGCCGCCGGAGAAGCCCGCGATGAGACCGATCACGAGACCGATACTGATCGCCACGATCGTGGCGCACAGACCGACGATGACCGAGAACGTCACACCCAGCATGAGGCGGCTGAGCAGATCTGTGCCGCTACCGGGAACAACCCCCAGCAGGTGGCTTCCACTGATGCCGACCTTCGGGTTACCCGAGGAGTCGATCAACTCGCGGTGATTGGTGAAGGGGTCGATGACGCCCATCTGGTCGAGGATCGGCGAGGCGATCGCGCACAGGATGAACAGCGCCGCGATCGTCATGGCGGCGAGGGTGCCCTTGTCCTTCTTCAGGCGACCGAGGGCGATCTGCCGAAGCGAACGCCCTTCGATCTTCTTGGGGCTCTCGGACTCCGCACCGTCGGGAGAAAAATTCTCGACGTTCGGATCGCCGGTGACCATCGCCAAGGCTCTGCCCTTTCGGTTGCTGCGCCCTGTAAGGCGCTTCTGTCTGTGCGCGAAAAACGTGGTGCGGGAACGAGCCTCGCTGTGCGCACCCACAGATCATGCCTCAGGGAAGGTATGAATCAAGCCTCATGACCCGACGGTCACCAGATCGTTACCTTTCTCATCCGGTGAGACGAGGGTTAACAAATCGCGAAGCGGGGACGACACTTTCGCAACCTTACGCAGTGACCTGCATCACATTGCAGGCTCAACGGCCACGGATCGTGGTGCGCAGCCAGCGCCACCGCTCGCCGAGGCGCTCCTCCCAGCCGCGCGAGGTGGGGGCGTAGTAGTCGGCGTCCGCAAGCAGGTCGTCGGGCAGGAACTGTTGCGGCCCGACCCCGGACGGTTCGTCGTGCGTGTATCGATATCCGGCCCCGTGGCCGAGCTGCGTCGCCCCGGCGTAGCCGGTACCGCGCAGATGAGGTGGCACGGCGCCTCCGCGCCCGGCACGGACATCGGCGATGGCGGCGTTGATCGCCGAGTAGGCGGCGTTCGACTTCGGAGCGAGACAGTTGTGGACGACGGCCTGGCCGAGGATGATGCGAGCCTCGGGCATGCCGATCTGCGCCACGGCGTGCATGGCGGCCACTGCGGTCTGCAAAGCCGTCGGATCTGCCATGCCGATGTCTTCACTGGCCGCGATGACGATGCGGCGTGCGATGAAGCGCGGGTCCTCCCCCGCCTCGAGCATGCGCGCGAGGTAGTGAAGCGCGGCATCGACGTCCGAACCGCGCATCGACTTGATGAGGGCCGACGAGACGTCGTAGTGCTGGTCGCCGGCACGGTCGTAACGAACAGCGGCCGCAGCCATAGCCTGTTCCACCGAGGCCAGCGAGATCTCGCTCCCCCCTGCGTCCGTGGTGACGCCGGCGGCAGCTTCGAGTGCCGTCAGAGCTCGCCGGGCGTCACCCCCGGCCATGCGCACGAGATGGTCGCGCGCGTCGTCCGCTAGCGTGAACGCGCCTGCGAAACCCCGCTCGTCGGCGAGGGCACTGGCGATGACGGCGGCAACCTGCTCGTCGTCCAGCGACTTGAGCGTCACGAGGACGGAGCGTGACAACAGGGGTGCGATGACGCTGAAGCTGGGGTTCTCCGTCGTGGCCGCGACGAGGATGACGGTGCGGTTCTCCACTCCCGGCAGGAGCGCGTCCTGCTGTGCCTTGGAGAAGCGGTGGATCTCGTCGAGGAACAGCACGGTCGAGCGTCCGTACATCGCGAGGTGACGGCCGGCCTCCTCCATCGCCTGCCTCACGTCCTTCACACCGGCGGTAATCGCGGAGAGCTCGACGAAGCGTCGGTCGGCGCTGCCCGCGGCCAGGTGTGCCAGCGTCGTTTTCCCTGTTCCCGGAGGACCCCAGAGGATCGCGCTCATCGGACCGGCAGCCCCCGATTGACCTTCGATGAGTCGACGGAGCGGCGAACCGGACTTGAGGACGTCACCCTGCCCACGCACTTCCTCGAGCGTCCGCGGACGCATTCGAACGGCCAAGGGCGCCATGGCCCCGCTGGCTGCCGTACCGTCGCGACGTTCACCGTCGAGTTGGTTCGAGAAGAGGTCATCGCTCATGCGCCCAGTCAATCAGGTGGACCCGACAGCACCCCGCTAGAGTTGGGCCGCCAGAACGAGAGCGGAGATGCACCATGTCCCAACCGAGCAGGGTCAAGGCGACCAGGCAGCGCTTCAACGTCTACATCGGCTGGATCGGGGTCGTCATCGGCGCGCTCCTTGCCGTGGCCGGGGCCTTCTCCCACAGCGGACGCCCGATGCTGTACTTCGGCGCCGCGTTCGCCGCGCTCTCGTTCTGTGTCATGGCACGTCCGAGCCTGCGCTTCACCGCGGACGCCGTGATCGTGAGCAACGTCGTGCGTGAGGTCACTCTTCCGTGGGAGGGCATCTCCCACACGGATTCGCGGGGAAGCCTCGTCATCCACGACAACGACGGTGGCCGCACTACCGTCTGGGCAATCGGCTCCCAGAAGGCACGCAGTGACCGTGACATGCAGACCTCCGGCGCCGCGGGTTCGTGGCGCCCCGAACCCGGATCCCTGGTGGAATTGCCGACATCGTCACGTGCGTTGCGCGAGGCCCTCAATGCAGAGACCGTCGACAACCCCACCGGCACCCCGTCGGCCAAGTCCGTGCGTTTCCTCCCGCTCCCGACCGCACTCATGGTTCTTGCCGTTGTCTGCGTCGTCGTCGGGATTCTTGCGTGACCACCCGAACCTCCCAGGGCGGGCGCTACGGACACTTCGTCGCCCGTCGCGCGAAGTGGATCGCACTCGCGTGGCTCGTCGGCGTCGTGCTCGCTTTCGCCGGCACGAGCGGAGCCTTCGGCGGGGGCGGACTCTTCGGGCAACTGCAGCAGAAGGAACCGTACGTCCCCGGTGAGTCCCACTTCGGCAACGAGAAGCTCCTCACCGGTGACAAGGCCGGCGGCAGCGTCCTCGTGCGCATCGACGGTCTCGACCGATCCGAGCAACGCTCCCTCGGCCCGCGCCTGCAGAAGGAGATCGACGCTGCCCCGCGCACGAGGTCCGTCGAGTCGGCCTTCACCCCCGCGGCTCGGGATCCGCGCGTGGCCGCGGTGTACACCTCGAAGTCCGCCCCGCAATCGGTCGTTTTCGTCGCGAACCTCGAGCCGGGTTTGGCCAAGGCCGATCAGGAGAGGGCCTCCAGCGAAGTCACTCGCCGCGCGAAGGCCGTCGTCGGCGACGCCGGCGCTGTTCGCACCGGTGGTTCGGTCGAGGTGCTCAAGCGCATCACCGACCAGGTCCAGGAGGATCTGCGCACCGGGGAGGGAATCGCCTTCCCGCTGACACTCGTCGTCATGGTCATTGTCTTCGGTGGCTTCATCGCAGCGGGCCTGCCTCTCGCGGGTGCGATCTCCTCCATCGGTGGCGGCCTGCTCGCCCTCTTCGGATTCGCCCAGTTCACCGAACTCGACGCCACCGTCGTCAACATCGTGACGATCCTGGGCCTCGGCCTGTCCATCGACTACGGCCTGCTCATCGTCGGGCGATTCCGCGAGGAACTGTCACGCCCGCGTGGTGACGACCGTGAGGCTCGGGACCTGAGCGACGCGGAGCTCGATCTCGCGACGGCTCGCACGCTCTCCACAGCGGGACGTACCGTCCTGTTCAGTGGCCTGACAGTCGCCATCTCCGTGTCGGGTCTGCTCCTCTTCCCGGCCTCGGTGACGAAGGCGGTCGGTCTCGCAGGCCTGTCCGTCGTTGTCGTCGCGTGCCTTGCTTCCCTCACCCTCGTCCCCGCATGCGCCCGCCTCGCGGCGCGGCGACTCGCTCGCAAGCGTGTCGTGCCGGACGCGGACACGGGTCGTTTCGCCTCGCTCGCCCACGGGGTGCAACGTCACATCTGGGTCTCTATCGCCGCTGTCGTGGCCGTGCTCGTGCTGCTCGCCACTCCCCTCGCCGGCCTGCGCCAGGTCAGTTCCACCGGCACGATGCTGCCCAAGGAGGACACGCAGCGGGTGCTTCTCGCCGATTTGCGCGAGGACTTCCCCGCGCTCGCCGAGCCCGCGGTCACCGTCGTCGCGAAGACCGACGTCGCGACCGCGAGCACCTGGGCCACACGGGACGTTGCGAAGGTTGAGCACGTGAGCGGCATCAACCCGACGCGCGATCTCGGCGACGGTTATGTCGCAGTCGGTGTTCGCGTCGCCGGTGCAACGCCGTCCAACGGGCGAACCGGCGACGTCGTCGATGCCCTGCGCTCAGACCGCCCCGAGTTCGACACCTGGGTCACGGGTCAACAGGCGAAGCTCGACGACTACAGCAAGGCCATCACCGCCCGCGCTCCACTCGTGGCACTCGTCGTCGCACTCGCGGCGCTCGTCCTGCTCTTCCTCATGACCGGTTCGCTCGTGCTCCCGCTCAAGGCGTTGATCTTCAACGCGCTGTCACTGGCAGCGAGCCTCGGCGCCATGACGTGGATCTTCCAGAACGGGCACTTCGAAACCCTGCTCGGCTACACGAGCAACGACGCCGTCGAATCCACCGTTCCCGTAATTCTGTTGGCGTTCGGGTTCGGCCTCGCCATGGACTACGAGGTCTTCCTCCTGTCACGCATCGTCGAGGCGCACGAACAGGGCGACGACGACGCGAGAGCCGTGGCCGTCGGCATCCAGCGCTGCGGCCGGATCGTGACGAGCGCCGCTCTGCTCATGATCATCGTCATGCTCGGCTTCGCCGCGGCCAAGATGATCGTCGTCAAGCAGCTCGGCGTCGGACTCGCGCTGTCGATCGCGCTCGATGCGACGCTCGTGCGCATGATCCTCGTCCCCGCGACGATGACGCTCATGGGCCGGTGGAACTGGTGGGCGCCGGCGTTCCTCAAGCGCTGGCACGCCAGGTTCGGCTTCACTCACTGACCGACGCAAACCACCCGATGAGTCGCGATGCAGACTCATCGGGTGGTGCGTTGGCGGAACTCAGTCGGGCAGGAGCCCTTCACTGCGCAGGGCAGCTCGAAGACTCGCGACGTTGTGGCTCGCGTCCACGAGGTGCGAGCGCAGACCCACGCCGGACGCGGAACGGACGTTGGCCGGTGAGTCGTCGACGAAGACACAGTCACCCGGCTGCCGGCCGAGGGTCTCGAGGACGCGGACGAAGTACTCCCCCGCCGGTTTGGCTTCGCCCACCTCGCAGGAGAAGAAGTAGCCGTCGAGCCGGTCTGCGTAGCGTTCACGCATTGCAGCAACCCGGACGTCCTGCTGGTTGGTCGTGAGGTAACACCGGTACCCGAGCGCGCGTAGCTCGTCGACCACGGACAGAGCCTCCTCGTCGAGGTCGAAGCGTCCCCACAGCGTCAGGGTGTCGTCGACATCGATGTCGCTGCCGACCGCCTGCGCCGCGGCGAGGACCGCCTCACGCATCGTCATCTCCCCGCGCATGGCGGGCCGCTCGTGCTCGAAGACGGCCGCGGGGAAGGCCGCTCCCCCGACGTCGGCCAGGGCGGCCTCCCAGTCGTGGGACGGGTGCTGCAGCACGCCGTCGGCGTCGAGAAGGACAGCTCGCGGGGATGAAGTCATGCGACCCAAACTATCGCCCGGAAAAAGGGGCGTGCCCCGCCACCCACAGGGATGACGGGGCACGAGCGGCCGTCGATCAGGACTGCGAGGGCGAAACCTCGTCCGGTGCAGCCGGGGAAGCTGCTTCCTTCTTCGGCTCGGGCTTCGCGTCGATGCCGGCCTCCTTGCGCTGCTGCGCAGTGATCGGGGCGGGCGCAGCCGTCAACGGGTCGTAACCGCCACCGCTCTTCGGGAAGGCGATGACCTCGCGGATCGAGTCGACGCCCGCGAGCAGCGACACGATCCGGTCCCAGCCGAACGCGATACCGCCGTGCGGCGGGGCGCCGAAGCTGAAGGCCTCGAGGAGGAAGCCGAACTTCTCCTGTGCGTCCTCCTCCGACAGGCCCATGACCTTGAACACGCGCTCCTGGATGTCGCGGCGGTGGATACGGATCGACCCGCCGCCGATCTCGTTGCCGTTGCACACCATGTCGTAGGCGTAGGCGAGCGCCTCGCCCGGGTTGGTGTCGAACGTGTCGAGGTACTCGGCCTTCGGCATGGTGAAGGCGTGGTGCACGGCGGTCCACTTGCCCGCACCCACCGCGACGTCGCCCGAGGCGACAGCGTCAGCGGCCGGCTCGAACAGCGGTGCGTCGACGACCCACAGGAAGCTCCACGCGTTCTCGTCGATGAGCTCGCAACGCTTGCCGATCTCGAGGCGCGCCGCACCGAGCAGAGCCCGCGAGGCCCTCGTGGCGCCGGCGGCGAAGAAGATGCAGTCGCCCGGCTTCGCGCCGACGTGCTCGGCCAAGCCGGACGTCTCCGTCTCGGAGAGGTTCTTCGCCACGGGCCCGGTGAGCGAACCGTCCTCGGCGACGAGGACGTACGCGAGCCCCTTCGCGCCGCGCTGCTTGGCCCACTCCTGCCACGCGTCGAGCTGTCGACGCGGCTGGCTCGCGCCACCCGGCATGACGACGGCGCCGACGTACTCGGCCTGGAACACACGGAACGTCGTGTCGGAGAAGAACTCGGTGCAGTCGGTGAGCTCGTTGCCGAAGCGCAGGTCGGGCTTGTCCGAGCCGTACTTCGCCATGGCGTCGGCGTACGTCATGCGCGGGAACGGCGTCGGCAGGTCGACACCGATCGTCTTCCACACCGCCTTGGCGATCGACTCACCGAGCTCGATGACGTCGTCCTGCTCGACGAAGCTCATCTCGATGTCGAGCTGCGTGAACTCGGGCTGACGGTCGGCGCGGAAGTCCTCGTCGCGGTAACAACGCGCGATCTGGTAGTAGCGCTCCATGCCGGCCACCATGAGCAGCTGCTTGAACAGCTGCGGGCTCTGCGGCAGGGCGTACCAGCTGCCCGGCGCGAGGCGTGCGGGCACGAGGAAGTCGCGAGCGCCCTCGGGCGTGGAACGGGTGAGCGTCGGGGTCTCGATCTCGACGAAGTCGCGCTCGCCGAGCACGGAACGCGCGGCCTGCGACACCTTCGAGCGCAGACGGATCGCATCGCCCGGGGCCTGACGGCGCAGGTCAAGGTAGCGGTACTTGAGGCGCGCCTCTTCGCCGACGGTGATGCGCTCGTCGATCTGGAACGGCAAAGCAGCCGCCTCGGAGAGAACCTCGATCTCGTCGGCAACGACGTCGACCTCACCGGTCGGCAGGTTCGGGTTGACGTCCTTCGCCTCACGGGCGGTGACCTTGCCGGTCACCTTGATGCAGTACTCGGAGCGCAGGCCGTGCGCGGCGCCGGTGAGCACCTCGTCGCGCGCGACGACCTGGACGACGCCCGAGGCGTCACGCAGGTCGACGAAGGCCACGCCACCGTGGTCGCGTCGCTTGGCCACCCAGCCGGTGAGGGTGACGGTGTCACCGACGTTCGACTGGCGCAGGGTTCCGGCTTCATGGGTACGAAGCATGATGTTCCTTTCGGGTCGGTCCACGACGGGTTCACCCGGAAAGATGCTTGCGATACCTGCGACCGGGTGCGCCCACGTGGGGGCAGCCCGGGAGGTGTGGGCGGGGGCCAGGTCGCGGTGCCACCACACCTTCGCCGAAAGAACTTCGGCCTCTCGTCGGTGTCGCCGGACGCGCGTGCTGTTCGCCGAGTCTTCGAAGAGGCTCCGGTGGGTCGTCACGCCACCACGAACAACGCTTCTCATTCTAGGTGACGCGCGGCGATGGCCGCACCCGTGATTCCGCCCGGCCTAGTCTGGCGTCATGGACGTCGACGTAGTGCGCCGGGCCGCTGCGGTCATCGTGTGGGAGCCCGACTTCGCGGAGGTGGTTCGCACCGACGCCTTCACCCTGGTGAAGTACCCGATGTGGCTGCAGCAGCACTGCCAGGCCCACCGCCTCACCTCGCGCTCCCCCGCTGACGACGTCATCGACGCCGCGTTGGCGCAGGCGCGGTCCTGGAGCCGCGACACGGTGTGGTTCTGCGGCCTGAGCAGCGCCACCCCGAACCCTTCACTCGAGCCCAGGCTCCTCGAGCGGGGTGGGCACGTGGCCGAGACGTTGTCCGTGCTCGCACTCGATCTGAGCGAGGGCGTGCCGGACGTACCGGTGCCGGACGACGTGTCCACCGAGCCTGTCACCACACCCGACCTCGTGAAGGCCTGGGATGCCGTGAGCGATGAGGCGTTCGAGAACGAGACCCCGAACGACGAGGGCCCCGACGTGAGGGCTCGGGCGTGCCAGGAGGAGTACGACCAGGGGCGCGGCGGCGTCTTCGTCACGGTGCTCGACGGCCGACCGGCTGCCTCCGGCGGCCTGACCTTCTACCCCGACGATCGGCTCGTTCTCCTGTGGGGAGGATCGTCGACGAAGGCGGCGCGCGGGTGTGGTGCCTACCGCGCGAACCTTCTCGCCCGTCTGCGACGCGCACACCAACTCGGGTACGCGCATGCCGTGGTGAAGGGACGGGTGACGACGAGCGCGCCGATCCTCACTCGGGTCGGGTTCGTCGATCTCGGCCAGGAGCGAGTTGTCGCTCTCGACATTCAGGCGAGTTCGTCGCCGTCGACGTAAAACCAGCGCCCGGCGCGGCGAGCGAAGCGTGAGTGTTCACGAACGGCGCCACGCTCCCCAGCGTCGGTGCGGAAGTGGGCGGCGAAGTCGACGGTGCCTTCGCTGTCGTCAGGCCCTCCGGCTTCGGTGCCCAGCACCTCGAGACCCAACCACGTCACGCCGTCGAGGTCGGCGATCTGCTCCGGGCGGGTGCGCGGGTGCCATGTCCGCCACAGGTGGTCGGCATTCCGACGGGCGAACGCCGTGTACCGCGAGCGCATGAGCTGCTCGCACGTCGGGGCGGGCTCGCCGTCGTCGACGAAGGGTGCGCAGCAACGCGCGTACGAGGTCTCGGCGGCGAAGCCACCGCAGGGGCATAGCTCCTCGGCATTCATGCGTTCGAGCCTAGTTGTCCTGCCCGGTCGTGTTGTTCGGGCCGGCTGACCCGGCCCCATCGATGGGCCGCGACACGGGCCGGTAGCCTGACGCCCATGACGGCACGGGTGACGATGTACTTTCTCGGCGGCACGATCAGCATGTCCTCCGCGGACGGTCATTCGGTACGGCCGACGCTGAGCGGCGACGACCTGCTCGCCGCCGTGCCCGGCCTCGATCAGGTGGACGCCGAGGTCACGGCCGAGCAGGTCGCTCGCGAACAGAGCGGCTCACTCACCTACGCCCACCTGCTCGCCGTTCTCGAGAGCGCACGATCGAGCGATGCTGGCGGATTCGTTCTCGTTCAGGGAACCGACACCCTCGAAGAGTCGGCCTACCTGCTTGATCTTCTCTGGGACGACCCGCGACCCTTCGTCGCCACAGGCGCCATGCGAAACCCGACGATGGCCGGCGCCGACGGCGCAGCGAACCTCCTCGCGGCCGTGCGTGTCGCAGCTTCCCCCGAGGCGCGCGAAAGGGGTGCCTTCGTCGTCTTCGCCGACGAGATCCACGCGGCGCGCCACGTCACCAAGTCGGACAGCGCGTCCATCTCTACCTTCCGCTCCCCCAACACCGGCCCCGCCGGTCGCGTGCTCGAGGGGCACGTCCACTTCTTCTCTCCGCCGGGCGCGCGCTCTGCGCTCGGCGCCGACGTATCGAACGTGACGACGATGGACGTCGAGGTACCCGTCCTCGTCACCGGCTTCGGGCAGTCGGTCCGCACGCTGGAGGCCGTCGCTGACGGTGCCGATGCCCTCGTCCTGGCCGGCTTCGGCGCGGGCCACGTTCCGGGGTGGTGGGCCGAGGCGGTCGGCGCCATCGCCGAGCGCATGCCCGTCATCATGACGAGCCGTACGCACTCCGGCCCGGCCCTCGTCGAGACGTACGGCGCCGTCGGGGCGGAGGTCGATCTCCAGCAGCGCGGCGTCGTCATGGGCGGCTATCTCGATGCACTCAAGGCGCGCCTGCTCGTCAGCGTGCTACTGGCCGCGGGCACAGACCGTGAGCAGATCGAAGCAGCCGTGCGTCGGCACGGCGGCTACCGCTGATCCGGAACGTCCCCTTCGTCGGCTCGCCCCTGCGGGCGGTCCTCGGACAGCTCGTCAACGACGAGGCGTTCTTCCCCGCGGTTGCCGGTACGCACCGCGGCACGCCCGATCATGTGGCTCGCGACCGGTGAGGTGACGAGCTGGAAGATGATGACGAGGGCGAGCAGCCCGAAAGCTTCCGGCTCACGCAACCTCAGCGCGACGCCGAGCAGGACGAGGCCGAGCCCCAACACCTGAGGCTTCGTCGCGGGGTGAGTGCGGCTGAGCAGATCCGGCATCCGGACCTGCCCGATCGCGGCCACGAGCGCCAGCAGCGAGCCCGTGATCATGCAGATGGCGGCAACGACGTCGAAGAACGTGGTCATGCTCCGTCCTCCTCGTCCTCGATGTCGTCGAACCCTCGGATGTAGCGCGCCACGGAAACCGAACCGGTGAAACCGAGCAGCGCGAGCACGAGGAGGGTTGGCAGGGTGAACAGGTGCTGGTTCCAGGCGGCTTCAACCGCGAGGCCACAGATGACGATCGAGATGAGCACGTCGAGCGCGACGCTGCGGTCGAGCATCGTCGGGCCCATCGTGACGCGGGCGAGCGTGAGCACGGCTGCAGCCGTGAGGACGACCACGCACACCAGGTAGACGGCGTTCATCGCTCGGTTCCTCCCTCACGGACCGGTCGGTCGCTCCGTTCGTCGATGTCGTGGGCGTACCCACCGATGGCCGCGACCACGCGCTCTTCCTGCTCGAGCACCCGCTTGCGGAACTCGTCCGCTTCCTCGGCGCTGTTCACGTCGAGGAGGTGCAGGTAGAGCGTGTGCCGCGCGCGGTGGACGTCGACGACGATGCTTCCGGGGATGAGCGAGGTCATCTGCGCGACCACCGTGAGGACGAAGTCCGACGGCGTCGCGAGTTCCACCCGCACGATGGCGTTCGTCAGCGAGGACGCCCCGGGGCGAAGGGTCGTCCACGCGACCCGCACGCTCGAGACGACGACGTCCACGACGAACTTTCCCACGAGCACGGCCAGAGCCACGGGGCGCAGTCGCAGATGCAGGTGCAACGGCGGCATCGGGAAAGCGATGACGACGACGGCACCTACGAGCGCGCCCGCGAGGATGTTGAACAGGCTGAACTCGCCCCAGAGCAGACACCACACGACGGCCAGCGGCACCATGGAGGGCCAGACCGAGCGCACTCGGCGACGACGCCCGGACGGCGACTGTCGATCACTCATCGGTCGTCTCCCAACACCGCGTTGAAGTACGGCGTACGCGCCTTCATGTCGATAGAGGCACGTTCGGTGAGGCCGAAAAGCGGTCCAGCCACGACGGTGAGCGCGATCGAGAAGGCGACGAGCGCCGTCGTCGGCCACATGAGCGTGCGCGGAGTCGCGCCTTCACGGGCGTGGAGCGGTTTGTCGTAGAGGTCGTCCACCTCTTCGTCCTCCTCCGTCGCGCCGGCAGCGAGCGCGACGTCCGTCGGCATGACCCGGTCCGCCTCACTGGCGTTCTTCTCGACGGCCCGCTTCGTGATGTGTCGAAGGGACGGCTCGTCGTGTTCGGCCGCTGCCTCGTTGAGCGCCTTGGACATTTCGCGCGCCTGTTCCTCACTGCGCCAGAAGGCGAGCGCCCACGCCTTCGCCATAGCGTAGAGCGTGAGAAGGCTCGTCACGACGGCGCCGCCGACGAGGACGTAGGCCGTGGTCGAGCCGTCTGCGACGGCCGCCTGCAGGAGTCCGATCTTGCCGAGGTAGCCCGACAGCGGCGGGATGCCCGCGAGGTTCATCGCCGGAATGAAGAAGAGGATCGCGATGAACGGCGCGGTCTTCGCCAAGCCGCCGAGGCGCAGCAGGCTCGTTGTTCCCGTGCGGTATTCGATGAGCCCCACGACGAGGAACAGCACGGTCTGGATCGTGATGTGGTGCACGACGTAGAACGTGGCCCCCGCGAGGCCCTCGACCGAACCGAGAGCGATGCCCAGGATCATGTAGCCGATGTGGCTGACGAGCGTGAACGAGAGCATTCGCTTGACGTCCGACTGCGCGACCGCGCCGAGGATGCCGACGAGCATCGTGGCGAACGCCGTCCACAGCAGCAGGTTCGACAGCGGGCTGTCGGGGAACAGCAGTGTCTGGGTGCGCAGGATGGCGTAGACACCCACCTTCGTCAGCAAGCCGGCGAAGACGGCCGTCACCGGCGCGGGCGCCGTCGGGTAGCTGTCCGGGAGCCAGAACGACAGCGGGAACACAGCGGCCTTGATGGCGAATACCGTGAGCAGCAGCAGTTGCAACGTGAGGGCCACGCCGTCCGGCAGGTCGCCGAGGCGCTCGGAGAGCTGCGCGAAGTTGAGCGACCCCGTCGCGGCGTAGACCGCCGCGATGGCGATGAGGAACAGCGCCGACGACACCATGTTGATGACGACGTAGATGGTGCCCGCCCGGATCCGGCTTTCGGTACCACCGAGGGTGAGCAGGACGTAGCTCGCGAAGAGCAGCATCTCGAAGCTGACGAACAGGTTGAACAGGTCACCCGCGAGGAAGGCGTTCGAGACGCCGGCGACGAGCACCATGAACGTCGGGTGATAGATCGAGACCGGAGTGCTCTCGTCGTCCTCGCTCGCGCCGCCCTGGGCCAACGAGTACACGAGGACCGCGAGGGTGACGATGGCCGACACGAGCAGCATGAGCGCCGACACACGGTCGGCCACGAGTGCCAGGCCGAGGGGCCGCGGCCACGAACCGAGCCACGCGACCTGCGGTCCGTGCCGGTCGGCGGCGACGAGGAGCATCGAGGCGATGGCCACGACGGCGACGAGGACGCTCACCGTGATGGCGCGCTGTACCCGGGGGCGACGCGAG
The DNA here is from genome assembly GCF_015070805.1 of Dermacoccus barathri. NCBI lineage: Bacteria > Bacillati > Actinomycetota > Actinomycetes > Micrococcales > Dermacoccaceae > Dermacoccus > Dermacoccus barathri. Next base: position 12,924 of record NZ_JADCTK010000009.1, on the reverse strand, counting down.
AACATCAGTGCGGCGCCGCAGCCGAACAGCGGCAGCAGAACGGGAAGGGGGACGACGTAATTCATGCCTTCTCCTCGGGTGCGGAGTCGTCGTCGTCCGGACCACCGGTCGTGAGGTCGTAGCTGTCGGAGGCCTCGTCACGCAGGGCGCGACGACGGATCGCGGCGTCCTCGACGTCGTCCTGGACGTCGTCGTGCCCGTTGAGCTGCCAACTGCGGTAGGCCATGGCCAGGGCGAACGCCGTCGTACCGAGAGCGATGACGATGGCGGTGAGGACGAGTGCCTGCGGAAGGGGGTCGGTCATGTCCTCGGCCGACACCTTGCCGGCGACCGGCGGATGCCCCGAGGGCCCCGCAGCGACCATGAACAGAAGGTTCACCCCGTTGCCGAGCATGAGCAGCCCGACGAGGACGCGCGTCAGGCTGCGCTCGAGCAGCAGGTAGACACTGACGCCGATGAGGCTCGCCGCCGTGATGATGAGGGTCAGGTTCGCGCTCATCGAGCCACCTCCGCGTTCGTGGCGTCGTTGTCGCGTTCCTCGGAGATGATCTGACGGTCGATCCGCGAACCGAATGTGCGCAGCAGATCGAGGATGAGCCCGACGACGACGAGGTAGACACCGATGTCGAAGAACAGCGACGTCACGAGGTGGTGGTCACCGAGGAGCGGCAGGTGGACGTCGTACTGGTAGCTCTCCAGCACAGCGCCGCCGAACGCCAGCGGCGCGAGGCCCGAGCCCGACGCGATGACGAGACCAACGCCCAGGAGTGTGCCCGCGTCGATCGGCGCAGCCTCGTCGAGCTCGTAGCGGCCTCCCGCGAGGTAGCGCACGACGAGGGCGAGCCCCGTGACGATGCCGCCGGCGAATCCGCCACCGGTGAAGTTGTGGCCTGCGAACAGCAGGTACACACCGACCATGACCATGGCCGGGAACACGAGACGCGTGACGACCTCGAAGATGATGGAACGCTTCTCCGGCGCGAGTGTGCTCGGCCCGGAGAGCCACGAGCCGCTCGTCTTCGGTTCCGCCGCGTGGTGCTGGGGCAGGTCCCCGACGCGGCGAATCGTTGAGCGGCGCGTTCCGATGAAGAGCAGGCTCGCCACACCGGTGGCCGCTGCCACGAGCACGGAGATCTCCCCCATCGTGTCCCACGCACGGATGTCGACGAGGGTGACGCTGACGATGTTCTTGCCGCCGCCGAAGTCGACGCTCGCCTCGGGGAAGCCGACGGAGACAGGCTGCGCGGTGCGGGCGTTCGTCGCGACGATCATGATGCCTGCGACCGCGGCACCGACGGCGAGGCCGAGCAGGGCGCGCACGTAGCGCTGTGCCGACAGCGGCCGATCGGTGAAGTAGGTGGGCAGACGGCGCAGGACGAGCACGAAGGCGATGACGCCGGCCGTCTCGACGAGCACTTGGGTGAGGGCGAGGTCGGGTGCGCCCTGCAGGACGAAGAGGACGGCGCAGCCGTACCCCGTCACACCGACGAGCAGCGCAGCGCGAAGGCGCCGACGCGCGCGGGCGGTCATGATGGCCGCGAGGACGACGACGAGTCCGGCCGCCGCCTGGGCCGGCGTGTCCCACACGTGGACCTGGACGTCCGGCGTCCACGCCATGAGCATGGCGACACCGGGGAACGCGAGAAGGACGACCAGCGTCACCGCGAGGTAGGCGCTCACCGAACCACGCTGCATGAAACCGGTGACCTCGACGGAGAGGCGGTCGACGCCGTGCATGAGCGAGAGGTAGGCGCGCTGCGCACTCCACGGCTGGGCGACCTTCGCCTGCGCATAAGCGATGGGGCGGCGCGCGACGAACATGAGCGCACCACCGACCAGGGCGAGGACCGACAGTCCGAGCGGAAGGCCGAGCCCGTGCCAGAGAGCCAGCTTCGCCTCGTGGGCCCCCGGCGGGAACTGGTGGGTGTACCCCTCGAGCGACTTTGTCAGCGGCCCGCCGAAGAACGCGACACCGAGGCTGAGGACGGCGAGGACGACGGGCGAGGCGAGGAAAGCGGGGCTGGGAGTCTTGAAGTCCGTGGCCTCGACGCCAGGCTTGTCGGCGAAAGCGCCCCACAGGAATCGCAACGTGTAGGCCGTGGTGATGATCGAACCCAGGACGACTCCGGCGAGCACGGTCCAGGCCGCCACCGGTCCGAGGCCGGTTCCGTCGCCACCGGCCGTCACGTCGACGAGGGCGGTGAGAACGCTCTCCTTGGCCACGAAGCCCAGCAGGGGCGGGAAGCCGACCATCGATGCGCCGGCGATCGCGGCCGCGGCGAACAGCACCGGCGAACGGCGCCCGAGGCCCGAGAGGGTGCGCAGGTCACGGTTTCCAGCGTTGTGATCGATGATGCCGACGACGAGGAACAAGCAGGACTTGAACAGCGCGTGGGCCAGGAGCAACGCCACACCGGCCAGAGCCGCCGCGCGGGTGCCGACACTGAGGACGACGAGGAGGAACCCCAACTGGCTCACGGTGCCGTAGGCGAGGATCAGCTTGACGTCGCACTGCACGAGTGAACGCCAGCCGCCGACGAGCATGGTGAGCACACCGAGGGTGAGGATGCCGGCGCGCCAGCCGGGCACACCCGCGAACGCCGGGGCGAGCAGGGCCACGAGGTAGACGCCCGCCTTCACCATCGAGGCGGCGTGCAGGTAGGCACTCACCGGGGTCGGGGCCGACATGGCACCGGGCAACCAGAAGTGGAACGGCACGATGGCCGACTTGCTCAGAGCGCCGACGAGCACGAGCATCACGGCAGCCGTCAGCAGGCCGCTGGCAGCCGGCGGGTCGGCGAGGATCTCGGAGATACGCATCGTGCCGGCGAGGTGACCGAGCATGAGCATGCCGACCAGCATCGCGAGCCCGCCGAACGTCGTGACGATCAGCGCTTGCATGGCTGCCAGGCGCGCCGAGCGCTTGGTCATGTCGTAACCGATGAGCAGGTAGGAGAAAACCGTCGTCATCTCCCAGAGGACGTAGACCATGAGCAGGTCGTCGGCCAGGACGAGGCCGAGCATCGAACCGGCGAACGCGATGAAGGTGGCCGCGAACGAGCCGACACGGTCGTCGTCATGGAAGTAGGAGGCGCAGTAGAAGAGCACGAGGGCGCCCACGCCGGCCACAACGAGGGTGAGCAGCCACTGCAGGGCACCCATCCGGAACGCCAGATCGGTTCCGAGTGAGGGAATCCACGAGACGGTCTGGGTGACGGGGGTGGCGCCCGGCGCATTGAGCACGGCCCAGACGAAGGTGGCGAGCGGCACGATCGCAAGGGCCATGAAAACCTTGCGCCCGAGGGCACGCGCCATCGCCGGCGCGGCGAGCGCAGCCAGGAGATGAACGGAGATGAGAAGGATCACGCGAGAACCTCGAGCCGACGTTCGGGAGGGCCGGCGGGTAGGTGGAGCGGAAGGGACTTCTTGGGTCGCGAGGGACCGCGGCCATGCGGGCCGCACTCGGGCACCCGCGGCGTCAGGAGACCTTCGGGTGGACCTCCCACGGTGAGTCGGCGGGTCGCAGGTCGTTCCACCCGTTCGCGCGTGCGACATTCGCGGCGAACGCTCCCATGAGGAGGGTCGGATTGTGGATGCGGCCCGCCATGGCCGCGGCGACGACATCGTCGAGCGACACCCAGGCCGTCGGCATGTCGAGCTCTTCGTCCTCGCGCTCGAAACGGTCGTCGGTAGCGACCTCGCTCACGTCCCGGGCGAGGTAGATACGCAACTGCTCCGACAGACCACCCGGCGAGGAGGCGTAGTCGATGAGCAGGTCGAGGCGCCCGGCTCGCAGGTCGGCCTCTTCGTAGAGTTCGCGCAGTGCCGCTTCGTGCGGAGGTTCGCCGTCGACGTCGAGCAGGCCCGCAGGAATCTCCCACTCGCGGGCACCGATCGGGTGGCGGTACTGCTGAATGACGAGCACCTCTTCGGCGCCGGCTTGACCACGCAGGGCGAGAACGGCGACGGCGCCGGGGTGGTCGACGAAGTCGCGGGTGACGCGACCGGCGTCGCCGAGGTCGGCCTCCTCGGACAGGACGTTCCAGACCCGGCCTTCGTAGACGCACTCGCTACGCGTGACGGGCGCCTTGGCGTACTCGTCGACGAGGTCGTCGCGGGTCATCCGTCCGTGCTCGCTCGTCATGAGGGGATTTTCTCACAGAACGGTCGGTGCCCGCCCCATGTGTCCAGGGGGCAGGCACCGACCGGTTCGCTTGCGGCTCAGCCCTTCTTGCGCTCGAGCGCCGCCTCCACGAGACCGGCGAAAAGCGGGTGCGCCCGGTGCGGGCGCGACTTGAACTCGGGGTGCGCCTGCGTCGACACGTAGTACGGGTGGACGTCCTTCGGCAGCTCCACGAACTCGACGAGGGTGCCCTCGGGCGAGGTGCCGGAGAAGAGGAGACCCGCCTGCGCGATGTCGTCGCGGTAGTCGTTGTTGACCTCGAAACGGTGACGGTGACGCTCGCTGACGTCCGTGGCGCCATAGGCCGTGGCTACGACAGAACCCTCCGCGAGCTTCGCGGGGTAGGCACCGAGACGCATCGTGCCGCCGAGGTCGCCCTCGCCCTGGACGTAGGACTTCTGCTCCTCCATCGTCGCGATGACGGGGTGGCTCGTGTTCGGGTCGAACTCCGACGACGAGGCGTCCGCGATACCGGCGACGTTGCGGGCGTACTCGATGACCATGCACTGCAAACCGAGGCAGATGCCCAGGGTGGGCACCTTGTTCTCACGTGCCCAGCGCAGAGCGCCGAGCTTGCCCTCGATGCCGCGCACGCCGAAGCCGCCGGGGACGAGGATGCCGTCCACTCCCCCGAGCGCCTTCTGCGCGCCGGCCTCGGTCTGGCAGGTGTCGGAGGCGACCCAGCGGATCTTCACCTTGGTGTCGTGGTGGAAGCCACCGGCGCGCATGGCCTCGGTCACCGACAGGTAGGCGTCGGGCAGGTCGATGTACTTGCCGACGAGCGCGAGCTCCACCTCGTGGGCCGGCGAGTGAACGTGGCCGAGCAGCGTGTCCCACTGGGCCCAGTCGACATCACGGAACGGCAGGCCGAGACGGCGGATGACGTAGGCGTCGAGGCCCTCGGCGTGCACGACCTTCGGGATGTCGTAGATGCTCGGCGCGTCGACGGCAGCGGCGACTGCCTCGGAGTCGACGTCGCACATGAGGGAGATCTTGCGCTTGATGCCCTCGGGAATCTCGCGGTCCGCGCGCAGCACGAGGCCGTCGGGCTGGATACCGACCTGACGCAGTGCCGCGACGGAGTGCTGCGTGGGCTTCGTCTTGAGCTCGCCGCTCGGTCCGATGTAGGGCACGAGGGAGACGTGGAGGAAGAAGACGTTGTCGCGGCCCACGGCGTGGCGGACCTGGCGAGCGGCCTCGAGGAACGGCAGCGACTCGATGTCGCCGACGGTGCCGCCGATCTCGGTGATGATGATGTCCGGAGCGTCGGGGCCGTTGGCCTCGGCGCGCATGCGGTCCATGATCTCGTTCGTGATGTGCGGGATCACCTGCACGGTGTCGCCGAGGTACTCGCCGCGACGCTCCTTGGCGATGACGTCGGAGTACACCTGGCCGGTCGTCACATTGGCGCGACCGTGCAGGTTGACGTCGAGGAACCGCTCGTAGTGCCCGATGTCGAGGTCGGTCTCCGCACCGTCTTCGGTGACGAACACCTCACCGTGCTGGAACGGGTTCATCGTTCCCGGGTCGACGTTGAGGTACGGGTCGAGCTTCTGCATCGTGACGCTGAGGCCACGTGCGCGAAGGAGTCGGCCGAGGCTCGATGCCGTCAGGCCTTTTCCGAGGGAAGAGGCAACGCCTCCGGTGACAAAAATCTGCTTCGTCGTCTGATCCACCACGGAATGCCAGCCTACGTCATCGAACGGGGGCGGGCGACATCGCCTCGCGACGAATCGCGTCGGAGGAGGCAAGGAGTTGCTTCGCGTGCTCCACCGCAACCGCGCTGGAGGCGTCGCCGCCCAGCATTCGCGCCAGCTCTTCGTGCCGGGCCTCACCTGTGACGCTCGTGACACCACTTTCCGTCACGGCGCCGTCGTGCGACTTGTGCACGACGAGGTGGTTGTCGGCGAACGCCGCGACCTGGGCGAGGTGCGTGACGACGATGACCTGTGCCTGTTCGGACAGTTTGGCCAGACGCGCGCCGATGTCGACCGCCGCCTCACCGCCGACACCGGCATCGACCTCGTCGAAGACGAACGTCGGCACCTCGCCCGTGCTGCTCACGACCTCGAGCGCGAGCATGACGCGGGAGAGCTCACCACCGGAGGCAGCCTTCGTCACCGGCTTTGGAGCCATGCCCTTGTTCGCCGCGAGCAGGAGCGCGACGTCGTCGATGCCGTGTTCGGTGGGCTTCACGATGCGCCCGTCCCCCAGCTCGAGGCCGGCTTCGGCCTCGTTGAGCGTGACGGCGACTTCGAGGCGCGCGGAGCCCATGGCAAGGTGGGCAAGCTCGGCGGTGACATCTTGGCCGAGCTTGGTAGCGGCCTCAACGCGCGCATCGTGCAGACGAAGCGCGAGGTCGGCCACCTTCGGTGTGAGCGAGGCGATCTCGGCGTCGATGGCCGAGACACGGTCGTCGGAGCCTGCCAACTCCTCGGCCTCGACTCCCGCTGCCGTGCGCCAGGCGACGACATCGGAGAGCTCCGGACCGAACGCCTTCATGAGGGCCGTGAGGGCCGCGCGACGCTGGTGCACGTCGGCAAGCCGCGCCGGATCCATGTCAATACCGGAGGCGTACCCCGAGACGTCGGCCGCGAGGTCGGCGGTCAACGTCTGGATCTCCTTGAGCCGGGTGACGTACTCGCCCAGTGAGGCGTCCAGCGACACCGCCGAGTCGAGCACACTTCGTGCGTGCGCGAGCAGCGCAAGAGCGTTGGGCTGGTCAGGGTCCGTCTCGTCACCGGCAAGTGCGCCGGCGGCACCCGTGCCCGCCGCGAGGAGATCCTCGGCGTGGGTGAGCCGCTCGCTCTCCGCGGCGAGTTCGACGTCTTCCCCCTCCACGGGCTCGAGCTCGTCGATCCGTGCGATGCCGGCCTCGAGCATCGTGAGGCGCTGCGCGCGCTCCTGAGCCTTCTGCGTCAGTTCACGCCGTTCGGCCCGAAGAGCCTTCAACCGGACGAAGCCTTCGCGGTACTGCTCGGCGAGAGCGGCCAACTCGGCACCCGCGAACGAGTCGAGCACCTCACGGTGTTCCTCGGGACGCTTGAGACGCCACTGATCGGCCTGACCGTGCACGGCAACGAGGTCGTGGCCGACCTGGGCCAAAACCGACGCCGGCACGCTGCGCCCGGCGACATGAGCTCTGGACCGGCCTCCCGCAGCCACCGTGCGCGAGAGGATGAGTTCCTCGTCGCCGTCGAACTCGAACTCGTCGCGCAGCGTCGCGAGGGCAGCGTGGTCGTCAGGCAAGTCGAGGAAGCCCTCGACCACGGCACGCTTCTCCCCCGTGCGTACACGCTCGGCGTCGGCGCGCTCGCCAAGGAGCAACCCCAGGCCGGAGACGACCATCGTCTTGCCTGCGCCGGTCTCACCGGTGACGACGTTGAGGCCCGGGCTCAGCTCCAACGTGGCGTCGGCGATGACACCCATGTTGCGAATGCGGATCTCCTTGAGCACGAGACCACTCTAGGGAGCCGACCGACCGATCGTCGTTCGAACACGCATTCGATTGGAGATTTCGCTCCTGGCGAACGATCTCAGGCGCGCGAGCCGCGCCACCCCGAGACCGAGAGGTCGAACTTGCGCACGAGACGATCCGTGAACGGAGCGGAGCTGAGACGCGCCAGGCGTACCGGCTTCGCACTCGCCACGACGTCGATCCGCGCACCGTCGGGCAGATCGAACGAACGTCGCCCGTCACACCACAGCACTGCCCTCCCCTGCGCCCCCGGCACGAGTTCGACCGCGAGCCGAGCGGCCGGGCTGAGCACGAGGGGGCGCGCGAAGAGCGCGTGAGCGGAGATCGGCACGAGCAGGATGGCCTCGGTGTCGGGCCACACGACGGGTCCGCCGGCGCTGAAGGCATAGGCAGTCGAGCCCGTGGGGGTCGCGATGACGACGCCGTCCGCTCCCCATGTCGACAGCGGCCGTCCGTCGATCTCGACCGTCAGTTCGAGCATTCGCTCGCGTTCGGCTTTCTCCACACTGGCTTCGTTGAGAGCCCAGCCGCGGTACAGCTCGGTGGGGTCGTTCCCGCCGGACGAGGCGACGACCTCGAGCGTCGCCCGCTCCTCCACGCTCCAGCTGCGTTCGATGATGCCGCCGGCGATGCGGTCGACGTCCTCCATCTCGGCTTCTGCGAGAAAGCCGACGTGGCCGAGGTTGATGCCGAGCAGCGGCATGCCGGTGTCACGGCAGATCTCTGCTGCACGAAGGATCGTCCCGTCGCCACCGAGGACGACGGCCAACTCGCACCCCTCCGGCAACGTACCTTCGGCGAGCGTGACGACGTGGTCACGCTCTCGGATGCCGAAGGCCGTCAACTCGTCGGCGAATCCGACGACGGTTATGCCCTGCTCGGTGAGAGCGGACACGAGCCGCTCGGCCACGTCGAAGGCCTCAGGACGTCGCGAATGGCCGATGAGCAGAATGCGGCGGCTCATGTGTCGTCCCTCCCGGTGAGCTGGTCGATGGTGGCGCGCAGGGTCTCGTCGTCGAGGCCGCTGACTTGGTTCACACGGCGCAACCACACGAGGTATTCGTGGTTGCCGTGCGTACCCACCATGGGGCTCCACGCTATGCCATGGACGACGAGCGAAAGCCCGGTGGCCGTGGCGAGAACGCGTTCGAGACTCTCACGGCGCTGATCGCGCGACGTGACGACGCCGGTGCGCCCCAGACGTTCGCGGCCGACCTCGAACTGCGGCTTGACGAGCACGACGAGATGCCCGGCCTCCGCCAGGAGGAAGTTCATGTGCGGTAGCGCCAAAGTGAGCGAGATGAAGGACAGGTCACTCACGACAAGATCGAAAGGAGAGCCGTCCACCTTGTCGCGCGAGACGACGTCGCGGATGTTGAGGCCCTCGAGATCGGTGACGCGAGGGTCGCTCTTGACTGGTTCGGCCAGTTGTCCGTGGCCCACGTCGAGCGCCACGACATGCGTCGCACCACGCTCGAGCAGCACCTGGGTGAAGCCACCCGTGGAGGCTCCGACGTCCACGGCACGTGCACCGGCAACGGCGCCCGCGAAGTCCGGGAAGGCCTCGAGCGCGGCGAGGAGCTTGCGCGCTGCGCGCCCGACGTAGGGGTCACGCTCCTCGCTCGTCGTGACCACGTCCGCATCTGCGACCTGGGTGGAGGCCTTGCGTTCGATCTGCCCGTTGACGGCGACACTGCCGCGTGCGAGAGCCTCCTTGGCCTGGGCCCTCGAACGCACGAGACCCCGCTCGACAAGCGCCGCGTCGAGCCGGGTCTGGCCGCTCACGATCCGGCCTCCTGCAGGCGACGCTGCAACTGTTCGTGCACCGCCTCGGCGGCCTCGATGACGCCGCCGGCGTCCTCGCGCGCACCGTCGACGAACTCCTCGGTGGACTTCGACAGCGTCTCGAGCGCCGCATCGACAGCCCCGTCGTGCTGAGTTTCCCCACCGCCCGCGGGACCGCCTGCGCGATTGAGGTCGCGCGGGGAAGGAACGGCCGTCATGCCGAGCGCACCGTGAGGTCCGTGAACCGATGACGGGCGCCGTCCGCGTCGAGCTCGCCGGCGTCGACCTCGGCCCACGTCGCGCGCAGCAGCGCGCGCGCCTGGGACCATGTGAGGTCGCCGTGCGAGGTGCTGGGGGCGGAGTGGTCCTCGTCGTAGGGCTTCGCCAGGGACCGCAGGTCTTCGACGACGAACGTGGGCCGACGCTCTGGGGCCGCAGCCGCCGCATCGGCAAGATCGTGCACGCCGGTGAGGACGAGCACGGAATCCATCCCCGCACGCACGGCGCCCTCGATGTCGGTCTCAAGCCGGTCGCCGATGGCCAGTACCTGGTGCGCGTCGACGCCGCTGCGTCGCGCTGCCATCTCATACATCGTGGGCATCGGCTTGCCTGCCACCTCCGGGTCCACGCCGACAGCGTTGCGTACCGCGCCCACGAGCGAACCGTTGCCCGGCGCGACTCCACGGTCGGTGGGGAGGGTGAGATCGGTGTTCGTCGCCATCCAGCGTGCCCCGCCGGCGACGGCGAAACCCGCCTCCGCGAGGTCACTCGCACGCACCTCGGCTCCGTAACCCTGGAGTACGGCCTCGACCGGCGTGCCGTCCCGGGCCTCCTGGGGCGACACCGGCGTCAAGCCCGCCTCGGTGAGCGCGACACCCACACCGGCGCCCCCGACGGCGAGCACCCGAGCTCCCGCCGTGAGCGACCCCGCCAGTAGGTAGGCAGCCGCTGCCGAGGAGTTGACGACGTCGGCGTCGTCAACCACGAGACCGAACTCACGCAGGTGCCCCGCGACCTCGGCCGGGGTACGCGACGCGTTGTTCGTCGCATAGACGACGTGGGCACCGTTGTCTGATGCCGCCACCAACGCCTCGACAGCGTGCTCGATCGGCTCGGGACCGGCGTACACGACTCCGTCGAGATCGCAGACGATCGCCGCGTACCGAGCGATCAACGCATCAGCCACGAGAGCTGCCGTCGTCGAACGTCGCGCGAGGAACGCTGCGCTCTCCGGAGGACTCCGCCTCCTGGGCGTCAGACTCGACGATGCCGTCGCTCACCGCATGCTCGTTGGCCGCAGCATCTGCGGGCACCTCGGTCGGCTCAGCAGATGTAGCCTCCGGGGGCTGCGGCTGCACCGCCCCGTACTCGGACAGGTCGATCTCGGCAAGGCGCGGGTCCTGCTCGTCCTCGTCCTCGGGCGTGAGGTCGGTCAGCTCGAAGCCGTCGATCTGGTCGATGCGGTCACCCGCGTCCGTCTCACCGTCCCGGTCGGCCTCGTCGGCCTTGACGAACCACTCGCGCGCCTCGTCCGACTCCCCGAGGTCCATGAGGGCATCGGCGTACGCGTAGAACAGACGGGCTGCCCACGGCTGGGTCGTGGCCTTCTGCAGCGCCGGAAGGCGCAGGCCCACGACCGCCGCACGCGCCTGGCCCATGTCGCGCCGGACGCCCGACACGACGATGGCAAGTTCGATGTTGTCCGCCTCCGGCAGACGCTGAGCCTCCGGCGAGTTGGCGAGTTCGAGAGCACGCTCGTAGCGGCCGAGGCCGCGCTCACAATCGACCATGTACGGCAGCAGGTGATCCGAACCCGACAGACGGCGAGCCGTGCGGAACTCCCGCAACGCCTCGGCGTACTCACCCGTGCGGTAGAGCACGAGACCGAGGGCCTCGCGGGCCGCCGGAACTCGGCCGGCACGCGACACCGCGTGCTGCGCGTGGTCCAGAGCCTTCTCCGGGTTCTCCTCTAGCAGTTCGGCTGCGGCCACGAGGTGACGCGCCACGCCTTCTGCGTTGTCCTTGCTCAGCGTGCGCAACTGCTGACGCACCGACTTGTCGAGCTCGTAGCCCGTGATCTCCTCCGGAAGCATCGGCTCGGGACGACGACGGGGACGCTCGTCACCGGTCGCCTTCGCGTCCCAGCTGCGCGGGCCGCGGATCTGGCTCTGCTCGTCCGACCAGCCGGCGCCGCGGTCACCGCGACCGTCGAACCCGCCGCGACGCTCGAACCCGCGGCCGCGATCACGTCCGCCGTCGCGTCCCCCACGCTCGAAGCCGTCCCGTCGGTCGCGGGAATCGAAACCACGCCCGCGGTCGGAGGAACCAACGCTGCGCCCACCCGAGCGCGCGCCGTCGCGGTCTCCGAAGCCCCGGCGCTCTCCGTCACGTCCGGCCCCGCCCCGCTCGTCACGTCCGCGGAAGCCACCGCGGTCGTCGCGCGCACGGAAACCACCGCGTTCGTCACGACGGCCATAGCCACCGCGGTCCTCGCGGCCGCCGTATCCACCGCGCTCAGAGCGCTCGTCGCGCCGGCCGTAGCCCCCACGATCGTCGCGGCCGCCGAAGCCGCCACGACCAGTGCGCTCGTCGCGGTTGCCGTAGCCCCTGCGCTGCGGACGATCGTCACGACGCCCCTGGAGCTCACGATCTTCACGGCGCCCGTAGCCTCCGCGTTCGCCCTGCGTCCCGCGGGAGAATTCACCCTCCCGGCGATCGAGGCGACGCTCCCCGTCACGGGAGTCCGGCCCGCGGTAACCACCCCGCTCGCCCCGAGAGTCCTCGCGACGTGCACCGCCTCGGTCATCACGTCGATCAAAACCACCTCGGCGTCCGTTGTCATCCCGGGAACCGCGGTAGGCACGCTCATCGGATCGACCGTAGCCCCCACGATCGCCATAACCGCCCCGGCGCTGGTCGTCTCGGGAGGCACCGCGCGACGACTCACGGAAGCCGTCCCCGCGTCGCTGACCTTCACCACGCGATTCGTCGCGGCGATCCGCACGGTAGGTGTCGTCACCCCGACGCTGATCACGAGAACCGTCGCGCCTCGGAGAGTCACGACGATCCGAACGAGCGCTGGACCAACGCTGGCTTCGCTGGCGCTCGGCGCCCTCTGAGGATGCGTTGTCGTTGCGCTCTTCGGACATGGTTTCCTCTCGGTTGGTACGACGACTTCATCGTCGCACAGGCCTCCGACAACCGCGGCCCGGCTTGCTACGGAGCCGAACACCACAACGCGTCGAAGAAAATGACTTTTGGGTATGCGACAAAGGGGGTTCTCGAACCTGAACCGTTGTCGGTGTGGGCCGAGCCGTTGGGCTACAAGGCCGTCACACGTGTGACACGTTCAGATCGTTCGAGAACCCCCCTTTTCTTTGGAAGGAGTCCGGCGGTGTCCCACTCTCCCACACCCTGGCGAGTGCAGTACCATCGGCGCTGAAGGGCTTAGCTTCCGGGTTCGGAATGTGACCGGGCG
>NZ_JADCTK010000008.1:0-88268 GCF_015070805.1 Dermacoccus barathri | reverse complement strand
GGCTGGGCCTCATCCCACGACGCCTTCACCGATAGCCTGAACACCATCAATGGTGCGTTGACCGGTTGAATCCGCCACCGTTTTCGCTACACGGAATCCGTGGTTGAGGCGTGGTACGTGACGGAGTCGTCTTCTTCAAGTGGCGATCCATGTTCTCTCGCCAGGTCGACAATCTGCGCGACCACGACCTCTGCCCGCGTGGAGCGTCGAAAAATTGCTGAGATGGGTGCCTGCTGCACGGCCCAAGCTGTGACAGGCCATCGGTCTTGTCGGGTGATCCAAATACCGTCCTTGCCGGGCTCGACTCGACCAATCTCAGACCACGGCACATGCTTCTTGAGTACCGGGTTGCTCACGATCAAGCCCGCTTCGGTGGCGGTTATCCGCGAACTGATGCCGCATCTGTATGTGACTAAGGCGCACGTCGCACACATCACGACAGGCGGAAGCATGTCCATGCGTGTCGCGTCACCTGGGGGGAACGCGAGCAGCCAAAGCGCCGTCGCAACAGCCGCAGCTATGAGCACCGAGCAGAACCGTCGAGTCATGGGCGCGCAGCGCCACACCCGAATCGGATCCCGCTGAGTTGCCTTGAGCTGGTCCATGTTGGGGAGCCTATGCCCCCAAAGTGCGAAGATTCCGGGTACAGCGTGCCCGCTGTAGCTCAAACGAAGGTTTCGTGCACCATCCGCTCCGTGCCGTGGCGTGCATCTGGGGTGGGTGGTGTGCATGCGCACTCGCCGCGAGTGGGGGTGTTCTCCAAACCCCAGTGTCGGCCGGTGGTAGCCGACACGTGTTGGTAGCGTCGCAGCCATCCACGTTGCACGTTCTAACCGTCGCGCTTGGAACCGACATCTTCACGCTGCGCCAACTAGACGTCGGGGCTTGAGCGCGCTGCCCGTCGTCCCAGCAGGCCCGCACGCTAGACCGGGCTCAATGCCGCCCCATCCAGTCGGCCTGCCACTTCGAACAAGAAGGTGATTCATTCGTCGAACGGGGCGCCACAATGGATGGCATGAGTGCCCCTGCCGCGTCGATCTCGTTGTTGCTCGAGGCAGTGGCACGGGGTGAGGCAGCAGGCTTGGAGAGGCTGTACGACCTGTCGATCTCGCGGGTCTACGGTGTGGTGTTGCGTGTGCTTCGCGATCCCGCGTTGGCGCAAGAGACAACGCAAGAGGTCTTTATCGAGGTGTGGCGCAAGGCAGCCTCCTTCGACGGTTCTCGCTCGAGCGGGTGGGGCTGGCTGCTCGCTATCGCTCACCGACGCGCTGTCGACGTGGTGCGTTCGAATGAGGCGTCGCGCGCACGTGATGGCGCCTACGCCCAAGAGCTTGAGCGCGCAATTGTTCCCGGGCCCGAGGATGAGACCGTGGCCCGCGCCGAGCGGCTCCGGGTACGCGAGTGCATGCAGAGCTTGACTCAGTTGCAGCGCCACGCGCTCGAGATGGCGTACTGGGATGGGCTGACTCACACGCAGATCGCACACGAGCTGGGGGCTGCTTTGGGCACGGTGAAGTCACGTCTACGTGATGGCGTCCGTGCCTTGAAACGCTGCCTGGAACCTACCGGGAAGGAAGGGTCATGAGTTCGGATGAGCATGCGATGCTCGAACTGTATGTTCTTGACGCGGTGGACGAGATGGAACGTCGGCGCTTCGACAAGCACCTGCGTGCCTGTTCCACATGCCGCCAACAGCGGGACTCGATGCGCGAGGTGCTCGCTGATCTGAGTCGCACGGTGGCAGTGCCCGCGCCACCGCAGCTGCGAGAGCAAGTTCTCGCGATGGCCCGATCGACGCCGCAGAACGGCAGTATTGCGCTGGTTGAGGAGGCGACGGATGCTGATAGGCACCCATCTCACCTGCTACGGCGGCGCGGTGTGTTGGCGGCGGCCGCGGCAATCGTGCTTGCGGCTGCAGGCGCCGGCACGTGGGAAGCCACCCATTCATCGCCCTCGCCTCCTTCGGCCGCCGCGATCCTGGATGATCCCAAAGCGGAGCACGCTCGGGCGATCTACCGTGGTTCGGTGGTCACCGTGGCGCGAAGAAACGGGCGGGCAGCGGTGCGGTTCGTGCCAGCCCCACCGCAGGTGCCTGGGCGTGTCTACACGGCTTGGTCAGCAGACGGCTCCGGCGCGCTCCGGAACGCGGGACAGCTACCTTCGACGAGCGGAGCCGCGACGATCATGCTCGACGGCGACGTCAGCGCCGCGCGAGCTGTGGCCTTCACCACGGAGAGGGCGGGGATGCGCCCGACGCAACCCTCCACTCCGGCCTTGTTCACCGTGCACTTGAACTAAACCGATCGTGAGGTGGATGGAGCCGAACTCACCGTGCTGACCCAAGGGTGCGCCGAGGCATGTGCCGGGTGTCGAATCAGCTCGCCGAAAGTTCCTGTCGGCCTCGGCAACCCTCGCTGTCGCATACGCTCGGCGTGTACTCCTCAAGGATGAAGGGCCCGTCGACCTTGTCACCCCCGGCACCTACTCGTGACTGACTTCAGGACGTCCGAGATCAATGGTGACGTGCTGATCGGCACGCCCACTATCCGATAGTTTGCTGCGCCTTACGTCCATGAGCACCCATCTGTTCGTCGTGGGACCGCCAGCGGTGCACGCTCTAGAGATGCTGATCCGACGAATGCAGCGGGCGACCGTCGTCTCCACTCGCGCAGGTTCCTTGGGGGTGGTGAGTGCGGTGTCGAGGCCCGGCGCGCATCGTGCGAATGTCTCAGCCTCGGCGCGCCGTTCGGAGGCCAGCTCGCACTGCCTGCCTGTCGAGGCGACAAACATGTGACGGACGGCGCCCGCCCCCAGTGAGCTTTGCTGAGGCCGCGCTCTGGTCAGCGCAAGGGCTGGGCCGCACGAGTCGAGACCTCGGCCGCCGTAGCCAGGAGATTCTGTGCGGGCATGCGGGCCAGCGATGGTGGTCCTGGTGTCTGCGGGGTCGCTCGGCGCGCGTCAACGCCGGCGCCGCAGCGCTTTGACCTGCGCATCCGGACGAGTTGATGACGTGGGTGTGGGCCCGTCGATGGTGGGGCCTTCCTAAGAATTTTTTGGGTATGCCCCATCCAGGACGCGGCAGGCTCCGAACACTCCACAGTTCGACCTTCACGGCGGCCCCCTGTCCGCCGGGTCGGGCACAGGTGAAAGGAATTGATCATGACGACCTTGCGAACGATCGCATCCACCGCGGGCGTGCTGGCCGCGACGACACTCGCTGCCGCCCCCCTCGCAGGTGCTGCAGCCGCCGGCGCGGCGACGCCCGCGCACAACGCGCCCACGTGGACGTTCCAGGCGAAGCTGACCGAGCTGAACCACAGTGGCGCCTGGTCCACCGTCTGGGGAAGTTTGCATGGTGATCAGCTCAAGCTGAAGATCACCAGCCATGGGCTGGCTGCGGGCGCCCCGCATGCGCAGCACATCCATGTCGGTGGCTCGGGGACGTGCCCGAGCCCGAACGCCACGGGCACAGGCGTCAACGGCCATCTGCTGGTCAAGGACGCCATGAAGAACTACGGCATGCCCATGGTGTCTTTGACGACCAGCGGTGACACGAGCGCGAAGTCAGCTCTGGCCGTCGAGCGGTTCCCCGCAGGTGATGACACCTACGAACGCACCATCACGCTGGATGCGAAGTCGCTGCAAGCGGTCAAGGACGGCAGCGCCGTCATCGTGCAGCACGGGATCGACTACAACAAGAACGGCAAGTACGACGGGCCCGCCAAGTCCGACCTCGACCCGAGCCTGCCCGAAGAAGCCACCGACCCGGCAACCTGCGGTGTGCTGACCAAGAGCCAGATGAACCAGATGCCCTCCGGTGGTGTGCAGACCGGGATCGGTCAGCACAACCCCACCTCCGGTTGGGCCACCACCACCGGCGCTGGTCTTGTCGCGGCGGGCGCTGTCGGCTTCGCGGGTGCAGGCCTGGCGCGCCGACGCCACAACCGCAGCGCACACAACGAGTGAGCGTCTGAGTTCGCTTCCATGACATACCCTCCACGATCAGCCCGCCGCCACCTCATCACCGTGGTGGCGTGCGGGCTGCTCGTGCTCCTGGGCATCGGCGCCATGTGGTGGGGGCGTTCACATCAGTACAGACCACCCCCTGCCACATCTGCCCCGGCCACGCACGCCGGGGCACCCACATCATCGAGGTCAGTCCCGGTGAACACCCGCGGCAGTGCCGACGTTGCACAACCCGTCAACGTCTCGATTCCCCGACTGGGCTTGTCCGAAGATTTGCTGAGCTTAGGGCTCGATGCGTCTGGTGCCGTGGCCGTACCGAGCGGAGCCGACGTACAGCGCGTGGCCTGGTTCAACGGCTCACCTCGGCCGGGTCAACCCGGCCCCGCAGTCATCGAAGGACACGTCATCACACCCGACGGCAACGGGCCCTTCCACGAACTCGCCACACTCAAAGCAGGCGACCGCGTCTCCGTACGCGATACCGCCGGAAAGACCCACGACTTCACTGTTTACCGAACCGCCCAATACTCCAAGACCACATTTCCTACCACCGAGGTGTACGCCAACACCGCCGGCCCAGAACTACGCCTCATCACATGCAGCGGAACATTCGACACCCGCACTGGCCACTACGACTCCAACACCGTCGTCTACGCCCACTAGAGGAACTCACCCCCGCTGTCTTCTCGTTGGTTGTGACGGCTACCCCCTCGGCCTTGTTGACAGCCCTACGGGCCCTGCCCGTCGTACGTTCAACGGCGCCCGCTCCTTGTGCAGCTGCCAGCTCGGAATGTGGGGGAGTGACCGGCGGTGCGGGGGGTGGCCCAGTCCAAACTCGCCCCACACCACTGGCTGCGGGCGCCACCCTTAGCCCTTCGGGGATAAAGCGGCTAGGCGCCACGCTGCGCGCAACCGACGATCGAGGATGAACCACGCACGGTCACTCCGAGTTGCTCAGCGACCTGCCGTACGGCTCCGCGTCGACGTTCGGGATCTTGCCGGGCCTCGATCGCGAGCCTCGTTGAGTGCTACTGACGCTCTGCCGGATACTTCCGTGGTGCTGCCATACTGTCCATCCTCGCGTTGAATGACAGCCTTAACCGAACCAGGGGCGATGCACCCCTACACCTTCCCGAAGGTGACGAGGCCGTCGGCGCCGATGTGAGGGTTGTCGGCCGCCGGCACGCGCTCGCCCTCGCGGACGGCGCCGGGAGGGGCGCCGTCACCGAACGGACGGCCACCGAGGCGCTCGCGGCCGTGCGGTGCGGCCCACACGCTGAGGTCGGGGCCGTCAGGCACGATGCCCGTCGGATTGATGTCCGAGTGCACGACGTAGTAATGCTGCTTGATCTGCGTGAAGTCGACCGTGTCGCCGAAACCGGGCGTCGCGAACAGGTCACGCGCATACGCCCACAGGTTCGGCATCTCGGTGAGCTTGCGCAGGTTGCACTTGAAATGGCCGTGGTAGACGGGGTCGAAACGGACCAGCGTCGTGAACAGACGGACGTCGGCCTCGGTGATCGTCTCGCCTACGAGGTAACGCTGCGTCGCGAGGCGCTCCTCCAACCACTCCAGCGCCGTGAACAGACGCTCGTAGGCGGCGTCGTAAGCCTCCTGCGTGCCGGCGAAACCGCACCGGTACACACCGTTGTTCACCTCGGTGTAAACCCGCTTGTTGACGGCGTCCATCTCATCGCGCAGCTCCTGCGGCCACAGCGTCGGCGCGCCCTCACGGTGGAAGCGCGTCCACTGCGAGCTGAAGTCCTCGGTGATCTGCGGGAAGTTGTTCGTCACCACCTGCCCGCTCGGCACGTCGACCATCGCCGGCACCGTGATGCCCTTGGGGTAGCCCGGGAAACGCTTCTCGTAGGCGTCCTTGAGCCGGGGGATGCCGAGCACGGGGTCGACGCCGCCCGGGTCGAGATCGAACGTCCACGAATCCGCATCATGCGTGGGGCCGGTGAGGCCCATCGAGATCGCGTCCTCGAGACCCAGCAGGCGCCGCACGATGATGGCGCGGTTCGCCCACGGGCACGCCCGCGCCGCGACCAGTCGATACCGTTCGCTCTCCACCGGCCACTCGGCGTCAGCGTCATCGAGGATCCTGTCCTCGATGTACTGCGTGTCGCGCTCGTAGCTCTTTCCATTCTCGACGTAGGACATGGATGCTCCATTCTGTGATCGATCGGATCCGAGGACGAGGTCAACGTGAGTCGATGAAAGTCGCACGGTGTCGGGAAGCTGCGACGCGCCTTACGCGCTTCGCTGTCTCTCTCCGTCACCGTATCGGCTCGGACGGGTGCGGACGACGAAGGGCCGCACTGACTGAGTAGGGAGTGCCGGCCCTTCGGGCGAAGGTCAGACGTCAGCGCGTCTTGGCGTTCGCCAGGCAGCCGGTCGTGAAGGCGCCAACCTCGTCGATCTGCGACGTGTAGTCGCCGTTGAAGGTGAGGTTCGAGCCGTTCTCCAGGCGGATGAGGCACACCGGCGTCGACGCGATGCCGTTGAGGTTGCCACACGTACCGATCGTGCCGAGCGGCTTGCGAGACAACATCATCCGTCTCCTGTGCCGGCGATGCGTGGGCCCCTCCACACGTAGCCCTCCCACGAGAAGGTGCTCGGCACCGGCGTCGGAGCCTCAGTCGCGGCTCACGTCAGCGGCTCGAGCTCCCCGAGCACCTCGTTGAAGCCCTCGGTGCTCGAGGGGTGCGTCCAGATGCCGTCGCGCAGGTCCGAGACCTTCGCGCCCAGGCGCATCGCGAGCGACACGAAGTTGATGAGCTCCTGCGAGTCGATGCTGAACACCGTCGCGCCGAGGATCTCCTCGGTGTCGTCGTCGACGAAGATCTTGAACAGGCCACGCGTGTCGCCGACGATCTTCGGGCGCGGCATCGCCGCGATCTTCTCCACCGGCTTCGACGCCACGAGAACCTTGCGGCCGCTCTCGCGCACCTGCTTCTCGTTCATGCCCACCATCGACAGCGGGGGCGTGATGAACGTCGAGTTCGGCACCGCGACGCGGTCGCTGCGACGACGCGTGCCGTCACCGACGATGGCGTCCCACACGATCCGGTTGTCGTCGAGCGAGATGTACGTGAACTGCGGGCCGCCGTTGACGTCACCCACCGCGTAGACACCCTCGACGGACGTCTGGAGCTGGTCGTCGACCTCGATGAAGCCGCGCTCGTTCGTCGTGATGCCGACCGCGTCGAGGCCGAGTTCCTTCGTCGCAGGCGCGCGGCCCGCGGCGACGAGCACGGCGTCCGCCTCGAACTCACCGGCGCTCGAACGCGCGACGACGGCGTCAGCGGTCTCGGAGAACTCCTCCACCTTCACGCCCGACTCGACGCGGATGCCCTCGGCCTTGAGCGCGTCGAGGACGGCCTCGGCGACGTCACGGTCGACGGCGGGCAGGAACGTGTCGCCGCCGTCGAGAACCGTCACCTCCGAGCCGAAGTGGGCGAACATGTTCGCGAACTCCAGACCCACGAAGCCTCCGCCGATGACGACGAGACGCTTCGGGAAGGGCTCGACGTGCTGGATGGTCGTCGAGTCATAGATGCGGTCGCCGTCAGCCCCTGGGATGGGCAGGCGGGCCGGCGTGGCACCCGTGCCGACGATGATCTTCGACGCTGTTACGTTGACCTCGCCGTCGGCGGTGTCGATGCTCACCTCGTGCGGCCTGACGAAGCGCGCCGTGCCGTCGATGAGCGTCACGTTCGGCTTCTCGACCATCTTGTGATTGGCCGCGTTGAGCTTGCTGATCAGCGCGTCACGCCCCGCGACGGACTGCGCGAAGTACTCGGCCGGGTCGTCGCTCTCGCGGCGCTGCTCGGCCGAGACGACGAGGTCCTTCGTCGGAACACACGCGATGTTGATGCAGGTGCCGCCGTACATCTTGGGGGAGCGCTCCACGAGCGCCACCGAGTGCCCGGCCGCCGCGTACCGCCCGGCGAGCGTCTTGCCCGCCTTGCCCCAACCGATGACCAGAAGGTCGACGTCCACTGAGTGCTCCTTCACCTGGCGCGCTGATGTTCTGCCGTCATTGGCCGGAACGAGCCATCGACGTCGGATATCTCGCGTCGTGCACCGGTTCAGGACGAACGTCCGTGAGTTCGCTCAAACTCCACCGACGAGTCCGAACCGGTCGGTAGCGTGGCGTGGGTCACGTCGGACGGAAGGAAACGCCATGACCAACGAAACCACCCCCGAGGTGCTCGACGTCGTCGTCATCGGCGCCGGCCTCTCCGGAATCGGCGCGGGTTACCGCCTCACCGAGCGCATGCCCGACCTCAAGTACGCGATCCTCGAACGTCGCCCCTCGCTCGGCGGCACCTGGGATCTGTTCCGTTACCCCGGCATCCGTTCCGACTCCGACATGTACACGCTCGCCTACCCCTTCGAACCGTGGCAGCACGAGCGCGCCATCGCCGCGGGCAGCGACATCCTCGACTACATCAAGCACACCGCCACGAAGTACGGCATCGACGAGCACATCCGCTACGAGCACGAGGTCGTGCGCGGCGACTGGTCGAGCGAGGACGCCCTGTGGACGCTCACCGTCCGCACCGCCGACGGCGAGCAGGAGGTGCGTACCCGCTTCGTCTACGCCTGCAGCGGCTACTACTCCTACGACGAGCCGTACAAGGCCGACATCCCGGGTATCGACGACTTCGGTGGCACGGTCATCCACCCCCAGTTCTGGCCGGCCGATCTCGACGTCACGGGCAAGCGCATCACCGTCATCGGATCGGGTGCCACCGCCATCACCCTTGTGCCGGCGCTCGCAGACGCCGGCGCCGACGTGACGATGCTGCAACGCACCCCGAGCTTCGTGCTCGGCCAGCCCGGCCGCGACCCTCTCAACCGCCTCCTGCGCGGACGAGTGAGCGACGAGCGTCGTCACGCGATCCTGCGCAACAAGAACGTCTTCCTCCAGTGGGGCTCCTACCAGTTCGCCCGTCGCGCCCCGAAACTCACCACCCGAGCACTGCGCGCCGGCGTGCGCATGAGCGCCGGCACGAGCCACATGGAGAACTTCACCGCGCCGTACAACCCGTGGGATCAGCGTCTGTGCCTCGTGCCCGACGCCGACCTGTTCAAGGTGCTCAAGAAGGACGGCGCCCACGTCGTCACCGACACGATCGAACGTGTCGAGGCCGGTGGCATCCGCACCACGTCGGGCACGTTCATCGACGCCGACCTCATCGTGACGGCCACCGGCCTCTCCCTCGAGATGCTCGGCGGCGCCGAGGTGTTCGTCGACGGCGACAAGGTCGACCTCTCCGAGCGCCTCGCCTACCGCGGCTGCATGCTCGAAGGTGTGCCGAACGTCGGCATGTGCGTGGGCTACATCAACGCGTCGTGGGGGCTGCGCAGCGATCTGTCCAACCGGTTCATCGCGCGCGTCGTCGAGCACATGCGCACCACCGGATCAGACATCGCGACGCCTGTTGCGCCCCCCGGTCTCGAACGGGCGCCCCTGCTCGAGATGGAATCCGGCTACCTTCAGCGCGGCGCGGCGCTCATGCCGCGCAAGGCGAAGACTCCGCCGTGGACGATGCGCCAGGACTACCTCGCCGAAGCCCGCGAGATGAAGAACCCGCCCGTCACGACGGACATGCGGTACTCGCGCCGTGGTGAGCCGGTGGCAGCGACGCCGACCTCCGACGGCGTCGAGGCCAGTGCGCGATGAAGCTGGGACGCTCGTCGTCTGGGCCGAAGACGATGCTCGTCACCGGTGCGGGCGCCGGCATCGGCCGGTCGATCACCCGCCGGTTCGACACGGCCGGATGGCGAGTGGCCGCCTGTGACATCGACCTCGCCGCCGTCGAGGCGCTCGCGAGCGAACTCGGTGCGAACGTCGTCGCCTACGAACTCGACGTCGTCGACCCCGCAGGCTGGCAGCGCGTGCTCGGTGATTTCTGCGGCGACGGCGGGCTCGACCTGCTCGTCAACAACGCCGGCATCGTCTCGCCGGGTTACTTCGTCGACGTGCCGCTCGGTGCGCACTTGGCTGCGGTCGACGTCAACCTCAAGGGCGTGATGACGGGCTGCCACACGGCGTATCCGTATCTACGCCGCGGCAATTCGCCCCAGGTCGTCAACCTCGCGTCGGCGTCGGCGCTCTACGGTCAGGCCGAGCTCGCCGGGTACTCCGCGACGAAGTTCGGTGTGCGCGGGTTGAGTGAAGCGCTCGACCTCGAGTGGTCACGTGACGGCATCCGCGTCCAGGCCATCTGGCCGCTGTTCGTCGCGACCGCGATGACCGAGAACATGGACATCGGCACCGTGAACCGCATGGGCGTGCGGCTCGGACCGGACGACGTTGCGGCGGCTGTGTGGAAGGCCGTCAATCGCCCGCGGATGTTCGACGCCGTCCGCTCGATCCACCGGCCGGTCGGTGCGAACACGACGGTGTCGATGCTCGCGACGGCCGTGAGCCCGTCCTGGATCCAGCGCCACATCAACGGGTACCTGGCGCGACGCTGACGCCTTGTCTCTCAGCAGGGCGGCGCATGCCTGAGTAGCCTGCGCTCATGAGCGCACCCATGACCGCCCTGGCGGACGAACTCGTCGAGCGGCTGCGCAGCCTCGGCGACTCCGATGACGCGGTGGCGAAAGCTCTCTATCTGCAGGCGTTTCCGGGCGGGTACGCCGAGGGTGACGAGTTCGTCGGTGTGCGGGTGCCGCAGGTCCGGGCGCTCGCCAGGGACGTGCGACGCAGCGTCGAATTGGACGACCTCGACGCGCTGCTCCAGCACTCGATCCACGAGGCTCGGCTGCTCGGCGCTGTCCTTGTCGTGGAGCTCTACAAACCGGCCAAGACTCCGCCAGAAAAACGTGACAAGGTCGTCGAGCTGGTGCTCGCGCGGATCAAGAACCTCGACAACTGGGACCTTGTCGACACCGTCGCCCCGCACACGCTCGGGCGGTGGCTGCTCGACAAGGCGGAGGCCGAGCAGGATCGGGTGCTCGACGATCTCGCCGCGTCACCGTCGCTGTGGCGCAGGCGATTCGCGATGGTGACGACGCTCGGCATGATCCGTGCGGGGGAGTTGCGCCAGACCTTCAGGCTCGCCGAGCTTCTCGTCGACGACGAGCACGACCTCATGCACAAGGCGGTGGGGTGGATGCTGCGCGAGGCGGGCTTGCGCGACCGGGAGATGCTCGACGTGTTCCTCGAGCGTCACGCCGCGACGATGCCCCGCACGGCCCTGCGCTCCGCGCTCGAGAAGCACGACGCCGCGTCACGCCAAGACTTCATGGCGCGACGCAGCACGTGACGCTGTCGCTCAGCGGGCCGACGAGGGTTCGTCGCGCGGCAGCAGGCTCTGGGGGTCGTAGCCGAGACGCTCGAGGTAGCGCTGGGCGCCCCGTGAGCTGAGCATGCTCCACGTTCCTGCGACAACTGCGAAGACCGCCAAGGTCGCGAGCACGAACACCGTGGCGTTGCTTCCGTCCGCGAAGTGCACGGCCGCAAGGATGAGCAGGACGACGAGGGAGACGCCGAGCGCCCACACGCTCGTCTTGTACTGCAGGGCGAGGCGTCGCGCCTCGGTGAGTTCGACGTACTGGAGCACTGGGTCGGCGCTCGGGTTGGCGGTGCGCACGGCCCGGCGGACGATGCGACGGCGACCGAAGTCGAGCCCGAGCACGAGCGGGACGAGGCCGTCACGATGCCCACCGAGGATCGGTCGACGTTGGCTCATCGCCATGAAGAAATTGAGGGCGCCGATGACGCAGGCGACGACGAAGAACGTCAGGTCGAAGGTCTGCGTGAGCACAAGGACGGCGGCGAAACCGGGCAGCACCGCGGCATTGAGCACCTGACGAAGCCAATAGCGACGTCGGGCGGCAGGACGCAGGTCGTCGATCTGCGCGGCGATCGACCCTTCGGGCGCGATGTGTTCCACGTGAAACCTTCCATTGATCGCGTCCACAGTAGTGGCGCCGTTCGTGAACGACCGAAGATGGTTTGTCGGTTTTCACACCCGCATGGGCCGGGGGGGTACTTTTCATCCGTGCCGTCCCGCCCCGCGCCCCGTCAATCCATGACTGCGCTGTGGATTCTGGCCGCGATCCTCGCGTTGCCCCTGCTCGTGTGGGTGCTCCGCTGGAACGGGGAAGGGTGGATCCCGCAGGGAGACCAGGCAATCATCGCGTTCAAGACGCAGGACGTCTTCAGCGGGCACCCGCCCGTCATGGGCATGCGCTCGACCAGTGCGAACACCGTCGAGGCCTCGGCTGCCCACCACCTCGGGCCGATGCAGTTCTACCTGATGGCTCCCTTCTACGCGGCCTTCGGCTGGCAACCGATCGGTCTCCTCGTCGGATGCGCGGCGATGGCGGCAACGTTCATCGCGATTTCGGTACGCCAGGCGTGGCACGTGGCGAAGTGGCCGGGTGTAGCCCTGGCCGTGTTCTGCGTTGTCGGTGTCGAACTGTCGATGCGCGCCGTCCTCGTCCTCCCCTGGAATCCCTACCCGCCCACACTCGGCCTTGTCGCCGTGCTCATCACCGCGTGGCGACTCGTGCGCGGAGGCGCACGCGCCCTGCCGTGGTTCATCGGCACCGCGAGCTTCGTGCTGCAGGCGAACCTCTACTACGTCCCCGTCATGGCTCCCCTCATGCTCGGGCTGGCCGGCTTGGGCCTCCTGCGATGGTGGCGACGCCGCGGCACGATGTGGCCGCTGCCGGGCGAGGGGAGCGCGTACGACGAAGAGGCGATCTGGCAGCGACCGGGCATCCTCGCGATTGTGGTCGGGCTCGTGTGCTGGGCCCCGTCCATCGCAGAGCTGTTCCTCTACTCGCCGAACAACCTGGAGGAACTGTCCGCCCTCGCAGGCGGCACCTTCCCGGTGGTGAGGATTCTGGAGGCGGTCGCGGCCGTCGGTGTCGTTGCTCTGGTCGCGTGGTGGACGATGCGCCGCGGGCGCCCCAGCAGGGCCGCTGCAGCGCGATGTGTCGCCGTCCTCATCGGCCTCGGAGTGGGCGCCGCGTATGTCCTCGGAGGTTCGGCGCGTGCGCCCTACGCGTCGATGGCGTGGGCTGCGCCCTACTTCATGGTCGGGGCGTTCGTCTGGCCGGTCGTGGGCCTCAGGACGCGGTGGTGGCCTCGGGTGAACGCGCGAGCACTGCTGGGGGCGGGCGCCGTCGCTGCGCTCGTCGCGGGCCTTCTCACCGCACCGAGCGCCGCGTTCGCGTCGCCGGGCACGGCGGAACAACTCGGCAATTCCGACACGTCGCGCGCCACGGTCGACGAGGCGGTGAAGCTCATCGATCGACGTGTCATGGGGACGCCGCCGATCGAGGTGCTCGGCGGTGGCGTCCAGTCGGCGTTCGGTGATTCGCCCGCTCTGATGCTCGAACTGGCCCATCGGGGGTATGACACCTACATGGTTCGCCCTTGGCCCAACGACGAGGACGACGACATGCGCTCGTCGAAGAACGCACCGCCCAAGCGCGTCGTCATCGTCCTGCACGAGACGAAGCCGATCGAGCTCATCATTCCGTGGGAGTGGCCGAGCCGCCCCTGATGCCGTGACTACCTCAAGAGCGCCAGGTAGTGCACGTCCGCGACACCGTCGGGCAGCCACTCCGGGCGCCCGGTGGCCACGGTGCGCCAACCGCGCCGCGCGTACATCGCGGAAGCAGCGGCGTGAACGGGGAGGACATCGAGCACCGGGACGAGGCCACGATCGACGATGTCGGCCTCCGCGTGGGCCAGCAACGCACGTCCGACACCGAGGCTACGGGCCTCAATGCTGGTGAACAAGGTTGTGACAGAGCGCAATCGATCTACCTCGATCCCCAGCCCGTCCCGGAAGATCTCACCGAAGTCGTCCTCGCTCACGATGCCGACCGCGACGTGGCCGAGGAGGCGCGGGCCCTCGTGAGCGACCCACGCGTTCTCATCGCTGCTGCGTGCGACGAAGTCGACATCTGGCATGGGAAGCGGCCACCGGAACGGGTACCGGCTCGACGCTTGTTGCCTGGCGAGGGTGTCGGCCAGCACCGGAAGGTCCGACGCTTCGCGGGCCCGCAGACCGAAGGTCAGCTCGCGGTCGCCGAGGTATTCGCCCATGCGCCGGTCTACCGAGCGCGAATCTGAGCGGCGACGTCGTCGAGGTCGTCCGCCATGCCGACGTGGACACCGCGTCCGACGTTGTAGCCGTCGGTGTCGAGGCGCCCGCGCGTCAGCTCGGCGTCGTCGAAACCGGCGAACCACACGTCGTGGCCCTCGGAATCCAGACGACGCACCGACTCCCAGAGCATACGGATCGCCGGGTCGTCGAGCGCGTGAACGTCGACGAGGTCGAACACGACGATCTCCGGCTCCGGCGGCTCGTCGACGACGAGCCGGACGACGCGCTCGGCACCCGCGAAGCGGATGTCGCCCTGCAGATCGTAGACGTGGGCTTCGACGCCGTCGAGGAGTTCGACGACCTCCGAGCGGCGCACGACCGAGCGTGCCGGCGGCGGGACGTCCATGAGGTGCATGTCCATGTCCTCGCTCAGGCGCTCGAACACGTCGACGCCGCGCGCCGAGGTGCCGTGCGGGTCGAGCGGCGGCGAGAATGTCGCGAGCCCGACCTGCCCCGGCAGCGCGCCGAGGATGCCGCCGCCGACACCGCTCTTCGCCGGGATGCCGACGGCGGTGAGCCAGTCGCCTGCGGCGTCGTACATGCCGCACGAGAGCATCACCGACATGACGTGGCGGGCTGTGCGCTGGCTGACGACCTGCTCGCCCGTCACCGGGTGAAGGCCGCCGCCTGCGAGCGTCGTCGCCATGATGGCCAGGTCGCGCGTCGTCACGACGACGGCGCACTGCTCGACGTAACCGCGCACGATGACGTCCGGGTCCTCGGGCAGGATGTCGTAGCTGCGCAGCATGTGACCGATGGCCATGTTGCGGTGAGCGGCGCTCCACTCGGACTCCGCGACCTCGGTGTCGATGCGTAGGTCGTGGCCGGCAAACGCCGAAAGCCCCTTGAGGACGCGCGCGACCCGGGTCTCCTTCGAGTCGTCGGGCTCGCCGATGAGGGAGTGGGCCGTGATGGCGCCCGCGTTGATCATCGGGTTGAGCGGACGCTTGCTGCCCGCCTCGAGCGAGAGCTCGTTGAACGCTTCACCGGAGGGCTCCACGCCGATGCGTTCCATGACCTCGTCGAGGCCCCGCTGCTCGATCGCCATGGCGTAGATGAACGGCTTGCTGATCGATTGGATCGTGAACTCGAACCTGTCGTCGCCGGCGGCGTAGATCTTGCCGTCGATCGTCGCGAACGCGATGGCGAAGATGTCCGGGCTGACGCGCGCGAGCTCCGGGATGTAGTCGGCATTCTTGGCCGACGCGTCCGGAGCGCAGGTGTCGAGCAGTTCGTTGAGGTAGTCGAGAATCGGCGATTTCATCGGTTTCAGCCTATGGGGCGGGAAGTTGCCTGCCGAATCGTTCGGGCCGCCCGGACTGTTGACGGTTGGCGCAGTTCGGCGCGGCCGACGCAGTTTGATCCAGCTCGAACTGCGCCAAGCGCACCGGACTGCGTCAGCTGGGCTGACCTACATGCTCACCTTTGCTAGGGGTTTCTAGGGGTGACCGCAGATGTGGTCAGAGACGGCGATTGAGTGAGGATGGAGCTATGAACACCACGCACACTCACGGCGCCGACGACCAGAACTGGGACGAGATCTACGGCGAGGAGCAGGTCTGGAGCGGCAACGCGAACGTTGCGCTCGTCGCCGCGATGGAGGGCAAGCTTGCCGATCTTCCCGTCGGGCGCGCGCTCGACGTGGGCTGCGGCGAGGGCGGCGACGCCGTGTGGCTCGCCGAGCGCGGCTGGCGGGTGACGGCGCTCGACGTCGCCGAGGGCGCTCTCGCTCGTGGGCGTCACGCGGCGGAAGCCAGGGGAGAGAAGGTCGCCGGCAACATCGAGTGGGTTCACTCCGGCCTGCTCGAAGCGGGCCTCGCACCGGGTCTCTTCAACCTTGTGAGCGCTTTCTACCCCGCTCTTCGTAAGACCGAAGAAAAGGCGATCGAGCTCTCGCTTCCCCCGCTCGTGGCACCCGGAGGCGTGCTCCTCGTCGTCGCGCATGACGGGATCGACCGCGCGGCCGCTCTCGAACGCGGCTTCGATCCGGACGACTATGTCGCGCCCGACGACATCGTCGCTGCATTGCCGCACGGCTGGGAGGTCGAGCGCTACACCGCTGAGCGCCATGTGACGGAGGGCCGCGGCGCGCATCACCACGCGGACGTCGTCGTCATCGCGCGCCGCAGTGCGGAGTCCGGCGGGGTCGACGCGCAGGAGTGACGCCGATTCTGACGGCTGCGCTCAGCGATCCCCACGCACCGACGCGCGGGTGAGCGGCGGGTAGATGGTGCGGGCGCTGCCGGCGCGGTAGAGCTTCGCCGGACGTCCGCGCCCACTGCGGCTCTCGCCGGTGGCCTCGACGAAACCGTCGACGCTCAACACCTTGCGGTGGAAGTTGGCGGGCTCGAGGGTGCCGCCCCAGACGGCCTCGTAGACGCCGCGCAGCTCCGACATCGAGAACTCGCCGTCGAGGAATGCCGTTGCGAGGCGGGTGTATTCGAGCTTGGAGCGAGCGCGTTCGATGCCGTCGGCGAGGATCTCGGCGTGGTCGAAGCCAAGCGGCATCTCGAGCGCTTCCTCGACCGGAACCCACTGCGCCTCGAGGGCGTCGGTGGCGGCGTGCACCTCGGGCAGATGGGCGCCGAGCACCACCCACGCGACGCTGATGACGCGGTGCGGGCGGGGGTCGCGGCTCGGGAGCGAGTACGTCTTGAGCTGCTCGAGGACGACCTCGCTGCGCTTGATGCCGACCTCTTCGCGCAGTTCGCGGTACGCCGTTTCTTCGGCCGATTCGCCGCGCTTCATGAAGCCACCGGGCAGAGCCCACTTGCCGTGCTCGGTCGTGGCGGCCCGCCGGACGAGCACGACGTGCAGCACACCCTGACGAAGGGTGAGGACGACCATGTCCGCGGCGACGTACGCGACTTCACGCGAGGAATCCGGCATGCCCCAATTCTAGTCAGAGCGATAAATGCACACCCGCCCGGGAGGCTGCAGATTTCACGCGGTGTTCAGCGGCGGCGCAAGGCGCGTGTGGTGGCGCGTCTCGCGCCTCGAGCGCGGCGTTTCCACCGGTGGGCGACACCCGCGAGGCGCCACCAGCGAGCGGCCGGCAGGCACCGTTCGAGCGGCAGTGGTGAGCGCTGGCGACCGGCCTCGTCGAGGCACTGGCGCAGCACGTCGACGAGGACGTGGACGTCGTCGGCCGCACGGTGGGCCTGCGTCACGGGAATGCCCCAGTGCTCGGCGAGCGTGCCGAGGCGCAGGTTGCGGCTCGGGATGCCGAGCTGACGGGCGAGTGTCACGGTGCACAGGCGCTCCTCGACCGGCAGTGACGTGTGGGCGCGGGCGGCCTCGTGGGCGAGAAACGTCCAGTCGAACACCGCGTTGTGCGCGACGAGGATGCGCCCCTCGAGCAGGCCGCGCAGGGTGTCGGCGACCTCGGCGAAGGTGGGCGCGTCACGCAGGTCGTGATCGGTGAGGCCGTGGATGTGCACCGGCCCGGTGCCGCCCCGCGCCCTGACGAGCGTGCTCCACTCGCTCTCGACGACGCCTGCCGGGCTCAGCTGCGTGACGGCCACCTCGATGACGCGGTGCTTCGTCGGGTCGAGGCCGCTCGTCTCGACGTCCACGACGGCGAAACCGCGCCGCAGGGACGGCGTGGGGGCGCTCGGCGCGGACATGAGGGGCTCTTCTCACTGCTGGGAACAGGCCGCACGGCCTGCGACGCCGTCGTCGTGCGGCGTTGAAACCAGACTAGGAGAGGGGGCCGACAACCCCGGAATCCCGTGGATCCGACGGTCGAATTCGCCGTCTGCGCTCTCCGAAAGTGCGAGGGTTTGATGACAGAGAAGCTGTCGAGAGGGGCTATCGTGACGAAGCGCGTGCTGCACGGCGTCCTCGCCGTCCTTCTTCTCGTGCCACCCCTCGTGTGGTTCGGTGCCCGGAATCGCCTCCTTCCCGAGGCGCTGACCACTGGCGTCGGCGGCATGATCTGCTGGGGTCTCGCCTGGGTGTGCCTCCTCTCGTCCGCGTGGCTGCTCGCGACCGCGTTCACGAAGGACGACGAACCGGAGGAATCCGCGGACGGCGCCTCCGACACGCCTGTTTCCCGCTCCTGAGCGTGCAGCGAAAGCTCCCGATACAACGATTCCCCATCGGCGCTACCAACAGCGCCCACGGGGAATCATCTCGGCGAACGGTTCTCGCCGACCACGCGGATCAGGGGCTGACCATGCCCCCGTTGATGTTGAGCGTTTCGCCCGTCACGTAGCCCGATTCGGCCGACGCCAGGTAGACGTAGGCGCCCGCCACCTCGGCCGGCTGCCCCGAACGTCCCATCGGCGTGCTCTGCCCGAACTCCGGCAGGGCCTCCTTCGGCTGGCCGCCCGAGACCTGCAGCGGCGTCCAGAACGGGCCGGGCGCCACGACGTTGACGCGGATGCCCTTCGGCGCGAGCTGCTGTGCGAGGCCCTTGCTGAACGTGTTGATCGCGGCCTTCGTCGTCGCGTAGTCGAGCAGGTGATCGCTCGGCTTGTAGGCCTGGATCGAGCTCGTGTTGATGATCGTCGAACCGGCCGGCATGTGCGGCAGGGCCTCCTGCGTGATCCAGAACATTGCGTACACGTTCGTCTTGAACGTGGCGTCGAAGTCGGCGCTCGTGAGGTCGGCGATGTCGTCGCAGTACTGCTGACGCGACCCGTTGTTGACGAGGATGTCGAGGCCGCCGAGCTTCTCCACGGCGTCGTTCACCATGCGGCGCGTGGCGTCCTCGTCCATGAGGTCGCACGGCAGCAGGACGGCCTTGCGGCCGGCGTCCTCGATGAGCTTGCGGACGCTCTCGGCGTCCTTCTGCTCCTCGGGGTGGTAGTTGATCGCCACGTCGACGCCCTCGCGCGCGTACGCAATGGCAACGGCGCGACCGATGCCGGAGTCGCCGCCCGTGATGAGCGCCTTGCGGCCCTCCAGGCGGCCGCTGCCGCGATAGGTGTCCTCACCGTGGTCGGCCTTCGGCGTCATCTTCGTGTCGAGGCCGGGCCAGCCCTGCTGACGGTCGCTGAAGTTCTCGTTCGTGTACTGCGTGACGGGGTTGGTGAAGGTGTACTGATCGGCCATCGTTCACTCCTCGAGAGATGCGGTGCGAGGCGCGTCGATGCGTGCGGGGCGGCCCCGCGAGCCGACGCGCGCCAGTTCACCCTTGACGGTACGCACCGCGGATGAACAGCAGGCAGACCCGAGAGGGTGGTAATCACACCCTTCGGCGACCACCGGCGGGACGCTCGACGAGGGGGCGTTGCGGACGGCGATCGTCGTTCGGTGCGTAGCCGCCCTGACACGTCGGGCAGCTGAACAGCGTTCGTTCACGGCCGGATTCACCGATCATCGCGACGCGCACCGTGTCCGTGCAGCGCACGCACGGCAGCCCGGAGCGGGCGTGGACGCGTTTCGTTTCGCCATCACCGGCGCGACCCGTCGAGCTCTGGACACCCGTGGTGGCGCTCGCGAGCATGAGTCGGCGGGCGTCGTCGAGCACCGCGCGCAGTGTCTCGTCTGGCACCTCGGCAACCGCGAGCCACGGCAAGACGCCGTGGACGAAGAGCATCTCGCTGATCCAGAAGGTACCCAGCCCGGCAAGGTTGCGCTGGTCGAGCAACGCCTCACCGAGGAGGCGCTGGGGCTGGCCTCTCAGGTTGTCGAGGGCGGCGTCCAACCCGGACTCCAGCCAGCTCTCGCCCAGGATGTCGGGCCCGAGACGGCCGGTGATCGCCTGCTCCTCGCTCGTCGGGATGACGTCGAGCAGGCCGAGTTTCGAGCCCACCGCGAGTGCGTCGGAGACGTAGAGCAACGCCCGCGTCGTGTGGCCGCGCTCGGCCCGCCGCACCTGGGTCTCGAGACGCTTCGCCTCGCGCGGAGGAGCGGCATGGGGTGCGACGAGCGTCGACCACCGGCCCTCCATCTTGAGATGCGAATGGATCGTCACGCCGCCGGACAAGCGGTGAAACAGGTGCTTGCCGTACGTCGCAACGGGAAGCGACTCCCGCCCCGCCAGATCCGTTGTCGCGAGGCTCGGAACACGAAAGTCGGTGCGCGTGAGGACCTTTCCACTCAGGGAAGCGTCGAGGCGTCGAGCGGTCCAGACGATGGTGTCGCCCTCCGGCATGCTGCCTCCTCGCTCGTCGGATCCTTCTCGTGGTCATCCGACACGAGAGTTTCACGTGAAACGCCCGTGCGCCCCTGCGTGACACGATGAGATGCCACCACCGACCGTCAGGAGACCAGATGTCGTGGGCACGTATCGTGCCGATGCTCCTCACCGGAGTCGTCATGCTCGCAGGATGCTCGGGGGGAGACGAGTCGTCGCAGTCCGAGACGAGCAGTTCAACCTCGTCAGCCGTGAGTGCAACGTCGTCGCCCAAGCCGTCGGAATCGTCGCAGAAGTCGTCGCCCGGCGGCGACGAGCCCATCGGTGACGGCGGCATCGACCTCAAGAGCATGGCGCCGTCGACGTCGTATCCGGCCGAGCAGCTGTCCGGCCCCCGCGCCGGCGACTGCTACGCCGGGGGAAGCCGCATCTACGACCGTCGCGGCATCACGTGCGCCGACGCGAAGAAGGCCTTGGCCACCTACGAAGCGACAGCCGAGGGGGCCAAGGGCGCATCCTCGAAGGTCGGCAGCTACACGTGCTCGCACAATCCCGATGAGATGGTCGGCCAGGGCGCTGCGCCGGGTTCGTGCCTCGACGACGACGAGGCAGTCGTCTTCAACTGGCGTTACCCGGGAGCCGTGCAGCCGCGCTGATCGTCACTCGACGATCTGCTCGACCACCCGGTTGCCCTTCACCGAGAAGGTGCGCGTGAACGGCTTGTTCGGCAGCTCTGCGCACACCTGGTTCTCGCTGCGCTCGGCGCCTTCCACGACGATCGTTCCTCCGTCGACGACCTTGATGCTCTTGATGTAGGTGCCGCATCGCTGAGCGCTCGGCAGGGCGGATGTCGTGAGCTGACGCGGTCCGCTCGGCCCACCCAGCCAGACGATGGGGGTGTCGCTGTAGCCGTTGCCCTCCGCCTCCTCGAGCACGACGATCGCGTCTTCGTAGCCGTCGTCGTCGAGGTCGTAGAACAGCGGAGTGTGCGTCCAGAGCTGGTAGTGCGGTGACACGCTGTAGGTGCGCGTCGAGCCGTCGCTTCCTGCCGTGCGTGCCCGGCCGTTCTTCATCGTGACGCGCGAACCGTCCGCCGTCGTCCACGTGGCGTTCTTGAAGTCGAAGGACGTGATCGCCTCACGACCCGAAGCGTTCGCAGCCGTTGCGCCGGACGTCGGCGTCTTGCTCCAAGCACGCGTCGTGGGTGGAGGGTTCGACGCGGAGGACGGGCCCTCCGTGGTGTTGCTCGCGCTGGACGACGCCGTGCTCGACGGTGACGCAGAGGTGACCTCGTCCTGGCGTGCCCCGAGGGCGAGCGCGGCGGTGAGCGTCAGAGCGGCGACGGCGGTGGTGCGCATGGTGTTCCCTCCCAGGTGCAGCAGGGCGCGAGCGCCCCTTCACAGCTGAGACGTAGTTCACAGGCCGTCGGTTCCCTGTGAGTTGATCAGGGCCGATCAGCCCGGTCAGTGCGAGCGCAGAGCTTCGATGAGTTCGTCCTCTGTCATCGAGCTGCGGCCCTCGATGTCGAGTTCGGCGGCCCGCTTGTGCAACTCGTCAACGCTCCAGTCGTCGTAGCTGCCCGCTTCGCCGCCCTTCTCGCCGACCTCGCTGCGCGAGGAGTTGGCGGCCGCGTTGGCGATGCGTGCCGACTTCTCCTTGCTGTTGCCCTCTCGACGCAGGGCCTCGTACATCTCGTCGTCCTTGACCGACGGGCCCGGGTCTTCCTTCTTCTCAGCCATCGACACTCCTTGAGATCGCGTGGGATTCAGTGCAATTCCACTGTGCCACGTCAGGTTTCGTCGCTGAAGTTCTCCACGGCGTCACGTTCGCCCGAGACGATGACGATGTCGCCCTCCTCGAGAACGGTCTCCGGCGTTGCATAGGTGAAGCTCTGGCCCGCACGCTTCACGCCGACGACGGTGACGTTGTAGTACGAACGCACGCGCGTCTCGGCGAGGGGCTTGCCGAGAACCGCAGCGGGCGGCTGCGTCTTGATGAGCGCGTAGCCGTCGTCGAACTCGATGTAGTCGAGCATCCGGCCGCGCACGAGGTGGGCGACGCGCTGGCCCATGTCGTGTTCCGGGCGCACGACGTGGTGGACGCCGAGCTGCGTCAGGATGCGCGCGTGCGACTGGCTGACGGCCTTGGCCCACACGTTCGAGATGCCCATTTCAAGCAGGATCGAAGCGGTGAGGACGCTCGATTCGAGGTCGGTGCCGATCGCGATGACGGCGCGGCTGAACTCGTGAACCGAGAGCTGACGCAGTGCCTTGTCGTCGGTGGAGTCGGCTTGCACGACGTGCGTGAGGCGGTTGGCGAGCTGCTGTACGAGCTTGTCGGAGGCGTCGATGCCGAGCACCTCGATGCCCTCTCGCTCGAGTTCGAGGGCGAGCGACTTGCCGAAACGGCCGAGGCCGATGACGACGACGCCGTCGGAGAGGTTCTTCCTAGCCAATGATGGGCCTGCCTTCCGGAAGCTTGTAGCGGCGGGAACTCTCGCGGATGGCGAGGGCGGAGACGAGGGTGATCGGCCCGAGTCGGCCGAAGAACATGAGGCCCGAGACGAGGATCTGAGCCGACGGTGGCAGTTCCGGCGTCACCCCGGTGGACAGGCCCACGGTGGCGTACGCCGACGTCGTTTCGAACATTGCATCACGCAGCGGCAGGTGTGTCATCTGCGTCAGCGCGATCGTGCCGGAGATGATCGCGGCGATACCGATGAGCGCGACGGTGAGGGCCTGACGCATGGCGCGCGAGTCGATGCGGCGGTCGAACGCCGTCGCGTCCTCCTCACCGCGCACCTCGGCGATGATCGCGATGAGCAGGAGGAAGAAGGTCGTCACCTTGATGCCACCGGCGGTGCCGGCCGAGCCGCCACCGATGAACATGAGCGCGATCGTGGCGATGAGGGTGCCGTCCTCGATGGCGCCGTTGTCCCACGTGTTGAAGCCGCTGCTGCGCGGCGCGACGGAGTGGAAGAGGCCGACGAGCAGCTTGTCGAAGCCGTGGTGGGTGCCGAGCGTCTGCGGGTTGTTCCACTCGAGCGCCGTGAGCAGGATGGCACCGCCGACGAGCAGAACGCTCGTCATGAGCAGCGTGATCTTGGTGTGGAGGCTCCAGCGGTGGGGCTTGTGCTGGCGCAGCAGCTCCATGATGACGGGGAAGCCGATGCCGCCGAGCGTCACGGCGATGGAGATGGGACCGACGATGAGCGGGTCGGTGGCGTACGACATGAGGCTGTCGCTGAAGAGCGCAAAACCGGCGTTGTTGAACGCCGAAACGGCATGGAAGACACCGAGGTACGCGGCGCGCCCGAAACTTTCGCCGTAGCCGAGCCACCATCGCAGAACGAGCGCGATCGCCGTCACCGACTCGATGACGACGGTGACGCGCAGGACACCGAGCAGGAGGCTGCGCAGGTCACCGATCGCCTGACTCTTCGTCTCCTGCGCCGTCGTGACGCGCGTGCGCAGCCCCACCTTGCGCGCGAGAACGAGGCCGAGCAGCGACGCCAGCGTCATGACGCCGAAGCCGCCGATCTGGACGAGGACGAGGATGACGACCTGGCCGAACGGGGTCCAGTAGTTCGGGGTGTCCACCGTCGACAGGCCGGTGACGCAGATGGCGCTCGTCGCGGTGAACAGCGACGTGACGAAGGGGGCGCGCCCCGGGTCGTGCGTCGCGATGGGTAGCGAGAGCAGCACCGCCCCGACGAGGATGGCGGCGGCGAACGCGAGGGCCACGACCTGGCTGGGGTGGCGCAGAAATTTGCGACGTCCTCGCGTGGCTGCGGCCATGCCCGCCAGTGTCCCACAGGGGCGTCCTGCGCCTGCCGCAGTGACGGGTTCGTTCGTTGGGCAGAGTTCGTTGCGGTTAGGCCGTGTCGGCGACTACCCAACCGCAGCGAAGTCTGCCCGGTGCTCGATCAGTTCTCGGGCGGGGTGCTGCCGGTCATACGGACGGTGTGGTCGACGTCGTCCCACGCGAAGTAGGCGACAGTGGTGCCGCTCGCGTTCGCGGTGCCCTCGCCCTCCTTGGGCCAGTGGTAGACGACCTTGATCTTGTCGTCGCTGACGCGGGTGATCGTCGGCCAGAAGCCATAGCCCTTGGCGGTCGCGGTGCCGAGGTACTCGCCGTGGCGGAACAGGGCGATTTGCCACGGGGAGCTGCCGGTGCCGCGCTCGATGGGCAGAGCGACCCAGGAAAGGCCGGCGCAGCGGTCCCACCCGTTGATGGAGGAGTCGGCCGTGTACTTCCAGCGGGTGCCGTCGCCGAACCCCGGGTCGTACGGGGGCACTCTCTTGGCAGCGTCGCGTGCGGCCTGGGAGGCGGTGGAGGTGGAGCACTGCGCCTCGGAGTCGGGGGTGCTCGTGGTGCTCGGCGTCGTTGCTGCGGGCGTCGACCGCGTGGCCGACGCGCTCGACGTTGCGGTTCGGGTGGGCGTGCCCGAGGACGTGGTGCTCGAGCCGCCGCCCGAGGCTGACGAGGACGAAGCGCTCGACGACGCCGTGACGCTGGGCGAACCTCCGGCGGTCTGCTCCTGCTGGCAGGCGCCGAGGGTGAGGGTGAGGGCCGTGGCCGCGAGGGCGGTGACGGCGGAGCGGGTGACCTTCATGGCTCTCTCCTTGGTCGTGCCTGCTGATGGTTCTGTGACGCGGGGCACGACGGAGAGGTTCCATGGAGAAACGATCCTTCACAAAGGATCGTTGGGCAGACTTTCCTGCGGTTGGGTCGAGTCGGAGACTGCCCAACCGCAGGAAACCCTGCCCAACGGTCGGCTCAGGGCGTCAGTCGCACTGCCAGCAGACGCCGTTTGCCGGGAGCTGTGTGAAGCACGTGGGACACACGGGCTTGGGGGCGTCCGCGCGCTCGGCGATGCGTGCCTTCTCGGCGCGACGCTCGGTGCGCTCGCGGCGAGCGACGAGGTGCTCGGGCAGGGTGGCGGTACCGCCGTCGGCGGGCAGGTCCGTGGCGTGCTTGCGGTAGCACAGGAGCCGGTGCTCGGCGGCGTGCGCCTCGACATCGGAATCGGCGGTCACGGCGGGCAGCTCGACGTCTTCCGCCGTCGGGATGCGCCAGTAGGCGGCTCCGACGGTTCCGTCGGCCTTGAGACACAGCGACGTCAGCGGCGGCTCGCCTTGCTGCGCAGCCTGGACGGCGCACAGCTCGAGGATCTTGCCTGCGAGGGTGGCGCTCGGCGTCGTCGTGCGGAGGCCGGATTCGTCCTGCACGCGCGTCGTGAGTTCCTTGTAGGTCGTCACCGCGTTGTAGCGGGTGGCGGTGTCGAGGAGGAGGGCGTAACCGATGCGCGTCCAGGCCTTGAGGGCGTCGGCGAAGGCGACGGGGCTGCCGTCGTCCTCGCGGAAGGTGCCACGGGCGGAGGGGGACGTCGACATCAGGCCTCATCTTTCGTCGGGGTGCGAAGCGTGACGGCGATTATTGCGAACGCCCCGACGTGGCCTGGGTAACACCCCCTCCGCGTCGATTCTGTAGACGTTCCGCGTCGTATGTGACGCCGAACGTCTACAGAATCCGGTGCCGATTACTCGCAGGCGACCCCGTCACCATCGCGGTCGAGTTTGAGGCTGTAGCCCGGCTCGCCAGCATGGATCGGGGCCGCCCCAGCAGCGCGGACGGCCGCACAGTTGGGGTAGTCGGCGGACCCACCCCCTCCTTGAGTCGGCTGCTGCGTGGTCGGCGACACGAGGTACTGCGGCTGCTGTGAAGTTGTCGTCGCGCTCGGTTCGCTCAGGGGTAGCGCGCGGGTCGCCGAGTTCGAGGAATCCGGCGCCTCCGTCCCGAAGAGACCGCGTGGTCCGGCCGTGGGATAGCCGTAGTCGTCGACCCAGAAGTTCCACCCCTGCGGCGGCGCCGGCCAGGAGGGGTCAGGGCGCCAACCCGGCTCGGGCCGCCAGTTCCATGGCGGACGGGGCCAGCCGGGAGGGGAGTTGAAGTGTTCCATGGTGCCGTTCCTCGTGAAGCGATGCTCTCGCCAGTGTGGGGCACGAACGATCGACGTGTTGACAGTTCGACTGACTCTCCGTCTGATTCTGTAGACGTTCCGCGTCGTATGTGACGCCGAACGTCTACAGAATCCCGGTGGCTGTCGGTGACATCGGCCACAATGGCGAGCGACTGCGCGTGAAGGGGAGCGAATGGGATCACTGAGCACGGGCGGGGGCTCGTCGGCCGTCGCCGCTTCGGCACACGCGGGGTGCGAGCGCTTCCGCCACACCGACCCGATGGTGACCGGCCTCGCGCGTCGTGAACTGGCCGAACGCCTCGGCCACGCGGACGCTGACGGCGGCATCCCCGAGGCGCGCTGGATGCGCGCCATGA
Organism: Dermacoccus barathri; assembly: GCF_015070805.1. NCBI lineage: Bacteria > Bacillati > Actinomycetota > Actinomycetes > Micrococcales > Dermacoccaceae > Dermacoccus > Dermacoccus barathri. Next base: position 61,730 of record NZ_JADCTK010000008.1, on the reverse strand, counting down.
CCTTCGAACGCCTCGTCAAGGACGAACGCTTCGTCTCTCCGCTGCTCACCACCGCTGTCGGCGACCTGCGCCTGCGCCGCCCCGACGCCGTCACGCGCCTCGACGCGCGCGTCTCCGTCGGTGCCACGGCGCAGGCCCTCGCGCAGGCGCACGAGGCCGCGGTCGAGCACGGCCACTGCACCCTCATCACGTCGCTCGCCGTGCCCTTCGTGGGCCTCGAGGGCGAAACCGGCGCTACGCCCGTCAAGCCCGACTTCGCCATCGTCACACCGCGATTCGCCGACGACCCACTCGGTCCGGGGGCCGCAGGCCCCGACGAACTCGACGAAGCCCTCCAGGCAGCTGACGCGAACGACGAGACGATGACCGCAGCCGGCGACGAAGCCATCGGCAGCTGGCTCGTCATGGGTGATGCGAAGGACTACGAGCGCGTGCGCAGCCGCATCGACGACGGCCGCATGCTCAAGGGCTTCCTCCAGGTTGCCCTCGGCGCCGAGTCCGCGGAAGCCTGGAGCAAGCGGCCCGCCGACATGCGCGTGCACACCTACGGCGCGCTCGCCGTGCCCCGCAACAGCTTCCTCCAGCCCACCGCCGTCATCGAACGCCTCGACGACCACCGCGCCGAGGTGCGCGCCCGCGCCGCCGAGCGCGAAGCGCTGCGCCAGGAGGTGCACGCCGAAACGGGCGGTGACCACGTGCCCGAGAGCGAACTGCAAGCGTGGGTCGACCACCGCGAGAAGGAGTTCGACCCCACCTCTTGCCAGACCTGCTCGATGTTCCGCTACTGCCGTCACCAGTTGCGCACGTCGACCGACGCCACCGACGTCCTCGTCGAGATCGGGGCGCCCACCGACGACCGTCCGGCGCTCGCAGCCCTCGTCACCGACGGCGTCGCGCCCGAACGCACGTCGACAACCCTGACGGCCGCCGTCCGCGCGACCCTCGAGGGAGCGCCGCAGTTGACGCCGCACGGCCGTATCGACCCCGTGGGCGAGGCGGGCACGATCGAGGTCGTCGTCGCGAAGGCCGACAGCAGCGCCCTCGGCGTCTACGGCATGGCCGTTCGCCGGGTGCTCACCGACGGCACCTTGAGCGAACTCGCGTCCTTCGCCACCGCCGAACCGCAGGCACCCGACACCCGACTCGCCGTGATGTCGCTCCTCGGCGAGCAGCTCGCCGCGGCGATGAAGGAGCTCCTCGCGACCGCGCCGCTCGACAAGGACGGTGAGCCCGACCCGAGCCCCGTTCACCTCGTCGTGCCCGACCGCGCCACCGCCGACCTCCTCGTCTCGATCGCCGACTCCCTCGCCGGTATCGAGACGAGCCGCTTGCGCTGGGCGCGCGACCTCGAGGCCGGACGCGAGCCCCTCACCTTCGACGGCAACCCCGCCACCGTGCCGGCTCCGCTCACCGACGAGCAGCGCCTCGCCGTCAGCTTCCTCCTCGAAGACGACCGCTCTCGCGCTCTCGTCGGGCGCAGCACCACTGTCGTCCTGCGTGACGTCGTGGCGCGGCACGTCATTCCCGGCGGCCCGCTGAGTGACGCCGGCCGTCTCGACTATCTGCTCGCGTGGGCCACGCGCGAGACCCCGATCGATCACCGGGCGCTGTCTGATGAGATCGCCGACCGCCACGAGACCCCCGGCGCGCGCCTGAGCCGCGATCGCTCCGACGAACTGTTCTCGCACATCTCGATGCGGCGCAAGCGCCATGAGCAGGAAGCCGTCGAGGGTTCGTTTCACGTGAAACCCCCCGAGGGGCCGCCTTTCCCCGACCTGGTCCGTGACGAGCTCGACTACAAACTGAGCCTGTTCGACGACGCCCGCAGCGTTCTGGCCGATCTGCCCGACGCTCCGACGCGAGTGGCTCACCGGGCGCACGAGGGCGCAGCGCAGGAGGTCTGGCGCCGTCGACTCCACCTGCACGCAAGCGACCTCGTCCGCTTCGGCCGCACCTCGCGGTGGTGGCGCAACAGCCAGGTCGAGATCCTGTCCGGCGACGCCGAGTTCGTCCACGGGCTCGCCATGCTCGGCGACCCGCAGGAAGCGCGCGACGCCGCACTCAACGCCGGCGTCAGGCACGTGGCGCTCGCCCGCGTCGTCGGCGACAACCCGCTCGTGCTTGCCGTCGGTTCGCGGCGCTTCACGGCCGGGCAGAACGTCGTCGCCCTGCACATTAACGCCGAGCCGACGATCGCCGAGGGCATCCCCAACGCGAAGAGCCCGACGAAGTGGGGACGCATCCCGATCGGCGCCCTTCTCGACCTCGACGACGTCGAACGGGTTGCGCTTCCCGACGAGGCCGCGCCCGTGGGTTATCGGCTCTTCGGTTTCGAGCCGGCGAATCCAACCAAGGGCAAGGAACCGCGCGAACTCACGGTCGGTGACGACATCGTTCTCGGCGATTACGAGAAGTTCGGCAACTTCTCCTACCGCCGCGAGGTCGCCGTGCCGATGCCCAATCTCGACACCTCGAGCGCACCCCGCCCGGCAAGTCGCAACGCCGAGGCGTGCGGGCCGGACTCGTACGCGAACGACCCGGAGAACCACGCCTGGTGCTGCAAACCGCACGAGGCGGCCGAGGCCGAGTTCAGCGACTACCTCGCCGAGCGCCGCGAGGCCGGCGAACTCAACCCGCAGGTGTGGCCGCCGCTCGTCGACACGGATGCCTTCGACATCGCGGAGGGCACGCTGCCGCAGGCCGACGACGAAGACGTCGACGCGACGCAGCCGCCCTCCGACCTCACCCGCGACGATCTGGGGGAGTGACCCATGGCTCTCACCTTCACCACGCCCACCCCCGTTGAGAACGCGCAGCACCACGCGAGTGCCGCGGCCTCGAACGCTGCCGTGGCCGCTGACGCCGTGGCCGAACTGCACGCGGCGCTCGCGGCGGTCGACGACGCCCTCCGCTCCTACGACCCCGAGGGTGACGACGCGGCTCCGGCCGCGCGACGCATCCTGCTCAAAGCCGCTGCGGGCGCGGGCAAGTCGTTCGTTCTCAAGCGCATGGTGGCTGAGGCGAGCGGCCTCGGCGAAGGGCGCACACCGACCGGCCGCAGCGTGGGCATCACGGCGTTCACGAATAAGCAGCTGTGGTCGCTCGCGGAGTCGCTGGGCCAGGATCTCGGCGCCGAGAACGTCGCGCTCGTCATGAGTAACTCGATCGACCGCGACACCCTGCCGCCCCACCTCGCGGAGCGGTGCACCATCGTCAGTTCGGGTGAGCTCGATCTCGAGACACCGGTCATCCTCGCCACCGCCGCGATGATGGGCATGCGCGGTTATGCCTGGAAGACGAGCCGCGACCTCGCGCGTCACGAACCGCTGTTCGACGTCCTTTTCGTCGACGAGGCGTGGCAACTCGCGGAGCATCTCTTCGACCGCGTCTCGTGGTTGTCGAAACTTCACGTCGGCGTCGGCGACGTCGGGCAGCTGCCGCCCCTCGACTCCTCGGCCAACCCCTGGCGCGGCGACTCGGGTTACAACCCGTACCGCGCATGGCCGGAGTCGTACGTCGGCATCACGGCGCGACGACTCGACGCCGAGCGTCACGGGGTCACGTGGGTGCGTGAGCTGCCCGCCGTCTGGCGTCCCACGGGTGAGCAACTGGGGCTCTGGCAGGCGTTCTACCCCGACTGGGCCGAACTGAACTGCGTTGCAGCGCCTGGCGATCGGTCGATCGTCGCGGGCGTATGCGCGAGGGAAGGCGCCGATGAGCCGACCTTCGGCGAGGAGATCGGCGGCCCCGAACTCGTCGACGCGCTGATGCCGGTGCGCGCTGCGTCCGACGACGTGTGGCGCCAACTCGGCACCGGCCGTCCGACGCTCCTCGAGATCGACGGCCTTCCCGAGGCGGAGGCCGCCGACATCGACGTTCCGCTCGTGGCGGCGATCGAGGCCCTCCTCGACGAGTTGGTGGCCGACGGCTTCGAACTGCGCAGCGCCACCTACGGCCCTGACGGGTCACCGACGGGAGAGCGCACCGACGGCATCGACGACTTCGGCGGCGACCCGCTCATCGCGCTGCTCGCAACTCGCAACCAGGCCGTCGACGACATGAGTGACGTCGTCGAACGCCTCACGCATCGCTACGACCTGCCCGAGGGCGCAGTCATCGCCTCGACGGTCGACTCCTGGCAGGGGCAGACGAACGGCATCACGGTCGCCATCCACCCGCTCTCGGGCGCGAGCAAACTCGACGAGTTCAACTCGGCGTTCGGCCGCCTCGCCGTCACATGCACTCGCGCGACGCACGGGCTGCTCATGGTGGCGCGTGCCGGACTCGACGACCTGCTCGCCACCGCGCCCGCGCGTCCCGGAACGCCGATCGGCGAACCGGGATCACGAGCCCTGCCCCGCCAGACGCACGAGCGCATCCTGGGTGCCTTCGCCCGCGGCACCCTGACGATCTGAGTGCCTTACGTCGTCGGGGTGTCCGTCGACGTCGGTGAGCCAGGCGTGTACGGCGGGTCTTCGCACATCCTCAGCGTGGTCGTCCCGCCCTTCTCGAACTCGGCAGGCGTCCCATAGGTGAGTGCCACGTAGCGGTCGCGGCCCGCGCAGTGCGCGGCGACCAGACGCAACGTGACGCGACGGCCATCGATCGTGCCGCGAGCCGTGATGTTTTCCGCCCCCCAGTCGTCCCACACGATGTCGGTGATCCGGGTGTCGCCCTCGACGAGAGTTGACGGTCTGACCGTCCCCTGCCCGGGCTCCTGCGGCGACGCCACGCCCACGGGCATGAGCGAGTCGCTGATCGGGGCGACGCTGCACGCACACGGCTCCGGTTGCGAACAGGCCGCGAGGAGGGCGAGCAACCCGGTTGCTCCGGCTCGTAACGTCAGTGCCTGTGTGCGTCTCATGCCCCTTTGACCCCGTCAGCGGCCTTGTGGTTCCGAAGCGACGCGAGTGGAAGGTTCAGAGGGGCGGGGTTTCCAGCCGCTGCGGGGCGGTCGACGTATCGGCGACCAGGGCGACGACGAACTGGCGTGACCCGAAAGTTACGGCGCGGAACGCATTAGCGTCGTCCTGAGGTGGGAGTCGGGGCTAGTTTTGTACCGATCGATACACCACAGGTTTCGGGAGGGGACGAGAGATGTCGAACAACAACGGCAACTGGGACGAGCAGCCCACCCAGGCGGCGCACCAGGGCCAGAACCAGCAGGGTCCGGCGCAGACCTGGCAGAACCAGCAGAACGGCGGTCAGCCGGGCCAGTACGGCCAGGGGCAGCAGGGGTACAACGGCCAGCAGCCTCAGGGTGGCCCCGGGCAGTACCCGCCGGTGCCGGGCCAGGCACCCCAGCAGCAGTACCCGTCGCAGGGTGGCTACCCGAGCGGTCAGCCGAACCAGCAGGGTCAGCCGGGCCAGTTCGGCCAGAACCAGCCGGGCCAGGGCTACGGCTCGCAGCCGCAGGGCAACTACCCCAGCGGTGGTTACGCGTCGCAGGGCGCGCAGCATTCGTCCGGCGCACCGGGCAGCAACCAGCAGTGGAACAGCCAGCCCGCCGCCGGTCACGGTTTCGCGGGCCAGAACAACCAGCAGCAGTACGGTCAGTTCGGACAGAACGGATCGTTCGCGACGACCGACACGAAGGCGAAGCCGAAGGCCGGCATCGGACGCACCATGGGTTGGGGGGTCGTCGCCACGGCCCTCCTCGCCATCATCGGCTGCTTCGGCACCTGGGTCTTCGTCAAGGTGGGTCACCCCATGACCGGCGACTTCACCGCCTCGACGAACGGCCTGGGCATGGAGTCGTCGAACGCTCCTGAGGGGCGCTCCACGGGCGCGGATCAGGAGAAGGTCACCGACGGCTGGATCATCCTCATTCCGGCCCTCATCGCACTCGCGCTCGGTGTGCTACGCGCCATCGGGCGAGTGCGCAAGCCGGTCATGTGGGGTGCTGTCGCGATGGGTCTCGTCGCGTCGGCCGTCGCCATCTACGACTGGTTCGACGTGCGCTCCGACCTGGCCGATCTCAAGGACCAGATGTCGTCCTTGGGTGATCAGGCCTCGTTCAGCGCCGGCAGCGGTTGGGGCCTGACGCTCTGTCTCATCGGCGGAATCGCGCTCGTCATCACGAGTGTGATCAGCGCGCTCCGCGACTGACCTTTCGGCGCGAAAGCGTCTACGACGAGCGGCGATCCGGTAGTCCGGGTCGCCGCTCGTCTCATCCCCCTGTGGACAACTTCGGACCCTTTGTCACCGGCGTGTGCCAGCATGAAGCATGAGCAACCAGGGGTGGGAGACGAGCGGCTGGGACGACGACCGGTCCGTGTACGACGAGCCCACGCGCATGTCGTCGGGCCCGGTGCCGCCCTCGCAGCCTCAGACGCCGTACGGGTATTCGAGCGGCTCCACTCCGTACGCGGACGGTTACCCCGCGCATCAGCCGTATCCGTACCCGCCGCAGGCGACGCCCAATGTGTTCCGGGCCCATCCGACCCCGGGCTTCGTGCCGGGCGCGGCCGGTTTCGACGGCCCCTGGCAGGGGCGTGTCGATCCGTACACGGGTGAGCCGCTGTCGGACAAGTCGAAGGTTGCCGCAGGTCTTCTGCAGTTCTTTCTCGGGTGGCTCGGCGTCGGGCGGTTCTACATCGGTGACACGACGGTCGGCGCGATTCAGCTCGGCATGTGGCTCTTCGGCATGGTGACGCTCATCTTCGGCATCGGCTTCCTCGTCCTCATGGGCCTGTCGCTGTGGGCGTTCGTCGACGCCATCCTCATGTGGACGGGCTCCGTGCGCGACGGCAACGGCCGCAAGCTCGGCCCCTGACGCGTTATGACGCGGGAGCGCCCTCCGGCGCGGCCGGAGGCGGGGTCGACGGCGCGGGCGGAGGCGTCGGCTCCGGCTGAGTGGTGAAGGTGTTCGTCGGAGACGGAGGCTTCGGCGTCGTCGGTTTGGGAGTGGTGGGCTTAGGCGAGGTCGGCTTGGGCGTGGTCGAACTCGTGCTGGGACGCGACTTCGACGAACTCGAGCTCTTGGACGCGCTGGAAGACTTGGAGCTCTTCGACGCACTCGCCTTGGCCTTGGCCTTGGCGGAGGCCGACGCCCGCGCCTCGGCCGCAACGCGGGCTGCCGCTGCCTTGCGGGCGCGTTCAGCGGCTGCTGCACGCTCTGCGGCAGCCTTGGCCGCCGCCGAGTCGTAGCTCGTGGCCGAAGAGGGGGACGAGGAGCTCGAGCTGCTCGAAGAACTCGGCGAACTCGTCGACGAGGAAGAGCTCGACGGCTCAGACGTCGAGGAAGCCACAGAGCCGGGTAGCTCGTCGCTGTTGCGGCCACCCTCGAACTGTTTCGCGAAGAGGGTGGCCCCCACGAGAGCCACGGATCCGACGACGGCAGCCGTCACGACCCCCACGAAGGCGCGCTGACGGGAACGATCAGCCTCTTCGTTCTCGGACTCATCGTCGTATTCGTCGTCGTACCAGTACGGCTCGTCCTCACCCATATACCACCGAGTCTACGAACGCTGGATGTTCGTGCAAACCGGCGTCGGCGTGTCGCGTCCGGGAGGAATCGCGCCTCGGCCGTCGAGGGCCGCAAAGGCGCACAGTTCAGCGTCGACGGGCGGAGTGACCCCACTTCGGATCGCTGCGCGCGACCACCCGCAAAGCATAGGGAAGAAATCATCACAATCCGATCGACACCGGTGAGTAGGTCGCGCCGCGAACCGCGTGAAACACCTGCCCTCCGTAGGGTTTGTCCAACGTTCAAAAGGTGTGATCCAACACACAGATTCCCGTGCCGGAAGGCCGGGGGAAGGGGGCTCACGTGAGTACGCCACATGAGCCGGACGAGCAGCTGGATCGTTCGTCCGAACCCGTGGTCGACAAGCCCGTCGATCACGACGCCGCGGCGCGGCGATACCTCTCCGTGCAGCAGAGCGCGGAGTTTCAGGATCTGCGTACGACGTTCCGCAAGTTCGTCTTCCCCGTGACGGCGTTCTTCCTCGTCTGGTACTTCGTGTACGTCCTGCTGTCGATCTTTGCGCCCGGCTTCATGGGTACCAAGGTGTTCGGCAACATCAACATCGGCCTCCTCATGGGCCTCGGACAGTTCGTCACGACCTTCGCGATCACGCTCACGTACTCACGCTGGGCCGGGCGTGAGCTCGACCCGCGCGCCGACGCCGTCGGTGCACGACTCGACGGGGAGGCGAGCCACTGATGTTCACCGCACTCATGCCTGCGGCCGACAACACGGTCGGCAACCCGGCGCTCAACATCGGCATCTTCGTGCTGTTCGTCGTCGCGACGCTCGGCATCGTCATCAAGGTCGCCGCCGGCAAGAAGACCGCCGGCGAGATGTACACCGGTGGCGCCGCGTTCTCCGGCAAGCAGAACGGCATCGCCATCGCCGGTGACTACCTCTCGGCAGCCAGCTTCCTCGGCATCGCCGGCGCCATCGCCCTCCAGGGCTACGACGGCTTCCTCTACTCCATCGGCTTCCTCGTCGCCTGGCTGGTCGCGCTCCTGCTCGTCGCCGAGCTCATGCGCAACACCGGCCGCTTCACGATGGCCGACGTCCTGAGCTACCGCCTCAAGCAGCGCCCGGTCCGTATGGCCGCTGCGTCGTCGGCGCTCGCCGTGTCGTTCTTCTACCTGCTCGCGCAGATGGCCGGTGCCGGTGGCCTCGTCAGCCTGCTCCTCGGTATCTCGGGCAGCGCGGCGCAGAACCTCGTCATCGCCGTCGTCGGCGTCGTCATGGTCATGTACGTCATGATCGGCGGAATGAAGGGCACCACCTGGGTGCAGATGATCAAGGCCGTGCTGCTCATCGCCGCCGCCGCGATCATGACGTTCTGGGTGCTCGGCAAGTACGGCTTCAGCCTCTCCGGCCTCTTCGACGCCGCCGTCAAGGAGAACCCGAAGGCCGGCGAGAAGCTCCTCGAGCCGGGCCTCAAGTACGGCAAGACCACGACGACGAAGATCGACTTCATCTCGCTGTCGCTCGCGCTCGTGCTCGGTACGGCCGGTCTGCCCCACGTCCTTCAGCGCTTCTACACGGTGCCGACGTCACGCCAGGCCCGTAAGAGCGTCGAGTGGGCCATCTGGCTCATCGGTGGCTTCTACCTGCTGACGCTCGTCATCGGCTTCGGGGCCGGCGCCCTCGTCGGCCCGGAGAAGATCAACGCCGCACCCGGTAAGGCCAACGCCGCCGCACCGCTGCTCGCGTATGAACTCGGTGGGTCGCCGCTGCTCGGCATCGTCTCCGGCATCGCGTTCGCCACGATCCTCGCCGTCGTCGCCGGTCTGACGATCACGACGTCCGCCACGTTCGCCCACGACCTGTACAACCAGGTGTGGAAGCGCGGCCAGGCTTCGCAGGAGGACGAGGTCAAGGTCGCCCGCATCGCAGCCCTCGTCGGTGGCGCCATCGCCGTCGGTGGCGGCATGCTCGCCAAGGACCAGAACGTCGCGTTCCTCGTCGCCCTCGCCTTCGCCGTCGCGGCGTCCGCGAACCTGCCGACGATCCTCTACTCGCTGTTCTGGAAGCGGTTCAACACGCGCGGCGCGCTGTGGTCGATCTACGGCGGCCTCGGCACCGCTCTCGGCCTCATCATCTTCTCGCCCGTCGTCTCCGGAAAGGTCGACCCGGTCACCGGCAAGAACCTCGCGATGCTTCCCGAGGGCATCGACTTCCAGTGGTTCCCGCTCGACAACCCCGGTCTCATCTCCATCCCCGTCGGTTTCGCGCTCGGCATCATCGGCACGTTGACGTCGAAGGAGTACGACGAGGCCAAGCACGCCGAGATGGAGGTTCGCTCCCTCACCGGACACGGCGTCGCGGAGGCCATCGACCACTGATCCTTCTTCGCAAGCTCAGAACGATCAGTCGATATTCTTGGCGGCCGACTTCTCACGACGCCCTCGGACAGTTCGCAAGCTCACTGTCCGGGGGCGTCGTTCGGCGTCAGCCGCGTGTACTCGTTTCGCGCGGGCCCCTGGCCCGGTCTGCCGGGCGTGGGTTGTAGACGGCGGCGCGAAACGCCCAAGGTTGGGAGTTTCTCGGTTCACTTGTGTGTGACTGGCTGGGAAACTCCCAACCTTGTGCCTTTTTGCCCCCGACCCGGTTACGCCCGGGTGTGGGGCGGTGCCATTCGAGTCCGTCTCGTGGGGTCCGAGGGGCAGCTTCCTACTGGAGGCCGCTGTCGAGGTCGCAGAGATCCCAGCTCGCCTCGTTCTTACCCTCCGGTTCACCGGGGAACGACCAGTTCACCTTCGTGTACGCCGGTTTGCCGTTGCACGTGCCGAGGGTCGCGACGATCGTGGCCGTTTCGATCGGCGCATCCGCCATCGACGTTCCCTTGAGCGCGTGCTTCGCCTTGCCGGTGCCGCGTGCGGTCTGGCCACCCCAGCTCGTCCAGGTGATGTCCGTGACGTACGTCGTCGAGTGAGTGCTCAACGCGAATTCCTTGGGCTTCACCGCGCCGAGGCCCGCTGCCATGACCGTGGTCGTGCCGGCCGGGGGCTGCTCAACACCGAACGTCGGGGTCTGGGCGGTGGTCGTCGCTGAACTCGCGCCGCCCGCCACGATGTACTGGTCGACGGTCCGCGCCGCGGCGAGCATGCGCTGCTTCGCGGCCCCGTGGGCGTCGGGGCCGCTGTACGAAAGCAGCCAGGTGCGGCCGTCGTCACCGCGCCAGATGACGTCCGACATCGTGGAGCCGTCCGTCGTGCGGGTCACCCAGAGCGTCTGCGCGGTGGGCCCGTCGGCAACCGTGGACGACGAGACCGGCCCCTGAGTTTTGCGCTGGGCGATGTACTGCTCCGCCGTCTCGGTGCGCGAGTAGAGGCTCACCGCCTTCGACTCGTTCGAGGCCGCGATGCGGTAGCACCCGTCGGACTCGACCTCGTAGTCGGTGACGGCCTGCTTCTCGGCCAGAACCTTCTCGGTGATCTTGTCGAGCAGCTCGCAGTTGCCCGCGGCCGGGTTCCACACCTGCGACAGCGGTGCCGGCGGGCGCTTCGCGGTCGAGGACGGTGACGCGCTGCTCGTTGTGGTCGATGAGGTCGACGAGGTCGACGAGCTGGACGTGGCCGCCACCGAGGTGGAAGGCGTGGTCGATGTCTGCTTCGAGCCGGGAGTCGACGGTGCTGCCGACTCCCGACTGGACCCCTGCCCGCAGGCCCCGAGGGCCCCGAGCGATGTCAGCAGCGTGACGGTGGTGATGGTGCGAATCGTTCCCCTCTGTCCCTTGAACGCAGCATAGGACCGGGAACGGACAACCCTGTCTGTCCGCGACGAGGCGTTCGTGCGGGAGATGTTCCCTGAGCGGTTGTGGTCCGCTTGGGCGTCGGCTGCCGCCGGGGAAGAATGGTGCGAATGAACGAGTCACAGGACGGGCAGCCGCTCAGCGGCGCGACGCGATTCGGCGACCACGCTGACCGGCACGACGATGCAACACAGGCGCTACCCGTCGACGACTCGCGAAGTGATCCGAGCACTGGCAAAGCCTCGGCGCAGGAGGGCGACCGCCCGCGCCTCGACGTCGGCGTCATCGTCTCGCCGAGCGTGAAGTCCGTGACGCGCGAGAGCGTCGGTGCTGACCTGGACGCCGAACTCTCCCAGCGCTACGCGCAGATCGACTGGAACGTCGTCGTCGTGGCGGATCGTCTCGAGGAACCGCCGGTCATGCCCCTCGACCTCATGGAGTCGGCCCGCGACCGGATGCTCGACGAGGACTGGGATCTCGTCCTCGTCCTCACCGACTTCCCGCTCAAGGACGGACGGCGCGTCGTGAAGACGCAGCTGTCGCCGGTGCACGGGGTCGGGCTCGTCGTCGTGCCCGCGCTCGGGGTCGTCCAGGTGCCGACGAGGGTGCGCAAGGCGTGCCTCACGCTCGTCGAGGAGATCCTCGACTTCGACGACGACGACTCCGTCGACGACATTCTGCGCCGCGCTCGCCAGCGCTCCGAGGACATCGAGGCGCACGCCGGGGAGAACCCGGCCCAGTTCGCCGCCCGCGTGCTCGGCGGGAACGTCGGGGTCCTGCTCGGGCTCGTGCGCGCCAATCGACCCCTGACCCTGGCGCTGCGCCTCACGCAGCTCATCGCCGTGACGGCGGCCGCCGGCGCGCTCATGCTCATCACGCCCGACATCTGGGTGCTCGCGAGCAACTACGGCCCCGGCCGCTTGGGGTTGCTGTCGCTCATCGCGGTGGCCGCAGTGACGGCGTCACTCATCGTGGGTGCTCGCCTGTGGGAGAAGCCGCGCCGCCGTGCCGAACGTGAACAGGTGACGCTCTTCAACGTCGCCACCGTGCTCACGATGACGATCGGCGTCACGGTGTTCTATTTGGCCGTGTTCCTCCTGGCGCTCGCGGCGGCGTTCCTGCTGCTCGACGGCGGTTCGTTCAAGCAGCTCTCGGACCAGGAGTGGAGCGTCGGACGCATCGTCGACATCGCCTGGATGACGGCGTCACTCGCCACCCTCGGCGGCGCAGTGGGTGCAGGGCTCGAGGAGGACGACATCATCCGCGCCGCCGCTTACACCCGCGAACCCGAAGCCGACGACCACTGAGGCGGCACCCCCAACCGCACGTACTCTCCAGTTACGCGGCCCCTCCTGCACGTACTCTCCAGTAGGGCGCCGTGCCACGAGACGTTACTGGAGGGTACGTGCAGGAGGGGCCCGGCCGGTGACGGGGCGCGAGGGGAACGGGGGGCCGGTGAAGCAGGGTGTCCTCTGCACCATCCCGTGGGCCGCCGGGGCGCTCCTGGTGCACGCGTGCATAGGATCGAAGTCGAACGTGTGACCCCGATTTCTTCGAGAGGTGCGCCATGAAGCTCGTCATCGGTATCGACATCGGCACGGCCAGCACGAAGGGTGTGCTCGTCGACCCGGCGAGCGACGGGGAGATCCTCGCCTCCACCCGACGCGACCACGAGATGTCGCTGCCCCAGCGCGGTTGGGCCGAGATGGACGCCGACGCCGTCTGGTACCGCGAGATCGTCGACATCCTCGGCGAACTCGCACCCCAGGCCGACGAGTGCGTCGGCGAGATCGCGGGCGTCTGCATCAGCGGCATGGGGCCGTGCGTCGTCCAGGCCGACGCCGACCTCGTCCCGCGGACCCCCGCCGTCCTCTACGGCATCGACGGGCGCGCCACCCGCGAGATCACCTGGATGACCGAGCAACTCGGCGCCGACACCATCCTCGAACGGTGCGGCAAGGAGCTCTCGAGCCAGGCCGTCGGCCCCAAGATCAAGTGGCTCGTCGACAACACCGACGGCCGGGCCGACGACCGCTGGTACGGCTGCCACACCTACGTACTCGCCCGCCTCGGCGCGCGCTGGGTGCTCGACCACCACACCGCCAGCCAGTGCGACCCCCTCTACGACATCGCGAAGCAGGACTGGGCCACCGACCTCGCCGAGAAGGTATTGCCCGGCACGCCGCTGCCGGAGCTCGTCTGGCCCGGTGACGTCGTCGGCGAGATCAGCGACGACGCAGCCCGCGAGACCGGCGTCCCCGCCGGAACGCCGCTCGTGTGCGGCACCGTCGACGCGTGGGCCGAGGCCTTCAGCGCCGGCGCTCGCAAGCCCGGCGACCTCATGCTCATGTACGGCTCGACGCTGTTCTTCGTCCAGTTCCTCGAGGGCATGCCGATCCGCGAGGGCCTGTGGACGACCTCCGGCGTCGAACGCGGCACGCACACGCTCGCCGCAGGCATGTCGACGTCGGGTTCCCTCACCCAGTGGGTGCAGAAGCTCACCGGCGACGCGCCTTTCGAGAAGCTCGTCGACGAGGCCGGCCACACCCCGCCCGGATCCGACGGCCTCGTCACGCTGCCGTACTTCGCGGGCGAGCGCTCGCCCATCTTCGACCCCGAGGCGCGCGGCATGTTCCTCGGTCTCACCCTCAAGCACACGCGCGGGCACATGTTCCGTTCCGTGTACGAGGGCATCGCGTGCGGCATCCGCCAGATCGTCGACATGCTGTCGGACGCCGACACGCCCGCGAAGCGCGTCTTCGCCGTCGGCGGTGGAACGCAGGGTGGCCTGTGGACACAGATCGTCAGCGACGTGACGGGCCTCGAGCAGATCGTGCCCGCCACAACCCTCGGCGCCTCCTACGGTGACGCCCTGCTCGCCGCCATCGGCACCGGCCTCGTGCCGCCGGAAACCGATTGGGCCACGGCCGATCGCACCGTCCGCCCCGACGAGACGCACCGCGAGACCTACGAGAAGCTCTTCGCGATCTACGACTCGCTCTACCCCGCGACCAAGGAGCAGATGCACGCGCTGGGGGAGTTGTGACGCAGCAACCCGCCGACGCCGAGGTCGAGGCTCTCCTCACCGAGATCATTGCCGGGATGGGGGCTGGTACGCCCTTCGGCGGAGGGGCCGTCGGCGCGCGGTGGGGCGCGAAGCGCCTCAAGAACGAAGTGGCCACGGCCCAGGTCGACGTCGGCCCTCAGCACGTCGATGAGGCAGTCGCGCGCCTCGCGGCCCTGCTCCGGTCCGCGCCACGGCAGGACGGCCCGACCGTGACACTCGCCGGCGTCCTTGGTTCGGGCTTCGGGAACATGAACCCAGCCCTCGTCAGGGTGGAGGTCACTCCGGAAGGCCGCATCCGCATCGCAGCCCACGCGAAGGAAGGCCTCATCAAGCAGCGCACGGCTCAGAAGGCCGTCAGCACGCTCACCGAGGCACTCGGCTGACCGCGCCGCTCGTCAGATCGCGCCGCTCGTCAGATCGCGCTGAACCCGCCGTCGACGACGAGGTCGTGGCCGTTGATCATCTCGGCGCCCTCGCCGAGCAGGAACGCGACGGCCGACGCCACGTCGTCGGGCTGCGCGAAGTGACCGTTCGCAATGCGTGCGAGCATCGGTGCGGCCTTGGCCTCCTCGCCCCAGACCCGCGTGCCCATCTCGGTGAGCACCACCGTCGGGCTCACGGAGTTCACGCGCACCCCGGCGCCGCCGAGCTCGGTGGCGAGCACCTTGCCCGCCATGATGAGCCCCGCCTTGCTCGTGCAGTACGCGAAGTGCTCCGCGAGCGCGCGTGAACCGGCGACCGAGGAGACGTTGACGATGCGCCCGCCGCCGCATTCGGCCATGCGCCGCCCGACGGCCGCGGCGAGCAGGGACGGCGACGTGAGGTTCATGTCGATGACGGCCTGCCAGTCAGCGGCGCTCATCTCGACGGCCGGCCCCGTGATCGAGATGCCAGCGTTGTTGACGAGGCCGTCGAGGTGGCCGAACGCGTCCCACAGTGCCTGCGCCGCGTCGTCCATGGCGCCCGTGTCGGCCAGGTCGAGCGCCACGGTCTTCACCTCGACGCAGGGGCACGACGCGTCGAGGATCTCGCGGGAGAGCTCCTCGAGCGCCTCGGTCGTGCGCGCGGTGAGGACGAGGCGCACGCCCGCGTCACCGGCCGTCGCCTGCGCCGCGAGATGACGGGCGATGTCGGCTCCGATGCCGCGTGACGCGCCGGTGACGGCGATCGTGGGGAGCGAGGTCATGCGTCCTCCAGAAGGGCCTGCGCCGTCTCGGCGTCCGTGACGAGTTCGTTGAAGAGGGAAGCCTTCGCCGCTGCTCGGATGCTCGCGACCTTGTCGGCGCCCGCCGCGATGGCGATGGCGTGCGGCACCCGCCGCAGCTGGTCGAAGTCCATGGCGACGAGATCCTCCATGCCCGGGAAGACGATCGGTTCGCCGTCGCGGTCGAAGGGGCGCGTGCAGATGTCGCCCACCGAATTGGCCATCGTGTTGCGGTCCTTCGAGATGACGCTCGGCAACGACGTGCGCAGCCGCGGCGCCGCCCCGATGCCGAGCAGTGCGACCGACGCGGTGTCCCACAGGGCCGTGACGCGCCGGATCGTCGGGTCGTTGCGCAGCATCGGCGCGAGCTCCGGGCCCGGCATCGCAGGGGCGTAGAGGAACTCCGCGTTGCCCTGCACCTTCATCGCCATGCGGCGCACGATCTCGTTCGTCTGGTAGTACGCGTCGGGCTCGTACATGCCGCCGACGGTGGGCGCGACGACGACGCCCGGCAGCGTCGGCACCTCCGAGCGGGAGGCCTCGTAGACGGAGGCACCCGAGGAGACGAGTAATGCGTCGCCGAAGTGGAGTTCGGCCGCTTCGAGTGCCTGGCCGACCTGCGGCGCGAGGGCCCGCCCGGCGTGAACCACGCTGGAACCGTGGCCGATCCACGCCCGGTTGATGCCGAGCGCCTGCGTCAGGTCACTGGCGAGGCCGCTCGCGTCGAACGTCGTCGGTCGGTGCACCTCGATCGTGACGATGCCGTGGGCGCGCGCCTCGGCGAGCAAACGGGACACAGTGGCGCGCGACATGCCGAGCTCCTCGGCGACCTGTGCCTGCGTGGCGTCCTCGGAGTAGTACATGTGCGCAGCGGCGTAGAGCAGGTCGTCAGAGAACCGGGCGCCGGAAGCGCCTGGTGGGGAAGCGAATTGGCTCACTGCTGACTCCTGTCTGCACGCCGCCCTCGGCGCGGTGTCTCCATCATCATCGTCTCACCTGCCGGGCCGTATGCACAGAAAAAAAATTCACTGAACAGATGTGCTGGACAAACGTGCTTCATCGGCTAGTGTGATCTGCATTGCATTGCGTGTGCGATGGATCACAACCCTCCTCGTGCCGCCGACTCAGTACGGAGAACCACCATGGCGAACGTTGAACTACCCCAAACGATGCAGGCCGTGGTGTGCCACGGGCCCGAGGACTACCGCCTCGAGGAACTGCCGACGCCCAAGCGCGGCGCCGGTGAACTCCTCGTCCGGGTCGAGGCCGTCGGCATCTGTGCAAGCGACCTGAAGTGCTACCACGGCGCCGCCAAGTTCTGGGGCGACGAGAACCGTCCGGCCTGGGCCGAGACCGAGGCCGTGCCCGGCCACGAGATCACCGGCGAGATCGTCGAGCTCGACGACGCAGCCCGCGCCGAGTGGGGCGTCGAGGCCGGGGACCGCGTCGTCGTCGAGCAGATCGTGCCCTGCTGGGACTGCCGCTACTGCGACACCGGCAACTACCACATGTGCGCGGTGCACAACATGTACGGCTTCAAGCGCGCCAACCCCGGCGGCATGGAGGAGTACATGGTCATGACGCCGGGCTCGCTCGTGCACAAGATCAGCAAGGACATCCCGCCGGCTCACGCCGCGTTCGCCGAGCCGCTCTCGTGCGCGCTGCACGCCGTCGAGCGCGCGAACATCACGTTCGCCGACGTCGTCGTCGTCGCCGGCTGTGGCCCCATCGGCCTCGGCATGATCGCCGGTGCTGCCGCCAAGTACCCGGCGCAGATCGTGGCGCTCGACATGGACGAGCGCAAGCTCGAACTCGCGCAGAAGACCGGCGCCACCACCGTCATCAACATCGCGAACGAGGACGCCGTCGCCAAGATCAAGGAGATGACGGGCGGCTACGGCGCCGACGTTTACCTCGAGGGCACCGGCCACCCCAGCGCCGTCCTGCAGGGCCTCAACTGCCTGCGCAAGCTCGGCCGCTTCGTCGAGTACTCGGTCTTCAAGGACGACGTGAGCGTCGACTGGTCGATCATCAGCGACGACAAGGAGCTCGACGTCCTCGGCGCCCACCTCGGCCCGGGCTGCTGGCCCGCAGCCATCCGCCTCATCGAGGAGGGCAAGCTGCCGATGGACGAGATCTGCACCCACCAGCTGCCCCTCGCGGACTTCCAGAAGGGCCTCGACCTCGTCAGCGCCGGCAAGGAGTCGATCAAGGTCAGCCTCATCCCCGGTGGGGCGAGCACGCAGAACGCCGGCCAGGCATGAGCGGCATCGTCGGACGCGACTTCTCCCGCCGTGACATGCTGCGCGCCGCCGGCCTCGGCCTGGCGAGCGTGCCGATCCTGGGCGCCTGTGGCGTCGGTGGCGGTGAGCGTCACGAGAACGGCGCGAGCGCCGTCACCGGCAGCTTCGACTGGAAGCGTGCCAAGGGCGAGACGCTGCACATCCTGCAGACGCCGCACCCCTACCAGCAGAGCTTCCAGCCGCTGCTCAAGGAGTTCGAGCAGCTCACGGGCATCACGGTCGTCGCCGACCTCGTGCCGGAGGGTTCGTACTTCACGAAGCTCAACACCGAGCTCGCCGGCGGTTCCGGTTCGCACGACGTCTTCATGACGGGTGCCTACTTCATCTGGCAGTACGGCCCGCCCGGCTGGATGGAAGACCTCAAGCCGTGGGTCGACAACGACGCGGCGACGAACGCCGACTACGACTTCGAGGACATCTTCCCCGGCCTGCGCAAGGCCACGTCGTGGGACTTCAAGCTGGGCTCGCCGCTCGGCACGGGCGGCCAGTGGGCCATCCCGTGGGGCTTCGAGAACAACGTCGTCGCCTACAACAAGAAGTTCTTCAAGGCCAAGGGCATCAAGCCGGCCGAGACGTGGGACGACTTCCAGCAGCTGGCCGTCGACCTGACGGACCGCTCGAAGAACCAGTACGGCGTCGCCTTCCGTGGCTCCAAGTCGTGGTCGACGATCCACCCGGGCTTCATGACGATGTACAGCCGCATGAACCTCAAGGATTACGACCGCAAGGGCGGCAAGCTCGTCCCGGGCATGGCCACCGACCCGGCCATCGCCTTCCAGAAGCAGTGGATCGAGCTGGCGCGCAAGGCCGGCCCGGCGTCGTGGACCACCTACGACTACCCCGACTGCACGCGTGACCTCGGCAACGGCAACGCCATGATGTGTTTCGATGCCGACTCGGCCACCTACCCGAAGAACAAGCCGGGTGCCTCGAAGGAGGCCGGCAACCTCGCCTGGCACTCCGGCCCCGCAGGCCCCGACGGCAACTTCAACACCAACCTGTGGACGTGGTCGCTCGCCATGAACGCAGCGTCGAAGAAGAAGCTCGCCGCGTGGCTGTTCATCCAGTGGGCCACCGGCAAGGAAGCGATGTCGAAGGCCGTCAAGCAGGGCGCCTTCGCCGACCCGATCCGCAAGTCGGTGTTCGACGGGGCCTTCAAGCAGGGCCTGTCCGGTTTCCCCGGCTACCTCGAGGCATTCGAGAAGGTCGTTGGGACGTCGTCCATCCAGTTCACCCCCCAGATGTCGTTCTTCCAGACGACGCAGGACTGGGCTGTTGCGCTTCAGGACATCTACGCCGGTGAGGACGCCAGCAGCCGGCTCAAGACATACGCAAAGTCGGCCGAAGCGAAGGTGAATGCGGCATGAGTTCCGTGAGTGAGGCGCGAAAGGGCGGGACGATCCCTACTGTTTCGGAGCGCCGGCGCAAGATGCGCCCCTATCTGTTGAGCATCCCCGCTGTCCTCGTCGTCGTCGGCATTCTCTACCCGTTCGTCGTCGGCGCCTACTACTCGATCCTCAACTACACGGCGTTCAACCCGCACCCCCACCTCGTGTGGTTCGACAACTTCAAGTCGGTGCTCTCGGACCCGCAGTTCTGGACGTCGGTGCGCATCACGGCGGTCTTCGCGATCGTCGCCACGGCCGTCGAGACGGTGCTCGGAGTCGGTGTGGCGCTGCTGCTCAACCGTTCGAGCCTCATCGGCAAGACCTTCGAGAAGGTGCTCATCCTTCCGCTCATGATCGCCCCGGTCATCGCCGGCACGATCTGGAAGCTGATGTTCAACCCGCAGTTCGGCGTCCTCAACCACATGTTCGGCCTCGGCTCGTTCGACTGGCTCAGCCGTGACATGGCGCTGTGGAGCTCGATCCTCGTCGACGCGTGGATCTACACGCCGTTCGTCGCGATCCTCGTCCTCGCGGGCATCCGGTCACTGCCGAAGGAGCCCTTCGAGGCGTCCGACGTCGACGGCGCCGGCTGGTGGTACATGTTCCGCCGCCTCATGCTGCCGATGATGTGGCCCTACATCCTGGTGGCCGTCATCTTCCGCTTCATGGACTGCCTCAAGGCGTTCGACCTCATCTACGTGCTCACGGCGGGTGGCCCCGGCCTCGCGACGCGCACACTCCAGATCGGTGCCTACGAGGACTCGATCACCTTCCAGAACTTCTCGCGCGGTAGCACGTACATGTTCATCCTGTGGATCCTCGTGTTCATCACCGCGAAGTACCTCGTCAGCGTCCTGGGCAAGGCCCAGCGCCGCGCAGCCGGAGCGGAGGACTGACATGGCTGCTGAACTGAAACCCGGTCAGAAGCGTTTGACGACGGGCTCGGTGCTCGCGGATCTGGGTGTCATCGCCTGGTTCGTGTTCGCCCTGTTCCCGATCCTGTGGATGATCCTGCTGGCCATGAAGACCCCGGCCGAGCAGACGTCGACGTACTTCTCGTTCTCCCCGACGCTGGAGAACTTCTCCACCGTCATGTCGAGCAAGGGCACCGACCTCACGTCGGTCGACTTCAAGACGGCCATGTTCACCTCGGTGCTCAACTGTGGTGGCGCGGTGCTCGTCTCCCTGCTCATCGGCATCCCGGCCGCCTACGCCGCGGGTAAGTGGAAGTTCCGCGGGTCCGAGGACCTCATGTTCAACATGCTGAGCTTCCGCTTCGCACCCGAGCTCATGGTCATCGTGCCGCTGTTCGTCATCTACAACCAGGTGGGCCTGTTCGACACGAAGCTCGGCATGATCTGGGTGCTCCAGCTCGTCACGATGCCACTCGTCGTGTGGATTCTGCGCTCGTACTTCCAGGATCTCCCCGAAGACCTCGAGTCGGCCGCCCTGCTCGACGGGTACACCCGCTTCAAGGCGTTCCGCATGGTGGCGCTGCCGCTCGTGCGTCCCGGCATCGCCGCGGCCGCCCTGCTCGCGTTCATCTTCGCCTGGAACAACTACATCTTCCCGCTGATCCTGGCCGACACGAAGGCCTCGACGGTCACCGTCGCCATCACGAAGTACCTCGGCGGCGGCGGACAGGCGTACTACAACCTCACCGCGGCGGCAGCGCTCATCGGCGCACTGCCCCCGCTCGTCCTCGCTCTGACGATCCAGCGTTACCTGGTCCAGGGCCTTTCCTTCGGAGCGGTGAAGAACTGATGGGAACCCTCGAACTGCGCGGCGTCACCAAGACGTACGGCGCCAAGAAGGCCGTCGACGATCTCACGATCGACATCGGCAACGGCGAGTTCTTCGTCATCCTCGGCCCCTCGGGTGCCGGCAAGACGACGACGCTCAAGGCCGTCGCGGGCCTCGTCGACATCGACGCTGGTGATGTCAGCATCGCCGACACCGACATGACGGGTGTCGAGCCCTACCACCGCAACGTGGCCATGGCGTTCGAGAGCTACGCGCTCTACCCGCAGAAGACGGTGGCGGAGAACCTCGCGTCGCCGCTGAAGTCCGGTCGTACGGGTAACTACTCGGAGGCCGACCAGAAGGAACGCATCGACACCGTCACCAAGACGCTCGGCATCAACCACCTGCTGAACCGTCTGCCGAAGGAGCTGTCGAACGGTCAGCGTCAGCGCACAGCCCTCGGGCGCGTGCTCGTTCGCCCCGCCGACATCTACCTGCTCGACGAGCCGCTCTCGCACCTCGACGCCAAGCTGCGCGCGTCGATGCGCGCCGAGCTCAAGGCGCTCGGTGGCCTGTCGAACACGACGACGCTGTACGTCACGCACGACTACCAGGAGGCCCTCAGCCTGGGTGACCGTGTCGGCGTCATGCGCGACGGGCGTCTCGTCCAGGTCGACGCTCCCGCCGTCATGTGGCGTCGCCCGAAGGACGTCTTCGTGGCCCGTGCTCTGGGCCAGCCGGAGATGAACCTCGTCGAGGCCGTCGTCGAGAACGGTGCCTTCCGCATCCCCGGCACCGAGGTCTCGGTCCCGGTCGCTCAGGGTCTCGACATCGCCCAGGGCGAGCGCGTGCTGCTCGGTATGCGTCCGGGTGAGTGCAAGGTCGTCGGCGCGAACGGTGAGGCCGGTTCCGGCAGCGTCGTCGTGCCGGGCAAGGTGCTCCTCGCCGAGCGTCTCGGGCGTCAGACCGAACTCGACATCGAGACGGGCGGCCCGAACCTCATCTCGACGGTGGCCGCTCACCTCGCACCCGACGAGGGCTCGGCTGTCGACGTCGCGATCGACTTGTCCAACATCCACGTTTTCAAGGCCGCGGAGAACCGCGACGACTCGCTCCGGATCGGCTCTGCCGCCGGCGCCGACATGCGCGAGGAGAAGCGATGAGCACGCCCGCCCGCTCCAAGAACGCAGGGCCCGCTCAGGGCGAGCCCCTCGGCCTGACGATCGACAACGTCCGCAAGGTCTACGCCTCGCGTGGCCGTGAGACGTTCGAAGCCGTCAAGGGCATGAACATGGACATCCGCCCGGGCGAACTCATCTCGCTGCTCGGCCCGTCCGGCTGCGGCAAGACGACGACGCTGCGCATGATCGCCGGGCTCGAGACGGTGACGTCCGGCGACATCCGCATCGGTGACACGCGCATCAACGACCTGCCCCCGGGCAAGCGCAACGTCGGTGTCGGTTTCGAGTCCTACGCGCTCTACCCGCCGCTCAACATCAAGGAGAACCTCGCCTACGGCCTCAAGGCTCGCAAGGAGCCGAACGCCGACGAGCAGGCCGAAGCGATCGCCAAGCGCCTCGACATGGAGGACCTCCTGCCGATGCGTCCGGCGTCGCTCAGCTCCGGTCAGAAGCAGCGTGTAGCCCTGGCTCGCGCGCTCATCCGTAAGCCCCCGGTGCTGCTGCTCGACGAGCCGCTCGGTCACCTCGACGCCTCGGCCCGCCAGCGGGTGCGTCGCGAACTCAAGCTGCTGCAGCGCGAGTTCGGCTACACGACGATCGTCGTCACGCACGACCAGCTCGAGGCGATGAGCCTCTCGGACCGTATCGCCGTGATGAACGGCGGCATCATCCAGCAGTTCGACACCCCGGACGAGATCTTCGACAACCCGGCCAACCTGTTCGTCGCCGACTTCGTCGGTGAGCCGAGCATCAACCTGTTCGACGGCGAAGCCGTCGTGCGGGACGGGAAGGTCTTCGCCAAGGTCGGCGAGGGCATGGTCGAAACCACCGTCGAGAGCGCCACGAACGGTCAGAAGGTGACGGTCGGCATCCGGCCCTCCGACTGCCGCACGGGCGTCGAGAGCGGCCTCGTCTCCGACGTCGTCGTCTTCGAGGATCTGCTCGAGTTCGGTCAGGCCTCCGTCGAGGTGCGCGGCACGGCCAAGCGCGCTCTCGTGCAGACGCCCGCCGAGGAGAAGTACGAGCCGGGCGACACGGTGGTCTTCGCCGCGCCGCCCGCGCGTGTCTACCTGTTCAACGCCGAGTCCGGCGACCGGGTTCGCTGAGGAGACGACGATGACCAAGCTCTTCAACGACCCCAGCACGTTCATGGAGGACGCGCTCGACGGGTTCGTCCTCGCCAATGCGCGGTACGTCGCGAAGGTCTCGGGCGGCGTCGTGCGCGCCCAGGAGACGAAGCCGGGCAAGGTTGCCGTCGTCGTCGGGGGAGGCTCGGGGCACTACCCGGCCTTCTGCGGCGTCGTCGGCCCCGGCTTCGCCGACGGAGCCGTCGTGGGCAACATCTTCACCTCGCCGTCGACGGACGACGCCTACCGCGTCGCGAAGGCCGCCGACGGCGGGGGTGGGGTGCTGTTCTCGACCGGCAACTACGCCGGTGACGTCATGAACTTCAACCTCGCCAAGGACAAGCTCGTGGCCGAGGGCATCGACACGCGCAACGTCTACGTCACCGACGACGTGGCCTCCGCTCCTGTCGAGGACGCCCACAAGCGCCGCGGCATCGCGGGCGACTTCGTCGTCTTCAAGGCGGCCTCGGCCGCCGCGGAGGCGGGGCTCAGCCTCGACGAGGTCGAGCGCATCGCCGTCCGGGCGAACGAGCGCACCCGCACCATGGGTGTCGGCCTGGCCGGGTGCACCATGCCCGGTGCCACCGAACCGCTGTTCACCGTGCCCGAGGGCATGATGGGCGTCGGTCTCGGCATTCACGGCGAGCCCGGCATCGCCGAGGAGAAGCTGCCCAGCGCGAGCGACCTGGCCGACCTGCTCGTCGACCGCGTCATCGCGGAGAAGCCGGACGACGCCGGCCCGAAGGTGGGCGCCATCCTCAACGGTCTCGGCGCGACGAAGTACGAGGAACTGTTCGTCGTGTGGGGCCGCGTGGCCCGACGTCTCGACGAGCTGGGTCTCGAGGTCGTCGATCCCGAGGTCGGTGAGCTCGTGACGAGCCTCGACATGGCAGGCATCTCGCTCACGCTTGTCTACCTCGACGACGAACTCGAGACGTACTGGCGCGCCGGTGCGGACACCCCGGCCTACAAGAAGGGTGGCCTCGAGGGCGCGTCGGACGCTCCGGCTCGCTCGGCGGAGGATCTCGCCGCCGTCTCGGAGGCCACGACGTTCGCCGAGGGCTCGCCCGCTTCGCAGAAGACCGCGACGCAGGTGCTCGGTGCCCTCGAGGTGATGGCAGCCACGATCGCCGACGCCGAGGCCGAGCTGGGTCGTATCGACGCGGTGGCCGGTGACGGCGACCACGGGCGCGGCATGGTCAAGGGCGTCAACGCGGCCGTCGAGGCTGCGCGCGGCGTCAGTGGTGACGGTGCCGGTGTCGAAACCCTCCTCGCTCGCGCCGGTGAGGCGTGGGCGGCGAAGGCCGGCGGCACGTCCGGCGTGCTGTGGGGCCAGGCGCTCAAGGCGTTCGGCGCCTCGCTCGGCGACACGCGTGAGAGCTACACCGACGGCGACACGGTCGAGGCGGTTCAGGCCTTCCTCGACACGCTGACGTCGCTCGGCAAGGCGAGCCTCGGGGACAAGACGATGGTCGACGCCCTCACCCCCTTCGTCGAGACCCTGCGCTCCGAGGTCGACCGCGGCGCTTCGCTCGCCGCGGCCTGGGCCAGCGCTGCCGAGGTGGCGACGAAGGCGGCCGACGAGACGGCCCAGCTACGACCCAAGGTCGGGCGCGCGCGCCCGCTCGCGAAGAAGAGCGTGGGCACGCCCGACGCGGGCGCCATCTCGTTCGCGATGTGCATGACGACGGTCGGCGAGTACCTCGCCGCAGGAAAGGACTGAACGATGAGTGACGGACTGCGACTGGTCGTCGGATGCGACTCCGCCGGCGTCGAGTACCGCGACCGGATCAAGGCCGACCTCGAGGCCGACCCGCGCGTCGCGTCGGTCGTTGACGTGGGCGTCCCGAGCGGCGACGAGACGGCCTATCCGCACGTTGCGGTGGACGCGGCCCGCAAGGTCGCAGCCGGCGAGGCCGACCGCGCGATTCTCATTTGCGGGACGGGTCTGGGCGTTGCGATCTCGGCGAATAAGGTGCCGGGCATTCGCGCGGTGACGGCGCACGACTCGTTCTCGGTGGAGCGTTCGGTGCTGAGCAACGATGCGCAGGTGTTGTGCATGGGTCAGCGCGTCATCGGTGTCGAGTTGGCTCGCCGCCTGGCGAAGGAGTGGATCGGGTACGAGTTCGATTCGTCGTCGGCGTCAGCCGAGAAGGTCGCGGCGATCGGCGAGTACGAGCAGAACTGACCCGCCCTAGTTACACCCAACCGCTCGAGGGCAGTTGCCCCAACTGCACGTACTCTCCAGTAACGCACCGTCGCACGGGACGTTACTGGAGAGTATGTGCAGTTCTGGGCTCGCGATCAGGCGGCAGCGGTCGTGGGCTCGCGGAACGTCATCGTGAAGGCCGCCGGGCGTGTGGTGTCGGTGCACAGTGCGTCGTACGGCGTGACAGGGGCGGGGGCGCTCTCGCGTGCTTCGGTCGTGACGGCCGACGTCTCGGCTGCGGTCGTGGTGGCGAGGCTGAACGGGTTGACGACGGTCATCTGGAAGTCCTTCGAAAGGGCCGGGCAGTCGCGGCGTCGCGAGTTCGCGGTACGCGTGGTTGCCCAGCGGTGATGTGAGGGGTGATCCGGGAGTCGCGCGGGGCGCGGAAAGGGGATCGTGAGCGGAGAAGTCGCCGGCGCTGAGTGCGTCATCGGCTGCTCGCTCTACTCCTGAGTCAACCACACGACGCGAGGTCGGCGTTAACCCAACGCCACGAAGAGGGAAGCGAGGCAGGTGTTACCCAGCGCCACGAGGTACACAGGATGGCGCTGCTGACGGCGGCGCACGTCGGGCGACTTTCGGCATCGCGTGCCGCATGGTCGTCGCGGTCGCACGGCACAGGTTCGATCGCACGAGGACACTGCTCAGCGAGTGCGTGCGTAAACGTACATGTCCTTCGGCTCGTCACCGACGCGCTGCCAGTTGCGCAGCAGCCCCTCACGCTCGAAGCCGCACGCTTCCGCTGCGCGCCACGAGCCCTCGTTCCAGGGCTCGACGAACAGGTCGAGCCGCGTGATCTCGTCGAAGGTCAGCGCCCATTCGCACAGGGCGGCAAGGGCTTCCGTGAGTAGTCCGCGACGACGATGCGCCGGCGCGAGCCAGTAGCCGAGCGTCGCCCGTCCGTCGTCGAGATGGCGCGTCCACAGCCCGATGTGCCCGCAGGCTTCGTCGGTGTCGGCCAGGGCGATGGCGAACGCGTAGCCGGAGCCTTCGTCCAAGCGTCCTTGCTGACGACGGACGAAGGCCTCGGCGTCGTCGAGCGTGCCCGACGTGGGCACGCTCGTGATGAGGGGGACGAGCGGGTCGTCCGCTACGGCCTGAACGACGGGCGCATCCTCGAGGCGCCACGCCCGCAGGCGCACGCGATCGCTCTCCAGGGTCGGGACATGGTCGGGCACCATGGCTGCCAGTCTGCCCCGGGCCGGTAGTCATCGACACCCGGATTTCGCGGTCGTTCAGACACACCGGTTCGCGAGACGATGGCGGCATGCCCAGTCGGTACGCAGAACTTGCCTTCGGCCCGCAGGCCCGCGCGCGGCAGGAGGCCGTCAACAGTCACATCGCGTACGAGAACGGCGGCGATCACGACGACGGGGAGCCGATGCGGCTCGCGTCCGAGCACCGCGGCCTCATCGCAAAGCAGCGCCACTTCTACCTCGCCACGGTGACGCCGAGCGGCTGGCCGTACCTCCAACACCGCGGCGGCCCACGCGGATTCGTTCACGTGCTCGACGACCACACGCTCGCTTTCGCCGACTTCGACGGCAACGAACAGTTCGTCAGTACCGGCAACATCGACGCAGGCGGCCGGGTGGCGATGTTCTTCGTCGACTACCCGACGCGCACCCGGCTCAAGGTGTTCGGGACGGCCCGCGTCATCGCCGCCGAGGAGGACCCCGACCTCCACGAGCGTTTGCTCGACGTGCCCGGCGGGCGCATCAAGAGCCCGAGTCGGCGCAGTATCGTCGTCGACGTCGAGGCGTTCGACATGAACTGCCGCAAGTACATCGTGCCGCGCTTCGAGCGCGAGGCCGTCGACCGCATGATCGCGCCCTACCGCGACGACCTCATCGCCGCGAACGCCCGCATCAAGGAGCTTGAGGCGCGCGTCGCGGAGCTCGAACGCGGCGCCTGACGGCCGTCCCTCTCAGGCTAGGTAACTTCTGTGGATCTGGCGGCGATGTATCGCGGCCAGATCCACAGAACTGCACCGGATGCGCGAGGGTCAGCCCCGCACGTACATCCGCGTCAGCTCGGCGAAGATCGCGCTGTTGAGGTCGAACGCGCGCTTCACCTCGGCGAGCACCCGCTCGGCCGCTTCGGGGGAGAGCCCCATCGCGTCGAGGCGCTCGCGGTAGCCGTCCTTGTAGGGCTTCGGCTTGCCGACGGCCGAGAAGTCGTAGAACGCCACGCCCTGGCCGTCGGTGAGGTCGAACGCCCGCGACAGGATGCGTCCGATCGCCTGGCCACCCGAGAGGTCGCCGAGGTATCGCGTGTAGTGGTGCGCGACGTAGAGGTCGCTGTCGTCACGCGTCGCCTCGATGGCTGCCACGTACGCCGCCACGGCGGGGCTTTCGATGGCCACCTTCTCGCCGCGCGCCCAGTAGGCGAGGTCGGCGTCGAGGGCGGGCAGGCGCATGAGCCGCTCGTCGACGACGGCGCGTCCCGCCGGCGTCGAGGCCAACTCGTCGCCCACCGTCTCGAGCGCGACGTAGACCTCACGCATCATCGCGAGGTAGTGCGTGTAGCCCTGCGGGCTCATGCGCCCGGCGAGCAGCTCCGTCATGAAGTCGGAGCCCTCCGCCTGCTCGTGCTCCTGGCGGGAGCCGGTGCGCCACCTCGGAGCCGACCACGCCGACGAGCGAGCCCACCGCTCCCACGTCCGAGCCCACGGCGCCCACCTCGGAGCCCACGGCCCCGACGAGCGAGCCGACTGCCCCGACGGCTGAGCCCACGCAGCCGACCGGCGAGCCGACGGCTCCCACGGCCGAGCCGACGTCCGGTGAGACCACGACCGGCCCGATGGTCCAGACCGACTACGAGGGTGGCTCGAACGCGACGACCTACGGCATCTTCGCTGCGCTCGGAGCTGCGCTCCTGGCCGGCGGTGCGGCCTTCGTGCGCACGCGCCGCTGATCGAAGGGCTTCTCCTCACGAGTCGTGCCTGACACCTGACCGTCTGGGCATGACCGACATTTGGCTACGTTCTGGTGATGTGGTTGCGATATGTCGCAGCCAGATCGCCGGACGTAGCCAGATGTGTTTGGGCTCGCAGGCCGTTGCTCGCGCGGCAAGAACGCTCGTTTTCTCGGTTCGCGGTGCTGCGCGGACGCTCGATGCGAGGCGCACGATGAAGCGGACGAAGGAGGTTCGCAAATGGGCGAGCGAGCGAACGACGGGGTGCTGGGTGGCACCCAAAGACCTGGCCGGAATGGTGCCGCCATGACGGGGCTGGAGGCCGACGTCAGGGAGGCCTACACCCGCTTCGGTGAGCGTGAGGCGCGCGGTAACTCGCCGTTCTACGAGGACGTGTGCGCTCTCATCGCTGCTGACGACGCCCTCCTCGAGCGGATCTCGACCCTGCCGCCGGCGAAGCGCCAGCCCAACCTCGTGCTCGGGGCGGCCCGCTTCCTCGGCGCCCCCGACGACGACGCCGGGGCGTTCGGCACGTGGCTGACGCAGCACTGGGGTGAGGTCGAAGCTGTCGCCCGGGAGCGCGCTACCCAGACGAACGAGGCGGGGCGATGTGCGATGTTGCTGCCGTTCGTCGCCGAGGCGGCACGTGGCCGTCCCGTCGCGCTGGTCGAGGTGGGGTGCTCGGCGGGACTGGCGCTCTTCCCTGACCTTTACTCCTACCGGTTTCGGACCTCTGGCGGCGAGATCGTCGTCGGGGACGGCTCGCCCGAACTCGTGACGACGGTGACGGGCGAAGGCGTTGAGCGCCGAGCACTCCCCGCCGACATTCCCCAGGTTGCCTGGCGCGGCGGGCTCGACCTCAACCCGCTCGACGTGCTCACCGATTCGGACGGCGCCCGCGACAACGCTCGCTGGCTGGAGGCGCTCGTCTGGCCCGGTCAGAGGGAGCGGGCCGACCGGCTACGCGGCTGCATCGCGACGGTCCAAGATCACCTCGCGACGCACCCCGACGACTGGCCCCACGTCATCCGGGGCGACGTCGTCGCCGACCTCGACGCTCTGCTCGCTGACGTGCCGAGCGACCTGCATCTCGTCCTTTTCCATTCCGCCGTGCTCGCCTACACCGACGAGACGACGCGAGCCGAGTTCACCCGTCGGAT
Source organism: Dermacoccus barathri (assembly GCF_015070805.1). Lineage (NCBI taxonomy): Bacteria > Bacillati > Actinomycetota > Actinomycetes > Micrococcales > Dermacoccaceae > Dermacoccus > Dermacoccus barathri. Next base: position 32,216 of record NZ_JADCTK010000008.1, on the reverse strand, counting down.
GGGTGAACTCGGCTCGCGAGCCGGTGGTTTCACGTGGATCAGTAACGAGGGCCCGGGCGTCATGCCAGGCATTGCGGTGACGGTGCCGGAGGGCGTTGAGGTGCCGGCGGGGCGCTTCGTTCTTGCGGTCGACGGGGTCGCCCGCGCCCTCGTCGGGCCGCACGGTCAGGCCATCGAGTCCCTCGCTGGGTGAGTGCCAGGTGACCGCCGCCGGCTCGGGACGACTCCAGTTCGTCCCGAGCCAGCGGACGGATCACCGGCCGGCGCCGCCCGTCAGTGCGCGTGGCCCTCGTGTGCTTCCTTGTGGGCCGGCGCCTCGGCGACACCGTCGACTACAGCCATCTCGACCGGAGTGTTCGCGAGCGAGATGCGCTTGGCGACCTTGCCGCTCTCGAGGTCGATGACAACGAGTTCCTTGTTCTCCGCGTCCGTGACGTAGGCCTTGTCGCCGGCGACCTTGATGGTCGGGCCGGGCTCCTGCCAGTCCTTCTTCTCCTTCCAGGGCTTGATCGCGTCGATGCGCTTGGTCACCTTGCCGGTCTCGACGTCGATGACGTTGACCTTGCCGTCGTACGTCAGCACGAGCCCCCCACCCTCCGGGCCGCGCGCGAGGGAGCGGAACCAGTACGACGAGCCCAGCTCGACCGTGGTGAGTGAACCGTTGCGCGAGTCGATGAGCGCCACCTTCGTCGGGTGCTCGGCCTCGGCGTTCTCGTCGTCGATCTTCTTCGTCTTGTGGTCGCCGAGCACGATGGGCGACTCGTGCGAGCCGGCCAGGTTGCCGTTGCGCACGTACCCGCTCACCTTCACCTTGTGGAAGTCGCCGTCGCGGTAGACGACGGGGCCGCTCTCGCAGCCGAACACGGCGGCGTCGTCGCCCTCGGAGTGCGGTGCCGCCTCGCCGTGGACCCCCTCGCAGTCGTCGGTGCGGGCGATCTCCTTGCCGTTCTTCGTCGCGACGATGCTCTTGCGCGCGTCCTTCGTGCCTTCGGTGTGCACCATCGTGCCGTCGGGCAGCGCGATGGCGACACCGTGGTGCGGGGCCTTCGTCTTCGCCGTGTGCGGTTCGACGGTCTTCGAGCCGACCTGGTCTGCGTCGAGCGTCTGGATCGTGCCCGCGCCGTCGGAGAACAGCGACACCTTGCCGGCGTGTGGCACGACGTGGCCGGCCTTCGGCGCGGCAAACGTCCGCTCGGCGAGGCCGGGCTCGTACGTGTAGTTGTGCGTGTGGTCGCCGTGCGGCTGGCTGCTGATGCCCATGTCGAAGACGCGGAAGACGTCGGCGTCGCTCACCATGACGTGCCGACCGTCCCCGGCGTTCGACAGGCGCAGGAAGCCAGGCTTCTTCGTCTCCTTGAGCGTCTTGCCGGTCTCGGCGTCGAGCAGCGTGAGGCCCTGGTCGTGCGAGAGGAGCACGCGCGGGTTGACGGTGGCGGCCTCCTTCTCGTTGCTGCCGACGGGCGCCGTCGCGGTGGTCGATGACGGCGTCGAGGTTTTCGACGACCCGGCGGACGAGGTCGAGTTGCCGCAGGCGGAGAGGGCGACGGCTGCGGTGGCTGTCAGGGCGAGTGCGCGCAGATACGTTGTGGTGTTCATGGATAGAACACTAACTCATAATGAAAACCGTTCTCACTATGGGGTGATGCCCCCTGGCCGCGGAGCGTCCGAGAAACGGGTTGGGCAGACTTCCCTGCGGTTGGGCAGTGTCTGTGACGACCCAACGGCAGGAAAGTCTGCCCCGTGAGGTGGTGGGCTCAGGCGGGGTCGACGCCGAGCGCCGTCCGCATCGCGCCGACCGCTTCGGCCATGCAGCGGCGCCCGAGATCCGTCGCGAGGATGTTGATGAACGGGTGCACGGCGTCGGTGTGGACCCGCAGGGTGGTCGCGACGCCGGCGCGCTCGAGCATCCGCGCGTAGGCGATGCCCTCGTCACGCAGCGGGTCGAACCCGGCCACCGCGACGTAGGCCGGGGGAAGGCCGGCGGCGACGAGCGCGTCGAGGTCAGTGGCGCGCAGCGGCGAGACGCGGGGGTCGGCGCGTAGCGAGTCGATGTCGACGTCGCTGCTTCCGCCGAGCATCGGGCTGCCGGTGAGGTAGGTGGCCTCGTACCAGTCCATGTTGGCGCGGGTGAGGAAGTAGCCGCTGGAGAAGCGTTCATAGCTGTCGGAGCGCGGCAGCGTGAGGTCTGTGACGGGCACGAAGAGCATCTGCAGGGCGGGCTTGGGGCCACCGTCGCGCGTCGTTTCCTGGGCGACGACGGCGGAGAGGTTGCCGCCCGCGGAGTCGCCCGCCACGGCGATGCGCTCCGGGTCGATGCCGAGGCGTTCGGCGTTGGCGTGGGCCCACCGGAAGGCGGCGACGGCGTCGTCGACCGCGGCGGGGAAGACGTGTTCGGGGGCGCGGCGGTAGTCGACGTTGAGGACGATGACCTCGCCGTCGGCGCACAGGGCGCGGGCCACGGCGTCGTGGGTCTGCGCTGATCCGAGCACCCAGCCGCCGCCGTGGAAGTAGACGACGCAGGGACGGGCTGTGCCGGGAGTGCGGGCGGCGTCGGCGTGCTTGCCCACGACGGTGACGGGGCTGGGGTTCGGGCGGTAGAGGAAAGCCGGGATGTCGCCGTCAGCGCTGCGCTGCGCCGTCGATCGTCACCTGTTCGACCGACGCCACGTCGGCGGGTTCGCCTGCGAACATCCAGGATTCGGCGGCAAGGGCGGTGCGGGCGTCGTCGACGGTGCGCTCGTCGAGTTCCTTGCCGCCGACGCGGCCGAGCACCTTGAGGCCGGTCGCGATGTCGGGGTCGAGGGCGCCGCCGTCGACGACGTGTGGGCGCCCTGCGGCGCGTTTGCGCGCCGACTTCGGGAGCGCGAGGAGCGCTTCGAAGGTGCGACGCTCGGCGCGTTCGGCTGCGGAGGGACGGTACGGGGTGGAGGGACGCTCGGCCATGGGTTTCACTGTGCCGGATAGCCTCGGTGCATGTCCTCGAATTCGCTGTTGATCCGGGTTGCCGCCGTCGTCTTTCGGGACGCCGAGGGGCGCGTCTTGACCGTCCGCAAGCGCGGCACGGAGCGGTTCATGCTGCCCGGCGGGAAGCCGGAGGCGGGCGAGGAGTTCATCGACACGGCGGCGCGCGAGGTGGACGAGGAGCTGGGGCTCGACGTCACACCGGACGACCTCGACGCCCTCGGCCGCTTCTCGTCCGACGCCGCCAATGAGCCGGGCCACGCACTGGAGTCGCACGTCTTCACCTACCGCGGCGTCCTGACGCAGGTGCCTGCCGTCGCGGCGGAGATCGACGAGCTGCGCTGGTTCACCGAGGCCGAACTGCGCACCCCGCCGCCCGGCGTCCTGCTGGCGCCAATGCTTCAGTTCAACGCCGTCCCGGCGATTTTCGACTGACCACCCAGAAGCCTCGGGAGATCGCGCAAGGTGCTGATGCGTGGCGACTCGAGATGGGTGTCATGGCGGTCGAGATGAAGCACCTGCAGGCCCACCTCTCGCGGAGCACGCACGTCGAGGTCGGGGTGATCGCCGACGTGGAGCGTGTGTGACGGCTCCACGCCCAGCGCGGCACAGACCCGGAGGTAGACCTCAGGCCGCGGCTTGGCGACGCCAAGACCTTCGGCGGTGAAGACGCGCTCCACGTAACCGTCGAGGCCCGTGCGTCGCAGCTTCTCCGTCTGCTGCAGTTCCGTGCCGTTGGTCAGGACGGCGAGGCGGAGGCCGTGGGCGGCAAGGGTGTCGAGGCAGGGCATGGCGTCGTCGAAGGCGCGCCATCCGCGCTCGTAGGCGTGGAGGAAGTCCTCGAAGATCCGATCCAACTCGGCGTCGTCGGGGACGGAGCGTCCGATGAGGGGAAGCACGTCGCGCAGTCGCCGACGGCGTTGCTCGGCGAAACTGATCTCGCCGGAGCGCCATGAGGCGAAGTGCCGCTCCTCGGTGGCGAACCAACTGCTGACGAGCGGGGGTACCGCGTCGGGGGCTACTCCGATACGGGGGAGCCAGTCGTGCAGCGCACGAACGACGGCGCCCTCGTGGTCGACGAGAGTGCCGTCGAGGTCGAAAACGACGACGCCGGCGCGCACACCGCGACAGTAGCGGGTGGCACCGACGTCGTCAGGGTTCGCAGCGCGGAGTCAGGCCTAGGCCTTGACCGCGTCGAGGATGGCCTTGTTGAACGCGGGCAGGTCGTCGGGGTTGCGGCTCGTGATGAGGTTGCCGTCGACGACGACCGTCTCGTCGACCCACTCGCCGCCGGCGTTGCGGATGTCGGTCTGCAAGCTCGGGAACGACGCGAGGCGCTTGCCGCGCACGACGTCGGCCTCGACGAGCACCCACGGTGCGTGACAGATCGCGGCGACCGGCTTGCCCGACGCCACGAAGTTCTTGACGAAGGTGACGGCGTCCTCGTCGAGGCGCAGCGCGTCAGGGTTGGCGACGCCGCCGGGCAGCACGAGCGCGGCGTAGTCGTCGACGTTCGCCTTCGACACCTCGACGTCGACCTTCTGCGTGTCAGCCTTGTCGAGGTGGTTGAACAGCTGCACCTCGCCGCTCTCGGGAGAGAGCAGTTCGGCGGTGAAACCGGTGTCGGTGACGGCCTTCCAGGGCTCGGTCAGCTCGACCTTTTCGATGCCTTCGGATGCGGTGAGAAAAGCGATCTTTGCCATGTCTCCAACGTAATTGGACAGTGCGGGGCACTCCAACGCCCGCACGGGTGGGGTTGCGGGCGGCCGCGGTCGTGCGGGGCGAATCGCTCTGCATCGCGGGCGGGCGGCGCACAATGGCACGGTGAATGCAGACGGTGACGAGACCCCCGAGGCGGCTTATCGCCTCCTTCACGAGCGCGCCGTCGGGCAGTCGCCGACGCCGGGGGAGCGTTCGCTGTCGGCCGCGCAGTACGACTCGGCTCGGGCCGACTACCTCGCAGGGAAGCGCATCGTCGCGAAACCGGGGGTTGCGATCTGGCCGCCGACATCGCAGACCCTCATGAAGCGCCTGGGCAACGGCTCGTGGAGTACGGCCATGACGAGCCTCGGCCTCACGACGAACTCGGGCCGAACCCGTGGAACCGGCTCGTTCAGCGACGACGACTACCGTTCCGCTGTCGCCGAATTCCTTGACGCTGCAGCGGATGGCGACAACCGATCCGTGACGTCGGACTCGTTCGCGCAGTACATCGTGTGGGCGAAGGCGCGCTCGTCCGAAAGTGCGAAACGCCCGAGCGGCGCGGCCGTCCGTCAGCATTTCGGGAGCTGGGAGGCTGCGAAAACAGCAGCGCAGGCCTGAGTCGTAAGCGTCCGTCATCCTCCTGCGGATGCCACCGTCGCGAGCACGCCCGGGCCGTAGCGGTCGAGCTTTGCGGCTCCCACGCCGCTGAGCCGTCCGAGTTCGTCGATCGTCGTCGGAGCCGCTGTCGCGATCCCCCGCAGCGTGGCGTCGTGGAACACCACGTACGCGGGCACGCCCTGCTCCTTCGCCGTGGCGGCGCGCCACGCGCGCAGTTGCTCGAACAGTTCCGCCTCGGGGCCCGTCAGATCGGCTGCGGCCTTGGCGCTCTTGCCACCACCGGAGCTCGATCGCGTCTTGCGTCGCTCCGGCTCCGTGCGCATCGCGACCTGACGCTCCCCGCGCAGCACCGTGCCCGACGCCTCCGTCAGCCCGAGCATCCCGTAGTCGCCCTCGACGTCGAGCAGACCCGCCGCCAGCAGTTGCCGGACGACGCCGCGCCACCCACGCTCGTCGAGTTCGGTGCCGATGCCGAACGTCGTGAGGTCGGTGTGGCCGAGCTTCACCACACGCTCTGTCTCGCGCCCGAGCAGGATGTCGATGAGATGGCCTGAGCCGTAACGCTGCCCGCGTCGGTCGAGCCTGACGACCGTCGACAGCAGCTTCTGTGCCGGAATAGTGCCGTCCCACGTCTTCGGCGGTTCGAGGCAGGTGTCGCAGTTGCCACACGGGCCGGTGTCCGGCTGCCCGAAGTAGGCGAGCAACTGCTCGCGTCGGCAGGTGACGGTCTCGCAGAGCGCCAGCATTGCGTCGAGGTGGCGCCCCAGGTTGCGCTGGTGCGCGGCGTCGCCGTCACTCGCCGCGATCATTTTGCGCTGCTGAACGACATCGGCGAGCCCGTACGTGAGCCACGCCGTCGACGGCTGGCCGTCACGACCCGCGCGCCCCGTCTCCTGGTAGTAGCCCTCCACCGACTTCGGCAGGTCGAGGTGGGCCACGAACCGCACGTCGGGCTTGTCGATCCCCATGCCGAAGGCGATCGTCGCCACCATGACGAGGCCGTCCTCGCGCAGGAAGCGCGACTGATTAGCTGCACGTACCTGACGGTCGAGGCCCGCGTGGTACGGCAGGGCCGGGATGCCCTTGCCCTCGAGGAACGCCGCCGTTTTCTCTACCGACGCCCGCGAGAGGCAGTAAACGATGCCGGAATCTCCCGCGTGCTCGGCCCGCAGGAATGCGAGGAGCTGCTGCTGCGGCGAGTCCTTCGCGACGATCCGGTAGGTGATGTTCGGCCGGTCGAAGTCGGCAACGAAGTGCCGTGCGCTCTCGAGCTCGAGGCGGGTCGCGATCTCGCGGCGCGTGGCGTCGGTGGCCGTGGCGGTGAGAGCGACGCGCGGCACGCCGGGCCAGCGCTCGTGCAGCATCGACAGCCGCAGGTAATCGGGCCGGAAGTCGTGGCCCCACTGCGACACGCAGTGCGCCTCGTCGATGGCGAACAGGGCGATGCGCGCGTTGTCGAGCAGCCGCTGCGTCTCGGGCACGAGGAGTCGCTCGGGCGCGAGATAGAGCAGGTCGAGCTCGCCCGCGAGGAGGGCCTGCTCGGTGGCCGCCCGCTCGTTGGGCAGCTGCGTCGAGTTGAGGAAGCCGGCGCGCACGCCGAGGGCCGAGAGGGCGTCCACCTGGTCGGCCATGAGCGCGATGAGCGGCGAGATGACGACGCCCGTCCCCTCCCGCACGAGCGAAGGCACCTGGTAGCACAGCGATTTGCCGCCACCGGTCGGCATGAGAACGAGAGCGTCGCGCCCGGCGATGAGCTCGTCGACGACGGCCGCCTGATCACCGCGGAAGTCGTCGTACCCCCACACGCGTTGCAGCACCTCGCGGGCAGCGCTTGGTGCAGCAGGAGGGGTGTTCGCGGCAGGCATGGCGTCGGGCTCGCTCTGGTGGGACATCGCGGCCAGCCTACGGGGGAGCCCCTCGGCGCGCTGACGCCCGGACGACGCGGATTTCGGTCGCTGCGCGCGCCCCGCGCCCGCACTGCCCCGTCATAGGGTCGAAACAACGAGGAAGGAGCGCTCACATGGCAGACGTCACGCAGATCGGGCACTGGATCAACGGAGCACGGGTCGCAGGGAAATCGGGTCGCGAGGGCGACGTTTTCAACCCCGCCACCGGCCAGGTCACCGGACGGGTGGCGCTCGCGTCGCCCGGCGAACTCGACACGGCCGTCGCGGCCGCCCGCGCCGCGCTGCCCGGCTGGCGCGACACGGGCCTGACGAAGCGCACCGCCGTCATGTTCAAGCTCCGCGAGATCATCACCGCGCGCAGCGACGAACTCGCCCGCATCATCACGAGTGAGCACGGCAAGGTCGTCTCCGACGCCGCCGGCGAGGTGACGCGCGGCCTCGAGAACGTCGAGTTCTGCGCCGGCCTCATGCACCACCTCAAGGGCGACTACTCCGAGCAGATCTCGACCGGCGTCGACGTTCACTCCGTGCGCCAGCCCGTCGGCGTCGTCGCGTGCATCACGCCCTTCAACTTCCCCGCCATGGTGCCGCTGTGGATGGTGACGACGGCGATAGCCGCCGGCAACACCGTCATCCTCAAGCCGAGCGAGCGCGACCCCTCAGCGGCCCTCTGGCTAGCCGAGGCGTTCAGCGAAGCCGGTCTTCCCGACGGCGTGTTCAACGTCGTCAACGGTGACAAGGAAGCCGTCGACGGCATCCTCGACCACGACGACGTCGCGGCCGTCTCCTTCGTCGGCTCCACCCCCATCGCCCAGTACATCTACGAGCGAGCAGCGGGCAAGGGCAAGCGGGTTCAGGCACTCGGCGGCGCGAAGAACCACATGGTCGTCATGCCCGACGCCGAACTCGACGGCGCCGCTGACGCCGCCGTCTCCGCCGCGTACGGCTCCGCGGGCGAGCGCTGCATGGCGGTCTCCGTCCTCGTCGCCGTCGGCGAGGTGGCCGACCCGCTCGTCGAGAAGATCGCCGAGCGCATGAAGAAGCTCACCATCGGCGACGGCACCGACGAAGCCTCGGAAATGGGCCCCTCATCACCGCCGAGGCGCGTGACCGCGTCGCCTCCTACGTCGAGGGCGCCGCCGGTGAGGGGGCCACGGTCGTCGTCGACGGCCGCGAGAAGACCTTCGACGGCGACGGCTTCTTCATCGGCACGAGCCTCGTCGACAACGTGCGGCCCGGGATCAAGGTCTACGACGAGGAGATCTTCGGGCCCGTGCTGTCGGTCGTGCGCGTCGACACCTTCGAGGAGGCCGTGAAGCTCGTCAACGACAACCAGTTCGCCAACGGCGTCGCCATCTTCACGCGTGACGGCAAGAGCGCGCGTGAGTTCGAGTACGCCATCGAGGTGGGCATGGTGGGCGTCAACGTGCCCATCCCCGTGCCGGTCGGCTCGTTCAGCTTCGGCGGCTGGAAGAAGTCGCTCTTCGGCGACACACACATGTACGGCCCCGAGGCGTTCAACTTCTACACGCGCCGCAAGGTCGTCACGTCGCGCTGGCCGGAGCCGACCGAGAGCCAGGTCGACCTGGGCTTCCCGACGCACTGAGTGAGCACTGTCGTCGCACGGGTGGCACGTCCGCTCGTGCGACGACGTGTGTCCAGGGCGTCGTCTCTCAACCGATGACGATGCCCTGCGCCACTGCGACGGCCAGCGCCCCGTCGACGTCCATCCGTGTGCTGGCGAAGCGGGCCCCTGCGAGGTTGACGCTGTCGACCCTCGCGCCGCGCAGGTCCGCCTCGCGCAGGTCGCTGCCGCGCAGCGTCGCGCCGGTGAGGTCGGCGTCGTCGAAGACGACGCGCTTGAGTGACGACTCGCTGAGATCGGCCTCGGCCAAGCGCACGTCCGACAGGTCGAGCCCGTCGAGCTTCGCCTGGCGCATCGTCACCATCGGCCACTGCCCACCGCGGACGACGGCGTGGGTCCACGAGCAGTCGGCGAACGTCGAACCCGAGAGCTTGCACCCGGCGAGCGTCGCCATGAAGAACCCGCAGTCGCTCAACGTGCACCCGGTGAACGCGACCTGCTCGAGCTGCGCGTCGTTGAACCGACAGTTGAAGAACGCGCACCCTTCGAACACCGTGGCGGCCATCGTCTTCTCCGTGAAGTCGCAGCCGTTGAAGCGGCAGGAGATGAAGCGTCGGCCGTCGAGATCGGTGTCGTAGAAGTCCACTTCGACGAAGCGTTCGTTCTCGGTGAGCGAGGAGTCGACCATGCGAAACATTGTTTCGTCTTTGGGTATGAGCGTGACGGGGGAGTCACTCTCGTACTCAAAGATCGTCGAGCGCCGTCGCGGGTCCACCCTAAGGATGACGCCGTGTCCACCCTGAGGATGAATTTTCGGCGGAGGGTCGAAATTGGGGGATGTCCCTCAGGGCTCACGCAGCGTCAGGCGCTTAGGGTTTGGAGCATGATCACAGTAGAGGCGTTGACCAAGAGCTACGGGGGAACCGTGGCCGTCGACAACGTCACCTTCAAGGCCGAGCCGGGCCGAGTCACCGGCTTCCTCGGCCCGAACGGTGCCGGTAAGTCGACGTGCATGCGCATGATGACGGGGCTGACGCCGCCCACGAGCGGCCACGCCACCATCCTGGGAAAGAAGTACGACGAACTGACGAACCCGGGACGCCACGTCGGTGTCCTTCTCGACGCGAGTGCTCAGCACGCCGGACGCACCGGCCGTGAGGTGCTCACGCTCGGTGCCAAGACGATGGGCCTCGGCACCGACCGCGTCGACGAAATTCTCGACGTCGTCGGCCTCACGCCGCCGGAGGCGAAGCGTCGCGTGGGCGACTACTCGCTCGGTATGCGTCAGCGCCTCGGCATCGGGCACGCGCTGCTCGGTGACCCCGAGGTGCTCATCCTCGACGAGCCGGCCAACGGCCTCGACCCGGCCGGTATCCGCTGGATGCGTGGCCTCCTGCGCTCCTACGCCGAACGTGGCGGCACCGTGCTCCTGTCGAGCCACCTGCTCCACGAGGTCGAGCAGATCGCCGACGACCTCGTCATGATCGGCCGCGGCCGCATCGTGCGTCAGGGCACGAAGCAGGAGCTGCTGCGCGGTGCGGGCACCAACGCCCACAGCACCGACGACGCTGCCCTCGCCTCCGCGCTGCAGGCCGCGAACATTCCCGTGCAGCGCACGCAGACCGGCATCCACACGCCGGCCGAACCCATCGAGGTGGGCAAGGTCGCTGCCGCGAACGGCATCGTCCTCGTCCAGCTCGGCCAGGCCGGCGGCTCCGGCCTCGAAGAGATGTTCCTCAACCTGACCGCCGCCGACTCCCGAGAGGTTGCGCGATGAGCACCCCCATGAACCCGAACCAGCCGCAGGGCGGAGCGCACTACCCGCCGCAGCAGCAGCCCGCTATGGCGGGCGGCCCGGGCGCGCAGGTGCCCCAGCAGGCTCCTCAGGGCGCGCAGTTCACGCCCCAGCAGGGCAGCGGCGCTCCGACCCAATCACGCCTGCCAAGCCGACTCGGTGACGAGGGACGCACGTCCCCGGTCTCCTTCGGGCGCCTCTTCGCCGTCGAGATGCGCAAGATGATCGACACGCGCGCCGGCAAGTGGCTCCTCATCGCCATGGGCGTCCTCATCATCATCGCGTCCGTCGCCGTGATGGTGAACGGGCGTCGGACGTCGCCGGAGTTCGGCAACTTCGTTGCCGCCGCAGGCATCCCGATGGGCTTCCTCCTGCCGATCCTGGGCATCCTCACCGTGACGAGTGAGTGGTCGCAGCGCACGGCGCTCGTCACGTTCACGCTCGAGCCGCGACGCTCCCGTGTCGTCCTCGCCAAGTGGGCCGTGGGCCTGCTGTTCGGCGCCCTCTCCATCATCTTTGCGTTCGCGATCGGTGCAGCGACGACGCTCATCGCCCAGGCGGCGTTCGGTCACGACGCCAACTGGACGATGTCGTGGGGCTCGGTGGGCGGCAACGTGCTCGCGCAGCTCATCGCCGTCTCGATCGGTATCGCGTTCGGTCTGGCGTTCCAGAACACCCCGGCCGCGATCTGCTCGTACCTGTTCATCCCGACTCTCGTGAGCATCGTGACGTCGTTCGGCGAGACGATGCGCAAGGTCGGTGAGTGGATCGACCTCAACCTCACGACGCAGCCGCTCTACAACGGCACGATGTCGAACGAAGGGTGGGCGAAGTTCGCCGTCGCGCACGTGCTGTGGCTCGTGGTTCCGATGGTCATCGGATTCATCCGCCTCAACAAGCGCGAGGTGAAGTCGTCCTGATCCCTCGGGCCTGACGCATCAAAGAAGCACCCCACCGCTCCGAGCGGTGGGGTGCTTCTGTCGTTGGGGCCCAGGGAGTCAGGCGGTGCGCAGCCCGCCCGTGGGGTGGGCGAAGGTGACGTACTCGCGGCCGTCGACCTCGAACGTGCCGACCTCACGGAAGCCGAGGCGTTCGTGCACGCTCATCGACACCGAGTTGCTGCGCTCGACGAACGCGACGGCCTCGTCGTAGTTCTTCGCGGCGTCGGTGAACAGCGCATCGACGAGGGCGGAGAGCACTCCGCGCCCGCGCTGGTCGGCCTCGACGACGGCCGGCCCGTAGAGGAAGAAGCGAGCGTCGGGCATCGCCTCACGCGCCGTGGCCACGGTGAGTCCGGGAGGGCCGACGCTGTGGGCAGCGGCGTCCGAGCTGAGCACCACTCCGGCGCGCTCGCCGTCGAGCTCAACAACCCACATGCCGGGGCCGTCAATGCGTTCCTGAAACCGCTCCTCGGCCCAGCTGCCCTGGATGAAGCCTGTCTTCGACCGCTCGCCCTCCGGCACGTTGACGCGCTGGTTGCGCTCCAGCAGGTCGAGCATCCAGCCGAAGTCGTCCTCCGTCGCGGGGCGGGTGGAGAGCTGAAGGTCGCTCATGGGGTTCCTTCCGGTTCGTGCGATGCGGAGGCGTGCAGATACGGGCGCTCGCCAGCGCGTCGAAGCGCTGGCGAGCGTCACCGTCATCCTGCCAGCTGAGCCGTGGCGTCCTTGCGGTCGCGGGCTGCGGCGGCGAGCACGTACGTCAGGGCCGACAAGCCCACACCGATGAAGGCCATCGTCGTGAGCGCGGCTGCGCTCGGCACCGTACGGCCACCGACCATGACGGACATCGACGCGGCGATCGTGGCCACACCGGCGCTCGAGACGGCGGTGCCGATGGCGCGCATGAGGGCGTTGACGGCGTTGGCCGAGCCCATCTCGCGCAGCGGGGCGTGCTCGACGACGAGCATCGACAGCGCGGCGTAGCCGATACCGACACCTACGCCGATGACGGTCGCCCAGATGATGACCATGGCCGGGTTGGGCGACGCGACGGCGCGCAGGAGGTAGCCGAGGCCGGTGACGATCGCAACGATCTGGAGGACCGTGCGGGCACCGAACCGTGCACCGAGACGGGCCGTGAGCGGCGCGACGGCGAACATTGCGGCGGCGTTGGGCAGCATCGCGAGACCGGCCGAGGCGGCGTCCCAGCCGAAGTCCTTCTCGGAAGCGGGCCCTGCAGCGTCATCGTCGTCGAGAGCAGATTCGTGAACATGATGATGCCTATGACGATCGACGCGAGGTTGGTGAAGAGCAGGGCCTTCGTGCCGGAGACGCGCAGGTCGACGAATCGGGGAGGTGTGGCCGAGCTCGAACTTCGCCCACAGCACGAGGACGACGACGCCGACGACGATGGCGACCAGGGTCTTGACGTCACCCCAGCCCCAGGCGCCGCCCTGCGAGAAGTCGGCGAGTTGCGCCTTCGTCTCGACCCGGTCGACCGGCACCTCCTCACGCTCCTGGACGCCGAGCCGGACGCGTCGTTCGCCGACCTCGCCGACGACCTCTCGCTGAGCGCCCGGAGCGTCGCGCGACGCCTGCGTCGCCTCGTCGACGGTGGCGCCGTGCAGGTGCGCGGGCGCACCCTGCCGGGCTTCCAGGGGCGCCTCGTGCGCATGATCCGCATCGAGGCCGAGCCCGAGGCCGCACGCCGTCTCGCGGAGGCGTTGGCGCGCGAGGTGCACACCTCGTGGGTGCGTCTCCCCCGCAACGGCACGGGGCTGCTGTGCGGTGCGGTTGCAGCGCCAAACGAGCAGGGTGCGCGATCGGGTGTCGAGCAGATCGTGGCGGCGAGCATGCGAAGCCCGGGCGTGCGCGACGTTCAGACCATCGAACTGCTACGGGTGTGGGGTTCGCGCCCGGCCAGCGATCGTCCGTCACGCGCGCTCGACGACGTCGACCGCGCCCTCCTGCGCTCCCTCGCCGCCGACGGGCGCATGAGCAACGGGGCGCTCGCGGAACGCGTGGGCATCGACGCGAGCACCGTGTCGCGTCGCCGTCGTCGTCTCCTCGACGAGGGGGTGCTCTACCTCGAGGCCGACATCCACCCCGAAGCGCTCACCGGGTCAGGCGACGTCATGCTGTGGATCACCGTGACGCCCGGCCACATCGCCGACGTCTCGGAGGCTCTGCGCGCAGCGTGTCGTGCGGTTCGTCGCGGCCACGAGCGGGCGCACGTCACTCGTGGCGAACGTCGTCACGCCGGACGGCGCCGCGACGCTCGACTTCGTCGACACCCACCTCGCGCACCCCGGCGTCGTCGGGGTGGAGATCGTCACGATGGGCCGCGTGCTCAAGCGCTCGAGCTCGTACGGCGGCTGAGGCCGAGCGCAGCTTCGAAGGATCTCAGCGGCTGCTCGAAGCGCGTATCAGCTCCGCCGCCTTGTGGTCCGCGGTGCCGAATCGGTGGCCCAGGGTGTGCACGACGACCGTGGTGGCCCCGCCGTCGTCGAAGCCGACGAGTGCGCCCTGGTCACGGTTGTGCCCGTTGTGCCACCACAGGTCCTTCGACCGCATCCAGCCGACGGGGCGGTGGCCCGTCCAGGGAGCCGCAGCGATGCGTTGGGCGTAGCGACACAGGTCGTCGAACGTGCTGAGTAACCCACCTGCGCCGATGAACGGGCCGGTGTCGACCCACGTGGATCGCACCTTTCCGGTCCATGTGTGTAGCCGCGCAATGCGCTCAGGGTCGTGCCACGTGGTCGTCTCGTCGAGGCCCAGCGGGTCCAGCACGAGATCGCGCGCCAGCCCCGACCAGTCTTGCCCCGTCCTTCTTTCCACCACACGTGTGAGAACTGCGTACCCGAGGTTCGAGTACCTCCACGTGCCGACCGTGCCGTCGTGCAGCGTTCCGAGCGTTGGCACCACGTGCTCGTCGAAGTAGGTCGTGGTGAAGCGTGCGTACGGGTCGGCTGCTGCGAAGGGCACACCCTGAGGCAGGCGCGGCAACCCCGATGTGTGGGACATAAGGGACGAGACATCGACCCATGTCGGTAGCTCGGCGTCCGGCAGGTAGGTCGTCACGGGGGCTGCCAGATCGAGCTCGCCTCGTTCCGCGAGCCGGGCGGCCACCTGTGCCGTCACCGTCTTCGTGACCGAGCCCCATTCCAGCAACGTCGGCGGTTGCTGCAGTTCGCCGACGCAGGTGGCGGTGACCACGCCACCTCGGCGTACTTCGTAGGCGATGCTGCGATCGCGGACCGTCAAGCTCACGGGCGTCCTCCGGCTCTCGTCGACGTCACGCACTGTGCCGGACGGGGCAGGGGAGCGTCCACCGGTTTTCGCCTCGGAGGGTCAGCGGTTGGCGAGGCGCTTCCACTCGTCGACGCTGACGTTGCCGCCGGTGATGACGACGCCCGCCGTCCCGGCCACGTTCGTCCCGGCGGCGCGCGCCAGCAGGCCGGCGAGCGATGCCGCACCGGCGCCTTCGGCGAGGGTGCGCGCGTGCACGGCGAGCAGGTGGGCAGCATTGTCGATGGCGTCGTCCGTCACGAGTTCGAAGGCGGCGAGACCAGCGTTCCCGGCGCTGCCGCGCGCGCCACGCAGGATGCTCTGCGGCGTGGCGAAACCGCAGCCGGTCGCGAGCCCGCTCACGCGCGTCTCGGCGGGTCGGGCGACCTCGGCGTCACCGGCCCACGAGTCGTGCGCGGCGGGCGCACCCATGGCCTGAACGCCGACGACGCGCACGTTCGGCGCGATCGCGTCGCGCACGAGGCACGCTCCGGCCGCGCCCGAGCCGCTGCCGATCGGCACGAGGATCTCCTCCACCTCCGGGTGGGCCTGGAGCAGTTCGAGATAG
Source organism: Dermacoccus barathri (assembly GCF_015070805.1). Classification (NCBI taxonomy): domain Bacteria; kingdom Bacillati; phylum Actinomycetota; class Actinomycetes; order Micrococcales; family Dermacoccaceae; genus Dermacoccus; species Dermacoccus barathri. Next base: position 16,852 of record NZ_JADCTK010000008.1, on the reverse strand, counting down.
ACGGTGGCGTGGCCGTGGATCATGGCCGGCTCGTTGCCCGGGTCGACGAAGCGCATCCCGCTTTCGGCCGCCAGCGCGCGGGCGTGGGCGGAGGCGTCCGGCAGCCGCTCGCCCTCGAGGACGACCTGGGCTCCGAGGGCGCGCACCGCGTCGACCTTCACGCTCGGGGCACAGTGCGGCATGACGATGACCGCACGCGTTCCGGCGAGGCGCGCGGCAAAAGCGATCGACTGCGCGTGGTTTCCCGTGGAGCACGTGACGAGCCCGGCGCGTCGCTCGTCGGCATCGAGTTGCGCGGCCAGCGTCAGGCCGCCGCGCACCTTGAACGAACCGGTGGGCTGCATGTTCTCGTGCTTGACGACGATGTCACGCCCGACGGCGCGCGACAGCGCCTCGTAGCGCCAGGTCGGCGCCACCTCGAGGTGGGCGCGCAGGGCCTCGGCGGCAGCGAGCACGCCGTCGAAGCTGACGGGGGCGGTGGGTGGCGCAATGGTCATGTCTTCAGCGTCACGGACCACTGTCCCATTCGTCCAATAGTTCGGATTGCCCAAAAGCATCGAACTCGTCGATACGCTGGACCCATGGACCTGCGCAGGTTGGAAGCCCTCGTCGCCCTCGAGCGTGAGGGAACGATGAGTGCCGCGGCAGAGGCGCTCGGCTGCGGGCAGCCGACGATCTCCCACCACCTTCGTCGCCTTGAGGAAGAAACCGGGGCCGTGCTCGTGCAGCGCGCCGGACGCGGGGTGCGCCTCACGCCCGACGGCGTGCGCCTCGCCGAGCGAGGCCGCGAGATCCTTGCCCTTCTGCGCCGTGCCGAGCTGGAACTCGACGCCGCGACGACCCTTGCTTCCGGCCACGTGCGGCTCGCCGCGTTCCCGTCGGCCTGCAGCGTCATCGTGCCGAAACTGCTTGTGCGCCTTCGCGAGAGCGCACCCGGCCTGCACGTCGACCTCGTCGAGGCCGAACCGCCCGAGGCCGCCGCCATGCTGCGAGCCGGCGAGGTCGACCTGGCCGTCACCTTCGCCTACGCCGGGCAGGGGTTCGGCGGCGACGTCGTCACCGAGCACCTCGGGTGGGACGCGTTGCACCTCGTCGAGGGCACGGCGCACGCGGCCGTCGTCGGGCGAACGAAGACGAAGGATGGCGGCGTCGAACCCGACGCCCTTGGCGCACTGGCGGACGCACGATGGGTCGCCGGGTGCGAGCGCTGCCGCACCGGCCTCGTCGATCTGTGCGAGTCGGTCGGCGTCAGCCCACGCATCGACTTCGCCAGTGACGACGTCGTCGCCGTCCAGGCACTCGTGGCAGCCGGATTCGGCGTGACGCTCCTTCCCGACCTCGCCCTGCGCGCGCACCGTGACGCGGGTGTCGCCACGCAGCCGATGCGCGGGGCGGGCCGTGAGTTACAGGTGGCGACGTTCGGGGCGATGCCACGCCCGGCCGCCGTCGAGGAGGTCGTGCAGACCCTCCTCGAGCTCATGCGCGAGGGCGCGTTCGCGTACTGAAATCACCTGAGTCGGCGGACGCCAGACAGTGGCGACCGTCGACTCGGGCGAGCGTCAGTTGCCCATCGGCTGCGTGGTGGGCGTCTTGCTCACGTCGAGCAGGTCGTAACGGACACCGTTGTTTTCGTCCTGGGACGGAGTGTGGACGATCGCCGTGGCGTAGACGTAGCGGCCTCCGACCTTCTTCGCGGTGAGTGTCACCGTGGCGTCACTCCACTTGCCCTCGGACTCGCTACCCGTGATGACCCACACCTTGCCCTTGGCCGTGGCGGCCGTGGTGCCCCAGTCCTGCCACACGAGATCCTTGAGCGCACCGCCCTGCTGCGTGATGGCGAGCTTCGCGGGCTTGACGTCGCCGACCCCGTAGCCCGCGGCCTCCTGCCCGGCTGTGCCGAGCGTCATCGTGTTACCGCTCGGCAGCGCGAGCTTCGCGGGTGTCGGCCCGTTCGACAGCTTGCACAGGTCGTACGTCGAGGCGTTGGGTGACAGCTCGCCGTCAGCCGTCGCGTCGGCGACCGTGAGGGTGCTGTAGGCGGGCTTGCCCTCGCACTCACCCTTGACGGCGCGCATCACGCTGCTGGTGCCGCTCGACGTCTTGCCCTCGCTGTAAGCCACGGGGGAGTTCCAACCGCTCCACGTCACGGAGCGGAAGGAGTGGGGGGCTCCACTGTTCGTGCTCAGGTCGAACTCGCGCGGCTGCGGCACGTCACCGATGCCCGGCACCTGGTGGCCGTCGCTGGCGGCCTGGACGACGCCGAGGTTGAGGGTCGAGGACGACGTGTCGTTCGTGCTCGATCCGCTCGCGCTCGTCGACGTCGAGGCGGTCGCCTGCGTTCCCGAACGCTGGCCCGCGTCACTCTTCTGCGTCGAACCCTGCGCACTGCTGGAGGTGCTTGTCGTGGTCGACGAGCCGGCACCCGTCGCGGAATCGGGGCCGCACGCCGACAGCATGAGGGCTGTGGCGGCGAGAGCGGTCGTTGCGATCAGCGTGCGCTTCGTCATCGTCGTACTCCTCGAGAGTGCTCGGGCACTGCAGACTTGTTCACGACTATGACGTAACTCACGCCGCTGAGGTTCCTTCTCTTGCTCGGATCCGTTGGACAGGCGCCCGACCTTCGCTAATATGGAGTCATTCCAGTTTAGGAAGGGCGGCGCCGCCGCCGAAACCAACACGAAGGAGCACACGACGTGTCGCTGATCAACACGACCCTCAAGCCGTTCAAGGCCACCGCTTTCAAGCAGGGCGAATTCGTCGAGGTCTCCGAGGCCGACGTCGCCGACAAGTGGAGCATCTACTTCTTCTACCCGGCCGACTTCACGTTCGTCTGCCCGACCGAGCTCGGCGACCTCGCCGACTACTACGACGAGCTGCAGAAGCTCGGCGTCGAGGTCTTCTCCGTCTCCACCGACACCCACTTCACGCACAAGGCGTGGCACGGCTCGTCCGAGACGATCGGCAAGATCAACTACGCCATGATCGGTGACCCGACGCTCCAGATCTCGCGCAACTTCGAGATCCTGCGCGAAGACGAGGGCCTCGCCAACCGCGGCACCTTCCTCGTCGACCCCGACGGCGTCATCCAGTTCACCGAGGTCACCTCCGAGGGCATCGGCCGTAACGCCGCCGAGCTCGTCCGCAAGGTCAAGGCCGCCCAGTACATCCGCAACCACCCGGGCGAGGTCTGCCCCGCCAAGTGGGAAGAGGGCGAAGACACGCTGGCCCCCTCGCTCGACCTCGTGGGCAAGATCTGACCGCTGCGATTCGCGGAGCCGCGGGGCTGAACCCCTCGCAAGTTCGGGCTCTCAGCCTCGCGGCTCGCTCATCGCGCACCCCAAGCCGGTGACGACGGGCGCGGTCACCCCTTCCGCGCCCGCCGCCACCCCCCGTCCCCCGGGCCGCGGGTGGAAGCCGGCGAGAACGCCCCCAAGGTTCTCGCCGACTCCCACTTTCGACCCGACTCCCGCTCGCCTCACGTCGTGACGTGCGAGCGACGCCCGTCCGACTCCCAGGAGGCACCCCATGGCCGTTCTCGACCAGAACATGACCGCCCAGCTCCAGCAGCTGCTCGGCAACCTTCGCGAGCCCGTCGAACTGCGCGCCAGCCTCGACGACTCCGACAAGTCCAAGCAGACCGAAGAGCTCCTCAAGGAGATCGAGGCCCTCCACGACCTCGTCTCCTACTCGCGCACCGACGAGAACGAGCGCCGACCCTCCTTCGAGATCGCGCGCCGCGACACCGACGTGGGCGTCCACTTCGCGGGCCTGCCGCTCGGCCACGAGTTCACCTCGCTCGTGCTCGCCCTCCTCCAGGTCGGCGGCCACCCCGTCAAGATCAGCGACGAGCAGGCCCAGCAGATCCGCGACATCGAAGGCGAGTTCCGCTTCGAGACGTACATGTCGCTCTCCTGCCAGAACTGCCCCGACGTCGTGCAGGCGCTCAACGCCATGAGCGTCATCAACCCGAACATCCACCACATCGCCATCGAGGGCGGCGCCTTCCAGCACGAGATCGAAGAGCGCGACATCAAGGCCGTGCCGACGGTCTACCTCAACGGCGACGTGTTCGGTCAGGGCCGCATGACGATCGAGGACTTCATCTCGAAGCTCGACACCGGCGCCGACGCCAAGGCCGCCGAGAAGCTCAGCGCCAAGGACGCGTTCGACGTCCTCGTCGTCGGCGGTGGCCCCGCAGGTGTGGCCGCGTCCGTGTACACGGCGCGCAAGGGCATCTCCACCGGCCTCGTCGCCGACCGCATCGGCGGCCAGGTGCTCGACACCATGGCCATCGAGAACTTCATCTCGATGCCGTACACCGAGGGTCCCAAGCTCGCCGCGGCGCTCGACCAGCACCTGCACGAGTACGAGATCGACGTCATGAAGGGTCAGAGCGTCGCCAGCATCGAGGACGACGGCGACCTCAAGAAGGTGACGACCGAAACCGGTGCCACCCTGCGCGCCAAGCAGCTCATCCTCGCCACCGGCGCCCGCTGGCGCCGCATGAACGTGCCCGGCGAAGAGGAGTACCGCAACAAGGGCGTCACGTTCTGCCCGCACTGCGACGGCCCCCTGTTCAAGGGCAAGAAGGTCGCCGTCATCGGCGGCGGTAACTCCGGCGTCGAGGCCGCCATCGACCTCGCCGGTGTCGTCGGCCATGTCACCGTGCTCGAGTTCCTCGACACCATGCGCGCCGACGAGGTGCTGCAGCGCAAGCTGAAGTCGCTGCCGAACGTCGACATCGTCATGTCCGCCGCGACGACCGAGGTTCTCGGCGACGGCAAGGCCGTCACCGGCCTCGAGTACACCGACCGCGAGAGCGGGGAGACGAAGAAGCTCGACGTCGAAGGCGTCTTCGTCCAGATCGGTCTCCTGCCGAACACCGAGTTCCTCGACGGGGTCGTCGAGCTCAACGAGCGCAAGGAGATCGTCGTCGACGCCCGCGGCGGCACCTCCGACCCGGCGATCTTCGCCGCCGGCGACGCGACGACCGAGCCCTACAAGCAGATCGTCGTCGCTGAAGGTTCCGGCGCCACGGCCGCGCTCGGCGCGTTCGACGCGAGCATCCGCGTCTGACGCAGCCCGCACCACAAAGGTCGAAACCTTCCCTTCTTGCGTCCAAGCAGACCGCTTGCGCACAAGAAGGGAAGGTTTCGGCCCTTCGTGCGTGATTGATGACGCCCACCCCGCGCGCCGCATAACGGGAAGGTCACGCGTCGTTGCTACCGTGGCCTGTCTCCCGGGAACCGGGTGAACATCCCGACACGCACGGCCAGGAGGCGTAACGCATGCTCGAACAGTTCCGCCTCATCCTCAAGGCCCTGCCGTGGACGGGCCCGGCCATCGTCGTCGGAGCATTCCTCGCGCTGGTGTCCTTCTTCCTCTTCGCCCGACGCCGCTCGCACGCCGACCGAGTCGGTTTCGCGCTCGTCGTGTGGTGCCTCGTCGTCGCGGCCGTCGTCACGCTGAGCCCGGTCAAGAACGACTACTTCGGGATCCCGGCGGCGGGGTGCGATTGGTCGATCTGGCGCCCGCTCGCCCGTGACTACTGGTTCAGCTCCGGCTCCCGGCCGCCGAATGTCTGGCTGTTCTTCCCCGCCGGTGTCGGCGTCATGCTCCTCGACGGTTTCTGGCGCAAGTTCCTCGGCATCGCGTTCCTCCTCGCGCTTCCACCGGGGATCGAGACGATCCAGGATCTTTACCCCGAGCTCAAGCGCAGCTGTTCGAGCCAGGATGTCGTCGACAACTGGACGGGTCTCGCCATCGGGCTGCTCATCGGTGCGGCGCTCGCGCTCCTCGTCGGCATCTACCGCTTCTTCCGTGGCAAGGCGCTCGCCCGTCGCGAGCGCAAGGACGCCGCGCTGTACGGCGAACCCGCAGCAGCGACGCCCGCCGCCCAGGCCGACCTCCCGCTCGGTGGCGGTGAGCCCGACGCCGTGCGCTACGACGAGTTCTCCGACTTCGACGACCGCCCCAACTCGACCCGCTGGTACGAGGACGACGGCTACACCGCGACGCAACCACGGCCGTCACGCGGAGGTCTGCGCGACGACGACGGACGCACCCGCGCGATGCCGACCGGCCGCCATCTCGACCCGGAGAGCCCGTACTCCCCGGAGTCGAGCGACCCCGACGACCCGGACGCCACCCAGATCATCCGCCGTCGGTGAACACCCTCGCGACCTGACATCCTGACGCCATGAGCATCAGCCGGGTCGCCGTCGTCGGGTCGGGGCCCAACGGCCTCGCCGCTGCCGTGACGCTCGCGCGCGCCGGCCTCGCAGTCGACGTCCTGGAACGTAACGCCTGGCTCGGTGGGGGAGCCGCCACCCGCGAAATCACCCTCCCCGGGTTTCGGCACGACCTCGCGAGCGCGGTGCACCCGATGGCGCTCGCGAGCCCTTTCTTCCAATCGTTCGGGCTCGCCGAACGCATCGACCTCGCCGTCCCGGAGATGTCGTTCGCCCACCCGTTGTCCGGCGGACGCAGCGGTTTCGGGTACCGCGACCTCGACCGGGCCGCCGACGCGATCGGCCGTGACGGCGGCGCGTACCGAGCCTTCCTCGGGCCGGTCGTCGACCACCTCGCCGGAACGGTCGATCTCACGCTCAACTCGTTGCTTCGCGTGCCGCGCGACCCGGTGGCCGCTACGATCTTTGCCGCCCGCGTCGCCGAGGCCGGCACTCCCGCCTGGAAAGCCCGGTTCGCCGAGGAGATCGCGCCCGCGATGCTCACCGGTTGCGCGGCCCACGCCATCGGGCGCCACCCGAGCCCCGCGCTCGCCGGCGGTGGGCTCCTCCTTGCTGCCACGGCCCACGCGGCCGGGTGGCCCGTTCCCGTCGGCGGCTCGCAGGCCATCGTCGACGCTCTCGCGGCCGATCTCGAGGCGCACGGTGGACGCATCGTGCTCGATCGCGGGGTGACAGAACTCGACGAACTCGACGAGTACAACGCCTGCGTCCTCGACGTCGGTGTGCCCGCCTTCCTCGATCTCGCCGGGGAACGCCTGCCCGCGAAGTACGCCCGGGCCCTGCGCCGCTACCGGCACGGGCGCGGCGTGAGCAAGGTCGACTTCGCGCTCGCCGGGCCGGTGCCGTGGGCTGATGCCCGTCTCGGCGAGGCGCCCACCGTCCACCTCGGCGGAACACGCGCCGAGATCGCTCAAGCCGAGCGGCAGGTCGCTCGCGGCTGGGTGCCCGATCGTCCGTACGTCCTTGCGGTGCAGCCGAGCGTCGTCGATTCCACCCGAGCACCCGAGGGGAAGGCGACGTTCTGGGCCTACCTCCATGTGCCTTACGACAGCGATCTCGACGCCACCGACCTCGTCACGCGCGCCGTCGAGGAGTACGCCCCTGGCTTCTCCGACCTCGTCCTCGCGAGCGTCGCGACGCGGGCCACCGACTTCGCCGAGGCGGTGAGCCCCAACTTTGCCGGGGGCGATTTCGCGGGCGGTGCGGTGAGTGTCGCGCAGATGGTGAAGCGACCCGTGGTGTCGACTGCGCCCTGGCGTACCCCGCTCGACGGCGTCTATCTCGGCTCCGGCGCGACGGCGCCCGGCCCAGCCGTCCACGGCATGAGCGGCTGGCATGCCGCGCGCACACTGCTCGTCGACCACGGCGTCGAGGCGCCGTCCCTCGCGCCGTCAGTTACGCGAAAGTAGCTTTCCTCGCCCGAAGCGCCCACCCGAGGCGCCTCGACGCGCGAGACTGGGGTTCTTGGGCGGCCCAATCGGGCTACCGCGACCACCAGCCGACTCTGTGCAAGGGGACGACGATGACGACGCAGGCAGACACGAGCAAGACGACGGCGAAGCGCGTGCACGCGTTCGGTGACGACGCGCTCGGGACGCACGACGCCACGGGGCTGGCTGCCGCCATCGCGGCCGGCGAGGTGAGCGCGAGCGAAGCTGTCGAAGCCGCGTTGGCACGTGTCGAAAAGGTCGACGGCGTCCTCAACGCCCTCGAGTTCCTCGACGCGAAGCGGGCCCGTCAGCGCGCCGGCCGCATCGACTCCGGCCTGAGCGGCGGCGTTCACGACAAGCACGGCGCAGGTCTGCGCGGCGTGCCGAGCGCGTTCAAGGACAACATCGTCGTCGCGGGCGTGCCCATGACGCAGGGGTCACAGGCCATGCCGCGCGTGAGCAACCGCCGCAGCGGCAAGATCGCCACGCAGATGCTCGCCACCGGACTCGTGCCGATCGGCACCACGACGATGCCCCCCTTCGGCTGGACGGCGACAACGGAGCGTCCGGGCGACGACGTCACCCGCAACCCGTGGGACACGAGCCGCTCCTCGGGCGGTTCGTCCGGTGGCGCCGCGGCCCTCGTCGCGTCGGGTGCCCTGCCGATCGCGCACGGCAACGACGGTGGTGGCTCCATCCGCATTCCTGCCGCGGCCTGTGGCCTCGTCGGTCTCAAGCCGACGCGACGACGCCTCGTGCTCGGCGAAAGCGCGGCGTCCATGCCGGTCAAGATCGTCGCCGACTCGGTTCTCACCCGCACAGTGCGCGACACGGTGACCTTCTTCGAGGAGGCCGAGCGGGTGCGCCGCAACCGCAAGCTGCCCGCCATCGGCGTCAGCGCGAACCCCGAGCTGGAGCGTCCGCTGCACGTGGGCGTCATGGTCGACAGCCCCTTCGCGCCGCCGTCGGACGCCGACACGCGCGCTGCCGTCGAGGGCGCCGCGAAGCTGCTCGGCGAGCTCGGTCACCACGTCGAGGAGTGGGAGCCGAACATCCCGGTGAGCTTCCAGGAGGACTTCCTCGACTATTGGGCCTTCCTCGCGTACAACACGGCAGCGGGCGGAAAGCGCTTGTTCCACAAGGATTTCGACGCGAGCAAGCTCGACCCGTTCACGCTCGGGCTTGCACGCCGCGGCAAGCGTCGCCTCGCGCACGCACCCGTCTTCCTCTCGCGCCTGCAGGCGAGCAGCAAGGTGTACGACCGACAGATGGCCAAGGGCCCGGACGTCGTCCTGTCGCCGGTGCTCGGGCACATCACGCCGGAGATCGGGCACCTCGCGGGCGACCTCGACTTCGAGACGCACATGGAGCGCGTACTCAAGTACTGCTGCTTCACCCCGCTGCACAACGCGACGGGCGCCCCGGCCATCAGCCTCCCGCTCGGCGCGACGGCCGACGGCCTTCCCGTGGGCGTCATGGTGTCCGGGCGAGGCGGTGGCGAGAACACCCTGCTGCGTCTCGCGCTGCAGGTCGAGAAGGCGCAGCCGTTCCGCCGCCTCGACACCGTCTGACCACTCACCGGCCCGCCCTGCCGGGGGGCGCCTGCAAGGATGACGCCATGAGCGACGACTTCGACAACGACCCGTACGACGAAGCGCCCGTCCACCAGCTCGACGAGGACGGCGACGTCGACTTCGACGAGGGCGTCGGCCCCGACGTCGACGGTGACGAGCTTCCCGACGACACGAGCCGCACCGCGCGCGATGAGTCCGACGGACGCTGACCCCGCGCGCCCCGATGGCACTCTCGACAGCGATCTCGAGAGTGCTGCTGTGACGACCCCCGACTCGCTCGCACAGACGAAGGGCCGGGGCGTTCGTTGGCCCGGGTCCGTGCTGGCCGTTCCACCGTTGCGTCCCCGTGCGGCGCTCACTCGACGTCAGGTGCTCACCGAGACCTGGCTCGTGCTCCTCGTGAGCCTCGGCGCGAGCGCCGTCTGGTCGGCCATCTCGCTGCTGCGCAAGGCGCTCGAGGCCCGCGCCGCCGGCACGTCGCTCAGCACGAAAACCTCCACGCTCAACGCGTCCCGCTCGTCGCTCGAGTGGCTCGACGCCATCAGCCAGTTCGTCGGCATTGCGCTCGCCCTCGTGCCGGCGGCGCTCGCCGCCCACCTCCTCGGGCGTTCGATGCGCAACCCGCTGGGCTTCATCGGCCTCGACGGCACGCGCAAAGGCCCCGACGCGGTGCTCGGCGCGCTGCTCGCCGCCGTCATCGGTTTGCCCGGCCTCGCGCTGTACCTCGGCGCCCGTGCTGCGGGCCTCAACACGACGGTCGTCGCGTCGGGCCTCTCCGATCACTGGTGGGTCGTGCCCGTCCTCGTCCTCGCGGCTGTGCAGAACGCGCTGCTCGAAGAGGTCGTCATGGTGGGCTACCTCTTCACGCGGTGGTCGCAGGCGGGGTGGGGGCGCACGAAGGTCATCGTGGTCAGTGCGCTCATCCGCGGTGGGTACCACCTCTATCAAGGCATCGGCGGGTTCGTCGGCAACGTCGTCATGGGCCTGATCTTCGGGTGGCTCTACACCCGCACGCGCCGTGTCATGCCGCTCGTCGTGGCCCACACGATCCTCGACATCGTCTCGTTCGTCGGGTACGCGCTGCTCAAGCCACACGTGTCCTGGCTCTGACCCGTTTCGCTCCGCGAACAGACGGTACGAACCTCTATTGATCATTGCTCAATACGGCGCGAAGTGACTAGGCTCACGTCCATGACGAACCTCGCTGACAACCTCGTGCGTACGGCGCAGAAGCTGCCCGACGGGGCCGCCATCAAGCTCGACGACTTCACCCTCACCTGGCAGCAGTTCGACGACGCCACGCAGCGCGTCGTCACCTTCCTGCGCGACCACGGCATCGAGCCCGGTGACCGCGTCGCGCTGAGCCTGGCGAACGTCCCCGCCTTCCCCGTCATCGCCTACGGCGTGTGGCGTTCCGGTGCCGTCCTCGTGCCGATGAACCCGCTGTTCATGGCGCGCGAGGTCGAGTACTACCTCGAGGACGCGGGCGTGAAGCTCGTCTTCGGCATGGGCGGCGAATCGGCCAAGGGCGCGGCCAACAAGAACGTCGAGTACGTCGAGGTCGGTGCCGATCAGCTCCAGGGCGTCCTCGGTGCGCTCGAGCCGACGCCGGATGTCGTCGACCGCGCCGACGACGACACCGCCGTCATCCTCTACACCTCCGGCACGACCGGCCGCCCGAAGGGCGCCGAGCTCACGCACCGCTCGCTCGACATCAACCAGGAGGTCGCGGCTCGCACGCTCATGGCGATCACCTCCGACGACGTCATCATGGGCTGCCTGCCGCTGTTCCACGTCTTCGGCCTCACGTGCGGCCTCAACACCTCCGTCGCCACGGGCGCCACGCTCACGCTCATCCCGCGCTTCGACCCGAACAAGGCGCTCGACGTCGTCGGCCGCGACAAGGTGACGATCTTCCAGGGCGTGCCCACGATGTATCAGGCGATGCTCGCCGCGGCCGCGAACCGTGACGACTACGACATGTCGTCGCTGCGCACCTGCGCTTCGGGCGGTTCGGCGATGCCCGTCGAGGTGCTCAAGAAGTTCGAGCAGCGCTTCGAGGCGACGATCCTCGAGGGCTACGGCCTCAGCGAGACCTCGCCCGTGGCGTCGTTCAACCACCCGAACGCAGAGCGCAAGCCCGGTTCGATCGGTACGCCGATCGAAGGCGTCGAGATGATCGTCGCGGACAGCGACGGCAAGCCCGTTGCACAGGGTGAGGTCGGCGAGATCGCCATTCGCGGCCACCTGCTCATGAAGGGCTACTGGAACCGCCCCGACGCCACCGCCGAGGCCATCCGCGACGGCTGGTTCTTCAGTGGCGACCTCGCCCACCAGGACGAGGACGGCTACTTCTTCATCGTCGACCGCGCCAAGGACATGATCATCCGCGGCGGGTACAACGTGTACCCGCGCGAGGTCGAGGAAGCGCTCTACGAGAACGAGGAGATCGCCGAGGTTGCGGTCGTCGGTGTGCCCGACGAGCACTACGGCGAGGAGATCGCTGCCTTCGTCGTGCGCACGCCGGGCTCGTCGCTCTCCGAGGACGACGTCAAGGAATTCGCGAAGGCCCGCGTCGCCGCCTACAAGTACCCGCGCACCGTCACGTTCATCGACGCGCTGCCGAAGGGCGCCACCGGCAAGATCCTCAAGCGCGAACTGCGCAGCTGACCCTCCACGCGAACGCCACCGTCGGACTCTCGAAGAGCCCTGCGGTGGCGTTCGCGTGCGAACTATCATGGACGGCATGACCAGTTCGCGTGGCGACCATCTCCTCCTCATCGTGGCCCGACTCAACCGGTGGGCCACTCGCCGCGCCCAACTGCCTGCGCCGGCGGCCCAGCTGCGTCTGCTCTCCCTGATGAACGATCTCGGCCCGTCCCGCATCGGTGATTTGGCCGTTGCGGACAACTCCTCACAGCCGACGATGACGACGCAGGTGCAGCGCCTCGAGGCACTCGGCCTCGTCTCGCGCACCGCCGACACGCGTGACGCGCGCGCCACGCTCGTGTCGATGACGGAGGCGGGCCGCGAGGTGCTCATGGAAGCGCGCGCAGCGCGTGCGGAGGTCGTCGTCCCGCTGCTCGAGGGGTTCACCGAGGACGAGCTGGAAACCCTCGACGCGGCCCTCGACATCCTCGACCGTGGCCTCACAGCACAGCGCAACAGCAACGGACGGCGCTGACACCGTCACGCATCACAGCACCACGACGCGGATCGGCCGCGGGCACGTAGCCCGCGGCCGATCCGCGTTTCTGTGGCAGCGAGCGTCAGCTCTTGTCGCCCTGGGACGACGCCTCGTCGTCCGCAGCCTTGTCGGCAGCCGCCGCCGCCTTGGCCGCCTTATCGGCGCTCACGGCAGCCTCGCGGGCAGCCTTCTCCGCCTTCTCACGCGCGGCCTTGGCCGACTTCGACTTCGGCGCCATACCGGGCTTCGGCTTCTTTCCGCCGTTCGACCGGTCGGGGTAGCCGTGCTGGAAGCCGCCCTCACCCTCGTCGAGGATCTGCTTGGCCGAACCGACGATGAGCGGGTCGGGCTCGTGGATGAAGTCCGTGTTCTTGCCCGGGTAGTCGAGCGAGTCGAGCACGTAGCGCATCACCTCGACACGGGCGCGCTTCTTGTCGTTGCTCTTGATGACGGTCCACGGAGCCCACTCGGTGTCGGTGTGCTCGAACATGGCCTCCTTCGCCTCGGTGTAGGCGTCCCACTTGTCGAGGGAGGCGAGGTCGGTGGGCGACAGCTTCCACTGGCGCACCGGGTCGGTGCGGCGCTTCTCGAAGCGCGTGAGCTGCTCGGCCTTGCCGACGGAGAACCACAGCTTGCGCAGGTGGATGCCGGAGCCGACGAGCATGCGCTCGAACTCGGGCGCGGTGCGCATGAACTCGTCGTACTGCTCGTCGGTGCAGTAGCCCATGACGCGCTCGACGCCGGCGCGGTTGTACCAGGAGCGGTCGAAGAAGACGATCTCGCCCTTGGTGGGCAGGTGGGAGACGTAGCGCTGGAAGTACCACTGACCGAGTTCTTCCTCGGTGGGCTTGTTGAGCGCGACGGTGCGTGCACCACGGGGGTTGAGGTGCTCGTTGAACCGCTTGATCGACCCACCCTTTCCGGCGGCGTCACGCCCCTCGAAGATGAGGACGACCTTCTCGCCCGATTCCTTGACCCAGGCCTGCATCTTGAGCAGCTCGATCTGCATCTGGCGCTTGAGGTACTCGTACTCCGTGCGTGTCATCTTCACGTCGTACGGGTAGTTGTGCTGCCAGGTCTCGTCCTGCGTCTTGAACTTCTTTCCCATGTGACTATTGTCCGCCTTCGAGGCGCTTCCCGGAAGGGGTCGGGGGCATCGTTGGGACGTAGGTCCCCTTCCGTTCGCCTGCGCGTCGCGTTGGGGCCCATCGTGTCGTGGAGGGGGTCGTCAGACCGGCGTTCTACAGTGGGCCCATGGCGCGCCCCCACTTCGCCTCACGGGTCGAGGACAAGCTCAACAGCTCCGCCGCGTCCGTTCTCTCGCGGCGTGACTGGTCGACGCGCGTCTTTCCCTACGTCGGGTACGGTTCGGTCGATCCCGCGCTCGAAGGTCGCGACCCGTTGGAGCGCACCCCGAAGCCGTCGACGTCGCGCTGGCGCGCCTCGTCCGGCCCGAAGCGACGCATCCCCGAGGACGGCATCGCGCGCGTCCTCGGTCGGGTCGTGCTCGGCAAGGACGGGCAGCCGTCGGTGCCGACGGCGAGCGACGACTCCCTCGTCCGGCGCGGCTTCAAGGCGTTCTTCTCCGTGCCGGAGACCGAACGCGAGGTCACGGTGACGCTCGGGGACGCCACGGCGACGGGCCTCACCGATCGCGGCGGCTACTTCGAGGTCGAGGTCACCGGGCACGGCCTGCGTCACGGATGGCACGACGCGCACGTCGAGTGCGACGGCGTCACCGCGGTGGCTCCGGTGCAGATCATCGGCGGGCACGTGCGCTTCGGCATCGTGAGCGACATCGACGACACGGCCCTCATCACGGCGCTTCCGCGCCCGCTCATCGCCGCGTGGAACACGTTCGTCGTCCGCGAGACCGTGCGCCGTGAGGTGCCGGGCATGGCCGCGTTCTACCGCTCGGTCCTCGCGCAGCACGAGGACGCGCCCGTCTTCTACCTCTCCACCGGCGCCTGGAACACGCAGCCGGTGCTCACCCGCTTCCTGCGCCGGCACGGATTCCCGCGCGGCACACTGCTGCTCACGGACTGGGGCCCGACGGAGACGTCCTGGTTCCGCTCGGGGCAGGCGCACAAGCGGCGCTGGCTGCGGCGCCTGGCCGCCGAGTTCCCGCACATCGAATGGCTGCTCGTCGGCGACGACGGCCAGCACGACCCGTCGATCTACGAGCAGTTCGCGCTGAGCTACCCCGATCACGTCGCGGGCGTCGCGATCCGGCAGCTGACGGTGGCGCAGCAGGTGCTCAGCCACGGTCACCCGCTCCAGATGGACGACGTCGTCGGCCGCGTGCCGGGTGTGCCGTGGTTCGAAGGTCCCAACGGATTCGTCCTGCACGGACACGTCTCGAAGGTGCTCGGTCATGCCTGAACTGCCCGAGGTGAGCGGCCTCGTCGGATTCCTCACCGAACGACTCGTCGGACGCGCCGTCGTCGGCGTCGAACTGGCGTCGTTCGCGGTGCTCAAGACGTTCGACCCTCCGCCGCAGGCGTTCGAGGGACTCGTTGTCGACGCCGTGCACCGCCACGGCAAGTTCGTCGACATCGAGGCCTCGGGGCTGCACTTCGTCTTCCACCTCTCGCGAGCGGGGTGGCTGCGCTGGTCGGACAACCTCCCGACGACGACGCTGCGCCCCGGGAAGTCGCCCATCGCCGTGCGCGTGCGCCTCGACGACGGGGCCGGCTTCGACCTCACCGAAGCGGGTACGCAGAAGCGCCTCGCCGTCTACCTCGTGCGCGATGTCCAGGAGGTGCCCGGCGTCGCGAAGCTCGGCATCGACCCGCTGTCCGAGGAGTTCACCGAGGAGGCGTTCGCGGCCCTCGTCGCCGAACGACGCATGCAGATCAAGGGGCTGTTGCGCGACCAGTCGGAGATCGCCGGCGTCGGCAACGCCTACTCCGACGAGGTGCTCCACGTCGCCAAGCTGTCGCCGTTCGCCATGACGACGGCGCTCACGCCCGAGCAGGTCCACACCCTCTACGAGGCGCTGCGCACAACGCTCACCGACGCCGTCGCGGCGGCCTCGGGCAAGCCTGCGAAGGAACTCAAGGACGCCAAGCGCGCCGGCATGCGGGTGCACGGCCGGACAGGGGAGGCGTGCCCGGTGTGCGGCGACGTCGTCCGCGAGGTGTCGTTCGCCGACCGCTCGCTGCAGTACTGCGCGACGTGCCAGACGGGCGGCAAACCGCTCGCCGACCGGCGCATGAGCAAGCTGTTGAAATAACCCGAATCACACGATTTCACAGCACGACAAGGTGACACCGGCCTTCGGGGCTCGATACCGTTGAGGCCGCGAAGGGGCCGACAACGAAAGAAGCCACCATGAGTGACCTGACTCGCCGCGAGGCGATCGCAGGATCCGGTGCTGCCCTGACTCTGGCGATGCTGGGTGCCGGAACGGCACAGGCCGCACGAAGCGACGAGAACGAACCACGCGTCGTCGTCCTCCCCGTGACGCCGGATCGCGTCGCCGTCGTCGCCCGGATGCACTCGGGCGAGGTGCTGACAGCTTCGCAGGGAGCCGAGAGCCGCAGTCAGACGGCCGTGAAGGACATCGCCGTGCTCGGCCTCGCGGTGGCGAAGAACGCACGGTCGCGCGTCGTCGTCGAGGTGGCCGACACGCGCCGCGCGATCGACGTCGACACCAGGGTCGAGGCGCTGCGCGCGTCCGAGCTGCGCGTCGTCAACAAGCGTGTGGCTCTCACGAACAAGGACAAGCCGAAGAAGCTCGCGACCGCAGATGCGGTTGTCGTCGATGCGCGCCTGCAGCACCCCATCAAGCGCATGATCAAGGCGGCGAAGAAGGACAAGGTCGACCTCGAGGCCGTCAGTGGCTACCGCTCGTTCGAGTATCAGGAGAGCCTCTACGCCCGCTACGAACGTCGTGACGGTCGCAAGGCCGCCGACACGTACTCGGCGCGCGCGGGCCACAGTGAGCACCAGCTCGGCCTCACGATCGACGTGCGCGGCGCCGACGCCGTGCACGAGCTGGAGGAGTCGTTCAAGGACACCCCGACGGGCAAGTGGGTGGCCGCCCACGCGCACGAGTTCGGCTTCGTCGTGCGCTACCAGGACGGCCAGGAGAAGACGACGGGCTACCGCGCCGAGCCGTGGCACCTGCGCTACGTCGGTGACGACGTCGCCCGCTTCCTCCACCAGCGCCGCGACATCAAGACGCTCGAGCAGCTCTTCGACCTGCCGGCCGCGCCCGGCTACTGACAGACCTTCGCCAACGCCGCCGCTCGATGCCGAGCGGCGGCGCTCGTCGTATGCGGTGGAGGCGGAGTTTCGGGGCCGCAGGGATGACGATGCCCCCCGCGCCTGGCGGGTTCTAGCAGTCCTCGCAACACCCAGACTTTTTGGGAGTTGCGAGGACTGTGTCGGTTGGCGGGGTGAAGG
>NZ_JADCTK010000007.1:0-156596 GCF_015070805.1 Dermacoccus barathri | reverse complement strand
CGCAAGTCCTGGTCGTACTTCTTGGGCATGGTCCGATTCTCCTTCAGGAAGGACGGAACCAAACCCAGGGCGCTTCAGGGGTCCTATGCGGGCCAGGTCAAATGCATCTACATCGATCCGCCGTACAACACAGCACCGCGGCCACGGTTACGTAGACGAGATCCTCGAGTGCATCACCCGATTCCATATCGGGGATGGAGCTCGACGAATTACCGCGACCACAGATGCGGTCAATACCCCGATGGCGGCGGCGTTCGACCCGGGCCGGTTACAAGCTTGGTCGAGGTGCGCATCGACCTGGAGCCGTCCCAGATGTACTGACCGGCGACGACGGCACCCGCCAGCGGGCGAGGACTATTCTTCGCAGACCCCGCTGATCATCCGGTTCGGCGAAGAGTTCGCCGCGTGTCCTGTGAAATGTTCGATGCCGATGACAGGCGATCAGCAGGCCAAGAACCTCGAGCTCGCGGTGGGCTAGCCCGTGCAGGTCCTCGCAGGGTGAGAGCACGACGACCAGGCTCAGGTGGCGGGGAGCGTCTTGAGGCATGCCCAGAGCCATGACGCGCAGGTAGCCGCCGGGTTCGGTTGGCGCGGGCAGCAGGAACGAGGTCCGCGGTCCGCCGAGCATCGCGCGGGGCCGCGGCCAGTACTGGCGAGCGGGGGCGGAAAGTGGGGTGGTCGGGCAGACCGAGCAGGGCCATGACGTCTCGTGACCGGCTGGACCCTGACCTCATTCCCCAGCATCCGCACCGACCTGCGCAACACCGGCGCGAATGTGGTGGACCATGGGGGTGGCTCGAGACGGGAACCTGGTCACCAGCCGCTCACCCGATGATCTCTTCCCTCTGTTTCGCCGTGGGAGTACTGTTCAGTCCACCGACGCCGGAAACTGCTCGTGAGCAGCCCGGTACGCCACATGGCGCAGGCGGGGCTGACTAGCAGCTCGACACCCGGCACCTCGGTAGCTCCAACCCTCCTGGAGGTAGGTAGCGCATGAGATGAGCTGCGTACGGGCCGTCTTCCAAGTCGACCGATGACCCACGCAGTAAGCCAGCACCGGTCTCGGATGCGCCGGCCCTTCGAGGATCGCAGCCCACGTCCCACCTCAGGACAACCAGAAGGAAGTGATCGCGGATGCGACGGATAACGCTGCCGAGCGGGGAGTCCATCCCTGTGCTGGGCCAGGGCACCTGGGGCTGGGGAGAGGACCCCGGCCGCCGCGGCGACGAGGTCGCCGCGCTGCACGCCGGCCTCGAGCTGGGCATGACGCTGGTCGACACCGCCGAGATGTACGGCGACGGCGGCGCGGAGGAGGTGGTCGGTGAAGCATTGGCGGGTCGCCGCGACGAAGCATTCGTGGTCAGCAAGGTCCTTCCGTCCCACGCCTCCCGTTCCGGCACGATCGCGGCCTGCGAACGCAGCCTGAAACGCCTGGGCACCGATCGGATCGACCTCTACCTGCTGCACTGGCAGGGCAGGTACCCGCTGCAGGACACCGTCGCGGCCTTCCAACAGCTCGTCGAGGACGGGAAAATCCGATACTGGGGCGTCAGCAACTTCGACCACCGGGCCCTCGCCGACCTGCAGGACGTGCCGGGCAGCAGCGGGCTGGCCACGGATCAGGTGCTGTACAACCTGTCGCGGCGAGGACCGGAGTACGACCTCCTGCCGTGGTGCGCCGACCACCAGCTGCCGGTCATGGCGTATTCGCCGATCGAGCAGGGCCGCATCCTTCACGACACGACACTGAACGACGTCGCGGCGCGTCACAGCGTCAGCGCCGCGGCGGCGGCCATCGCCTGGGTGCTGCGCCGCGACTCGCTCTGCACGATCCCCAAGGCGAGCAGCCCGCAGCACGTGCGAGACAACGCAACAGCACTGGACGTGGAGCTGACCCGCGAAGACCTGGATGCTCTGGACCGTGCGTTCCCGCCCCCGAGCGGACCGCGACCACTAGAAATGCTGTGACCCTGACCAAGGGCGCAGCCCGGTTGGTCCGGACAGCGCTCCGGACAGCGCGGCAGCACCGTCGGTGAGGATGGGAGTTGTCGGGCTTGAAAGAGGATGATTTCGCGGATGTCAGAGAACTCTGAGCCGGGCAGCGAGGCCGACTCGCGGGACAGCGACAGCGGGTCGGTGGGCAAGCTAGAGCTGTTCTTCGACCTGGTGTTCGTGTACGCCATGGCGCAGCTGACCGAGCTGGTGCGGGACGACGTTTCGTGGCGGGGTTTCGGTCATGGTGTGCTCGGCCTACTGGCGGTGTGGTGGGCCTGGGTCTGCTACACGTGGCTCACCAACACCTTCACTACGAATCGGGTGGTATTTCGCTGCCTGGTCATCGCCGCCATGGCTGCGATGCTGCTGGCCGCAAGCGCACTCCCGACCGCGTTCAGCACCGGAGCCCTCGTCTTCGGGCTTGCCCTGCTCGCCATCCGCGTCATCCACCTGGTCTTGTTCGTCGTGGACGCCTCCCACGACGACGAACACCTCCGCGCAGGCCTCCTGCGGCTGGCCCCGAGCCTGCTCATCGCACCAGTCCTGATCGCCGTCGCCGCCGCCTTCCCGGCCCCCTACCGAGAGCTGCTCTGGATCGGCGCAGCCATCATCGACTTCGGCGGACCCCTGGTCGCCGGGGTCGGGGTTTTCCGGGTAGTGCCCTCCTACTTCGTCGAGCGCCACGGCCTCATCATCATCGTCGCGCTCGGTGAAGCCGTCGTCGGGCTGGGCACCGGGGCCAGCGAGCACCTGCAGCAACCGGTCGTGCTCGCCGCCGCCGTCCTCGGAGTCCTGATCGCCGCCTCGTTGTGGTGGACCTACTTCGGTCTGACCGCCGGCGCCGAGCAACGCCTCAAAGACGCCGACGGGCCCGAACGCGCCCGACTGGCCCGCGACGCCTACAGCTACCTACACCTTCCCCTGGTCGCCGGGGTCGCCTTCTTCGGCTTCGGCGCCAGCGTGGCGCTTGAGCACGTGTTCGACCCGTTACCGCTGCTGCCGGCCATCGCCCTCAGTGGCGGGGTGGGCCTGTTCTACGCCGCCGATGTCGCCTACCGATGGCGCGATCACCATCAGCTCGTGCCGGACCGCCTCCTCACGGCGGCCGCATCCCTGCTCATCATCCCGCCAGCACTGATCATGCCCGCATGGTCGGTTTTGACGGTTCTCACCGCGGTCGGCGCCCTGCGCCTGACGTGCGAACTCGTGCGACGGCCGCGGATCGGTCCCGCAGCCGCCGGCCAAGTCCACTGAGGCCGGAACGCCTAGGGCGTGTCTGACAATGAATCCAGGGGTCGGCTGGCACCGTCGAAGACGTGTCCGCAGTTCCCGACTCGCTGAAGCTCAAGGGTGCCGCTTTGTCGGCAGGGGCCTGCGGGACGCAGCGGCGCGCTGAGGACGCCGAGGGACTGCGCGGGGCCTGGGGCGCGTAAAAGGCTCATGGCGCCAGACGACCGACCGCGCATCGGCGCTCCCGGACGGCGCAGTCGACGTCTCGGTCGAGGGAGAGTGGTGCTTCTCCCAGACCCTGCGCCACCTCGTCTTCGCGACCGGCGCCTGGCTGAGCCGGGGGATTCAGGGCGCCGAGGAGCCGTTCCACCCGCTCGGCCAGCCCCGCGCGGGTTGGGAGGACGATGGTGTCGACCTCGCCTTCTTCGCGTCCACGCCCCCGCCCTACGAGGAGATGCCCGCGGTGCGGTCCGAGCGCCTGGCCCAGGTCCGCGAGTTCCTGGCGTCCGTGGACGACGCCGGCCTGGACGAGGAACGCCGCCACCCGTGGAGCCCCGAGTATCCGGAGACGGTGCGCTCGTGCTTCCGCGTGATCCTCGAGGAGGAGTGGGAACACCTGCGCTACGCCCTGCGCGACCTGGACGCCCTCGACGACGCCGCGGCCCAGGGGCGCTGAACGACCACGGTCGTCGCCGCATCAGTCCCTGACTGCGGCAGTGGGAGTGCCGCCTGGATGCTTCTCGCTCACCCGCGCCAGGATTTTCCGGCCGGCCAGGCCACCACCGTCCTCCGCACCCTCGCTCCCGTCGGCGTCGAGGAGACGCGCGTGAGTCTCACGGCTGAAGTACCTCTGGACCAGTGCGGATATCACCCGGCGCACCTCAGGCGTGGACGGCAACTCTGAGGGCGGCACGGCATACGGTGGAGTTCCGCTTCAACGTGTGACGAGTGAGTCGCCCGGCGGTCAACCGCCGCGTCTCCGCCAGGCACACGAGAACGCCCGAGGTTGGGAGTTTTTCAGCCGATGCCGAGTGCATTTGGTGAAAAACTCCCAACCTCGGGCGTTTGCCGTGACGGTCGGGGTCAGCCGCGCACCACGTCCTGGCCGTGCTTCGACGTCAGGGTGACGCCGTCGAGGTCGATCTGACCCTTGTCGGAGACGCGTGCGGCGTCGGAGCCATCACCCTCGGCCTCGATACCGCCGTCAGCGGCGAAGCTGCCGACCTTGCCGTCGACCTCGAGCGTCGTGACGTTCGAGCCGCTCGTCGCGAGACGACCACCGATGTTCAACTCGTCGACGACGCCGGTCTCCTTGACGCTCAGCGCGACGGCCTGCAGGGTCACCTGAACGCCCTTGACGAGGCTGAGTCCCTCGCCGCCGGTCGTCGTGACGTCGCCCGCCACCGACAGCTTCGGCAGCGGCTTGCTCACCTGGATGCCGATCGAGCCGTCACCCGTCGTCGCGATGCTCGCGAAGCGCGCTTCGTTGAGCGAGCCGTCGTACAGGTTGAACCCGCGCGCACCCTTGCCCGTCGTCAGGATCGGGGCCTGGACGTCGAGCACGTCGATGTCGCCGAAGTTGACGAACCCGATGCCGCTCGGGCCGTGCGACGCAACCTGCTCGCTCGCCGTCCACGTGCCGACGTTGCCCCAGTTGTCGAGCACCATGTCGTTCTGGCCGTAAGTCGTGACTCGGCCGACCGAATCGACCTTCTCCACGTTCGCGCCCGTGATGACGAAGACGGGCCCGAGGTGAGGTCCGGCGTCCCCGGCACGATGCCGCCGTCAGTGTGCACCTCACCGGTGCGCAGCGTCGTGACGTCGATCGTGCCGCCGTCGTCCTTGCCTTCCCAGTCGCCGTGCCCGCCGACGAAGATGCCGGAGCCGCGCACCGGCTTCTCCTCGGAGCCGACCGCGATGTCGAGTAGCTCGGCGGTGAGCTTCCCAGCGGCGTCGGCCTGACGGTTCCACAGCGTGAAGCCCCCTTGGAGCGCCTCCACGCCGAAGCCGTGCGGGCGGTGGAAGCGGCCACGCACGTCGGCCGGCATCGGCGCCGTGCACGCTGCGACGGGGGAGTGCTCTGTGCCGCTGGCTGTCCTCGGCCTGCTCCTTGTGGTTCAGCTCGTGGCAGGTGTGCTGGCCAGCCGCACCAGGTTCGTCGGGCAACGCCGAGGCTCCGGCGGTCAGTAGGTCGGGCTGGCGACTCGCGGGCGCCGTGACCTCCGGCATGCGAGAGCTTTCCCGTGTGTGACGAGACGCTTCCCCCGTGCCCTGAGTGTTCCGAGCCGTACACCTACGAGCAGGGCTCCCTGCTCGTGTGCCCCGTGTGCGGGCACGAGTGGTCACCGGAAGATACCGGTGGCGATGCCGCTGACGCGCCTGTCATCCGGGATGCTGTCGGCAACGTTCTCGTCGGCGGTGACGCAGTGACGATCGCCAAGGACCTGAAGCTCAAGGGAGCCGGTGGCGGCGCGCTCAAAGCGGGTACGAAGGTGCGCAGCATCCGGCTCGACCCCTTCGGCCCCGGCGGGCACGACATCGACGCGCAGATGCCCGGCTTCGGGCGCATGCATCTCAAGTCGAGCGTCGTGAAGAAGGTCTCGTAACCGCGCTTTCTCGGAGGTGATGCAGATTAGTCTGGGCCTGCCTCCTCCGGTCGGAGACGGCGGAAGACTCGGAGGATCACATGACGAACTCGAACGACGAACTCAACCTGGACGACGTCGACCTCGCGGAACTTGATGGGGCCGAAGCCCCCGACGCTGCCGACAAATCCGTCGTGATCAAGCAGGTCGATGAGATTCGCGACTTCGTCGGCGGTCTGTCGATGGATGACATCAAGAGTGGCGATTGGTTCGCGCGCCTTCTGAAGGTCTCACTGGCTCAATACTCCGAGCAAGTGACGGCGGAATGGTTTCGCGAGAAATACCCGCACCTCCCCGCAGACGCGATCGTCGATGCTCGCATCAAGCTCGCGGCTAAATATGCGGGCATCGAGGGTGGTCTGTCAGCTGCTGCGTACACCGGTGCCGTCGCCGCCACGATCGGTTCACTGGGCGGTGCGAGTCCTCTGACGGCCCCTGCTGCAGTAGGCAGCTTCGTCGTCGATCTGGCTTACACGACGCGTCTCCAGCTTCGTCTCGCGCACGACATCGCAGTGCTCTACGGAGTGCCGATCGACGTCAACGATTCCGAAGACCTCTGGAAACTCATCAGAATCGCACTTCTCATCAAGTCGGGAGAGGCCGGTCGCGGCGCCGTGTCGAAGGGCGTCCCCGTCGTGCTCCGCCCGGTCATCAAGAAGATCTTCAGCGGCTCCACGCTGACGGCAGTGAAGAGCCTGCCGGTCGTAGGCAAACACCTTCTGCAGCGCAACATCATCAAGTTCTCAATTCCCGGCGTGACGGTTCCCCTTTCCACCGCGATCAATTACTGGACGACGAAGTCAGCCGGCGACTATGCGCGCTCGTTCTTCCGAACGCAGGCCCAGATCACGGAAATCGTCGGAAGGATGATGGCCAAGACACCGCATCATGAGGAACTGTTGTGGGCGACCTGGCTCGTCATTCAGGCTGACGGGAAGGTGGCGGAGGAAGAGAAGCTCCTTCTCCACCACGTCACGTCATCCATCTCGGATCGCAATCCCGCGAGTGTGGCTCTCGTGCAGCTGCGCGAAACCATCGATGCCGACGAGGCGGAAGTGTTGGCCAAGTTCGAGCCTTTGGACGGCGACCTCCAACCTCTGTACGAGTGCGCGGTGTTGGTGGCGGGAATTGACGGAAAAACCGGCAAGGACGAGCTCGCTGTCCTCGACCGCCTTGCCGAGGCGTGCCGTGTCGAGTCGCCCACACACCGTGAGGCAACCTCGGGCCGAGACTTCACGGCGGTGCGCGCGCTCGGAGGACGCATGGCGGGGCGGTTCTCGAAGCGAAAGGGTGAGCGCGAGACGCCGTCCGACGAATGAGGCCGGCGGTGTCGCTGGGCTTGCGGCGATTCAGAGTTGAGCGCACGACTTACTAGGGTGGGCGCATGCGCGTTCCCGAGGAAGTTCTCGAACTCGCCCGCACGGCCAAGGGCGTCACCGTCCTCACCGGTGCCGGAATGAGCGCCGAGAGCGGTCTCGCCACCTTTCGCGATGAACAGACCGGGCTGTGGGCGAACCAGGATCCCGCATCCCTGGCAACTCCGGAGGCGTGGGAGGCCGACCCCGCCCGCGTCTGGGCCTGGTACCGCTGGCGCATGACGCTCATGACCCGCGCCCAGCCCAACGCTGGGCACCGGGCGCTCGCCGAGTGGAGCGAGGTCGGCGATGCACACCTGTGGATCGTCACCCAGAACGTCGACGACCTGCACGAACGCGCGGGCAGCGACGTGCTCGCCCACCTGCACGGCAGCATTTTCGCGCTGCGCTGCTCCCGCTGCGGGCAGGACGCCGAAGCCGTCGGCGAACCGCTCACCGAACCAGTCGAGCGCCTCGACCCGCCCGTCTGCGTCCACTGCGGCGGCCTCGTGCGGCCCGGCATCGTCTGGTTCGGCGAAGCACTCCCGCAGGATGCTCTGGAACGAGCCGAGGCCGCGACGCTCTCCGCCGACCTCGTCCTCGTCATCGGCACCTCCGGGATCGTCTACCCCGCAGCCGGCCTGCCGATCATGGCGCACCACCGCGGTGTTCCTGTCGTCGAGATCAACCCTGAGGAGACCGACCTCAGCGACATCGCCACCGCCACATGGCGCGTCCCAGCAGGTGAAGCCCTGCCGGCGCTGCTCACGGCTCTTCGTGAGAACACGGCATAATCGATCAAAACCCCACACGATCCGTCGGCGTGATCCGTCGGCGCTTAGGAGGCACGCCATGTCCCCGACTCTGCACCCCCGGCTCGAGCCGGTCCGCGAGACGATCCTCAAGCGCAACCCCGGTGAGGCCGAGTTCCACCAGGCCGTGGACGAGGTGCTCACGAGCCTCGGCCCGGTGCTCGAACGTCGCCCCGACTACGTCGAGGCCAGCATCATCGAGCGCCTCGCCGAGCCCGAGCGTCAGATCATCTTCCGCGTGCCGTGGGTCGACGACCAGGGCCGCGTCAACGTCAACCGCGGCTTCCGCGTCGAGTACAACTCGGCCCTCGGTCCGTACAAGGGCGGTCTGCGCTTCCACCCGAGCGTCTACCTCGGCATCGTGAAGTTCCTCGGCTTCGAGCAGATCTTCAAGAACTCCCTCACCGGCCTGCCCATCGGCGGCGGCAAGGGTGGCGCCGACTTCGACCCCAAGGGCAAGAGCGACGCCGAGGTCATGCGCTTCTGCCAGTCGTTCATGACGGAGCTCTACCGCCACATCGGTGAGTACACCGACGTCCCGGCCGGCGACATCGGCGTCGGTGGTCGCGAGATCGGCTACCTCTTCGGCCAGTACAAGCGCATCACCAACCGCTACGAGGCGGGCGTACTCACCGGTAAGGGCCTCTCCTGGGGCGGCGCCGCGGCGCGTACCGAAGCCACCGGCTACGGCACGGTCTTCCTCACCCAGGAGATGCTCGCGACGAAGGGTCGCTCCTTCGACGGCACGAAGGTCGTCATCTCCGGCTCCGGCAACGTGGCCATCTACGCCGCGCAGAAGGTCGCCCAGCTGGGCGGCACCGTCATCGCGATGAGCGACTCCGGCGGCTACGTCGTCGACGAGAACGGCATCGACCTCGAGATCGTGCGCGACCTCAAGGAGAACAAGCGCGCCCGCATCAGCGAGTACGCCGACCTGCGCAAGCAGTCGACGTTCGTCGCCGACGGCTCGATCTGGGACGTCGCCTGCGACGTCGCGCTGCCGTGTGCCACGCAGAACGAACTGCCGGCGGACGCCGCGAAGACGCTCGTCAAGAACGGCTGCGTCGCCGTCGCCGAGGGCGCCAACATGCCCACGACGCCGGACGCCACCGACATCCTCCAGGAGGCCGGCGTCCTGTTCGCGCCGGGCAAGGCTTCCAACTGTGGTGGTGTGGCCGTCAGCGCCCTTGAGATGCAGCAGAACGCCTCGCGTGACTCGTGGACGTTCGAGCACACCGAGAAGCGTCTCGAAACCATCATGAAGGGCGTCTTCGAGCGCTGCCAGAGCACCGCCGACGAGTTCGACGTGCCCGGCGACTACGTCAAGGGCGCCAACATCGCCGGCTTCGTCAAGGTGG
Organism: Dermacoccus barathri; assembly: GCF_015070805.1. Taxonomy (NCBI): domain Bacteria; kingdom Bacillati; phylum Actinomycetota; class Actinomycetes; order Micrococcales; family Dermacoccaceae; genus Dermacoccus; species Dermacoccus barathri. Next base: position 147,201 of record NZ_JADCTK010000007.1, on the reverse strand, counting down.
CCGACGCGATGCTCGCCCTCGGCGTCGTCTGACCCGGACGCTTCGCCGCAGAGCCCGCCCGAACCTTGCGCTCGGGCGGGCTCTGCGCGTTAGAGCCGCCAACCGGTGCGGTAGCCGTGCAGCGCCGCCCGAAGGATCTCGGGCAGCTCGCGCTGGTACTTGAAGATCGTCGGCACGGTCCACACCTGGGTACCGACGACTGCCGCGTCGGCCCGGGCCAGGCCCCGCGCGACCGCCCCCGACGTCGCACGCCGGAGATCGGCCGCCTCGGGCGTGAGGACACAGTTGGTCATCGACGTACTCCGGTGACGGAACTGGCTGACCTCAGCGACGTTCTGCCACGCCAAGGCTGCAACCTGGCGCCCATCACCGCGCAGCACGCGTACCCCCTCGCGTTCGATGACGAGCGTTTGGCGACGTAGGAACTGGATCGTCAACGACGGGATGCCGAGCACCCCGAAGAACAGCACCGCGACGAGGCACACCCACGAGCCCGGTGTGCTCGTGAACGCGCCGAGCACGCCGCGCTCGCCGATGACGACCGTGAGACCGGCGCCGCCGATGGCCGTGAAACCGAGCGCGCCGACCATGCACGCCACGAGCTTGCCGGTGCTCGACGCGATACGCGTCGCGCCCGTACGCCACAGCTCCTGCACGTGGGCGTCGATGATCTCGGGGCGCGCCTTCATGCCTCCCAACCTAACGAAGCGGTAAGCGCCTGCGGACCCGTTGCAGGGGAGGGACTTCTACCGTGGGTGGCATGGACGCGATCAACCTCGGACGCAGGATTCAGGGTGCCATCTACGGCGCCGGTGTCTACGGACGCACCCCGGTGGTTCCCGTCGAACCGGGGCGACTGCGCGAGGCCGCCCGCAAGGCAATGAGTGATCGTGCGTTCGCATACGTCGACGGCAGCGCGGGGCGGGGACGCACGAACGACGCCAACGTCGAGGCCTTCGCGCGCTACCGCGCGGTGCCCCGCATGCTGCGCGACGTGCGTGAACGCGACCTCGGCATCGACCTCTTCGGCCGTCGCTACGCGCACCCGCTCCTGCTCGCGCCCATCGGCGTCCTCGAAATGGCGCACCCGCAGGCCGAGCGCGCCGTGGCGAAGGCCTCCGTGTCCACACAGACGCCGATGATCCACTCGACGCAAGCCAGCGTCGCCATGGAGGAGGTCGCCGCCGAACTCGGCGAGACGCCGCACTGGTACCAGCTGTACTGGAGCAACGACGACGACCTGGCCCGTTCGCTCGTCCAGCGCGCCGAGGCGTGCGGTGCGGAGGCAGTCGTCGTCACGCTCGACACGCACCTCATGGGGTGGCGGCCCGAGGACCTCGACCTCGGGCACCTGCCGTTCGCGCGTGGCCAGGGCCTCGCGCAGTACCTCAGCGACCCGGTCTTCATGGCGCGGGTCGAGGAGCGCGCAGCCCGCGGATCGGCCCGACCGACCGAACGTCCGACGCCCGCGGCGGCCCGCTCGCTGGTGTCGATAGCCCGGCACTACCCGGGCGACCTGCGCGAGAACCTCCGTTCGCCGCTGCCTCGCGCCGCGGTCGAGACGTTCCTCGACGTGTTCCCCTCGAGCGGTCTCACCTGGGACGACCTGGCCAAGCTGCGCGAATGGACGTCGCTCCCGATCCTGCTCAAGGGCATCCAGAGCGTCGACGACGTGCGCCTCGCCGCCGACCAAGGGCTTGACGGCATCGTCGTGTCGAACCACGGCGGTCGGCAGGTCGATGGCGCCGTCGCCTCGCTCGACGTCCTCGCGAGCCTGGGTGACGAGGTCGGCGATCTCACCGTGCTCTTCGACTCCGGGGTGCGCTCGGGCTCGGACGTTTTCACGGCGCTCGCGCTCGGGGCAGACGCCGTCATCCTCGGGCGGCCCTACGTCTACGGTCTGGCGCTCGCGGGCGCCGAAGGGGTGCAGGCCGTCGTCGAGCACACCCTCGCCGAGCTCGACCTCACGATGGCGCTGACGGGTCATGCGTCCGTGGCCGAGATACACCGCGGCGCGTTCGCTCGGTGACCGAACGAACGCGCCGCGACGAGGCTCGCGCTCAGGAGCGCGGGTGCTCCGCGAGGTACTCGGCGACGTAGTCGACATCCTTGTCGCCGCGCCCCGAGAGGTTGGCGACGACGATGCCGTCCTCGCCCAGCTCGCGAGCCAACTTCATGGCGTGGACGATGGCATGCGAGCTCTCCAGCGCCGGGATGATGCCCTCCACTCGCGAGAGGGTGCTGAAGGCATCGAGGCACTCGTCGTCCGTGGCCGTCACGTACGTGACGCGGCCCAGCGACGCGAGGTACGCGTGCTGCGGGCCCACGCCCGGGTAGTCGAGACCGGACGCGATGGAGTGCACCGCCGACGGCTCACCGGACTCGTCCTGCAGCACCGTGGTGGCCATGCCGTGCAGGGTGCCGGGGGTGCCCTTCGTCATCGTCGCGGCGTGACGGCCGGGCACCTCGACGCCCTCGCCGGCCGGCTCGACGCCGTAGAGCCGGACGCCCTCGTCGTCGAGGAAGCCGCTGAACAGGCCCATCGCATTCGACCCTCCACCGACGCACGCGACCGCGGCGTCCGGCAGGCGGCCCTCGAGCGACAGGATCTGCTCGCGCGCCTCGCGCCCGACGACCGACTGGAATTCGCGCACCATCGACGGGTACGGGTCGGGGCCGACGACGGAGCCGATGCCGAAGAAGACGTCCTCGAAGTCGCGTGCGTAGGTGTCGAACGCCGAATCGACGGCCTCCTTGAGCGAGCGTCCGCCGAACTCGACCGGCACGACCTTCGCGCCGAGCATCTCCATGCGCACGACGTTCGGGTGCTGCTTGGCGACGTCGATCGCACCCATGTGGATCTCGCACTCGAGACCCATGTACGCGGCCGCCGTCGCGAGAGCGACGCCGTGCTGGCCGGCACCCGTCTCCGCGATGAGCTTCTTCTTGCCCATGCGCTTCGCGAGCAGGGCCTCGCCGAGGCAGTGGTTGATCTTGTGCGACCCGGTGTGGTTGAGGTCCTCACGCTTGAGGTAGATGCGCGCGCCGCCGACGTGGCGCGTCAGGTTGTCGGCGGGGAACAGCACCGACGGGCGGCCCGCGTAGAGGGTGAGCAGACGCTCGTACTCGCCGAGGAACGTCGGGTCGGCCTTCGCCTCGGCCCACGCGCGTGCCACCTCGGCCATCGGCTCCTCGAGGTGCGGCGGCACGAAACGGCCACCGAACTCACCGAAGAATCCTTCGGCGTTGGCGTCGTATGAGGTCATGGTCGAACTTCCTTTCGCGGGTGGGGCGTGGCACGACCGTAACCGGCATAAGGATGCTCGCCGCACCCTCGAGCGGCGGACGGGCCGGCCGTCTCAGCCCGTGATCGTCATGGGGCTGCGTCAGGCGGTGGTCAGGCCTGAGAGGCCGAACTCAGCGTCTGCTTGACGTCCGTCTTGAGCACTTTTCCGACCTTTGACCTCGGCAGGTCAGGCCACACGAAGACCTCCTTGGGGGCCTTCACGCTGCCGATGCGTTCCTTCGTGAAGGCCGCCACCTGCGCCGGATCCGGGTTCTCGTCGGACGTAGGTTGGGCGACGGCCTCAACCTGCTCGCCGCGCTCCTCGGGGCGTCAGCCGTGCTTCGATGCCTTCGCGTTCTCCTTCCGACTTCCAGCACACGAGCACGGTCCAGTCGCTGCTCGAGCCGGCCCCGCGTGACGAGGTCGCCGCCATCTACGGCCGATTGGAAGCGAGCGGGCGTGCTCCTCGACGCGCTGGTTGCTCCGTCGAGAGCGTGACGCACCAGACTTTTCCTCTTGTTGACCAAAAGGGGTTCGATCGGGCTACTCTTTTCTCCGGCACGACTTTGTGCCTAACTGACGAAAAGAGTGCCCATGTCCATGACGACCGAACACCGAACTCGCGAGGAGCGTCTCGACGCCCTGCCGTTCAACCGTCGTCACCGTTCGTTGCTCGTCGGCTCCGGCCTCGGCTGGGCGCTCGACGCCATGGACGTCGGCCTCATCTCCTTCCTCATGGTTGCCGTGAAGAAGGAGTGGGGCCTGTCGACCACCGACCTGTCGTGGCTCGCGTCGATCGGCTTCATCGGGATGGCGATCGGCGCCGGCGCCGGTGGCGCCCTGGCCGACCGCATCGGCCGCCGCACGGTCTTCGCCGGCACGCTCGTCGTGTACGGCCTTGCAACGGGCCTGTCAGCCCTCGCACCGACGTTCCTCGTGCTGTGCGCTCTGCGCTTCGTTGTCGGTCTGGGCCTCGGCGCCGAACTGCCCGTCGCCTCGACGCTCGTGAGTGAGTACGCGCCGCGCCGACTGCGGGGCCGCATGGTCGTCGCTCTCGAGTCGTTCTGGGCCGTGGGCTGGCTGCTCGCCGCCGTCATCGGCTTCACCGTGGTGCCGCGCGAAAACGGGTGGCGTTGGGCCATGCTCCTCGGCCTCGTGCCCGCGCTCTACGCCGTGTGGGTGCGTCGAGGCCTGCCCGAATCCGTGCGCTTCCTCGAGCGCGCCGGACGTGAGGAGGAGGCCGAGCGATCCGTCCGCGAGTTCGAATCGGCGTCCGGCATCGAAGCTCCGAAGCGCGCCGCCGTCGCGCCGACAGGCCACGAGGCTGCGCCCAAGCCGAAAATGACCGACGCCTTCGCGCCGGCGTACCGCACCCGCACCGCCGCGCTGTGGACCACGTGGTTCGGCGTCAACTTCGCCTATTACGGCGCGTTCCTGTGGATTCCGACGTTCCTCGTCGCCGGTGGCTACCCGGTGGCCAAGTCGTTCGGCTTCACGCTCATCATCACGATCGCGCAACTGCCCGGGTACCTCGCGGCTGCGGTGCTCGTCGAGAAGACTGGCCGACGTCCCACGCTCGCCGCGTTCCTCGCCGGCTCCGCGCTCTCGGCGCTCGCGTTCGGCAACGCCGGCTCCGAAGCCACGATCATCGCGGCCGGATGCGCACTCAGCTTCTTCAACCTCGGCGCCTGGGGTGCGCTCTACGCCATCACGCCGGAGATCTACCCGACCGCGATCCGCGCCGCGGGTGCCGGAAGCGCGACGGCGTTCGGCCGCATCGCGTCGATCGTCGCGCCGCTCATCGTGCCGGTCGTCTTCACCGAGCACGGCGAGGTGTGGACGTTCGCGCTCATCGCGTTCGCGTTCGCCGTCGCCATGGTGGCGTCACTGCTCCTGCCCGAACGACGTGGCGCGAGCCTCGAGGAGGCCTGAGCAGGCTCCTTGGGGTCGCTCAGGCGCCTACGCGCTCGTCCTGCGAATCGCGCAGGGCGGGCGTGAACGTCAGCGCGGTGAGCAGCAGGCCCGCCACGAGCGGTAGGAGCATCGCGCGCTGGATGTCGAAGTGTGAGCTGAGGTAGCCGATGACGCCCGGCCCGGCGAGGAACGCGGTGTACCCGAAGCCGGTGACGATGGCGAGCACCCGACCGCCGCCGATGTGGCCCGCGATCGCGTAGATCTGCGGCGCGATCATGCCGACACCCAGGCCCACGAGCAGCCAGCCGGCGAGGATGACAGGCAGGGACGACGCCACCACCGTCACCGCGAAACCCGCGACGGCCACCGGAGCTCCGAATCGGACGACCGCGACGCGTCCGTAGCGGCGCACGAGCGCGTCGCCGACGAGGCGGATGACGACCATCGTCGCCGACACGGCGACGAGACCTGCTGCGCCGGTGCCGGCGTCGACCTTCGCGACGTCGGTGACGTGGATCGAGGCCCAGTCGATGGCCGTTCCTTCGGTGAAGCCGAAGAACAGGGCCATGACGCCGAGCAACCACGCCTGCGGCGGGATGCCCGTGGCCTTCGCGGACGCCGAAACGTCGGCCTCATCCGTCGCCTGCGCGCCTGCGTCGTCGTGGGGGGCCTTGGGGGTGCGGGCCAGCAGTGCGGCGAGCGCGAGGAGCGCCGCGACGGCGATGACGATGAGGGCCGAGCGTGGATCGGCGTCGTCCTGCAGGCGGGCGAACGCCACGACGATGACCGCGCCGACGAAGCCACCGAGCGAGAAGAACGCGTGGAAACGACTCATCGTCGGTATGCCGGAGGCCTTCTCCGCGTCGATACCGAGGGCGTTCATCGCGACGTCCATCGTGCCGTTGCTCGCACCGATGAGCGCTCCCGCGAGGACGAGAGCCACGTAGTTCGGTACGAAGGCGAGGAGTCCGACAGCCGCAGCCATCGCGACGCCGCTCACGAGAGACGGCAAGCGTGGGGTGATGCGGTCGGAGACGCGCCCGCCGATCTGCATCGAGACGATGGCACTCGCGCCGGTGACGAGGAGAACGGCGCCGATGCCGCCCGCGTCCGTACCGACGCGCTCACGCAGGCCCGGCAGTGAACCGCCCCACGCGCCCATCATCACGCCGTTGACGAAGAAGATCGCGAAAACGGCGCGCACGAGCGCACGTCCCTGCTCGCGCGTGAAGGCTGTGGGGGATTCAGGCATACCGACCATTGTGACGCGCGGCCCTAGGCTGGTCGAATGGACGACAAGGCGATGCTCAAGACCTACCTCGACTCATGGCGTTCCGCGGTGTTGTGGAAGCTCGAGGGGCTCGACGAGTGGCAGGCGCGATGGCCCATGACGTCGACGGGCTCGAACGTTCTCGGCATCGTCAAGCATCTTGCTGCGATGGAGTACGGCTATCTCGGCATCGTCTTCGGCCGTCCCGGTGAGGAGTTGCCCTGGATCGGGCCGGGTGCGGAGCCCAACGCGGACATGTGGGCGACCGGCGAGGAGTCGGTCGAGGACGTCGTGCTCCTGTACCGCCGCGCTGTTGCCCACGCCGACGCGACGATCGATGCCCTCGATCTTGAGGCTCCGGGCAGCGTGCCCTGGTGGCCCCAGCCCGACGTGACGCTGCACCGGATTCTCGTTCACCTTGTCGTCGAAATCGCACGGCACGCAGGGCATCTCGACATTCTGCGCGAGCAGCTTGACGGACGCGTGGGGTTGCGTGAGGCGAACCCGAACCTGCCGTTCGGTGACGACGCGTCGTGGGCCGACCACGTCGATCGGCTGCGCGACGTTGCCATCGAGGCCCAGTGGCCGGGAGCCCGCGCCGGCCTCTACGCATTCCCGGGTCCGCTACGCGACACGCTGCTCGCCGCCATCATCAGCGGTACGAAGAGTTCCACGTCGGCATTGCTGGAGGGGTACCGCACGGACGGTGAGCCGCTGCCCGTCGTGGGGGAGCGTGAGGTGCTCATCTCCTCGACCGGCCTGCCGGTCGGCATCACGGAGACGACCGAGGTGCGCGTCGTCAGCCTCGACGAGGTCGACCTCGATCACGCCCTCGACGAGGGTGAAGGCTTCCGGGACGTCGCCGAATGGCGGGAAGCGCACGAACGTTTCTGGACGAGTGACGACGTGCGCGCCGAGTCGGACGACCCGAACTTCACGGTGAACGACGACACCCAGGTTGTCCTCCAGCGCTTCGCGCTCGTGAAGAAGCTCTGAACGCGCCCTCTGGTTGACTGGGCACAGCGGCTCGATTCCACCGCAACGCAAGGAGAAGTCATGCGTGTCGCCATCGCCGGCTCGACCGGCCTCATCGGAACCAAGCTCGTCGAGCTGGCTCGCTCCGACGGTCACGACGTCGTCGAGGTGTCGCGTTCCTCCGGCTTCGACCTCACGGACGAGGCCGTCCTGCCCCGCCTCGCCGAGGCGCTCGCGGACGTGGATGCCGTCGTCGACGTCACGCAGGGCGCGAGCGTCGAGGAGGACGAGGCGGTCAGCTTCTTCCGTTCGGTGGCCGGCCATCTCGGCCAGGCAGCTCACGAGGCCGGCGTGCGACGCACGGTCGTGTTGTCGATCGTCGGCATCGAGGAGAGCCCCGACTACGGCTACTACGTCGGCAATTGGCACAGGAGAAGGCCCACCGGGAGAACTCCCCGGGCGTCCTCGTTCTGCGCGCCACCCAGTTCCACGAATCCCCGGGCCAGATGGTCGAGTGGTTCACCACCGACGGCGTGGCCGACGTCATGGACGTGGAATTCCAGCCGGTCGACTCCGCCGAGGTCGTTCGTCTGCTGCTCGAGATGGCGACGGGGTCGTTCGACGGCGATGTCCAACTCGCCGGGCCGCGCACCGAGAGTCTCGTCGGCCTGGCCCGCGAGCACGTTGCGGCCAAGGGGCTCGATGCCGCTGTGAAGCCGGGCGAAGCGCCTGCATCCATGGCCGAGGGCGGCATGTTGCCGCGGCAGGAGGACGCCGTCATCGTGCGTGGCCGCTCGTGGCACGAGTGGATGGATCAGGAGAACTGACGCTCCCGCGCTGATTTCGGCGCGTGGCGCGAACGAGGGGCGCCGCACTCGTCGTGAGTGCGGCGCCCCTCGTCAATCGTGGTCGTGGCTCAGACGCCCGCGGTCTGACGGATCCAGGCGCGGTGGCCGGTGATGTTGGAGTAGTTCGAACCGGCGTGGATGTTGCTGCCCGGGTCGGCCGTGTCGCCCGTCGAGCAGACGCCCACGATCTGACCGTTGATGACGAGCGGGCCTCCGGAGTCACCGTGGTTCGAGGCGCCGTCGATGCCCTGGACGTGGATCGCGCGGCCGCGGTAGGCATCCGTGCTCGAGCCGAGGACGGTGACGTTCGCCTTGAACAGGCCGGTGGACTGCTGGCTGTTGGCGCGAAGGCCGTAGCCGCTGATGACGCCCGTCTGCCCACGCTGCGCCGTGTACGAGTTGGCCATCGGCATCGGGTTGGCGCCGACCGGCTTGGCGAGGTGGACGAGTCCGACATCTCCGTAGGGGGAGTTGACGAGGCGGTCGCCGGAGACCGGCGTGCCGGGATTCGTCGTCGAGTTGGAGGTGTAGACCTTCATCCGGCTGCTGCCCTCGGTGCAGTGACGTGCGGTGAGGACCCACTGCGCGGCGATGACCTCGCCGGTGCAGCCGTACTGACCGCCGTCCTGCGTGAAGACGAGTTGTACGACGGACGGGTTGGAGGCCTGGGAGCCTCCGACGATGTACTCGGGCTTGTCGACCGTGGGGGAGGCGCCTGCCGTGGGGGCGAGCGCGAAAGCCATGGTCGTGCCGGCCGCGGCAGCGGCGAGGCGGAGCGTCGGTCGGGTCATTTTCATGCCTCTTTTTCGCGTCGACCCCGGGAGGTGGGGTCGTGAGTGCCCACAACGCTTACATAGGCGATGCAAAGAGAGTGCGTGAGCGAGGTCACAATAAAGTTACAAATTGTGAACCGTGGAACTATGTCGCTCAGTCGAGGAGATTGTTTTCCGTCTCGAACTCGCCGCGCAGCGACTCGAGGAAACCGACGAACGTCGCGCCGAGTTCGCTCAGTTCCTCACCCGTGCCGCGTTCGACGTCGACCCAGCGCGTCGGGTGGCCGGGAACGACACCGAAATCCCAGTCCTCACCGCGACCGAACACGCACGCCTCGCCCACCCTCGTCACCGAACTCGGGTGCAGCACACGCAGGTACGGGCCAGGACCGCCGTCGGCGGTGAGTACCTGGCCGTTGAAGGTGGCTGACGTCAGCCAAAAGGCACGCAGGTCGTCGGGGAACGTGACGCCGAGGGCCTCCTCGGCGTGAGCGATCTCGTCCTCGGTGGCGGGGGTGTCGAGTTGGTCGGACGCGAAGTACTCGGAGTAGGACATGGCGCCAGTCTGACATTCCCCGAGCCCTCCCGCGCCACGTCGTTCGAAGCGCTCTGGGGTCCTGGCCGAAGGCTATCGGGGCGAGCTTCTGCGTCGCCCGGCCGCAGGCCGCACCGCGTGTGGAAGTGGGGGCTGGAGCGTGCCTAGAGTGAAGGTATGGCTACGCGTACTGAATCCGACAGCATGGGGCAGATCGAGGTCGACGAGGCGGCGTACTGGGGTGCTCAGACCCAGCGCAGCATCGAGAACTTCGACATCGGCCGCGACACCTTCGTGTGGGGTCCGGTGATGGTGCGGGCCCTGGGCATCCTCAAGAAGGCTGCGGCCCAGGCGAACGCCGAACTCGACCAGCTGCCCGCCGACGTCGCCGAACTCATCGAGCGTGCGGCTGACGACGTCATCGAGGGTCGGATGAACGACCAGTTCCCGCTGGTCGTCTTCCAGACCGGCTCGGGCACGCAGTCGAACATGAACTCCAACGAGGTCATCTCCAACCGTGCGATCGAACTCGCCGGTGGCGAGCGCGGCTCGAAGAAGCCCGTGCACCCGAACGACCACGTCAACCGCGGCCAGTCGAGCAACGACACCTTCCCGACGGCCATGCACATCGCCGTCGTCCTCGATCTCGTCGAGCGCCTCTACCCGGCCGTCACCGAACTGCGTGACGTGCTGGCCGCCAAGGCCGAGGAGTTCGCCGACATCGTCAGCGTCGGTCGCACCCACCTGCAGGACGCGACGCCCATCATGCTCGGACAGGAGTTCGGTGGCTGGGTGGCGCAGCTCGACTTCGCGCTCGAGCAGGTGCGTCAGGCCGAGCAGGCCACGCGCGCTCTGGCCATCGGGGGCACGGCCGTCGGCACCGGCCTCAACGCCCACCCGGACTTCGGCAAGCTCGCCGCAAAGAAGATCTCCGAGATCTCCGGCCAGGAGTTCCGTCAGGCCGACAACCTCTTCGCCTCGCTCTCGGCCCACGACGAACTCGTGGCTGTCTCCTCGGCGCTCAAGCTGCTCGGCGGCGCGCTCATGAAGATCGCCAACGACGTGCGCTGGCTGGCCTCCGGCCCGCGTAACGGCATCGGCGAACTCAACATCCCCGAGAACGAGCCGGGCAGCTCGATCATGCCGGGCAAGGTCAACCCGACGCAGGCCGAGGCCATGACGATGGTCGCGACGCGCGTGTTCGGCAACGACGCCACGGTGGGCTTCGCCGGCTCGCAGGGCAATTTCCAGCTCAACGTCTTCAAGCCCGTCATGGCGCACGCCGTGCTCGAGAGCATCCGCCTCATCTCCGATGCGTGCCGCTCGTTCACCGAGCACTGCGCACGCGGCATCGAGCCGAACCGCGAGCGCATCAAGGCGAACCTTGCCTCCAACCTCATGGTCGTCACGGCCCTCAACCGCCACATCGGCTACGACAAGGCGGCCGCCATCGCGAAGAAGGCCCACAAGGAGGGCACCACGCTGCGCGAGGCCGCAGTCGCCTCCGGTGAGGTCTCGGAGAAGGACTTCGACGCCTGGGTCGTGCCTGCCGACATGACGCACCCGTCGGCCTGACCCGCACACGCGAAGCCCCGGAGACGCCAAGGCTGTCTCCGGGGCTTCGTCGTGGCTGCTTGGCCGCCGCGACGTTCGTCAGGTCGCGCGCAGGTTCGCGTCGTCGACAATGCGCCCGAGCACCTCGGCCGAGTGGGCGAGGCCGGCTGCTTCGGCGTCGGTCAGGCTGAGTTCGACGACGCTGCGCACACCCTTGCGCCCCAGTACCGCAGGCACACCGAGGTAGAGATCGGTGACGCCGTAGGGCCCTTGCAGGTACGTCGAGATCGGGATGGCTGCGTACTCATCGCGAAGGAGCGCCCGGGTGATCCGCGCAAGGGCCATGCCGATGCCGTACGACGTCGAGCCCTTGGCGTCGATGATCTGGTAGGCGGCGGTGCGTGTTTCGTCGAAGATGCGCTCGATCTCGTCGCGTCGGCCGGGCACGGCGTCGAGGTCCCGCGAGAGGGGAGCACCGGCCACGTTCGCCGACGACAGCGCGGGCACCTCGGTGTCGCCGTGCTCCCCGATGATCGCGGCGTGCACCGACGTCGGCGCCACGTCGTACAGCTCACCGAGCATGAAGCGCAGGCGCGCGGTGTCGAGCGCGGTGCCGGAACCGATGACGCGCTCCGACGGCAGGCCGGAGAACTTCCACGTCGCGTACGTCATGACGTCGACGGGGTTCGTGGCGATGAGGAAGACGCCGTCGAAGCCTGTCTCCATGACCGAGGCGACGATGGAACGGAAGATTTCGACGTTGCGGCCCACCAGGTCGAGGCGGGTCTCGCCGGGCTTCTGTGCGGCGCCCGCCGTGATGACGACGACGTCGGCGTCCGCGCAGTCGGCGTATTCGCCCACGGTGACGCGGGTCGGTGTCGGTGCCCAGACGACACCGTGGTTGAGGTCCATGACCTCGCCGAAGACCTTCTGCTCGTTGATGTCGATGATCGACAACTCGTGCACGAGGCCCTGGTTGACGAGGGCGTAGGCGTAGGCGACGCCGACGTCGCCGGCGCCGATGAGAACGACTCGATCACTCATGAATCCACCGTAGGTGGGCCGGGTGAACGCCAGGTGATCGACCGGGCGTCAACGGGATTCGAGCGCGACGCCCTCGGAGCCCGGAACGAACTGTACGGACGCCAGGGATGCGACGACGGCGTCGGCGTCGAGTGCTTCGGCAGGCGTCGTCGAGGTGAGGGCGAGGGTTGCGCACCCGGCGGCTGTGGCGGCTGTGAGTCCACTCGGAGCGTCCTCGACGACGAGACACTCGGCAGGGTCGACGCCGAGACGCTCGGCCGCGAGAAGGAAGGGATCGGGGTGCGGTTTGCCGCGCTCCACGTCGTCGAACGTGACGACGACGTCGGGCAACGGAATCCCCGCTGCGGCGAGTCGGGCGAGGCCTAGCTCGCGCGTCGCCGACGTCACGACGGCGCAGCGCTTCGGGCCGATGGCCTCCACGGCCTCGACGGCGCCCGCGATCGCACGGACGTCGTCCGTGTCGGCGACCTCGAGTTCCGTGATGCGCGCCAGCGCGGCCCGTGCGTCGAGGTGCGGGGCGATGCTCGCGATGATGCCGGCCGCAGGCACCCCGTGGTGGCGACCGAGCAGGGTGGGATCGATGTCGTATTCGCGAGCCCACGCGAGCCAGGAGCGTTCGACGGCCGGCGTCGAGTCGACGAGCGTGCCGTCGTTGTCGAAGAGGACCGCGGCGAAGGTGCGCCCGGTCAGAGCGGTGAGGTCGTCGAGCGTGGGCATGGGCTCATCCCATCATGTCGACGCGGGACGCCGAAGGGCACGCACCGCGAGCTGCGGCGCGTGCCCTTCGGCGAACGATCAGCGGGAACGATCAGTTGCTCGAGCGGTTCTGCAACGACGCGGCGAGCACGGCCGACACGTCCTGCGGCGTCTTGGCCGTGTAGACCGTACCACCGCTGCCGGTGATCTTCGCGATGTCGCTCAGTTCCTTCGTGTTGACGTCCTCGCCAATCGCAAGCGTCGAGATGTCGACGGGGCGCTTCGGGTCGACGGCGTCCCGCAGCTTCTTCTTGAGCTCGCTGAGCGACAGGCCGCCCTTCGGGTCGTCGTTGCGGCCGTCCGTGACGAGCAGGACCGTGCTGATCTGGCCGTCCTTGTAGTCCTTCTGGGCGGCCTGGTAGGTGGCCCAGATGGTGTCGTAGAGAGCGGTGTCGCCCTTGACCCGCTGCGGAAGGGTGTCGATCGAGGCCTGGATGCGCTTGAGCTTGGCAGGGTCGGAGATCGGCGACATCGGAATGCGCTCCTCGTAGTCCTTCTTGCCGTCGAGCTCCGTCGAGAACTCCCACACGGCGATGGACGTCGATGCGGGCACCAGGGAGAGTCCGTGCTTCGTCGCCTTGGAGACAGCCTCGATACGGCTGACGCCGCGGGTCTTCTCGCGCATCGAACCGGACACGTCGACGACTGTGGTCAGACGCAGCGGCTTGGTGGCCTCGGCCCAGCTGGCGACGACCTGGCTGACGCTCTCGTCGCTCGCACCGGAGGTAGCTCGCACCGCGTCGGCGCCTGCGGGCGCATTCGAGGGCGGCTTCGACCCGTCTGCGGTGCGGTACCCGGCCGCAGCGAAGGCCTTCTGGCCCTCGGCGGAGGTGAAGCGCGACATGAGGTCCCTGTACGCCGCGTCCGTCTGCGGGTCGTCGGCGATGAGCTTGGCCGCGGAGACCTTGACGAGCGGAGAGCCGCCCTCGAGTCCGATCTCGGAGAGCTTGGTCGAACTCTTCGCGTTGCGAGCCGCCAGGGCGGCCTCGGATGTCACGTGCGGAGCGTCCGAGGGAATGCTGTCGCGGGCCGTCAGCGCGAGCCGGCCGAAGACCTCGCGGGCCTTGGAGTTGTCGGTGCCCAGCGCCTGGGACGCAGCGGTCACGGCGAGGGCGCTCGCACGATCACGCGTGATGTTGGCGACGGTCAGCGGTGGGTTGGCTGACAGGATCTTCGTCCATGCCGCCTCGTCCGTGCCCAGCTTCCTCAACTGCGCGCTCGGCCCGCTGATGATGGCAGGCGATGAGGCGAAGGCGGTGCCCGGCGTGATCTTCGTCCCGGCGGCCTCGGAGGCTTCGTCGAACGAGCCGGGGTTGTCGCTCACCCAGATCTGGGCACTGGGGGATCCGTTCTCGATCTGCTGCAGGGTCTCGGAATCCGTGGCGGCCTGCACGGCGTATGTGCGTTCGCAGCCCTGCCCGTCCTGGCCGCCCTTGTACCCCTCGAGCGCCTTCGTGAGGGGGCCGGACAGCGTCGGGTTCGCGGTGATCGTGATCTGGGCTCCGGCGCACTTGTCGCCACTGGCGGCGGCGTTCTCACCGTTACCGCCGTTGTCGTCCCCCGCCTTGTTGCAGGCCCACGCTCCACCGCCGATGGCGAGGAGGGCAACGACCACCGCAGCGACGGGCTTGCCTGGGTTGGAGCGCGCGGACTCGCGACGGCGCGCAGAACGGCTCGTGTAGTCGGCCTCAGTCATGATGAACCTGCCTGGGGAACGAAGCGACGGCGGCTGCTGCACCCACCGGCGCGTCGCCCGCACGGCCGTGCTCGAGAGACGACTATGTCGCGCGTCTCGCACCGGTAGTCTAGGGGGTCGACGTGATCGAGGCCTCGGGGTTCAGCGTTCACGCGATGGTGCGACAGGCGTGGTCGAGCTCACGGGCACAAACCGGGGGCCGTGCGCGTTACCCCACTGCTCGCACGCTCGATCCTCAGGTCACCAGGAAGGTTGCTTGCCATGCTCCGCACGATGATGCGCGCCAAGATCCATCGCGCCACGGTCACGCATGCCGATCTGCACTACGTCGGCTCGTGCACGATCTCCGCCGACCTCATGGAGGCCGCAGATCTTCTCGAAGGTGAACAGATCGACATCGTCGACGTCGACAACGGCAACCGCCTCACCACCTACGTCATCGAGGGGCCGCGCGGTGAGGGCCGCATCGGTATCAACGGCGCGGCGGCGCACCTCGTGGGCGTCGGTGACACGGTGATCCTCATCGCCTACGGCCAGTTCGGCCCGGACGAGCTCGCCGCCCACGAACCCCGCGTGGTGTTCGTCGACGGCGACAACCGCATCGTCGAGAAGGGCAGCGACCCGGCGCACGCGCCGCAGGGCTCCGGCCTCGTCGACCCGCGCGAGGGCTGACCGGTCGCAGGTGCCGTGTCGCAGACGTGACACGACGGGCAGTGTCGGGCTCAGCCGACGCCGGTGCCGACGAGCGCGCCCACGCCGAAGGTGATGGCCATGGCGAGCAGGCCGCCACCGACGTTGCGTACGACGGCGCGCTGGGGTGCCGCGCCGCCCAGACGGGCACTGACGAAACCCGTGACGGCGAGGGCCAGGACGACAGCGACGACCGTCACCGGCACCCGCAGGTTCGTCGGGGGCATCAGGATGGCGAGCAGCGGCACGAGAGCACCGAGCGCGAAGGCGAGGAAGGATGCGCCCGCGGCGCTCCACGGGTTCGTCAGGGCCTCCGGATCGAGGCCGAGTTCGGCCTCGGCGTGGGCCTTCAGAGCGTCCTTCGCCGTGAGTTGCTCCGCGACCTGACGGGCGAGCTCCGGCTCGAGCCCCTTGTCGACGTAGATGTCAGCCAGCTCGGCGAGTTCCTCGTCGGGAAGGTGTGCCAGTTCCCAGCGCTCCTTGGCGATGAGGGCCCTCTCGCTGTCGCGCTGCGTGGAGACGGAGACGTATTCGCCTGCTGCCATCGACAGCGCGCCCGAGACGATGCCCGCGATGCCGGCGACGAGAATGGGCGTGCGCTGCGTCGTCGCGCCGGCCACACCCATGACGAGACCGGCGACGGACACGATGCCGTCGTTGGCGCCGAGCACCCCGGCACGCAGCCAGTTCAACGTCGAAGCGTGAGTGGCATCATGCGGCTCTCCGGCATGCGCGGCAGGTGCGGAACTCGTCATGATCGTCAGTGTGAAGAGCCAGCCTCCCCGCGCCAAGGTAGGAAAGCCTTGTGTAACTCGCCGGAGCGCCGACATGGTCACCACAGCGGCCGCAGCTCACGCCGCCGACGCCAGCGCCTCCGCCACCTCCATCGGCCCCGTGCACTTCTGAGCGTTGCGTGCGGTCGCGGCAGGTGTCGGACGATGTGTGCCTCGTCATGCTCCGAACGACGTGTCCTCGAGCACGGAAAAACCCTGCGACAATGGAAAGTATGGCTTTGAAGTCCCGTAACGACGTCCGAAACGTCGCGATTGTCGCCCACGTTGACCACGGTAAGACCACGATGGTCGACAAGATGCTCTGGCAGGCCGGCGTCTTCGCCGAGCGCGCCACGGTCGAGTCGACCGGTGAGCGAGTCATGGACTCGGGTGACCTCGAGCGCGAGAAGGGCATCACGATCCTCGCGAAGAACACCGCGATCCATTACAACGGCCCGGCGGCCAAGGACGTCGCCGGGCTCGCTGACGGCGAGTTCGTCACGATCAACATCATCGACACCCCGGGCCACGCCGACTTCGGTGGTGAGGTCGAGCGCGGCCTCTCCATGGTCGACGGCGTCGTCCTGCTCGTCGACGCCTCCGAGGGCCCGCTGCCGCAGACGCGCTTCGTGCTGCGCAAGGCGCTCGACGCGAAGATGCCGGTCATCCTGTGCATCAACAAGGTCGACCGTCCCGACGCCCGCATCGGCGAGGTCATCGACGAGGTCTACGAACTCTTCATGGACCTCGACGCCGACGAGGACCAGATCGAGTTCCCGATCGTCTACGCCTCGGGCAAGAACGGCATCGCCTCGATGACGCGCCCCGAGGACGGCACGCTGCCCGAGGGTGACTCGGTGGAGCCGCTGTTCCGCACGATCCTCGACACGATCCCGGCGCCGACGTACGACGACGAGGCGCCGCTGCAGGCTCACGTCACCAACCTCGACTCGGACAACTTCCTCGGCCGCCTCGCGCTGCTGCGCGTGTTCAACGGCGAGATCGCCAAGAACCAACAGGTCACGTGGTGCAAGGCCGACGGCACGCAGCAGAAGGTGCGCATCACCGAACTGCTCATGACCGAGGGCCTCGAGCGCAAGCCGTCCGAGAAGGCCGCCGGGCCCGGCGACATCATCGCCGTCGCCGGCATCTCCGACATCACGATCGGTGAGACGCTCGCCGACGCCGAGAACCCGATCCCGCTTCCGCTCATCACGGTCGACGAGCCAGCCATCTCGATGACGATCGGTACGAACACCTCGCCGCTCGTCGGCAAGGAGCGCGGCACCAAGGTGACGGCGCGCCTTGTCAAGGACCGCCTCGACAAGGAGCTCGTCGGTAACGTCTCGCTGCGCGTGCTGCCCACCGAGCGTCCCGACGCGTGGGAGGTGCAGGGCCGTGGTGAGCTCGCGCTCGCCATCCTCGTCGAGCAGATGCGTCGCGAGGGCTTCGAGCTCACCGTCGGCAAGCCGCAGGTCGTCACGCGTGAGATCGACGGCAAGCTGCACGAGCCGACCGAGCGCCTCACGATCGACACCCCCGAGGAGCACCTCGGTGGCATCACCCAGCTGCTCGCCGCCCGCAAGGGCCGCATGGAGCAGATGACGAACCACGGCACCGGTTGGATCCGCATGGAGTTCGTCGTGCCGGCGCGTGGCCTCATCGGCTTCCGCACCGAGTTCCTCACCGAGACCCGCGGTACGGGAATCGCGCACAGCATCCACGAGGGTTACGAGCCGTGGTTCGGCGTCATCACGACGCGCGTCGCCGGCTCGCTCGTCGCCGACCGCAGCGGCCCCGTCACGTCGTACGCGATGGTCAACCTGCAGGAGCGTGGCGTCCTGTTCGTCTCCCCGGGCACCGAGGTGTACGAGGGCATGATCGTCGGCGAGAACAGCCGCGCCGACGACATGGACGTCAACATCACCAAGGAGAAGAAGCTGACGAACGTTCGCGCGTCGTCGGCCGACAACTTCGAGAAGGTCATCCCGCCGAAGCAGCTCTCCCTCGAGCAGAGCCTCGAGTTCTGCCGTGAGGACGAGTGCTGCGAGGTCACGCCGACCGCCGTGCGCATCCGCAAGGTCGTGCTCAACGCGAACGAGCGTGCTCGCGCCACGTCGCGTGCTAAGAACGCGGCCAAGAGCTGACGCTCCGCGCCTGCTGAAGGCGGTCACCCTCTCCGGGGGTGGCCGCCTTCGTCGTTGCCGGGGACGCTTCACGAACGCTTTGCGTTTCGATCGATCCCGTACGAAGGTTGACCTCATGGCCCGTCTGCTCTTCATTCACGCACATCCCGACGACGAATCGCTGTGGACGGGCGTCGCGTTGGCCCATCATGTCGCCGCGGGCGACGAGGTGCACGTGCTCACGTGCACGCTCGGGGAGGAGGGCGAGGTCATCCCCGACGACCTCAAGCACCTCGAACTTCCCGCAGACGAGGCGCGTGATCCTGACGCAGCCGACCCGCTGGCCGAGGTGCGCCGCGACGAACTGCGCGCCGCGATGGAGGCCACGGCCGTCACCTCGTCGGTCGTCTTCGGCGACGATGAGTTCCGTCGCGTCAGCGGGCGCGAGTCGGCGCCTGCGTTCCGCGACTCCGGCATGGTCGGTACGCCGTCCGCCGCGCACCCGCGCGCCTTCGCGAGCTGCGACGTCGACGCCGTGGCAGCCGATGTCGCCGCCTACATCGATGCGCTCGCCCCGGACGCCGTCGTCACCTACGACGAGCAGGGCGGCTACGGCCACCCCGATCACATCCGCACCCACGAGGTCACGGTCTCCGCGGTCGCGGCCTCGCGGACGCAGCCGCAGCTGTTCATCACGCTGACGCCGCGCTCGTGGGCCGTCGAGGACCGGGCCTGGCTGCACGCGATGTGCTCCCCGCAGTTCCTCGAGGAGACGGGCTTCCTCGTGCCCTCGGCCGACGGCCCGTTCCCGCCGTCCGTCGCGGAGGACGCCGAGGTGACGCACGCCGTCGTGGACGAGCAGGCCGTCACCGCGCAGATCAGGGCGCTTCGAGCGCACCGGACGCAGGTCACCGTGGCCGACGAGGTCTACGCCCTGTCCAACGACATCGCCGCGCGACTTTCCGGCCGTGAGGGGTACGCCCGCTATGACGCCGAAGCGCGTGCACGTGTCGGTGTCGCGGCTCCCGGCGAGCACGCCGGGCCGGGAACCGACGGCCACCGAGCGCCCCTGGTGACGCGATGAGCACCCACCACGAACCGGTCGACCCGGACCACTACCGCAAGGCCATCGGGCGATTTGCCACGGGCGTCAGCGTCGTCACGACGAAGGCCGGCGGTCTTGATCACGCCATGACGGTCAACTCCCTCACGAGCGTTTCGCTCGAGCCCGTCCTCATGCTCATCAGCGTCGAGCGCGAGGCGCGCTTCTGGGACGCCGTCATGGAGTGCGGCGAATGGGGTGTGTCCCTGCTCGGTGCGGACGCTCAGAAGACCGCGAGTTGGTTGTCGACGCGTGGCCGCCCACTGCACGGGCAGCTCGACCGCGTCCCGCACCACCGCGGCGAGGTCACCGATGTCGCCCTCCTCGACGGTGCGCTGGCAGAGTTCGAGTGCCGCACGACCAGCACGCTCGATGCCGGCGACCACACGCTCGTCGTCGGTGAGGTGCTGTCGCTGGCGATCGGCGACGACCCCGGCGATGCCCTCACGTACTACCGCGGGGCCTTCGGTCGCCTCGTATGACACTCGTTCGGGTGAACGGCGGCGCGTCGAGCATCAGCGTGCACGCCGCAGCCTCGAACTCGTGTTGCAATGGGTGTTCACACGACGAACGGTATTCAAGGGGTTTCAGTGAGCGACGACGCACGGAACGCATCTGCGCGCCGAGGGAAGAAGGGCCTGCTCATCGGCAGTGGCGTCGGTGTCGTCGCTCTTGCCGCGGCCGCCTACGTCGGCGCGTGCTACCACTACAAGGACGCCATCCCCGAGGGCACGACCGTCGCGGGCAAGAGCATCGGTGGCATGACGTCCGAACAGGCCACCCGCCAGGTCCTCACGCTCAAGCACCCGAACGCCTCGACGAAGGCGAACGTCACGGCCGGCGATCAGTCCTTCGACCTGGCGCCGGCATCCGCGTGGAAGCCCGACGCCGAGAAGACCCTCGACGGCGTCACCGAGTTCAGCCTCTCCCCGGGCCGACTGCTCGATCAGATCAACGGCGGAGGCGAGAAGATCGAGCCGGTGTACTCCGTCGACAAAACCGCCCTGACGACCTTGGTCAAGAAGGCCGCGGAGTCGAAGATCGACGGTGCTCCGAAGCAGGGACGCGTCAAGTTCATCGGTGGCAAGGTGTCCATCGTCGACGGGGCACCGGGCCACGGCGTCGACGAGAAAAAGGTCGCCGACGCCATCGCGAGCGGCTGGCCGAAGAAGACGGACTACACGACCGAGCTCGTCGAGAAGAACTCCGACGCCTCGGACAACGCCGTGCAGGCTTTCGCGGAGGGCGACGCCAAGAAGGCGATGTCTGCCCCGCTGGAGGTCAGTGCCAACGGACAGAGCGTCACCCTGACGCCGGCTCAGGTCTCCGACGTCATCTCCTCCACGACCGGGTCCGACGGCAAGCCGGCGATCAAGGTCGACACCGAGGCTCTGCTGACGACGGTTCTCTCGCGCGGCGACAAGATGCGCGTTCCGGCAGTCGACGCCAAGGTCGTCTGGAAGGACGGTCAGCCGTCCGTCGTCGAGGGTCGTTCGGGTAAGGAGATCGACGAGTCGAAGGTCGCCAAGATCGTCGGTGACGCCCTCGTGGGCGATCACAAGGCCACGCTCGCCATGAAGGAGCAGAAGCCGGCGGTCATGGCCAAGGACGTCAACGTCGAGGCACTGCCCAGCACCTCCATGGCTCACTTCGAGTCGCCGTTCCCCACGGGCCCCAGCCAGCAGGCTCGCATTCACAACATCACGACGGCCATCAACCGCCTCAACGGCATCGTCGTCCAGCCGGGCGAGCAGTTCAGCCTGCTGCGCGCGCTCGGGTACGAGTTCACGAAGGAATCCGGGTACGTCGAAGCGGGCACGCTGCAGGGTGGTCTGCACCTCGACGGCATGGGCGGCGGCGTCTCGCAGGTCTCCACGACGATGTACAACACGGCGTTCTTCGCCGGTGTCCAGCTCGATGAGCACACGGCGCACGCCGTGTACATCTCGCGCTACCCGATGGGTCGCGAAGCGACGATCTGGAACCCCGGTATTGACAACAAGTGGACGAACGACACCGGCAAGCCCATTCTCATCAAGGCCCACGTCGAGTCGAACAAGGTCGTCATGGACTTCTACGGCACGAAGAAGTACGACGTGGCCACCCGCACGAGCGGCAAGTACAACATTCAGTCGCCCAAGCACCGCACGGTCAAGAACGTCAAGGGTTGTGAGAACACGGTCGGTGGCGGTGTTCCGGGCTTCGACGTCGACGTCTACCGAGAACTGAAGTCGGGCTCGACGACCGTGCGTACGGAGAAGATCCACACGAAGTACAAGCCGGACGATATCATCACGTGTCAGAACTGAGACGCGCGCAGGCGACGTCTTGACTCGTGACAGGGTGACGCGTCCACGAGCGTGCTCGGGGACAATGGCGACGTGACCACGATGCCGAAGCCTGCCGCCGAAGTGACCGCTCACGCCGCGACGATCGATGTCGAAACCATCGCGCACGAACTGCGGCACCACGAGGTGGGCGACGTTCTCGTCGACGGTACGAACCGCGCCGCCTACTCGAGCGATGCAAGCCTCTACCGCGTGCTGCCGCGGGCGATCGTGCGTCCGCGCAACACCGACGACGTGCTGGAGACTCTCGCCGTCGCACGCATGCTCGGGGTGCCGATCACGCCCCGCGGCGCCGGTACGTCCTGTGCGGGCAACGCCGTGGGCCCGGGCATCGTGCTCGACTTCAGCAAGCACATGAACAAGGTGCTCGACGTCGATGTCGCAGCAGGCCGGGCCGTCGTCGAGGCGGGCGTCGTACACCAGAGCCTGCAGAAGGCCGTCGTGCCGCACGGCGTGCGATTCGGGCCGGACCCGTCGTCGCACACCCGGTGCACGATCGGCGGCATGATCGGCAACAACGCGTGCGGGTCGCGCGCGCTGGCGTACGGCAAGACGAGCGACAACCTCCTCGGCATGGAGATGGCCACGGCCGCAGGGGAGTTGCTGCGCCTCGACCATGGTGCGCCGCGCGATCAGCTGACGTCGACTCATCCCTACCTCGAGCGGCTCGACGCCCTCGTCGGCGGCAACCTCGCCACGGTCCGTCAGGAGTTCGGTCGCTTCGACCGCCAGGTCTCCGGCTACGCCATGGAGACGCTCCTGCCCGAGCGCGGCTTCGACGTCACCCGCTTCATGGCGGGCACCGAGGGTACCCTCGGCGTGCTCACGGAGGCGACGGTGCGTCTTGTCACCGACCCGACGCACCGCGTCCTCGTCGCCCTCGGCTACGAGGACATGGCGAGTGCCGGCGACGCGGCACCGCTCGTGCGCGCCTTCGACCCCATCGCGTGTGAGGGCATGGATCGTCGCTTGGTCGACGTGCTCATCGCTCGCCGCGGCGCGCAGGCCGTGCCCGCGCTGCCGAAGGGCTCGGGGTGGCTGCTCGTCGAGATCGCGGGTGACGACCACGCCGAGGTCATGGCGCGCGCTGAGGCCTGCCTCGTCGGCTGCAATGCTCTCGACGGACGCGTCGTCACCGATGTCGCCGAGTCGACGGCCCTGTGGAAGGTGCGCGAGGACGGCGCCGGCCTGGCCGGGCGCTCGCCCAAGGATCTGCCCGCGTGGCCGGGTTGGGAGGACGCCGCCGTCCCGCCGGAGAAGCTGGGCGCGTACCTGCGTGACTTCGACGAACTCATGGCCGGCTACAACCTCTCCGGCCTGCCCTACGGTCACTTCGGTGACGGGTGCCTGCACATCCGCATCGACTTCCCCCTCGGCGCCCCCGGCGGCACCGATGTGCTGCACGAGTTCCTCGGTGAGTCGGCGAAACTCGTAGCTCGCTACGGCGGTTCGATGTCCGGCGAGCACGGTGACGGGCGGGCCCGCAGCGAGTACCTCGCTTCGATGTACTCGCCGGAGGCACTCGGGCTGTTCGCCGGCGTCAAGGAGATCTTCGACCCGACGAACCTGCTCAACCCCGGTGTTCTCGTCGACCCCAACCCTGCTGCGGCCGACGTCCGAATGGCACACGTCGCGCCCCTGACGAGGAACCTGGCTCTTGCCTACGCCCACGACGGCGGCGACTTCGCGAAGGCCGTCCACCGGTGCACCGGTGTCGGAAAGTGTCGCGCCAGCACGCTCGGTACCACGAACGTCATGTGCCCGAGCTACGCCGCCACCGGCGACGAGAAGGACTCGACGCGCGGCCGCGCCCGCCTCCTGCAGGAGATGGTGAACGGCGGCCTCGACGGCGGTTTCGTGCGCGACGGCTGGAAGTCGAAGGAGGTGCACGACGCGCTCGACCTGTGTCTGTCGTGCAAGGGCTGCACCTCTGATTGTCCGACCGGTATCGACATGCCGGCGTTCAAGTCCGAGGTGTTGCACCAGACGTACAAGGGGCGCGTGCGGCCGCGCTCGCACTATGCGCTCGGTCAGCTGCCGCGGTGGGTTCGCCTGGGCCGTCGCGCGACGGGGCTGTTCAACCTCGCGCTGGCCACGACGCAGAAGGTGCCGGTGCTCAAGAAGGTGGCCGGCGTCGACCCGCGCCGCAGCGTTCCGGCGATGGCGCGTGAGTCGTTCCGCGACTGGTGCCGCACGCACGATGTGAGCTTCTTCGAGGATGCCGACCGCGCGGGCTCGGTGAGCGAGAACGCCGTCGTCATCATGGTCGACACCTTCACCGATCACTTCTCGCCCGAGGTCGGCCAGGCCGCCGTGCGCGTGCTGCGTCGTGCGGGATGGGAGCCCTACATCGTCGAGCGCGCGGGATGTTGCGGCCTGACGTGGATCTCCACCGGCCAGCTCGACGGGGCCAAGAAGCAACTTCGCGGACTCGTGGGCGATCTCGCGCCGGTCGCGCGCCGCCACGTGCCCGTCATCGGACTCGAGCCTTCGTGCACAGCCGTGCTGCGGGGCGACTCCGCCGAACTGTTGCCCGGAGACGAGGACGCTGCCCTCGTCGCGCGCTCGACCTCGACGCTCGCGGAGTTCCTCGCGGGGGACGACGCGTGGACCGCGCCCGACCTGAGCGGCACCGATGTCGTCGCCCAGCCGCACTGCCACCACCACGGCGTCATGGGCTGGTCGCCCGACGCGAAGCTGCTCAAGGACGCCGGCGCGAACCTCCAGCAGCTCGGCGGGTGCTGCGGGCTCGCCGGCAACTTCGGCGTCGAACAGGGGCACTACGAGGTCTCCGTCAAGGTCGCCGAACAGCAGTTGCTCCCGGCCATGGATGCCCGTCCCGACGCCGATGTGCTCGCCGATGGGTTCTCGTGCCGAACACAGATCGCGGACCTCACGGAGCGTCGGGGCATCCACCTGGCGCAGCTGCTCGATCGCGCCCAGAGCGAGCAGTAGGGCAGTTCGGCGCGTTGGCGCCGCGTGGCTGTGCGGCGCGTCTACGGTGAACCCACGAGCGAAGGGGCAACCGATGACGCACTGCAGGGCCACCGATCAGAGGGTGCCTGCGCTCCGCAGCGACCCGGGGCCGTCGTCGTGAGACGCAGTACGTCGATCCCGGCGGTGCTGCTCGCGGCCGTCGTCAGCTTCTTCATGGCTTGGTTCGGGTTCGTCGCGATCTTCGCCACGAACAACGGGTTCGACGGCCCGTCGGCCCTCAGTTCGACGCTCACGGTCGTGACTTGCGTCGGCACGGGCGTCGTAGCGCTCGTGTGCGTGTTGCGACTGTGGACCTCGCGCGTGGGCGATCTCGGCCGTGCCTTCGCCACGATCCCGTTCGTCCTCGTCATCGTGGCGGCGATCTGGTTCCTCGTCAGTGCGTTCGGCGGCGAGCAGGGCCACGACTTCGGCCTGGCCGGCCCCGATGGCGCCTGGCTCGCACTCGTCCTCACCTGCTTCAACCTTGCCCTCGCGGGCGGTTTCGTGGCCGGCCTCGGGGCGATCGAGCGGCACGCCGACCGCGGTCGCAGACCCTGCAGGCCCCGCACAGTGCCGTCGAGAGTGCCCCCGTGGCGCCGAGTTCGTCGGCGGTGCCTGACGCCGGCAACCCAGTGCTCCGCGGCGTCGGCCAGGTGCACGAACTGCCGACGTGGTTCGGGTGGAGCAGCGCCGTCGCGGCGGTTGTCATTGCGATCGCCCTGGCCCTCGTCAACCGCTACGTCGCGCTGTCCACCGTCAGTGGAAGCGGGAGCGCTGGAGCGTCGGGCCAGCGGGCTGTCATCGGCCTGATCGCCACTGCCCTCCTTCTCGTCTCGGCGATCGGGTGTGTGTTGGCGCTGCGGGGACAGCCCCTCGGTTTCGGTACGCGCGCCGTTGCCTTCTTCGCCTACGGCCTCGCAGCGTTCGGCCTCAGCATGGGGCTGCTCTCCGAGATCGTCGCCTTCGTCGCGTTTCCCACCTCGGGCGGTGGGGACGGCGAATCGGGCGGCTACGAGGTGCTCCTTCCGGCGTTGCTGTCGCTCGTCCTGCCGCGGTTCGTGCGAGGTGGTGCCCGCACCGACGTCACGCAGCTTCACGCCGGCTGACTCGAGCCCCGCGCAGCAGTTCCCACGCGATGCAGATCGGTTGCAACCGAACGGGGCGTCCCTGCGTCCTAGGGGTTGAAGGCGGTCGGCGAACGCCGAGCGAACAACTGCAGGGGGTTGGTCATGGCCATGTGGGAAGCCACGCAGGAGCACGAGACGTCGTTCACCGAGGAGTTCGGGCGCGACCTGCTCGTCCTCGCCGCTGGAATGGGCGTCGCTGCGACGCTCGGTGCCGTTGCGGTCTGGGTCGTCGAGCCCGTCGGTCTGCTCACCGGGTGGAACCGTAGCGCCGCGCTGTGGAGCCTCGTGCCCGCGCTCGCGCTCCTCGCCGCGCACTGGCAGGTGGCCAAGGCCTGGACGGGCGGTTCGCGGGTTCCCGGGGTCGATTCGCGCGCCACGATCCTCGCGGCGCTCATGCTGGCGCCCGCCGTCCTCCTCCTGAGCGGAGCCCTCGTCGCGGCTCTCGTCGGTCTCGTGGGTGGGCCGAGGCACACCAACCTCGTGGCCGACGACCTCACGACGGGCGCGCACCTCTTGCGCGCCGGGGTGGGCGTCGTGATCGGCGTCGGGGTCGCCCTCGCCGCACGTCGCCTCACGCACCGTCGCTGAGGGAACCTCCGACCTCCGCGGTCACTCGGCCAGGCTCGGTCAGAGCGTTCGGCGCTCGCAGACGAAGCGCACGCGGGTGCCGGGCCGAGCCTGAGCGAGATGGTCGACGTCCTCGTCGCGGATCACGGCGATGACGGGGTAGCCGCCCGTCGTGGGGTGGTCGGCGAGAAACACGATCGGCTGACCGTTCGCGGGTACCTGGATCGCTCCGCGCACGAGTCCTTCGCTCGCCAACTCGCCAACGCGCGACCGCTTCAGAGCTGACCCCAGCAACCTGACGCCGACTCGATCACCCTCGGCGCTCACCTCCCACGCCTTCGCCGTGAACGCGGCGCGAGCTTCGTCGGTGAACCAGTCGTCACGTGGCCCCCACACCGCGCGGAGCAACAGGTCACCGGAGCGCACGAACGCGGTGCCGGCATCGACGCCCGGTACGTCGCCTGCGGTGTCGTCGCCGAATGGCAGTTCGTCGCCGACCGTCACCGGGGCGGGCCCCAGACCTGTCGTCGGGTCGCTCGAACGCGATCCGAGCACCGGCACCACCGCGAAGCCACCGCGAACGGCGAGGTAGGTACGCAGGCCGTGCGTCGGCGCACCGACGGCGATGTCGTCACCCGCCCGCACGTGCACGGCCTCGCCGAAGGCGACAGGACGCCCGGCCACGTTCACTGCCGCGGGCGCTCCGGTGAGCGCGATGACGGCATCGGTCGTCACGCTCGCGCGCAGACCACCGAGAAGCACCTCGAGGGTGGCCGCACCCTCTGCATTGCCGACGAGGGTGTTCGCCAGTCGGTGGCTCGCTCGATCGGCCGCGCCGGAGGGACACACCCCGAGGTGGCCACACCCGGGGCGTCCGAGATCCTCGACGAGGGCCAGCGGCCCGAGCGCCTTCACGACGAGGCTCATCGGTCCTCCTCGACAAACCGCACCCGCGTGCCTGGTACGAGCACAGCCGGCGGCGTGCGATCCGCGTTCCACAGGTCGACGTCGCTCATTCCGATGAGCTGCCAGCCACCGGGGGAGGAGCGGGGGTAGAGGCCGGTGAAGTCGCCGGCGAGCGCAACCGAACCGGCAGGAATCCGGGTTCGAGGTGACTCGCGGCGGGGAACGGTGAGGCCGCCGTCAGAGCCGATGAGGTAACCGAACCCCGGCATGAACCCTGCGAATTCGACCGTCCAGAGCTGGCCGGTGTGGCGCGACACGACCTCGTCGGCGTCGATGCCCAGGTGCTCTGCCACCCAGTCGAGATCCGCGCCGTCGTAGCGCACCCTGAGCTCGACGACGTCGCTCGTCGCGTTGCCATGAGCTTCTTCGGTCAGGTCGAGCGCCCGCACAGCCGCTGCCACTCCGGCCACGGCGTCCGGATCGGTGCAGCGCACGAGCACGGTCGTCGCTGCCGGAACGTGCTCGACGACGCCGTCGATCGACGTGCGGCGCAGAGCCGCGTCGACCCTGCGACGTTCTTGGGCATCGGTGAGGTCGATGAGGAAGGCACGCTCCCCGACCGGGCGCAGCTCGCACGTCACACGAACGCCGCGATCGTCGCGCCGGCTCCGGTGAGCGACTCCTTGACGCGTACCGCCATGTCCACGGCACCGGGCGAATCGCCGTGGACGCAGATGGACTCGGCGTCGATGCGCGCCCGCGAACCGTCGATGGCTTCGACCTCGCCGGTCGTCACGAGCGAGAGCATGCGCTCGGCGACGAGGGCGGGGTCGTGGAGGACGGCGCCGGGTTCGCGCCGCGGCACGAGGGTTCCTTCGGCGGTGTAGGCGCGGTCGGCGAAGGCCTCACGCACGGCGCGGATACCGCGGGACTCGGCGAGGTCGAGCACGACGCCACCGGGCAACCCCAGGATCGCGAGCGGCTGCCGCGCGGCCGCGTTGAACCGCTCGACGGCTCGGACGACGGCCTCAGCCTGCGCTTCGTGGTGGACGATGGCGTTGTAGAGCGCCCCGTGGGGTTTCACGTAGCCGACGCTCGTGCCGTGCGCGCGGGCGACGCCGTCGATGGCGGCGAGCTGGTAGAGCACCTCGGCCTTGAGGCGGGCGGGTTCGACGTCGACGAAGGTGCGCCCGAAGCCGGCGAGGTCGCGGTAGGCGACGTGCGCGCCGATCGTGACGCCCCGCTCGGCTGCTGCGGCACACGTGCGGGCGAGGACGAGGGGGTCGCCGGCGTGAAAGCCGCAGGCGACGTTCGCCGAGGAGACGACATCGAGGAGGGCCGCGTCGTCGCCCATTGTCCAGGCCCCGAAGGATTCGCCCATGTCGGCGTTGAGGTCGATGGTGCGCGCGTCGGCAGACATGCAGGCAGAATCGTCGACTCGCACGGGCGCGTCAAGCGGTTCGCGGGCTCGCCGGTTCGGGCGTGCGAAGGTAGACGTAGGTGTGGTGCACCGTGAACCCAAGGCTCTTGTAGAGCGCAACGGCAGGCGTGTTTTCGGCACCGACCTGAAGGTAGAGCGAGCGCGCACCGCGGCGAGCCGCTTCGTCGGCACACCGCCCGACGAGGGCTCGCGCGAGACCGCGTCGGCGCCGCTCGGGCGTGACGGCAACTTCGAACAACCCGCCCCAACCCTGAGCGAGGGCCATGCGCCCGTGCGCCACCGTCACGCCTTCCTCGCGCACTGTGACGAAGGCCTGACTCGGCGAGCCGGTGAGGATCCGTCGTGCCACGGCGTCGTGCGAGCGGGCGCGCTCATCGGCGAGTTGCCACCACTCGGGCGTGATGTCCGCGTCGACCTCGACGTCCAGTGACCTCGTCGAAGGCTCGGTGCCTCGGTCGCTCACCTCGGCGCTCGCCGCCGTCATGACGAGCGTCGGGGAGGTCACCTGCCACCCCATGGCCGTGACCTCACGGACGAAGTCGTCGTCCTGCGGTCCGGAGTCCGGTGCGAGCGGTACCTGGAGCAGGGGCGGCAAGCCTCGTTCGCGGTACCAGGTGATGATGTCGTCGAGCGCCGTCACGGTTTCCCGCTCGGTGGGCCCGAGAACGAGGCACGAGTTGGCCCGCCGCGTGTAGCCCTCGCCGGCTCGCAGCAGCCAGCGCCCACGGCGTTCGACCTCGAGCGGGCGCCAGCCGTCCACCATGAGTTCCTCGAGGTCGCTCACCGTGACGGCCCGGTGCGGGCGGCCTCGCCGCCCGGGCGACGGCGGAATCTCCTTGGCGGCCACGACATCCGACACCGCGATCTCGACGTGCGGCCCGCGCCGCGGTTCGACGACGAGCGTCGAAACATCGCGACGCACGAGGGTGCCGACGACGTCGGTGAGGGTGTGCCCGGCGCCCGGCGTCCCGGCGGCGGAGCCCCTCTCGGCGTCGCTCAACCGGCGGCGCACCATGACGCGGGTGCCCTCCCGCAGCGCGGACGTGGGGTCGGGCCGATTTCCAGGTGAGTTGCTCACATCGGCATACTAGGAGTGGGACTCGGAACGTTGGTAACGTAATGTTCTGAAATGCATAACGTTCGCTTTTGCTTCCGCAGTCGAAAGCGCAACGCACGACGATCAGCGAGGAGCTATTCGTGACCTACGTCATCGCCCAGCCCTGTGTCGATGTCAAGGACAAGGCCTGCATCGAAGAGTGCCCGGTCGACTGCATCTACGAAGGTGAGCGTTCGCTCTACATCCACCCTGACGAGTGCGTCGACTGTGGTGCCTGCGAGCCGGTCTGCCCGGTCGAGGCCATCTACTACGAGGATGACACCCCCGAGGAGTGGGCCGACTACTACAAGGCGAACGTCGAGTTCTTCGACGACCTCGGTTCGCCCGGTGGCGCCGCCAAGATGGGCGTCATCAAGAAGGACCACCCGATCATCGCGGAGCTGCCTCCGCAGAACGAGGAGTGAGGCGAAGCCTCTTCGTCGTGACCGACGTGCTGCCCGTTGTCCCGTGTGGGGCGGCGGGCTTCGCGTATTCCCGAGAGCGTGGTCACCCGGATGCGTGGACAGTGCGAATCCCGCGTCGCACCCGGTGAGAGGATGGACGCATGGCGCTCGATCTCCCCGATTTCCCCTGGGATTCCTTGGCTGCGGCCAAGGCGAAGGCCCAGGAGCACCCCGACGGCATCGTCGACCTCAGCGTCGGCACGCCCGTGGACCCCACGCCCCGCGTCCTCCAGGAGGCGTTGGCGGAGGCCGCCGACGCGCACGGCTACCCCCAGGTCTGGGGCACGCCGCCCCTGCGCGAGGCCATCGCGGGCTGGTATGCGCGCCGGCGCAACGCAACCGGCGTCAACCCGGACGGCGTCCTGCCGACGATCGGTTCGAAGGAGCTCGTCGCCTGGCTGCCGACGTTGCTCGGTCTGGGCCCCGGCGACGTCGTCGCCTTCCCCGAGGTGGCCTACCCGACGTACGACGTCGGTGCGCGCCTCGCCGGCGCAACGCCGCGCCCGATGCGCAACCTCACCGAGTTCGGCCCCGAGGTGCCGAAGCTGCTGTGGCTCAACAGCCCCGGCAACCCGACCGGGCAGGTGCTGCCCGTCGAACACCTCGCCAAGGTCGTCTCGTGGGCGCGTGAGCGGGGCGTCATCGTCGCCAGCGACGAGTGCTACGCCGAGCTCGACTGGCGCGAAGGTGCCGGCAGCCCCGGCAACCTCACAGCGCCGAGCATCCTCGACGACCGCGTGTGCGGTGGTGACCACACGGGCCTGCTCTCGGTCTACTCCCTGAGCAAGCAGTCGAACCTCGCCGGTTACCGGGCGAGCTTCGTCGCCGGGGACCCGGCGATCGTCGGACGCCTCGTCGAGGTGCGCAAGCACGCGGGCATGATCGTGCCCCGTCCGGTGCAGCGGGTTCTCGAGGTGGCCGTCGGGGACGACGAGCACGTGGCCGCGCAGAAGAAGGTTTACGCCGCGCGTCGCGCGATGCTGCGCCCCGCCCTCGAGAAGGCGGGCTGGCGCATCGATCACTCCGACGCCGGGCTGTACCTCTGGGCCACCCAGGGCCGCCCGTGTCGCGAGTCGGTCGCCGACCTCGCCGAACTCGGCATTCTCGTCGCGCCCGGCGACTTCTACGGCCGCGCCGGGGAGGCGCACGTGCGCATCGCGCTCACCGCGACCGACGAGCGCATCCATGCCGCTGTGACGCGCCTCACAACACTTTGACAGTCCGTCAACGATTTCCGACTACGTACGAGTAGCGGATTAAAAGCAGGGGAAATTCTCGGGTAACGTCGTGCTCGCTACTCCGGTACAACCCTGCCGGTCCGCAAGGAGGAACAACCGAATGACTTCACAGGGCAACGCCACGTTCTCGGCCGACGGCAAGGAACTCGAGTTCCCGCTCGTGCCCGCGGTCGAGGGCTGCAGTGGTTACGACATCTCGTCCCTCATGAAGGAGACCGGCAACGTCACGCTCGACGTCGGCTTCGTCAACACGGCGGCGTGCAAGTCCGCCATCACCTACATCGACGGTGACGAGGGCATCCTGCGTTACCGCGGCTACCCGATCGACGAACTGGCCGAGCACGCCACCTTCCTCGAGGTCGCCGCTCTGCTGTTCGACGGTGAACTGCCGTCCCAGGAGCGCCTTTCCACCCTCAAGGAAGCCGTGCGCGAAGCGTCCGTGCTTCCCGAGGGCCTCGAGAAGATCTTCGACGCCTTCCCCGAGGGCGCGCACCCGATGCACATCCTCTCCTCGGTCGTCCCGGCGCTCGGCACCTACTACGCCGACTCGCTGTCTATCAAGGACGAGGCCGCTATCGAGAAGGCCTCGGCCGCTCTCCTCGGCGCCATCCCGACGCTCGCTGCCTACGCGTACCGCAAGTCGATCGGCGAGAGCTTCATCGCTCCCGACCCGTCGCTCGAGTACGTCGAGAACTTCATGCACATGATGTTCGGCAAGAAGGAGGACAAGGAGACGGTCGACGCACTGGCCATGCTCTTCGTCCTGCACGCCGACCACGAGCAGAACTGCTCCGCCTCGACGGTGCGCATGGTGGGCTCCTCGGAGGCCGACCTCTTCCAGTCGATCACCGCAGGCATCGGCGCCCTGTCGGGTCCGCTGCACGGCGGCGCCAACTCGGCCGTCCTCGAGATGCTCGAGACAATCCAGTCGACGGGCGACACGGCAGAGTCCTTCATGGACAAGGTCAAGAACAAGGTCGACGGCGTGAAGCTCATGGGCTTCGGTCACCGCGTCTACAAGAGCTACGACCCGCGTGCGGCCATCGTCAAGAAGACGACGCACACGATCCTCGAGAAGAACGGCAAGGACGAGCAGCTCGAACTCGCCATGGGCCTCGAGGAGACCGCGCTCAAGGACGACTACTTCGTCCAGCGCAAGCTCTACCCCAACGTCGACTTCTACACCGGCCTCATCTACAAGTCGATGGGCTTCCCGACGGACATGTTCACCGTCCTGTTCGCCATCGGCCGTATGCCCGGTTGGATCGCGCAGTGGCGTGAGCAGAACCAGGACCCGGCCAAGAAGATCGGCCGACCGCGTCAGGTCTACACCGGCGCCACCGAGCGCAGCTACCCGGCCTGATCGCCGAGTTGCCGAAGCGGCCCGCCACCCCTCGAGGGGTGGCGGGCCGCTTCGCGTGGTCGTGGATGGCCTCAGAACAGGCCGATCCAGCCGAGGACGATGAGAAGAACGGGAGCGAGAACCGCCACGAGCAGGAGCCAGGCCACGATCCGGTTGCTGCGACGCTCACCGTTGAGCTGAGAGGCGAACTGGAGGCCGGGGGCTGTCTCGGCTTGGAGGCCGTGGGTACGAACCGGGTCCGGGCGCTCGGGAATCCTCGAGTCGTGTGAGGTCGTCATGGCGCGTCCTTCCGGTGCCGGGGTTGGTGGGCTCACTATGACACGCGGTGGGGCGCCCGGACACCCCTTGCGATGCCTGCAATTTCGCTGTGAACGACGCTCGGCCCTCCCCGCCGTGTGGCGGGGAGGGCCGAGCGGAACGAGCCGTGGCGTCAGTTGGCGTGCAGATCGGCGTTGAGTTCGATGCCCTTGCCCGCACGCGCACGGCACTCGACGGCGCCCGTGGCGGAGTTGCGGATGAACAGCATGTTGTTGCCGCCGGAGAGTTCGACGGCCTTCTTCACGCTGCCGTCGGGCATCGTCACCTTCGTGCCTGCGGTGATGTAGAGGCCCGCCTCGACGACGCAGTCGTCACCGAGCGCGATGCCGAGGCCGGCCTCCGCGCCGAGGAGGCAGCGCTCGCCGAGCGACACGCGCTGCGTGCCGCCGCCGGAGAGAGTGCCCATGATCGATGCTCCGCCGCCGATGTCGGACCCGTTGCCGACGACGACGCCCTGGCTGATGCGCCCCTCGACCATCGAGTGCCCGAGCGTGCCGGCGTTGAAGTTGACGAAGCCCTCGTGCATGACGGTGGTGCCCTCGGCCAGGTGCGCGCCCAGGCGTGCGCGGTCGGCGTCGGCGATGCGCACGCCGCTCGGGGTGACGTAGTCGGTCATGCGGGGGAACTTGTCGATGCCGTAGACCGAGACCTGCCCGCGCTGGCGCAGTCGGGCGCGCGTCATCTCGAAGCCCTCGACGGCGCAGGGGCCGAAGTTCGTCCAGACGACGTTGGCGAGGGCGCCGAAGAGGCCGTCGAGGTTGATCGTGTTCGGCGCGACGAGGCGGTGGCTGAGCAGGTGCAGGCGCAGGTAGGCGTCCGAGGCGTCGCGCGGGGAGGCGTCGAGGTCGACGACGGTGCGCACGACACGCAGGGTCACGCCGCGGTCGGCGTCCTTGCCCTCGAGGACGAGGAGCTCCGCCGGGGCGCCGGCGTCCTCGTCGGGTTCGCCCAGCGCTGGGGCGGGGTACCACGTGTCGAGGGTGGTGTCGTCATCGGTCACGGTGGCGAGGCCGAAGCCCCAGGCGGTACGTGCGTCAGTCATGCGCCCGAGCCTAGCGACCGGCCCCCGCTGCGGGCAGGTCGTTTCGTGAGCCGAGCACTTAGGGTGGGCGCATGGCTTCTCTCGATCTCACGCAGGACGTCGTCACGCTCACCGAATCGCTGTGCAACATCGAGTCGGTCTCGTTGAACGAAGCGGCACTCGCCGACGCCATCGAGGCGGAGCTCGCGAAGCTCGATCACCTCGAGGTCGTGCGGGACGGCAACTCGCTCGTGGCACGCACGAACCTGGGCCGTGACGAGCGCATCGTTCTGGCGGGGCACATCGACACCGTGCCGCTCACGAGCGAGCCGGCGAACCTGCCCGTCAAGCGCGTGAACGGCAAGCTGTGGGGTCGGGGCACGACCGACATGAAGGGCGGGGTCGCCGTCCAGCTCAAGCTCGCGCACGACCTCGTCGCACCGAACCGCGACGTCACCTTCGTGTTCTACGAGGGTGAGGAGATCGAAGACCAGTACAACGGTCTCGGGCGCATCGCGCGCACCCGTCCCGACCTGCTCGAGGGCGCGGCCTTCGCCGTCCTGCTCGAACCGACGAACGGCGGCATCGAGGGCGGCTGCAAGGGCACGCTGCGCGTCCACGTGCGCACCAAGGGCCTCGCTGCGCACTCGGCGCGCCCGTGGAAGGGTGACAACGCCATCCACAAAGCGGCCGGCATCCTGAACCGCCTGCGCGAGTACGAACCGCAGACGGTGAACGTCGACGGCCTCGACTACCACGAGGGCCTCAACGCGGTGAACATCTCCGGTGGCATCGCGGGCAACGTCATCCCGGACGCCTGCACCGTGACGGTCAACTACCGCTTCGCCCCGGACAGGAGCGCCGACGAGGCGCTCGCCTACGTCACCGCCTTCTTCGACGGCTTCGACCTCGAGTGCGACGACCTCGCCGGGGGAGCGCGCCCCGGACTCGACCGCCCCGCCGCGAAGGCCTTCGTCGAGGCGCTCGATCTGCCCGTCGTGGCCAAGGAGGGGTGGACCGACGTGGCCCGCTTCTCGGCCGTCGGCGTGCCCGCGGTCAACTTCGGCCCCGGCGACCCGAACGTCGCCCACATGGACGACGAATGGTGCCCCGAGGACCAGATCGTCGACGCCCTCGAGGCGCTCACCGGCTGGCTCGCCTGAGCGATCGGGTGCGGGAGGACGCTGTGAGCGAACCCGACGGACGGTCACCACTGGCGCGTCGTCTCCTGCCGGACGGTGAGGAACCCGACCCGCGCTTCACCCTGGCCAACGAGCGCACCTTCCTCGCGTGGATGCGCACCGCGCTCGCCTTCGTCGCGGGCGGCGTGGCTGTCGAGGCCTTCACGAACGACTTCATGCCCGAGGTGTGGCGACGCGTCGTTGCTGTGCTGGTCGTCCTCACCGGCCTCGTCATCTCCGTCATGGCGGGCGCTCGATGGCTGAGCGTCGAACGAAGCATGCGAACCGGGCGGCCCCTGCCGGTGCCGTTGCTCGTTCCGCTCCTGTGCGGCACGGGCGCTGTGGCGTCGATCGTGACCGTGCTCATGATCGCGACGCTGAACCGGTGACCGATCTGCACCCCGCGAGGCGTCGTCCCGGGTCCGCCGAGCGGCGGCACGCCGATCCGGGGCTGCAGCCCGAGCGCACCACCCTCGCCTGGGGACGAACGTGCCTCGCCCTGTTCGTGGCGGGGCTCTTCCAACTGCGCTTCGTCCCCGACTACGGCGTGGCCGCGCTCGTTCTGACGAGCTCCTGCGCGGCTGCGGCGCTCGTCCTGTCCGCGACGGCACGCCTGCGTCATCGCAACGCCACCCGGCGGCTGTTGGGCGAGCGGCGCGAGCCCGCGCTCAAGAGCGTCATCGGGCTGAGCGCCGTCGTCGTCGTGCTCGGCCTCGGAGAGATCGTTCTCCTCCTGCGCGGCTGAGGGGACTCCGACTCGGCGCCTGCAAATTCGTGGTTTTGCGCGACTGGTTCCGCGTGGCTAAATGTCCAACTAAATCGTTGGAATCAAATCCAGGAGACTACCTCATGTCTCAGGTGAGCCTGCTTCTGCGGCTGCGCCGCCTCGCCCGAACCGGCGCCTACGACACCGACTCGGACTGACCCCGCACATCTCATCGCCCCAAGGGAGACGCCCCGTGGACGTCGAAGACAAGGACAAGTCGACCGCCTACATCCAGGACCGCATCCTCGATGACCCCGAGGCGCAGTGGCCGGTCGAGGCCGGCCGATACCGTCTCGTCGCCGCGCGAGCGTGCCCCTGGGCCAACCGCTCGGTTATCGTGCGCCGCCTGCTCGGGCTCGAGGACGCCATCTCGCTGGCCCTTCCCGGGCCGAACCACCTCGAGAACTCCTGGACCTTCGATCTCGACCCCGGCGGCGTCGACCCGGTGCTCGGTATCCCGCGCCTCAAGGACGCGTTCGAGAAGCGCCACCCCGGCTATCCGCGCGGCATCACCGTGCCGACGATCGTCGACGTGCCGAGCGGCGAGGTCGTGACGAACAACTTCCCGCAGATCACCGAGGACTTCTTCTTCCAGTGGAGGGCGCACCACCGTGAGGGTGCACCGAACCTCTGGCCGGACGAGGTGCGCGACGAGATGGAGGAGGTCATGGAACGCGTCTTCCGCGGCCTCAACTCGGGCGTCTACCGCGTCGGTTTCGCCACGGATCAGAGCCGTTACGAGGCTGCTTATGCGCAGCTGTTCGAGACGATGGACTGGCTCGAGGAGCGTCTCGCCACGCGTCGCGACCTCGTGGGCGAGCACATCACCGAGGCCGATGTGCGCCTCTTCACGACCCTCGCGCGTTTCGACGCCGTCTACCACGGCCACTTCAAGTGCAACCGCACCAAGCTGACCGAGATGCCGGTGCTGTGGGCGTACGCGCGGGACCTATTCCGCACGCCCGGCTTCGGCGACACGATCAATTTCACGCAGATCAAGGAGTACTACTACGTCGTTCACACCGACATCAACCCGACGCAGATCGTGCCCGGCGGCCCCTCCCTGGAGAACTGGGCGCAGCCGCACGGGCGTGAGGAACTCGGGGGAAGCCCGTTCGGCGACGCGAGAGCTCCCGGTGCTCCCAGCGCCGCCGAGCGCATCACGCCGGCCGACAACCCGCTGCTGCATGACGAGGGGCTCGTCCGTCGTTGATCTCGGCAGGACGCTCCGCCCAGCGTGAGCGTCGGCGCTCACTCATATCCGTACGGAAGGAAGAACACTCGTGCTACCTCTCGATTCCCGCACCGCCCTCGTCGTCGTCGACGTCCAGAAGGGCATCCTCGCGATGCCGCCCAAGGAGGTCGCCGATCAGCTCGTCGAGGCGAACGTAACGATCGCCGACGCCTTCCACGCGGCGGGGCTGCCCGTCGTCTGGGTGCACGCCACCGGCCTGCCGCCGGGGCGCGTCGAGCGCCCGATTCCCGAGGACGACGAACTGCCCGAGTGGTTCGCCGACCTCGATGGGCGGCTGCCTGCCCGCGAGGGTGACCTTCACATCGACAAGCCGCGCACCATCAGTGCCTTCTCCCGCACCGACCTCGCGGAGAAGCTGCGCGCCGAGGGCGTGACGCAGGTCGTGTTCAGCGGCATCGCCATGGGCGCGGGCGTCGAGGCGAGCGCGCGCAGCGCGTTCGACGAGGGCTTCACCGTCACGGTCGTCTCCGACGCCGTCGTCGACGGTGACCCCGAACGTCAGCGTGCCTCGCTCGACCACGACATCCCCTCGATCGGTGGCGTCGCGACCGTTGCCGAGGTGGTGGCGGACCTCGCGAAGCGCTGACCACGCGAGTGAGCTCACCCGAACGACGAAGGGCGAGGTCGAACCTTTGGCGGTTCGATCTCGCCCGTGCGCGTGTTCGACCGGCCGCGTCAGAAGCCGTGTGAGTCCACATCGCCGCGGGCGCCCGCGACGTCGCACTGACCGAGCAGGTTCTTGGCCGCCTCGATGACGTTGCGTCGGCGGGTGTCGAGGTCGACGCCGTCCGGGTCGGCGCTCATCATGTGCGCGATCTGCGGAACGGACGACCACCAGCCGGCCAACGACAGCAGGAGGAACGCGAGGACGTCGGCGTCGACGTTCGTGGCGATCTCACCGTTCTCCTGCCCGGAACGCACCGCCGAGACGCGCGCGGCGTAGTACGCGCGCCGGCGCGACTCGTCGAGGATGGTTCCGCTGTAGGTCAACCCCTCCCACAGGACGAGACGGTTGAGGTGCGGATGCTCGCGGTGATAGTCGAACAGGCCGCCGATGTAGGCGTCGATGTCGAGTCGCCCCGTGGCTGAGACGGGCACGGCCTCGGAGATCGTGCGCAGTTCCCCGTCGAGCACGACGCCGAACAGGGCCTGCTTGTTGCCGAAGTAGTGGTAGATCCGCTCCTTGTTCACGCCGGAGCGCCGGGCGACGTTGTCGATCGTCGTGCCGGCCGGACCCTTCTCGGAGAACTCGAGCAGGGCTGCTTCGAGGATGCGACTCTTCGTCTTTTCGGTGTCCCACGCCATGCTCGTGCCCTGTGCCTTCCCACCCCTGGGCGTCGCACGGTGGTGCGCCGCAACATTCTTCGCAGCAACGTAACAGTTGGACCTGCACTGCGGGTTGTGGCGAACGCGAGGCGACGACGTCGCCCCACCCTGTGGCGGGGGCGCGGCACGCCGTACGTCCTCGGTGAGGGGCAGGACGTGCCCGGCCCCATCGTTTCTGAGAAGCTGTCTTCCGTGAGCGCACCAGAGCGGCAGCAAGCCGACGTCGACCTGCTCGACGACAATCCCTACACGCGGGTGACGCGCGCCGATCGGGGACTCTTCGGTTGGCGCGAGCTCGTCGCCACGCGCTGGCGAGCCATGCGCATCCAGTCGGAGTTCATCCGCGGTTTCTCGGCGCTCGCCGAACTCGGCCCGGCCATCAGCGTCTTCGGTTCTGCGCGTGTGGCCACCGACGATCCCGCCTACCAGGTCGGAGTCGACGTGGGTCGCGCCCTCGTCGAGGAGGGCTTCGCCGTCGTCACGGGCGGCGGTCCGGGTGCGATGGAGGCGGCGAACAAGGGTGCCCGGGAGGCGGGCGGTGTCTCCGTCGGGCTCGGCATCGAGCTGCCGTTCGAGACCGGCCTCAACCCGTACGTCACGACCGGCATGAACTTCCGCTACTTCTTCGTGCGCAAGACGGTATTCGTCAAGTACACGCAGGGCGCGGTCGTGCTGCCCGGCGGCGTGGGCACGCTCGACGAGATGTTCGAGGCGCTCACCCTCGTGCAGACACAGAAGGTCAACCACTACCCGATCGTGCTCGTCGGCGCCGACTTCTGGGAGCCTCTGCGCGGCTGGATGCGCGAGACGCTTCTTTCGCGCGGCATGATCGCTGCTGCCGACGTCGAGCGTCTGCGCATCGTCGACAGGGCTGACGAGGCGCTCGCCTTCATCCGTGAAGCGCACGCAGCTGCTCTGGAAGCCGACCCGGAGGACGTCGCGAAGGTTCGCGCCCAGCAGTCGAACGACCAGGAGGCCACCTCATGATGATCTTGCTCATCGTCGTGCTCGTACTCGTCATCGGTGGCGTGGTCGCCGTCGTCGTCGGACGCGTGGGGGCCGACACCATGAGTTCGCCCACGGAGACGTCGGCATTCGACCTGCCGAAGGGCAAGCTCGGCTCGGCGGGAGTCGATGCCGTGCGCCTCGACCAGTCGCTGCGCGGCTACAACATGGCGCAGGTCGACGCCGTGCTCGACCGGCTCTTCGACGAGATCCACGACCTGGAGGCCCGGTTGGAGCGGAGCGAG
This sequence comes from Dermacoccus barathri, assembly GCF_015070805.1. Taxonomy (NCBI): domain Bacteria; kingdom Bacillati; phylum Actinomycetota; class Actinomycetes; order Micrococcales; family Dermacoccaceae; genus Dermacoccus; species Dermacoccus barathri. Next base: position 107,216 of record NZ_JADCTK010000007.1, on the reverse strand, counting down.
CACGACGAACCGCGCAGCGAGAGGGGGCCGGTGTCGCGTTTCGGCGCCGGACGCGTCGAGCCGGAGCGCGCTGACCGCGCCGCGGACGTCGTGCAGTTCCGTCGCCGCCGCGGCGAAGGCGACGATGCTGACGCATGAGCCCGATGGCATCGCACGATGCGGTTGGGTGACGAGTGCGCCCGACTACCTGCGCTATCACGACAGCGAGTGGGGCCGACGGGTGCGCGGTGAGCGCGAGCTGTTCGAACGCCTCATGCTCGAGGCTTTCCAGTCCGGGCTGTCCTGGCTGACGATCCTTCGCAAGCGCGAGGCGTTCCGGGCGGCCTTTCGTGACTTCGACCCGGACACCGTTGCCGGCTTCGGTGACGCCGATGTCGCACGGCTCATGGGCGATGCCGCCATCGTCCGTAATCGGCGCAAGATCGATGCGACCCTGACGAACGCGCGTGCCGTCGTGCGGCTGCGTGACGCGGTTGGCCTCGAACGGCTCATCGAGGAACACGCGCCCGTCGAACACTCGCGTCCCGGCACGCCGGACGAGGTCGTGGGGTTCTCGAGCGAGTCCACCGCCCTGTCGAAAGCGCTCAAGCGTCACGGCTTCGCGCACGTGGGCCCGACGACCTGCTATTCGCTCTTCCAGGCCTGCGGGTTCGTCAACGACCACGCGGTCGGCTGTGCTGCGGGCGACGAGATCGCGGGGGAGTGAACGCCCTAGCCCTTCCGAGAGAGCCGGGGTGGTCAGGGCGTTCCTCGCCACCCCGGCTCGTCACCGTTCGGCGACGTTGCGTCATCGGCCCTCGAAGGTCGGCTTCTCCTTGGCCAGAAACGAGGTCACGGCGCGGCTGTGGTCCTCGGTGGCACCCGTCGCCATCATGCGCGGCTCCTCGAAGTCGAGCGACTCGTCGAGGGAGTGGGTCGAGGCGAACATGAGCGCTTCGCGCATCGCGGCGTAGGCCGCCGTCGGGCCTGCCGCGAGACGGGCGACGAGAGCATCAACCGTCGCGTCCAACTGGTCGTCGGCCACCACCGTGTTGACGAGGCCCAGCTCAAGGGCGCGATCGGCCTTGATGGGTGTTGCATCGAAGAGGAGCTCACGGGCGTGCGCAGGGCCGACGAGGCGTTGCAGGGACCAGCTCGCACCCGTGTCACAGCTCAACCCGATGCCGGCGAAGGCCGTGGTGAAAGTGGCTGATTCCACGGCGACGCGGAAGTCGGCCAGCATGGCGATCGACAGGCCGGCCCCAGCGGTGACGCCGTTGAGCCGGGCGACGACCGGCTTCGGCATCCGTGCGATCTCCCGCGCGATCGGGTTGTAGTGCTCGGCAACGGTCGACAGGGTGCTCCCGCTGCCCCCACTGGCGAGTTGTTCGGCGTGTTCGCGTAGATCCTGTCCGACGCAGAAGCCGCGCCCCTCGCCGGTGAGGACGACGACGCGCGCCGACTCGTCGGAGGCGGCTCGACGCAGCGCGTCGAGCAGTTCGACGCGCGCCTCCGTGGTGAGCGAATTCAGTGCCTTGGGGCGGTTCAGGGTGATGGTTGCGACCGAATTCGAGACGTCGTAGAGGACGGGAGCTTCAGAAGTCATGCCCCCAATTCAATCGCATCCACCCCGACGAATGGTGACGCGCGCCACTCCGCGATTTCGTCTGGCCGAAAAAGCGCGTCATACTAGTAGCAACAAGCCCCGTCGCGCACGCGCGACACGGCCCGTCACACCCGGTGGGCCCGTCGGTGATCCCTCGTGGAACACCCGGTGGACGGCGGAGCGCGATCGAGAACGGCACGCGCCCGCGCGTGCACCTGAAAGGGGTCATCCATGGCAGCCATGAAGCCTCGGACCGGCGACGGTCCGCTCGAGGTCACCAAGGAGGGTCGCAGCATCCTGCTGCGTATGCCTCTCGAGGGCGGCGGCCGTCTCGTCGTCGAAATGAACGCTGACGAGGCGAAGGCCCTCGGTGACGCGATCAAGGGCTGCGTCGGCTGACGCACGCTGATCGCGAACCACGAAGAAGGCGCTCACCCCGCGACGGGGCGAGCGCCTTCTTCGTGTGTTCGAGCTGAGTCGTCGGCTGATCAGCGCCTGACGCACACGAGGAGGCCGTCGCCCACAGGCAGCAGCGTCGTCATGAGGTCGTCGTCCTCACGGAGCGTCTTGGCCAGCGCGCGCAGGGTCATCGTCGTCTCGTCGCGTACCGCGGGGTCTGCCACGCGGTCGTGCCACAGCATGTTGTCGAGCACGACCACGCCCCCCGGGCGTACGAGGCGCAACGCCTGTTCGACGTAGGCCGGGTACTCGTCCTTCTCCCCGTCGACGAGCACGAGGTCGTACGCGCGATCGGCCAGACGTGGCAGCACCGTGAGCGCACTACCCGAGATGATGCGGGTGCGCTGCGGGGCGTGACCCGCGCGCTGGTAGGCCGCGCGGGCTGCGCGCTGGTGTTCGAGACTCACGTCGATCGTCGTGAGGACCCCGTCGCTCGGCATGCCTTCGAGCAGCCACAGCCCCGAGCAGCCGGCGCCCGTGCCCACCTCGACGACGGTGCGTGCGCCCGTCGTCGCAGCGAGCATGCGAAGGGCCGCTCCCGCGGCGGGGCTCACCGGCGTCGCGCCGAGGTGCTCGCCCTGTTGGCGCGCAGCCTCGATGTGGGCCGGTTCGTACGCGAAGTCCTCGGCATACGCCCAGCTGGCCGGTTTGAAGCTCGTCATGACGTTGATTCTATTTGGAAGCAAGTCTCGCCCGCGAACCGTCGGAGCACATCGATCGGCTGCGGAGGGAACGAACGGGTAGCCGTTCGCGTTGAAACCGTCGAAGAGGGGCCTGGGCGACGCTCAGGCCACGCACAGACGGCCCGGTCAGGATGAGTACAGAAACCATGCGGTGTCGACTCGTTCGACCGGGGAGGACATGAGATGAGAAGCCAGGTGCCGGACACGGTCAGCGACCCGGTTCACCCAGTCAACACCCGCTCGCGCGTCGTCGTGCCCGAACGGGCACCCGAAGGCTGGGCTCCGCCGACGTGGGAGGAGATCGTCACCGAGCACAGCCCGCGCGTCTACCGCCTGGCCTACCGCCTCACGGGCAATGTTCACGACGCCGAGGACCTCACGCACGACGTCTTCGTCCGCGTGTTCAACTCCCTGAGCTCCTACCGGCCGGGAACCTTCGAGGGCTGGCTGCACCGCATCACGACGAACCTCTTCCTCGACCGCATGCGTCGAAAGCAGCGCATCCGCTTCGACGCGCTCGCCGACGATGCCGACACGCGCCTGCCCTCCACGGCCCGAGGCCCCGAGCAGGTCGTACTCGACGCCGAGTTCGACGACGACGTGCAGCGCGCGCTCGACGCCCTCGCGCCCGACTTTCGTGCCGCTGTCGTCCTGTGCGACATCGAGGGGCTCTCCTACGAGGAGATCGCGGCCACCCTCGGACTCAAGCTCGGCACCGTGCGCTCCCGCATCCACCGCGGGCGCGCCGCACTGCGTGAATCGCTCGCGCACCGTTCGCCTGCGGCCCGCGAGGAGCGCCGACGCGCCGGAGATGTCGTCGTGCGCGCAGCCACCGACGGGCTCGGAGGGCCCCGCACAGCCCTGGGGATGTCGTGACGCGCCGCTACAGGGAGGGCCACCTCGGAGAGTTCGTCGACGCCTACGTCGACGGCCAACTCGATGAGACGAGCTCCCACCTCGCCGCACGGCACATCATCAGCTGCGAGAGCTGCCGCCAGAGCGTCGAAGCCGAACGTGCCATCGTCCTGCAGGTGCGCCGAGTGCCCCTCGACCCCGGACGTCACGCTCGCCTCGTCGCAGGGCTCGTTGCGCTCGACACACGTGATCCGTCGTACGACACACCTCGTGGCGAGGCCGCCGTGCATTCCCCGGCGAAAGAGGAGCGGGTCCACCTCCTCTCCCCGGACGCCCCCGCGCAGTACAACCGATCTTCCCGACGCCCGGTTCTCGGCATGGTCGCGCTCGCGGCAGCCTGCGGCGCCATCGTCATGAGCAGCGCCGCCCACCCGCGCAGCACGGCACCCGGCGCCCCCACCATGGCGTCCAACGCCCAGACCACCGACCACTTCGACGCGCCCGAGGTGCGCGGCGAAGGCCCACGATCGGTTGCCCGCAGCGCCTGGTCCGTCGTCCTGATTCAGGCGAACGACGAGCGATCAGGCAGAATGGCACCATGATCGAGATCGACTTCGCAGGGGTGACGCGCGCGTGAACATCCCGTTCATCGACATCAACTCCGGCGAGTTCATTCTCATCGTCATCATCGCTCTCGCGCTCATCGGCCCGAAGCGCCTGCCGGAATACATCGCGAAGTTGCGCACCTTTATCCGCACCGCACGCGACATGGCCGAAGGTGCCAAGACCCAACTCAAATCCGAGATGGGCCCCGAATACCAGGACATCGACTGGCGTCAGTACGACCCGCGTCAGTACGACCCGCGCCGCATCGTTCGCGAAGCCCTCTTCGACGACCCCGACGCCGATATCGCCGCCGAAGTCGGCCTCACCGAACGTCGAGCCAACGGCTCCACCGCGGCCGGCGCCGTCGGCCCCGACCACGCTGCGTCCGGCGTCGGCGCCGAAACCCACAGTGCAGGCGTCGGCGGCGAGGACACCCAAGCGATCCCCAGCGCCCCGCGCTCCCACATCACCGCCGAATACTACCCCGACCGCACCACGCCGTTCGACACCGACGCGACGTAGGCGCTCCCTTGCCCTATCTTCCGGTGATCTGACCTCGCAAGCTCGGTCAGATCCCACGGTGCGACAGGCCTTCGGGGCGAGTCGGCTCCCAGCGCGGTCCGGTTGGTCTGCGCTGCTCACCTTTCGCGGCACATCCTCACTCTTCAGCGGGCGACGTGCGTGCTTCCGCTACATGACGAAGCGCCTCGGCTGGACCTTTCGGTCCGGCCGAGGCGCTTCGTGTTCGCTTTACTTGCGGTTCGGGGTGAGGCCCAGGCTGCGGCCCGCCAGGCCGCGCGCACGCGTGCCGAGGCCCTTCGCGATACCGCGCAGCGCCACCGCGGCGGGGGAGTCGGGGTTGCCCACGACGACCGGCGTACCCGCGTCAGCGCCCTCACGCAACGTCGTGTCGAGCGGAATCTGGCCCAACAGCTCGACCTTCGCGCCGATGGCCTGCGTCAGCGAGTCGGCGACCGTCTGGCCGCCACCCGCACCGAAGATCTCCTGACGCGTGCCGTCCGGCAGCTCCAGCCACGACATGTTCTCGATGACGCCGGCCACGCGCTGCTTCGTCTGCAACGCGATCGCGCCGGCGCGCTCCGCGACCTCCGCGGCAGCCTGCTGCGGCGTCGTCACGACGAGGATCTCCGCCGTCGGGATGAGCTGCGCCACCGAGATGGCGATGTCACCCGTGCCGGGCGGCAGGTCGAGCAGGAGGACGTCGAGGTCGCCCCAGAACACGTCCGCGAGGAACTGCTGCAGCGCGCGGTGCAGCATCGGGCCTCGCCACACGACGGGCTGGTTACCGGGCACGAACATGCCGATGGAGATGACCTTCACGCCGTGGCTGTCCGGCGGCAGGATCATGTCGTCAACCTGCGTCGGGCGCTGCTCGACGCCGAGCATGCGCGGCACGGAGAAGCCGTAGATGTCAGCGTCCACGACACCGACCTTGAGGCCCTGCTCCGCCATCGCGGCAGCGAGGTTCGTCGTGACGGACGACTTGCCGACGCCACCCTTGCCGGAGGCGACGGCGTAGACGCGCGTCATCGAACCCGGCTGCGCGAAGGGCACCTCGCGCTCGGCCTGACCGCCACGCAGCTGCTCACGCAGATCCTTGCGCTGCTCGTCGGTCATGACATCGAGCGTCACGTTGACGCCGGTGACGCCCTCGACGCCCATGACGGCCTTCGTGGTGTCTTCGGTGAGCTTCGACTTCAGCGGGCAGCCCGCGATCGTCAGAAGGATCGTGACGGCGACGTGGCCGCTCTCGGAGACGTCGACCGAGTCGACCATGCCCAGTTCGGTGATGGGCTTCTTGATTTCAGGATCTTCGACCGTCGCGAGGGCAGCGCCGATGGCATCGAGAGTGGGAGTGGACATGCCATCCATCGTACGACCCAGTACGAAGTGCTCATGCCGGGGCGACGTGGTGTTGCACACGTCCGCCTTGCCGCCCGGAGACGGCGGGAAGGGCGCCGATCAGGCGCCGCTCGAGACGTCCTTGCGCCGCGGCTTGCGCTCGTTCTTCGAACGCTCCGCGCGACCGCCCGCCTCCTCCTCGTCGTCCTCCGGTGAGGCAAGCATGCCGCGCTCCTCCATCTCCTCCAGGAGCGAGCGCAGCTCGGAACGGACGAAGTCACGCGTCGCGGTCTCACGCATCGCGAGACGGAGCGAGGCCACCTCGCGGGTGAGGAACTCGGTGTCGGCGAGATTGCGCTCGTCGCGTGCCCGGTCCTGTTCGAGACCGACACGGTCACGGTCGTCCTGACGGTTCTGCGCGAGCAGGATGAGCGGCGCCGCGTAGCTGGCCTGCAGCGACAGGATGAGCGTGAGCAGCGTGTAGTTGAGCGCACGAGGGTCGAACTGGGCCGATTCGGGCATGAAGGTGTTCCACGCCAGCCAGATGGCGACGAACAGCGTCATCCAGATGAGGAACGTCGCCGTGCCCATGAAGCGCGCGAACTTCTCGCTCGCGACACCGAAGTTCTCGGAGTCCATCGAGAAGCGCGGCAGCACACTCGCGCGCTTCTCCTGGGGCTGATCGAGGCGCCCCGTGCTCTCGCCGCGTTCGTCGCCGCGCATCTCGCGGCGCGCTTCCTTGAGAGCGTCGCGGCGCATCTCCTCGCGGTTGTCGCGACGTTCGTCCTTGCCGCTACGGCTCATGCGTCCACCCCCGGCAGCTTGCGGTCGTGGTGAAGGTCGTGGCGCTCCTCACGCCAGTCCTCGGGAAGGATGTGGTCGAGCACGTCGTCGACCGTGACGGCGCCGAGCAGGCGCCCGTTGTCGTCGACGACGGGCAGCGAGACGAGGTTGTACTGCGCCAGCGTGCGCGTCACCTCACCGAGAGGAGCCTCGACGTTCAGCGGGTCGATGGTCGAGTCGACGACGTTGCCGACCGACGTGTGCGGCGGCTCGCGCAGCAGACGCTGCGTGTGCACCATCCCGAGGAAGCGTCCCGTGGGCACCTCGAGCGGCGGGCGCGCGATGAAGACGGCCGACGCGAGGGCCGGGTCGAGCTCCTCACGGCGCACGACGGCGAGTGCCTCCGCGATCGTGGCCTCCGGGCCGAGGATGGCGGGCTCGGTGGTCATGAGACCACCGGCGGTGTTCTCGTCGTAGGAGAGGAGGCGTCGCAGCGGCGCGGCGTCCTCGGGCTCCATCCGCTTGAGCAGGTCCTCGGCCGTCTCGGGCGGCAGGTCACCGAGGAGGTCGGCGGCGTCGTCCGGTTCCATGGCCTCGAGGACGTCGGCGGCACGGTCGGTGCCGAGCGCGGCGATGATCTCGACCTGGTCGTCCTCGGGGAGCTCCTCGAGGACATCGGCGAGCTTGCCGTCGTCGAGGGCCGCGGCCACCTCGGCGCGCCGCTTCGGTGTGAGGTCGTGGATGACCTCGGCGAGGTCCTCCACGCGCAGGTCGTCGTACGCCTCGAGGAGTCGCTCGGCCGACTGCTCCTGGTGCTCGCGGTGCAGACCGAAGACATCGCGGATGTCGTGCAGGCTCGTCTTGCCCGCGCGTCGACGCGCCAGCCGGTTCATAGCCCGCGACGCGCTCGAGGCGCTGCCCGACTCACGCACGAAGACCTTCGTGATGTTCCAGTCGCGGCGCTGGTTCTGCTCCATCGACATGTCTTCGACCGTGCCGACGAACTCCTCGGCCTCGGGGTCGCGCACGGTGACCTGGCGGTCGAAGAGCTCGGCGCACACGAGGGTCTCGTTGTGGCGCTGCTCGAAGCGGCGCATGTTGACGAGACCGGTGGTAATGACCTTGCCCGCGTCGATGGAGGTGACGCGCGTCAGCGGCAGGAACACGCGGCGGCGCTGGACGACCTCGACGACGAGGCCGATGACGCGCGGGCTCGGGTTCTTGCCGAAGACGACGACGACGTCACGAACTCGCCCCACACGGTCTCCGAGCGGATCGAAGACGGTGAGGCCGACGAGGCGGGCGACGAAGACGCGGGTACTCACGGGCTCACCTTAGCCGCGCCGCCGTCGTCACCCGACCCGGCTTCCGGCGAGGGAGGACCGCTTTCGTTCGTCGCCTGTTCGTCGGCGCGTTGCGCGGCACGGTTCGCGCGCTCGGCGGCGGCCCGTGCGGAGCGGGTGGGCCCGGATGCCGGACGCCGGCCGTCATCGGGACGGTCACCGGGCGTCTGCTGCGCCGGGGTGGGTGTGTCGGATGTCGAGCCACTCTCCGCGGCTGGCGGCGGCAGCTTCTGTCCGCGCAGCACGACCGTGGTGAGGTCGGGAACGAGCCGCAGAACCGTGGCCTCCTCACGCCACCGAGCCACGATGTCGCCTCCGGGAGCGTTGAGTCGCCCCGCCTTGAGAGCGCCCGTGGCGGCTTCCCAGTCGTCGTCCTCGGGCGAGACGACGGAGGCCTCCGCGTCGAACGCGACGAGGCGAGCGCGAGACTCCTTGGCCCGAGCGACGACGCTCGTACGCCCCACGTGGACGGGGCTGTACTGCTCACCCGGGCCCGTGACGACGTACGCGACACCATCGACGACCACGTGCCAACACGGTGCAGACCCGGCCGCGGAGGTGAGCCACAGCAACCCCGACTTCGCGAGGGCTTCGGCGACGAGACGGTCGGTGGGTGCACTCATGCACGCAGTATTTCATTGCGATTTCGTTGCAGGTGCTCGCTACACGGCTCCGGCGGCGGAGCCGCATCGGGTTTCTCTGGCATGATGGATGTTGGTTTGGATGGAACGACGTACGAGCACTGCGGGCGCGGTGTCGTCGACGGTTCGACGAACATCGACCTCTTGGGGAACCGGACGCCTCGCAGTTGCGTCATAGGTACGCGGGAGGGAAACCGCAGCGGCCGAGTGGTCGCCCGTTCCACGAGAAGGAGACGTGTCATGGAACACAACGAAATCAGCCGCCGCGGTGTCGTCGCGGGTGCTGCCGCCATGGGCGCACTGGCCGCCGTGGGTACCGGCGTGGCCACCAGCGCCTCCGCAGCCAACCCGGTTCTCAAGGCCGGTAGCCGCGGTTCGTCCGTCACCGCGCTTCAGAAGCGCCTCAACTCGCTCGGCTACTGGTGTGGCACGCCCGACGGTGTCTTCGGTGCGCTGACGGTGCAGGCCGTCCTCGCCATCCAGAAGGTCGCCGGTCTCGGCCGCGACGGGGTCGTGGGTGCCAAGACGTGGGGCGCCGTCAACCGCGGAACCCGCCCGGGCAGCCGTCGCGGTGGTAACCGCATGGAGGTCGACAAGCGTCGCCAGATCGTCATGGTCGTGCGCGGTGGTTCGGTGAAGTACATCTTCAACACCTCCACCGGCAACGGTGAGCTGTTCACCTACTACGGCCGCAAGATCCGCGCGACCACGCCGTCCGGCGAGTTCCGCATCAACCGTCGCGGATCGAACGGCTGGGACTACGGCGCACTCGGTGGCCTGTGGCGCCCGTTCTACTTCAACGGTGGCATCGCCTTCCACGGCTCCGCGTCCATCCCGGCCTACCCGGCCTCGCACGGTTGCTGCCGCCTGTCCGTGTCGGCGCAGAACTTCCTCATCGCGAACCGCCTGCTCTACATCGGCGAGCCGGTCAGCGTCTACTGATCGCGGACGCTCCCACGATCGAAGACGGCCCGTCACCTCCTCTCGGAAGTGACGGGCCGTCGCTCGTCCGGGCAGAACGTCAGCGGCTCCAGACGTCCTTGATCCAGGCCTCGACCTCGTCAGGCTCACGGGGAAGGGCCTTCGACAGGTTCTCGTTGCCGTCGGCCGTGATGAGCACGTCGTCCTCGATGCGCACACCGATGCCGCGGAAGCGCTCGGGGGCGAGCTCGTCGTCCGCCTTGAAGTACAGGCCCGGCTCAATCGTGATGATCATGCCCTCGCTGAGTTCGGCGTCCATGTACTCCTCCTTGCGGGCCAGGGCGCAGTCATGGACGTCGAGGCCGAGGTGGTGGCTCGTACCGTGCACCATCCAGCGACGGTGGTACTGGCCGTTCTCCGGGTCGAGCGTCGCCTCGACGTCGACACCCTCGGGAAGAAGGCCCCACCCGTGCAGGCGCTCGGCGATGACGCGGATGGCCGCGGCGTGGACGTCGGAGAACTTCGCACCGGGTTTCGCGGCCGCGAAACCGGCGTTCTGTGCGTCGAGGACGGCCTGGTAGATCTCGCGCTGGGCAGGGGAGAAGGTTCCCGAGACCGGCAGCGTACGCGTCACGTCGGCGGTGAACAGCGAGTCGACCTCGACTCCGGCATCGATGAGGAGGAGGTCGCCGGAGCGGATCTCGCCGGTGTTCTTGATCCAGTGCAGCGTGTTGGCGTGGTCGCCGCTCGCGCAGATGGAGTCGTAGCCGACGCCGTTGCCGGCGTGACGCGCGTGGAGTCCGAAGACGCCCTCGACCCAACGCTCACCGCGACCGCGGTGTACCGCTTCCGGAAGGTCGGCGACGACGGCCTCGAAGCCACGTGCCGTGGCGTCGCAGGCCTCGCGCATCTGGCCAACCTCCCACGCGTCCTTCGTCAGGCGCGCGGTGGACAGGAAGCGTGCCAGCTCGGCGTCCTTGGCCTGGACGGCCTCGGTGGCCGCCTCGTCGAGGTGGGAACGCACCTGCTCGATCTGGGCGGTGACGTCGGCGTCGGCGTCGCGCACGACGAGGACGTCGACGGCGCCGGCGTCCTTCGCGACGGCGTCACCGAACTCGTCGATGTGGCGGGCCGTCACGCCCAGCTCGTTCGACATGTCATCGAGTGTGGGCCGGGCGCCGACCCAGAACTCTCCGTAGCGGCTGTCACCGAAGAACTCCTCGGTGTCGCGGCCTGCGAGGGGCTTGAAGAACATCTGGGCTTCGTGGCCACCCTCGGGGCGCGGCTCGAGGACGAAGACGGCGTCCGGTTCACGATCGGCGCCCAGGCCCGTCACCCAGGCAAAGGCCGAGTGGGGACGGAACTGGTAGTCGCAGTCGTTGCTGCGGACCTTGAGTCCGCCTGCGGGGATGACGAGCCGTGCTTCGGGAAACTCCCGCGAGAGGGCCTCGCGGCGGGCCGGCGTGAAGTCCGCGACGGCCGCACGGGCCGTCGGCGTCGTGTCGCGCGGCGCCCAGCCGGAGGCCACGAACTCGCGGAACTGCGCGCCGCCGGGGCGGCTTCGGTGCTCTGCTTGCTGCTGCTTCTCACTCACACCTCCCATTGTGCCTCCTCGCGCCGACACTGCGCCGGGTGGGCGGCTTGCCGACCCAGTGTGGGTATGCCGCACAATGACGGGTGGCTGATGGTGGATGCGACAAGGTGGTGAAAATGCCCGAGGGCAACATGCGTGGACGGCCCCAACGATCGACGCCGGGCGGTTCGACACGCGTGCGAGGACGAGCTCGATCGGTGCTGCGTCCGAGCGGTCCTCCGACGATGCCCATCGCGGTTCGGGGCGGGAGTGACTACGTCTCGGAGTGGCACACCCGCGCCGTCATCGACTTCTGCCTGCGTCTGGGTGAGGCCATGCTCGTGACCGGGGCCTCCGTCGCCGACACGACAGCTGCCCTGTTGCGGGTCTGCCGCGCCTACGGCCTCTCGAGCGTCCACGTCGACATCACCTACACCTCCGTGACGCTCAGCATGCACCGCGGCGTGCACCGCGACCCCATCACCGTCATGCGCATCGTCAGTTCGATGGGTACGGACTACTCGCGCCTCGAGGCACTCCACTCCCTCGTGCGCGAGATCGGTGCCAGCGGCGGCGAGCCCGTCGACATCGAGGACAACCTCGGTGAGCTCGAACGCATCCTCGAGATGCCGCACTCCTACCGTCGCGGCGTCGTGACGGCAGCGTGGGGTCTCATGGGTGCCGGTGTTGCCATGCTTCTCGGTGGCGGTCTCATGATGATCCTCATCTCCGGGATCGCCACCGCGCTCATCGACTACGTCCAGGTGCGGTTCGCGCGGATGGGGCTGTCGACCTTCTTCGGACAGGTCATCGGGGCGACCATCGCAGCCGGCATCGCGGTGGCATTGATCGTCATCCGCGATCACACCGGCGGCATCTGGTGGCTCGCACAAGTGCGCCCGAGCATCGTCGTGGCCTCGAGCATCGTGGTGCTGCTGGCCGGTATGTCCGTCGTCACCGCTGCGCAGGACACCCTGGACGGCTTCTACCTCACCGCCGGTGCGCGCACGTACGAGGTCATGCTGCTGACCGGCGGCGTCGTGGCCGGGGTTCTGCTCGTGCTGAGTCTCGCGCGTCGCATCGGGGTGAACCTGTACGTCATTCCCTCGGACGGGTTGGCGCAGAACGTCGTCGTCCAGATCCTCGCCGGAGCGCTGCTCGGCGGCGCCTTCGCCGTCTCGGCCTACTGCGCGCCCCGGGCGGTCCTCGTCTCGATCGTCACGGGTGGGGTCTCGTGGCTCCTCTTTGCCACGTTCAACATCCTGGGGGGCACCTCGCAGCCCGTTGCCTCCGGAATCGCGACCTTCCTCATCGGGTGTGCGGCACCGACGGTGGCGCGGCGACTGCACGTGCCGAGCATCGCAGTGACCGCCGCGAGCATTGTTCCCTTGCTGCCCGGTCTCGCGGTCTACAAGGGCATCATGTACTTCGTCACGGACAACGAGGACAACAACTGGGTCGACTCGTTCCTGCTGGCGATGCTCGTGGGGCTTGCGCTGTCGGTCGGCGTCTCCCTCGGGACGCTGCTCGGCCGTCAGATTTCCGCAGGCGCGGACTCACTCACCTCGAAGGTGTTGCGTCGCACCGTCCAGCAGACCGACTGACGCGCGTCACTTCGACGTCGACGACGCCGTGGGCTTCGTGGACGTGCTGCTCGAGGGTTTCGCCGAGCCGGTTGCCTTGCCGGACGAGGAGGGCGCCTTCGAGGACGAACTCGACGAGGAAGCTGTGCTCGAGGAACTGGAGCTCGGCTTCGGCGGGTTGGACGTCGAGGTGGGAACGGGGGCCGGTGTCGTGCCGCTGGCGATCGAACCCTTGTCGCCCTTCTTCGTCCACGTCAGGCCGGCGAGGAACGACGTGAGGGTGGCCTCGTCACGCTTCGCGTCGGCCTGGGCACTCGTCAGCGTGATGACGTAGAGGGCTTTGTCGTGCGCCACCATCGTGTAGGTCCGCTGCAGTTCGACGTTCTTCTCCGTCGACTTGGCCGTGAAGGCCACCGACTTCTCACCCCCGACGGTGCGCTCGGGAAGCCGCTCCACGCTCGCGCCGTCCTGGCGAGCCTGCATCATCGCCATCTGGACGGTCTGGTCGAGAGCCGGCGCGGGGGAGACCTTCGAGCGGGTGATCGCGATCGTGGGGGCGACGTTGTGAGCGACGGTGGCCGAGGAGAGGTAGGCGACGGCCTGGGCCTTCTTCGACAGGTTCCATCCGCTGGGCACCACGAAGTTGAAGACCTTGTCGGAACTCACGACGGCGCCGGGGCTCGGCGACGTCACCGGGTTCGGGTTGGGCGCAGCCGTCGTCGGCGACTGGGCACCGTTCGTGAACGTCGACGACGTCGGTGTGACGTCCTTCGGGTCGGCGCCCGAACTACAGGCCGTCAACGAGACGAGGGCTGCAGCGGTGAGGGCGGCGACGACGTGGCGAGGCATGAAATCCAGCCTATCGACGTGGCTCACGCGCCCTGGGAGCGACGCGCGGCGCACCGCGCGAGCCACGGCGTGACCGGCCTGCGCCACAGCAGATAGACGGCCGAGACACCGACGACGACGGTGACGAGACCCAGAAACGCTCCCGGGCCGAAGGAACGCACCGCGGAGAAGGCGAACGTGAAGGTGTAGACGGTGGCGAAGAGCGTCGCGAGAGGCCGTCCGCTGGTGCGACCGATGGCGCACAGCCGAGCGACCACGAGCCAGAGCGCCACGAACGTCACGCCGGTGCCGACACCGAACCAGTACGCCTGATCGGTGGCTCGCTCGAGCGCCTTGCCGTCGAGGGAGCGGTCGAACTCGTCGGCGAGGCGGGCCGTCTGGGCGCGGATACCCTCCCGATCGAGTGCCGTCGTGAGGGTCGACAACGCCTGGACGAGCGCGCCCGCAAGCATGAGCCACACCGCGTACCGCACGGGTTGGGGCACGGCCTCGCCGGTGGTCGTGTCGTCGTCGGAGCGGAAGGATTCCACGACGAGCAAGGCTAACGTGTGAACGTGCGTATCGACCTTCACACCCACTCCACCTGTAGCGACGGCACGAGGACGCCGGCTGAGGTGGTCGCAGAAGCGGCTCGCTCCGGCCTCGACGTCGTCGCCCTCACCGATCACGACACGACGCGTGGTTGGGACGAGGCAGCGGCTGCCGCCCGTGAGCACGGCATCGACCTCGTGCCCGGCATCGAGGTCTCGTGCAAGCATGAGGGGATCAGCATCCATCTGCTTGCCTACCTCCCGCCCACGGACGGCGAACTGTTCGCCGAGCTCGAGAAGGCCCGCTCGTCGCGCCTCACGCGAGCGCAGCGCATGGTGGAGCGCTTGGGTGAGGACGTCGAGATCACGTACGAGCAGGTGCTCTCCGTCGCCGGTGCCGATGCGACCATCGGGCGGCCGCACATGGCGGACGCTCTCGTCGCGAACGGCGTCGTCGCGAATCGCTCCGAAGCGTTCGAGCGCTACCTCTACAACGGCAGCCCGTACCACGTCGGCCATTACGCGCTCGATCCCGTGCGCGCCGTGGAGTTGGTGCGCGCGGGCGGTGGAGTGCCTGTCATGGCGCACCCCTTCGCCGAATCGCGCGGGCGCATTGTCGACGAGGACGTCGTGCGTGCCATGGCTGACGCCGGCCTCGTCGGCATCGAGGCGCACCACCGCGACCACGATGCCTCACAGGTCGAGCGGTCGCTCGCGATCGCCCGGGAGCGTGACCTCGTCGTCACGGGCTCCAGCGACTTCCACGGAGCCGGCAAGCCCAACCTATTGGGGGAGAACACGACTGCTCCCGACCAGTACGAACGGCTGCTCGCCGCGGCTTCCGGCGGTACCGAGGTCGTGCGGGCCCGCCACTGAGCCGTGTGATCGCGTCGTGAAGTGAAGCACGAACGCCGTCGGCCCGGGAACCACGTGGTTCCCGGGCCGACGGCGTTGCTCGAGTCTCGAGGCCGATCAGACGTCGTGACGCGGCGGCTGCCCCTTCGGGCGAACACGCGGACGTCGGGGCGTCTCACCGGGCGCACGCGTGGCAGCGCTGTCACCCGTGGCGACCTCGGTGGCGAGCGTCGAAACCCTCTCGGCGTGCTCGGACGGCACGGCGACGAGGCTGATGTCGTCACCGCCGTGCGTCTTGACGCCGCTGATGACGGCCTTCTCGATGAGGTCGCGTCCCTTCTGGGCGCGCAGCATCATCGGGTCGGAGTGCAGCTCCCGCACGAGCGCGACGCACATGAGCACCATGACGATGACGAACGGCAGCGAGCTGACGATCGTGATGTTCTGCAGGCTCGTGAGAGCGGCCGACGAATCTCCTTCGGCCAGGCCGGCGAGAAGCATGACGGCGGCCACGGCGCCGGTGGCGGCACCCCAGAAGATGACGACCCAGCGGCTCGGCTCAATGCGGCCACGCTCGCTCAGCGTGCCCATGACGATCGAGGCCGCGTCGGCGCCCGAGACGAAGAACACGGCGACGAGCACCATGACGACGACCGTGGTCACACCCGCGAGCGGGAAGTGGTCGAGGACGTCGAACAGGGCCGCGTTCGAGTCGACGGTGAAGACACCCTCGACCTTCTTCGCGATGTCGTGGGTCTCACGCTGCACGTCGATCGCCGTGCCACCGAAGATGGCGAACCACACGAGCGAGACGAGCGACGGCACGAGGAGAACGCCGGTGATGAACTGGCGGATCGTACGGCCACGCGAGATGCGCGCGATGAACATGCCGACGAACGGGGTCCAGCTGATCCACCAGGCCCAGTAGAAGACTGTCCAGCTCGCGAGCCAGTCGTGCATCGGCTGCAGGCCGGTGGCCTGGCTGCGCGACGCCATGAAGGGCAGCTGGTCCATGTAGTCGCCGAGGCCGGTCGGCAGCAGGTTGAGGATGAAGGCCGTCGGGCCGACGACGAACAGGAACACGGCGAGCACGAGGGCGAGCACCATGTTGAAGTTCGACAGGTACTGGATGCCCTTCTCGACGCCGGAGACGGCCGAGAAGATGAAGCAGATCGTCAGGATGACGATGATCGACACGAGTGCCGTGCCGCCGACCTTGTTGACCCAGCCGTTCTTCTCGAGGCCCGCGGCGATCTGCAGGGCACCGAGGCCCAGCGATGCGGCCGAACCGAACAAGGTCGCGAAGATCGCGAGACCGTCGATGACCTTGCCGACGGGTCCTTCGGCGCGGCGTCGTCCGGTGAGCGGAACGAACGTCGAGCTGATGAGCTGGCTGCGCCCCTTGCGGAACGTTCCGTACGCGATGGCGACACCGACGACGGCGTAGATCGCCCACGGGTGAAGCGCCCAGTGGAACATCGTCGTCGCCATGGCGACCTGGAGGGCCTCGGGGCTCTCCGCGCCGGCACCGCTACGCGGCGGCGGGGTGACGAAGTGCGTGAGCGGCTCGGCGACGCCGTAGAACATGAGGCCGATGCCCATGCCAGCGCTGAACATCATCGCGATCCACGAGGTCGTCTTGAACTCGGGCTTCTCGTTGTCGTGACCGAGCGGAATGTTGCCGTAACGGCTCGCCGCCAGCCAGATGGCGAAGATGACGAAGCACGTGGCGAACAGGATGAACGCCCAGCCCATCGAGTCCATGACCCACCCGAGGGCGGTCGAGGAGCCCGACGACATCGTCTTGGGCGAGAGAAGACCCCACGCGACGAACGCGATGGCGAAGGTAGCCGTCACGCCGAAGATGATCTTGTCGAGAGTGCCCTTGTGGACGGCCTCGTGCTGGGGAATGGGCTCGTCGACGCCGACGAGCATTTCGTGGGACGAGTGCGCGGTCGACGAATCCGACGACGTGCCCTCGTCCGAGGCTGTGTGCTGCTGCGAAACGCTGTCAGGTTCCGCTGGTGGTGTCGTGTCGGACACGCGGAACCTCCCGTATCGGCCCCTTGCGGGTGCCTACTTTGCGTACTCGGACAACCGCTTTCCCCCGAAGGGAGGGAGACCGGTAACCATGTGAGCCTACCGGGGCCCGTGACGCATAGCGAATGAAATCAGTTAAGCCGCCCCGTCAGACGGGTCACGTCCGAGCACGAAACGCCCCCGCCGTCGGAAGCGAGACCGAGGACGGGGGCGTGACTGACATGCGTTCAGCGCCGGAAGCGGCGGCGCAGTCCGCCGACGACGGACCGGGCGCGGTCGGCGGGTGCGGAGCCGTGCGCAATGACCTGCGACAGCGTGCTCTTCTCCCCGTCGTCCGCAGCTATCGCGGCACGTGATTCGGCGCCGATGCTGGTCTCCTCACCCCGCGCCTTCCGGTCGGCGAGGCGCCGAAGACGCTCCGTGCGCAGGGCCGCGGTGCGCCCCCGGTCGGTGCGGTACTCGAGATCGTCGGCACTGATCGTGCCCGCACGCAGGTCGATCTGCTCGCCCACATAGCGGAAGAGCACGGCGATGGTGGCGACGACCGGAACGGCGAGGAAGCCACCGACGACGCCGTGGCCCTCGGAGCCCGCCGCGATACCGAGCAGGACGAGCACGGGGTGCAGCGACATCGAGCGGCTCTGCAGCATCGGCTGGAGCACGTGGCCCTCGATCTGCTGCACGGCCACGATGATGCCGAGCACGATGAGCGCCGTCGTCGGACCCTGCGTCACGAGGGCGACGAGCACCGCGAGAGCACCCGCGACGAACGCACCCACGATCGGGATGAAGCCACCGAGGAAGGTGATGACACACAGGGGCAGGGCCAGGGGCACGTCGAGGATGACGAGACCGATGCCGATGAAGATCGAGTCGATGAGGGACACGATCGCCTGGGTGCGGATGAAGCCCGAGAGCGTGTGCCACGCGCGGGTGAAGACCTCGGTGAGGTGCGCGCCGGTGCGCTCACCCGTGACCAGACGCACCCACGGCAGGAATCGGTCACCGTCCTTGATGAAGAAGAAGGACAGGATGAGGCTCAGCACGAGCGTCACGAGGACACTGCCGACCGTCGTCACACCGGAGAACACTCCGGACGCGATGACGTCACCGGACTTGGTGATCTTGTCGTTGATCGTGCCGACCGCGTTGTCGATCTGCTGTTGCGGAACGTTGAACGGCGGGCCCTGGACCCACTCCTGAACCTGTGAGACGCCCTGGGTCGAGCGGGTCGCGAGTTCCGGAGCCTGGTTCGCGACCGAGGGCACGATGGCGGAGATGACACCGCCGAGGATGCCGAGGGCGCCGAGGATCGAGATGACAGCCGCCAACGCCGGGGCGCAGCCGCGTCGACGAAGCCACGCCGTCGGCGGCCACAGGACCGTGGCGATGATGAGGCCGAGGATGAGCGGCAGGATGATGACCCAGAACGGCGCGAGCGCGCGTCCGAGCAGGTAGAGCGTGACGATGACGACGCTGATACGTAGTGCCCAACGCGACATCGAGGCAAAGCCCGACGCGAGGATCTGCGAGCGATCGGCCATGGGGCCGTTCTCCGGCTCGTTCTCGTCCTGACTCTCACGGCGCGCATCGAGGTTGCGCTCGTCGAAGTTCTGGTCGCCGGTGTTGCGGCTGTCGTCCTGCTGGGGCGGAACGTCGGCGTCGGCGTCGAGTGGCCTGGAATCGTCCGGGCCAGCAGCCGGAATCTCGTCGTCCTGGCGCTTGGCTGGCGTCATAGGTGGGCGACCTTTCGTGGCAGTGTCTTTGGGCCCACAGTAATGGGCGTGAGGTGCCGCCCGCGAGGTGGCGGCGCGGGGCGTCGCACGATGCGAAACAGGGCGCACCCCAAAGGATGCACCCTGTTTCGACCGATCAGTTCTGGTCGGACGGCGGCGTGTTCGCGCCGCCCGAACCACCACGCGTGCGGCGACGACGTCGGCGCGGCTGGCCGTCGCCGGAAGCCTTGGAGGAGTCGGCTCCGTTGCTCTCACGGCTCGGACGGCCGCCGCCTCGGGGGCGATCGCCGTTCGAGCGGGAGGTGCCTCGGCCACCTTGGCCGCGGCCACCGGAACGGTTGCCGCGACCGCCACGACCACCGGAACGCTCGCTCGAGCGCTCACCGCCGGAGCGGCCCGTCTCGCCGAGGTCCTCGACGCGCTCGGCTCCGAGGCCTTCGCGGGTGCGAGCCGACTTCGGCAGCTTTCCCGTGGCGTTCGTCGGGATGTCGAGATCCGTGAAGAGGTGCTCGGAGCTCGAGTACGTCTCCTGCGGGTCCGGGATACCGAGGTCGAGCGCCTTGTTGATGAGCGTCCACCGGTGCAGGTCGTCCCAGTCGACGAGCGTGATGGCGATACCGGTGTTGCCCGCGCGACCGGTGCGGCCGATGCGGTGCACGTAGGTCTTCTCGTCCTCGGGGCACTGGTAGTTGACCACGTGCGTGACGTTCTCGACGTCGATGCCGCGCGCGGCGACATCGGTGGCGACGAGGACGTCGACCTTGCCCGCACGGAAGGCGCGCAGGGCCTGCTCACGAGCGCCCTGGCCCAGGTCACCGTGCAGCGGCGCTGCCGCGAAACCGCGCGCGTTCAGCTCGTCGGAGACCTTGGCGGCGGTGCGCTTCGTGCGGCTGAAGATGATGGTGAGGCCACGGTCCTTGGCCTGCAGGACACGGGCGAGGAGCTCGACCTTGTCCATGGCGTGCGCGCGGTAGACGATCTGCTCGATGGCAGCCACCGTCTCGGCCTCGCTCGCGTCGTCCTGCATGGCGCGGATGTGCGTGGGCTGCGTCATGTAGCGGCGCGCCAGCGCAACCACGGCGCCGGGCATCGTCGCGGAGAAGAGCATGGTCTGGCGGGCGGCCGGCGTCATCGCGAGGATCTTCTCGACGTCAGGCAGGAAGCCGAGGTCGAGCATCTCGTCTGCCTCGTCGAGCACGAGCCCACCGACGTACGACAGGTCGAGGTGTCCGCGGGAGGCGAGGTCGATTAGGCGACCGGGCGTACCGACGACGACCTCGACGCCACGCTCGAGGGCTTCGATCTGCGGCTCGAACGCGCGGCCACCGTAGATCTGGACGATACGGATACCGCGGCGCTTGGCAGCAGCCTCGAGGTCGGAGGCGACCTGGACGGCGAGCTCACGGGTCGGCACGACGACCATGGCCTGCGGCTTGCCCTCGGGTGCCGGGACGGGGGAGTTCGACGTTTCGCCCTTCACGGTGACGCGGGCGAGGAGCGGGACACCGAAACCGAGCGTCTTTCCGGTGCCGGTACGGGCCTGGCCGATGATGTCGTGGCCCGAAAGAGCCACGGGCAGCGTCATCGCCTGGATGGGGAAGGGGTGGACGATGCCCTTGTCGGCCAGGGCCGCGACGATGTCGGGGTGGACGCCGAAGTCGGCGAACGTCTGGGTGGAGATGGGCTCGGCGGGGGCCTCGGCCTCGATGGAGGTGATGCCGGCCGAATCGAGTTCGGCCGCGCTCGGCTGGGTCTGGGTCACGATCGTGCTTCCTGTCGGGCCCCGGGGCATGGTTGCCACGCCGGAGCGAAGGAGGGCCGATCGGAGGTCTTCTCGTTCACTGCGCTCACGCGGGGAACGACCTTGGGTGGACCTTGGGGGCGGCGGAGGGCCGACCTCGGTCGCGGCATCGTGGCCGACCGGGCACCTGCTGTCCGTTTCAGTGTACTCGCCGCGCGACGAAGCAGTGGCTGCGGGCGATAGCATCGCCTTCATGAGCGACTCCGTGACGCCCGCGCCCGCCACTGCCGTCCTGCGCACCCTCGACGACCCGGACTACCGGGCCGGGGTCGTGGATCTTCTGAGCGTCATCGCCTACGGCGAACTCTCCGGAGCCTTCGCCACCGTCGACGACGCCTCGCGTGCGCCGCGCCTCGACCACAAGCTGGCTCTCGCCCGCATGGCGCGGATGGACTTCGACCACTACGAGGAGCTCGCTGCTCGGCTGCGCGAGATCGGCGCCGAGCCCGAATCCTCGATGGAGCCGTTCACAGCCGCCATCGACGAGTGGCACCGCCGCACTCCTCCGGCCGACTGGTACGAGGGCCTCATGAAGGCCTATGCAGGCAGCGCTATCGCGAACGACTTCTACGCAGAGATCGCCCGCTACGTCGACCCCGAGACCCGCGCACTCGTCGAGCGCGCGGTCGGCGCTGACGAGCAGGATGCCTTCGTCAAGCAGGTGCTCGCCGAGGCGATCGCCCAGGATCCGCGCCTCGGCTCGCGTCTTGCGCTCTGGGGGCGCCGACTCGTCGGCGAGGCGCTCAGCCAGGCCCAGCGTGTGGCCGCCTCCCACGACGCCCTCACGGCCCTACTCGTTGACGACGGCTCGGGCGTCGGCGCCGACCTCGCCGAACTGACGCGCATGTTCGAGCGGCTCACGACGAACCACTCCGAGCGAATGCAGGCGCTCGGCCTCACGGCCTGAGGCCCCCGCCCGAGACGCAAAAATCCCCCGCAACCAACCGGTTGCGGGGGATTTTCGTGCGCGAGGATCAGACGCGCGTGGTGTTCTTGCGACCCGTGATCGACAGGTAGACCGTGATGAGGATCGCGGCGATGATGACGCCGAGGATGAGGGCGATCCAGTCGATGCCCTTCGTGTCGCTCTTGCCGGAGATCGCGGTGTAGATCGAGGAACCCGCGACCGAACCGATGATGCCGAGCACGATCGTCATGAGGATCGAGATGTTCTGCTTGCCCGGCATGACGAGACGCGCGAGCGCGCCGATGATGAGGCCGGCAATGATGGCGCCGATGATCGTACCGATCATGATGAACTCCTAACAGTGATGGCCGGGGCGTGTGTGCCCCAACGCTTCTGCTCTCACCTAAGCGAATTTTCAGGTCACTTTCAACTATCCACCCATGTGGGTGTGTTATCAGCGCCTTCGGGGCGAGGCCGAATTTCCGAGGTGAATAGGGCATCCGCGCTGGTCGGAGAGAGCTTGTAAAGACCGAGGCGCCGCCGCCCCGAAGTCGGGACGGCGGCGCCTCGAGGACGGCTCGGGGCGCTCAGCCGCCGAAGCCGACGCGACCCTTCTGCTCGGCCGCGATGTCGACATAGGCGAGCGCCGACGTCGGAACGGTGACCGACTGGCCCTTCTCGTCCATGAGCGTGAGCGGCGTGCCGCTGCTCAGGGCCTCGCCGACGGCCGCGCGCACGGCCTCGGGCGACTCGTTCGATTCGATGACGATCTCTCGGGCGACGTTCTGAACGCCGATACGGACCTCCATGGCCCCTCCTCTTGTCTCGGTGAAGTCTTGGTCAATGGTGACGGGTGCGGTTGTCTCTACCCGCTTCCGCGGGCGCCAGTCACCGTGGGCCTGTTGAGGTCAACGCCTCAGCCTGCGATTTCATCCCCGCCGGTCTTCGGGAATCCGGTCAGTCCCCTCCAACCGAGGATGCCGACGATGCGTGCGGCCTCCTCGCGGGGAATCGGCGCACCCTGGGCCACCCAGTAGCGCGCGACGACCTGCGACATGCCGACCAGGGCG
Organism: Dermacoccus barathri; assembly: GCF_015070805.1. Classification (NCBI taxonomy): domain Bacteria; kingdom Bacillati; phylum Actinomycetota; class Actinomycetes; order Micrococcales; family Dermacoccaceae; genus Dermacoccus; species Dermacoccus barathri. The sequence goes on along the minus strand of NZ_JADCTK010000007.1, from coordinate 84,533 downwards.
ACGGCGACGAGCCGGGCCTGCTCCTCGGGCAGGCCGGTGTCTTCACGCACGACCTGCGACACGATGTCGGCGGTGTCGTCGAGGCTGCGCTCGACGCGCTCGGCGACAGCGGGCTCGTTCGTCAGGTCGGACTCGAAGACGAGGCGGAAGCCTGCGTCCTCACGCTCGACGAACTCGAAGAAGGCCCCGACGGCGGCGGCGACACGTTCGTTGTTGTCGGTGGTCGACCCGACGGCCTTGCGCACCAGTTCGGGGAACTCGCGGGTGTGCTGGTCGAGCAGCGCGAGGTAGAGGTCGAGCTTGCCGGGAAAGTGCTGGTAGAGCACGGGCTTGCTGACGTGCGCCCGCTCCGCGATCTCGTCCATCGCGGCGCTGTGGAACCCCGACTCGACGAACACCGACTGCGCGGCCTCCATCAACTGGGCTCGCCGGGCCGAGCGGGGCAGACGTCCGCGCTTGGTGGGGTCGTCCGTGCCGGTCATCGGGTGAACTCCTTCGTCGGCGGTCATAGGCTGGGTGTGACTTTAGCGCCCCGCCCCGCCAGAGCGGGCGGCAGCTACCGGGAAGGAACATCTGTGGCATCGTCGCGACCACTCGACCCGGGCGAGCGCCTGCGTTACGCGCGCCACCTGACGCTGCCCGGTGTGGGCGAGGCGGGTCAGCGCGCGCTGCGTGACGCACGGGTCCTCGTCGTCGGCGCCGGAGGTCTGGGGGCGCCCGTCGTCTCGTACCTCAGCGCGGCCGGGGTCGGGGTCATCGGTGTCGTCGACGACGACGTGGTGGAGCGTTCGAACCTGCAGCGGCAGGTCATCCACACCGAAGCCGGGGTGGGCGAGGCCAAGGTTTCCTCCGCGGCACGGTTCGCGTCGCAGCTCAACAGCGGAGTGACGATCGTGGAGCACCGGGTCCGCCTCGACGCCCGGACTGCGCTCGAGATTCTTCCCGAGTACGACGTCGTCGTCGACGGGAGCGACAACTTCTCGACGCGTTACGTCCTCAACGACGCGTGTGTCGCGTTGCGCCTTCCCTTGGTGTGGGCGTCGATCTCGCAGTTCTCGGGCCAGTTCGGGGTGGTCGTTCCGGGCGTCGGCCCGTGTTATCGCTGTTTGTTCCCGCGCCCGCTCGCGGACGGCGAGGTGCCGGACTGCGCCGTCGGCGGCGTGCTCGGCGTGTTGCCGGGTGTAGTCGGCACGATGGAAGCGGTCGAGGTGATCAAGCTCGTCACCGGCGTCGGGGAGACGGCCCGCGACGGGGTCTGGCTCTACGACGCGCTCTCGACGAGCCTGACGCGGTTGCCGCTCGCGCGTGACGCGCAGTGCGTCGTGTGCGGTGACGGGGACCAGCGTCTGTTCGAGGGGCTCGACGAAGCCGGGCGGGGGAGTGACGTCGGGGCCAGTGGGGCCGAGGTGGGCGAGGTGTCCGAAATCGATGCTGCGGAGCTGGCTGCGCTCGGTGACCCGTTCGTCGTCGATGTTCGGGAGCAGACGGAAGTGGACGCATCGCCCGTTCCCGCAGGGTGGGGTGAGGTCGTGGTCCGGCCGCTCAGCGCGTGGGAGTCGTCGACGGGCCGCGAGCTCCTCACCGCGGCACAGGGCCGTGACGTCGTCACGGTCTGCGCGGCGGGCGCACGTTCGGCCCGGGCCGCGCGGGTGCTGCTCGATGAGAGTCGCGAGCAGACGGGACCGCGCGTCATGTCGCTCGCCGGTGGCCTGGCCGCATGGAAGGAACAGGCGGAGCCGAGGGCTCGTGAGCTCGAGTGAGCGCAGCAGGCGGGACATCTCGATCAGAACCTCGTCCGCACGAGAGGGCGCGTGAGGAACTGCGCGAGCGCGTCGTCGAGGTCGTCCACGACGTGCCCGAGGGCGCCGTGACCACCTACGGCGACATCGCCGCGGTCGTCGGAACCGGCGCCCGGCAGGTCGGCCGCATCATGAGCGAGGGCGATGCGGCCTGGCCGTGGTGGCGCGTCACGAACGCCGCGGGTCGCCTTCCGGAGCACCTGCAGGTGGAGGCGCTCGCGGCCTATCGCGAGGAAGGAACACCGATCCGCGGTGATCACGCCGATCTGCGTCGCGCGCGATGGCGCCCCGGGTTCGACGAATGACGCGGCGTTGCGCGGTTGTCGGTGGCAGGTGATGGGATGACGCACATGTCGACGCCACCGCTCCAGCTCCGCTCGATGCCGCGCGCCACACCCGGCGGCGACCCCGCGGCCGCGATGCTGTTCGATGCGACACAGCAGGCGGTGCTCGACGCGGACGACCGAGTGCTGCACGTCGTGGGCGCGCCGGGTACGGGCAAGTCGACGCTCGCGGTGGAACTCGTGGCTCAGGCAGTCCGCGACGGCCTGGCCCCGGACGCCTGCGTTCTGCTCTCGCCCACGCGCACGCTCGCCGGCGAGCTGCGGGCCAGGGTGACCACGCGCGTCGGAGGTACATCGAGCGAACCGATCGCCCGAACGCCGCAGGCGCTCGCCTTCGGCATCCTGCGCGCCCGCGCCGCTCTTGAGGGGCTTCCCGCGCCGCGGCTGCTCGCCGGGCCGGAGCAGGACGTGGTGATCAAGGAGTTGCTCGCGGGACACCGCGCCGGGCTGGGCCGTGTGCCGAACTGGCCCGCCGATCTGAGCGAGGCACTGCCCACCCGCGGCCTGCGCAACGAACTGCGTGACCTGCTCATGCGTGCCGTGGAGTGGGGCCTTTCGTCGGACGAGCTGGTGGCACTGGGCCACGAGCACGGCCGACCCGAGTGGTGTGCCGCGGCGAGCGTCCTCGACGAGTACGACGACGTCACGGCGCTGTCGCGCCCCGGGGCGTTCGACCCGGCGTGGATCCTCGGCGCGGCCGCCGAGGCGCTCCGCTCGAACGACGACCTGCTCGCCCAGTACCGCTCGCAGTTCTCGCTCGTCGTCGTCGACGATGCGCAGGAGCTCACCCGCGCAGGCGTCGTCTTCCTTCGAACGCTCGTCGGGGCAACGCAACGACTCGTGCTCATCGGAGACCCGGACGTCACGGTGCAGGGCTTCCGGGGAGCCGACCCGCGCTACATGGCCGAGGTCGCCGAGGATCACGGCGCCACGCGGCGTCTCACGCTCGGCGTGGGGCATCGCGCGCCGCGCGCCCTGGCGGCCGTCCGCGAACGCGTCAGCGCCCGTATCGGTGCGGTCGACGGTGCGGCGCACCGCAGCGTCACCACGCGACCGGGCGGTCAGGTCCACGTCGCATTGCTGCGTAGCGCCTCGCAGGAGGCAGCGCACATCGCCGGTACGTTGCGCCGCTCCCACCTCGTCGACGGGGTGGCCTGGCGCGACATGGCGGTCATCGTGCGCGGCTCCGGCATGACCACGGCGCTGCGTCGGGCGCTCAATGCCGCCAAGGTTCCCGTCGCCATCCCGCCCGCCTCACTCGCGCTGCGGGACGAACCGGCGGTACGTCCTTTCCTGGCCGCCCTCGACCTCGTCACAGCGGGGGAAGAGACGGTGCCCGGTGACCTCGCGCTCGATCTGCTCACCTCCCCGCTCGGCGGGGCGGATCCGGTCGTCCTGCGGCGGCTGCGGCGTGCGCTGCGGCGCGAGGAACTGGCACTCGGTGGCGCTCGCACCTCCGACGAACTACTCGGTGCTGCGCTGTTCGAGCCCGTCCTGCTCGCGTCGCTCGGCCCGGAGGGCACCCCGGCTCGTCGGGTGGCGCGTGTCCTCGACGCCGGACGAGCCGCGTTCGCCCAATCCGGTGAGTCCGGCGACGCGGAGCACGTGCTGTGGGCCATGTGGCAGGCCAGTGGTCTCGCCGAGCCGTGGGAGGCGAACGCCCTCAGCGGTGGCGTGGCCGGCACTCGAGCCGACCGTGACCTCGACGCCGTCGTCGCGCTCTTCGGGGCAGCGGCCACATACGCCGACCGGTTGCCCGGCGCCGCGGTACGCGACTTCCTCGACCACGTGCGCGGCCAGGACGTTCCCGGTGACCGCCTCGTCGCGGCGGCGCCGGACGACGACGCCGTCGCGCTGCTCACGCCGGCCGGCGCGGCCGGACGCGAGTGGCACACCGTCGTCGTCGCCGGGGTTCAGGAGGGCGTCTGGCCGGACCTTCGGCTGCGTGGTTCGGTCCTCGGCTCGGAGGAACTCGTCGACATCCTCGCGGGCCGTGGCCGTTCGCTGGCCGCGCGTCAGGCCGCTGTGCGGTACGACGAGACACGGCAGTTCGCCATGGCGGTCAGCCGCGCGCGCGAGAACCTTCTCGTCACAGCGGTTCGTGACGACGACGAACAGCCGAGCGTCTACCTCGACATCGTCGACCCGCTCACCACGTCGGCCGGAGCGGACGCCTTGCGCGAGTTCACCTCGGTGGCACGCCCCATGACGTTGGCGGGTGTCGTGGCGGAGGCGCGCCGGATGCTCGCCTCCACCGACGAGATCGAACGGGACGAAGCCTCCCGGCGCCTCGCCCGCCTCGCCGCAGCCGGTGTTCCGGGCGCTGACCCGAGCAGTTGGTGGGCCCTCGTCGCCCAGTCCGACGACCGACCGGTGCGCGCCCCTGAGAGCGTCGTGCGGGTGAGCCCGTCCAAGGTGGAGAGCTTCCACCGCTGTTCGCTCAACTGGCTGCTCACGACGAACGGTGCCTTCGGCCCTTCGATCGGAGCAAGCACCATCGGCACCCTCGTCCACGAGATCGCGCAGGAGTTCGCCGACACCGATCCCACCGCGATGCAGGCCGCGCTCGATGAACGCTGGCCACGTCTCGGGCTCGGCCAAACCTGGCTGGCGAGGGTCGCCAAGGAACGAACGAGTGGCATGATCGGCCGGCTCGAGGGCTATCTCGCCGACGCGAAGGCAGACGGTTGGTCCGGCGCCGGAGTCGAGCGGCCCTTCAGTGCCGTCATCGGCCGGGCCAAGATCTCCGGCATGGTCGACCGGCTGGAGAGCCACGACGGCCGCGGCCTGCGCATCATCGACTACAAGACGGGCGGGTCCAAGCCCAACGATGCCGAGGTGGCGGCGCACCCGCAGCTGGCCGCCTACCAGGCCGCGCTCGAAGCGGGAGCCTTCGGTCCGGGCGTGACGAGCGGCGGCGCCGCACTCGTTCAGCTCGGCAAAGCCGCCGGCGACAGCAGCCGAAGTCCCGCCAAGCTCCAGGTGCAACCGCCCCTCGTGGCCGACGAATCCCGCCAGGATCCGGACGGGGACGAGGCTTCGACCGAAGCCTCCGTCGGAACGAGCGCCTGGGCGCGCGACCTCATGGAACGCACCGCCGACGGGATGGGCGCGGCTACGTTCCGCGCCGCCATCAACCCGGGATGCACGATCTGCCCGGTCAAGAGTTCCTGCCCTCTCCAGCCGGAAGGACGCACGCTGTGAGCGACATCCCCACCGAGCCCGCCACGGCTGCGTCGAACGGTCGGCGGTACGTCAGCGCGGACGAGATCGCGGACGCCTTGGGGCGCTACCGGCACACGCCGGAGCAGAAGGCCGTCATCGAGGCTCCGCTCGAGCCGCTGCTCGTCGTGGCAGGTGCGGGCTCGGGCAAGACCGACACGATGGCCTCACGGGTCGTGTGGCTCGTGGCGAACGACATCGTGCATCCTGCGCAGATTCTCGGGCTCACCTTCACGCGCAAGGCAGCGGGTGAGCTCGCCGAGCGCATCGGGCAGCGCCTGCGCCTGCTCGAGGCGAGCGGGCTATGGAAGCCACAGGCGGACGAGGACGGCACCGAAGGCCTCGGCGAGGCGCCCACCGTTTCCACCTACAACGCCTACGCCGGGCGCATCGTGAGCGAACACGGGCTGCGCCTCGGCATCGAACCCGACTCCCGGATGCTCTCCGAGTCGGCATCCTGGCAGTTCGCCCATGAGGTCGTGGCCTCGTGGGACGGCGACATGTCCGACATCACGGTGGGTGAAGCGAGCGTCAGCGCGGGGGTTCTCGCCACGAGCGGCGAACTCAAGGAACACCAGCGCGACGTCGACGATCTGCGCGCCTACTACGAGGGCCTGCTCGCCGGCCTCGAAACGATCCCGTACGCACCCCGCAAGCGCAGCCTGGGAGACGCTGGAAAGGCGCTGCGGATCAAGGCCAAGGGACATCTTCAACTGCTTCCGCTCGTCGAGGGTTATACGCGGCTGAAGGCCGAACGCTCGGCCCTCGACTTCTCCGACCAGATCGCCTTCGCGGCGCGATTGGCGGAGCGCTTCGAGCAGATCGGGGAGGGGGAGCGTCTGCGTTACCGCGCGGTTCTGCTCGACGAGTTCCAAGACACGAGTGCCGCGCAGATCAGTTTCCTCGCCTCGGTCTTCGCGCGCGGTGAGCAGCGTCCCGGCGTCATCGCCGTCGGTGACCCGCACCAGTCGATCTTCGGTTGGCGTGGCGCGAGTGCCACGACGCTCGCCTCGTTCCGTCAGGAGTTCGCTCTGCCGGGTGAGGACGTGACGCCGGTGGCGTCGCTGTCGACGTCGTGGCGCAACGACCAGGCCGTCCTCGATGTGGCCAACGTCGTGGCGGCGCCCCTCACCCTGGCTTCCCGTGTTCCGGTCGAGCCGCTGCGTGCGCGTCCTGACGCCGGGCCGGGCACCGTGCAGGCGGCCCGCCTCGAGACGGATGTCGAGGAGGCGCGCTACGTCGCGCGGTGGATCGCGGAACGACGTGCCGTCGTCACTGCCGACGGGCACGAGCGAACAGCAGCCGTCCTGTGCCGCAAGCGCTCTCAGTTCGTCCCGGTTCTCGAAGCCCTCGACGCCGAGGGTATCCCGGCCGAAGCCGTCGGCCTGGGCGGCTTGTTGCAGACCCCCGAGGTCGTCGATCTCGTCTCGATGCTCTGGGTCGTCGACGATCCGGGTCGAGGTGATCACCTCATGCGGCTGCTCACCGGTCCGGCCATGCGCCTGGGCCCGGCCGACCTCGACGCCCTCGGCACGTGGGCCCGTGAACTGCACGAGCGTCAGCGCGAGGAGGCCGCTGCAGCGCTCGCGCGTGCCGCCGAATCCGCCGGCAGCGCAGGGGAGGGCCAGTCCCCGGGCCGTTCGGAGGGCGAGGTGTCACCGGGTCTGCTCGCGCCGGTGGCGCGCCGGGAGGCAGATCTCGCCGAAGGCACCCGCGACGACATCAGCCTCGTGGAAGCCATCGGTGAACTGCCAGACGAATCGTGGCGTGGGCGGGACGACGAGCGCTTCTCGCCGGAGGCGTTGGCTCGGCTGGCGGGCTTTCATACCTCCTTGAACCGACTTCGTCTGCTCACCGGTTTGCCGCTGGCCGACTTCGTGGGTGAGGCCGAGCGAGTGCTCGGACTCGACATCGAGGTGCTCGCGCGGCCGGGGCACGATCCGTCGACGGCGCGCGCTCACCTCGACGCGTTCGCCGACGTCGCCGGTACCTTCTCGGCGCAGGCGGAGCGTCCCACGCTCGGAGGGTTCCTCGACTGGCTCGATGCTGCACGTGAGGAGGAACGTGGCCTGGAAATGCCGGCCATCGAGGTGAACCCCCGGGCCGTTCAGGTGCTCACCGTGCACGCGGCCAAGGGCCTCGAGTGGGATGTCGTCGCCGTGCCCGGCCTCGTCGAGGGTTCCTTCCCCGGGCTCGACGGGCGAACGCAGGCGGCCGGCGACGAGTGGGCCTTCTCGCAGCACAAGGTCAAGGGTTGGCTCTCGGGCCTCGCGAGCATCCCGTACGACCTGCGCGGCGACCGAGGCGGCCTTCCCGCGTTCGGCTGGCGAACCGCCGCTGACTCGGACGACCTCAACGACCGTTACGGCGTCTACCGGGAGGCGGGCCAGGCTCACGAGCGTGTCGAGGAACGGCGCCTGGCGTACGTTGCGTTCACCCGCGCTCGCTCGGAGATGCTCCTCACCACTGCGCCGTGGACGAGCGGGAGCAAGTCGCCGCGGTTGGCGTCGAGCTTCCTCGAGGAGGTGATCGCCGCCGACCTGGCCGAGGTGCTGCAGTGGTCGCCGATGCCGCCCACGCTCGTCGACGGAGAACCTCCGACGAACCCCCTCGAGGAGAACGCGCACGAGGTCATCTGGCCCGTCGACGCGATGGCCGATCACCGCGCAGCCATGACGCCTGGTGCCCGCCTCGTCGAGCAGGCGCGCGAACGTCTCGCCGAGGGCGAGGACCTCGAAGCACCGGGTCAGGCCGGCCTGCCGCTCGAAGGCACCCCGGAGGACCGCGACCTCGAGGTCGAACTCCTTCTCGCAGAGCGCGCTCGTGAGCGTCGGCGTGAGGATCGCTCGGTCGTGCTTCCCTCCCACCTGTCGGCCTCGGCCGTCGTCGCGCTCGCGAGCGATCCGGCCACGTTCGCGCGGCGCCTGCGTCGACCCATGCCGAGCGAGCCGGCGGTCGCCGCGCGCCGCGGTACGGCGTTCCACGCCTGGGTCGAGCAGCACTACGGCTCGGCTGCGCTCGTCGATGTCGACGAGCTGCCCGGATTCTTCGACGAGGAACCAGCCACCGATGACGCCCTGCCGCGCCTGAAGGAGAACTTCCTCGCGAGCGAATGGGCCGCGCGCACCCCGCTCGATCTCGAGGTCTCCGTCGAAACGGTCGTGGCGGGCTACGCCATTCGCGGTCGCATAGACGCCGTCTTCGCGCGCGCCGACGGTGGCGTCACCGTCGTCGACTGGAAGACAGGCGCCCGCCCGGACGCCGCGACGTTGCGCCATCGCAGCCTTCAACTCGCCACGTACGCCCTCGCGTACGCGCGCCTCAAGGGGCTCGACCCGGCCATGGTCGACGGGGCGTTCTTCTACGCCGCGAGCGGAGAGACGTACCGCCCGCCGATGCAGACCCAGCGTGAGATCGAGGAGTTGCTCGTCACCGCCACCGAGGGGTGACGGAAGCCGAGCGAGCTCAGCTTTCGCGTTGTGGCAGGCGGGTCTTCGGGGTGTCGGCGTCCACGCGGGTGGCACCCGTGGAGGTGGCTCCGTCCTCGGCCGGGGCGTCGCCCTCGGCGCGGGCCACCCGCACCGGAATCTCCACGGTGAGATCGTCGTCCGGGGCGAGGTCGCCCTCGCCGACCGACTCGATGTCGGCGGGGTCGAGGGGAGCTTCGAGGTCGATCGGCTCGACGCCTGCACGGCGCGGCGGCGGAACGAGGCTCGTGTCGTCCTCCATGTCGAAAGCGAGCTCTTCGAGAGCTTCCGCGTGGTACTCGACCAGTTCCTCTTCGCCCATCGTGCGGCTCGCGAGCAGTGCGTAGGCGAGTTCCATCTCGCCCATGAGGCGGATGCGTCGTTCGAGGTAGCTGTCGGGACGGTCGGAGCGCTCGGCGGCGTACGCCTCGAATGCGGTGTCGAACGCCTGTTGCGGGGCGTGTGTCCACAGGAGGGAGAAGTCTCGGGCCGGGTCCGCGACGCCGGCGTGCTCCCACCCGGTGATCGCGCTGACCTCACCCTCGTCGACGAGAACGTCCTCACCGCGCAGCGGGCCGTGCGTCACGCACGTGGAGAAACGCCAGAGCTCGGGCGCCTCGAGGGCCTCTTCCCAGCGGGAAAGCAGCGCAGACGGTACGCGTTTGGTGTCGGCCGCGCGATCGAGATCGGCCAGCAGGCGCTGGCGGTAGGTCTCGGCGTCGTAGCTCGGAAGCCCGGCTTCCTCGACAACACGCGGATCGACGTCGTGAAGCTTCGCGAGGGCGACACCCACGGCGCGCGCCGCCGCGGTGCGTCCCTGCAGGTCGTTCCACTCCAGGGCGTTACCGCGCGGCTGGGCGTAGACGGCGACCGCGGGCCCTTCCTTGGGGCGGGCCGAGCCCTCGACCCGCGGAAGGTCGAACGCAAGGCGGCGGTCGAGGAGCTGGACGAGCGCGTCCGAGGCAGCGAGTTCGGCACCCGCGGCACCCGTCAGGGCCGAGCGCACCACCCAGACACGGCCGTCCTGGCCGGTGACGTGGGCGCTCTGGTAGACCGCGCCGGCAGGCACGGCGAGACCTTCGACCTTGACGGGGCGGATGCCGGGCACGGCAGCGTCGGCGAGGGCAGCGAGAAGGACGGGGGAGCGCAACACCCCTTCACCGTATGTCGGACCCGCCGCCTACGCTGGGAGGCATGCCCGACGCCACGCCTTCTTTGCCGAATCTCCTGCTTGCGTCGTCGGAGATCGACCGTGACGCAGCGGCCCGCGCCGGGCACGGTTTCGTCCGTGGGCTGCTGCAGGACGCCTCGACGAAGGTGCTCGAGGTCTTCGGTGATCGCACGGCGCTGGACGGGCGTGCGCTCGGGTGGCGGGCGCCCTCCGCAGCCGACCTCGACTGGTACGAGAACGAGGGTGTCGTGCTCTACCTGGGGCGCGCGGGTGAGTCTGTTCGCCTCGCGCTTCTGCGTCCGGCCGACGACTCCCGCGAGGATCTGCTCACGCTTCGTCATGTGGCCCTCGACCTCGACCACGACGACCTGGCGGCCCTGACGACGGCCGTTGCGCTCTCGCACTGGCACGCCACGCACGGGCACTGCCCGCGTTGCGGTGGCGCCACGCTGCCGCGTCAGGCGGGATGGGTGCGCTACTGCCCGAACGACGGGTCGTCGCACTTCCCGCGCACCGATCCCGCCGTCATCATGGCCGTCGTCCACCCCGGTGAGGGCCGGGACGACGAGCGCATCCTGCTCGCCCGGGGGCCGCGCTGGAAGGGCCCGCACCGCTCGGTGCTCGCGGGCTTCGTCGAGCCCGGCGAATCGTTCGAGGCCGCCGTCGCACGGGAGACCTTCGAGGAGTCCGGCGTCGTCGTCGACGACGTGCGCTATCTCGGTAACCAGCCGTGGCCGTTCCCGGCCTCGCTCATGGTCGGTTTCGTCGCCACGGCTCGCACGACAGCGCTGACCCCGGAGGACGGCGAGATCGAGGAAATCGGCTGGTATTCGCGCGCCGACGTCGATCGCGGCCTCGCCGAGGGCACGCTGCGGTTGCCGGGGCGCATCTCGATCGCCCGCTCCCTCATCGAGCACTGGTACGGCGCCGAGCTGCCCGACGGCGTCGAAGGGGGCAGCGCGTGAGCTCCGTCTCCCCAGGGACGATGGATGCCGACGCGGTGCTCGAAGGGCTCGACCCGGGGCAGCGCGAGGTGGCCGCGAACCCGCTCGGCCCCATGGTCGTGCTCGCGGGTGCGGGCACCGGCAAGACCCGCGCCATCACACACCGCATCGCCTACGGTGTCCACTCCGGTGCGCTCGTCGGCCAGCGCACCCTGGCGGTCACGTTCACGGCCCGCGCGGCCGGTGAGATGCGCACGCGACTGCGCGATCTCGGCGTCCCGCAGGTCGTGGCCCGCACCTTTCACTCGGCGGCACTCAAGCAACTGCAGTACTTCTGGCCCCAGGCCATCGGTGGAGGAGCCCCCGAGGTGATCAAGACGAAGGGCAGCATCGTCGGCGAGGCGGCCGGGCGCCTGCGCCTGCAGATGGACCGCACTGCACTGCGTGACGTGGCCTCCGAGATCGAGTGGGCCAAGGTCTCGATGCTCACTCCGGAGACCTACCCCGTCGCGGCTCGACGAGCCGGCCGTCAGCCGGCCGACCTCGACCTGACGGCCATGGCGCGGCTCCTCGACGCGTACGAGGACGTGAAGTCCGCGCGCAACGTCATCGACTTCGAGGACGTGCTGCTGCTCATGACCGGCATCCTCGCCGAGCGCGAGGACATCGCCCGCACCGTGCGCGATCAGTATCGCCACTTCATCGTCGACGAGTACCAGGACGTCAACGCCGTCCAGCAGCACCTGCTGTCGCTGTGGCTCGGCGAGCGCAAGGACCTGTGCGTCGTGGGCGACCCGGCCCAGACGATCTACTCGTTCACCGGCGCATCGCCCAGTCATCTGCGCACGTTCGCGTCGAAGTTCGAGGGCGCGAAGCGCGTCGAACTCGTGCGCAACTATCGCTCGACGCCGCAGATCGTCACGCTCGCCAACGAGGTGATGAAGAAGGCCGACCGCGCGTTCGGCAGCGTGACGCTCCAAGCCCAGCGCGGGTCCGGCACGACGCCGCGCCTCGTCACCTACCCCGACGATGCGGCCGAGGCGCGCGGCGTCGTGGAGGACATCCGCGCCCTCCTCAAGGCAGGGGAGAAGCCGAGCACCATCGCCATCCTCTTCCGCACCAACGCCCAGTCCGAGGCCTTCGAGACGGCGCTCGCGGATGCCGACGTGCCGTACCAGATCCGCGGGGGCGAGCGGTACTTCAACCGTGAGGAGGTCCGTCGGGGCATCCTCCTGCTGCGCGGTGCAGCGCGTAGCGACGACGGCTCCAAGCCCCTGCCCGACACCGTCGCCGACGTCCTCATGGGCGCCGGGTGGTCGCCACATCCGCCAGCTGCCGGGGCCACCCGCGAGCGGTGGGAATCGCTGCAGTCGCTCGTGGAACTGAGCAAGGACGTCGCGCGCACCGTGCCCGGCGCCCAGGTGCGTCAGTTCGTCGCCGAACTCGACCGCCGGGCCGCGGAACAACACGCACCGAAGGTCGAGGGCATCACGCTCGCCTCCCTGCACTCGGCCAAGGGGCTGGAGTGGGATTCGGTCTTCTTCGCCGGTGCGAGCGACGGGCTGCTGCCGATCATGATGGCCACGACACCCGAGGCGATCGAGGAGGAACGACGCCTCATGTACGTCGGCATCACGCGAGCACGCAAGAACCTCTCCCTGAGCTTCGCGCTGGCCCGTCACGAGGGCGGACGGGCCACCCGCTCGCCGTCCCGTTTCCTCGACGGCACCGGTTCGGTACTGGAAGGAGCGGCCGCTGCGCGCCGTCCGGGCGCTCGCAGCACCCGGACGAGCAAGCCCGTCAAGGCGGCGAAGTGCCGCACCTGTGGCCGCGATCTCGACACGGCCGCCGAGCGCAAGATCGGGCGCTGCTCCGAATGCCCGGCCACCTACGATGAGGGGCAGTTCGAGGCCCTCAAGACGTGGCGACGTGGCGCCGCGCAGCGCGACAAGGTGCCGGCCTTCGTCATCTTCACCGATGCGACGCTCGTCGCCATCGCCGAGACGCGTCCGACGACGCCGGCGGGGCTGCGTGCCATCTCCGGTGTGGGCACCTCGAAGGTGACGAAATACGGCGCGTCCGTGCTCGCAGTCCTCGCCGGCGCCGACCCGGAGGCAGAGGTCGAATCGCCGAGCGCCTTCGGAGAGTTCGACCCGGCCTGACGCGGATTTCGGGGCCGCGAGAAATCTCACCGTTAATTCGGTTGCCCGCTTCTCGATAGCCCGACTACTGTGTTCTCACATCACGGCGGATGCCTTGCATTCGCGTGAGTAGAACCGAGAAAGCTCCGCTCGCCGAGCGGACCGACCAGGGAGGTGCCTCATGGACATCATCACCACGATGACGACGTCCGCCTCCCTGCGCGCTGCCCGCGCGGCCTGCGGCACGGGTTTCACCTTCGATCTTTCGGGGTACCCGTCTGCCCTGGGTCACGCCGGCGCTGAGCGCACCGGCGCCGTCCTCGCCGCCGCACAGAAGCCGAGTATCGCTTCGGCCGGTGCCCGCGGCTTCGGCAAGCGTCGTCCCCACCTTTCTCGGTTCTCCCCGCATCCGCTCGGGGGTCTGGTGTAGTCACACATCAGCCTTCGAAGCGAAGCCGCGAGATCCGAAACCCGGGTCCGCGGCTTCTTTCGTGTCGATGAGATGTCGACACGTCGAGCCGGTGGACCCGCCCGAGACACATCGCCCGATGAGCGGGCGTCATCCGTGAAGCGAGGAACACCATGACCGCATTGTTCGAAGACCTCATACCCGTGGCGGTGGCCCAGGTAGAGACTCCCTGCGCCACCGCCGACCCGGAACTGTGGTTCGCGCAGCAGCCTGCCGACGTCGAGTTCGCCAAGGCCCTGTGCAGCACCTGCCCCGTCGTCCGGGCGTGCCTGGCCGGTGCCAAGGAGCGCGAGGAGCCGTGGGGCGTCTGGGGCGGTGAACTGTTCGAGCGCGGCGTCGTCGTGCCGCGCAAGCGTCCCCGCGGCCGCCCCCGCAAGAACGCGGCGTGATGCCGTCACCGGTCACCGCGGCGGTCTGCGCCCGACGGGGCTCAGGCCGCCCGGCGGCACGAGGCGGTGCACGACCAGAGGCGGTGCTCCACCTGGGGCGCCGCGATGTCGAAGGTCAGGCTCATCGAGAGGGCGTTGACGTTCGACGCCGTGAACGAGCGAACGAACAGGCCGGCGGCCCCGGCAGCGAAGGCGTGAAGCGCCGGAGCGACCGGGGTCTCCGGCCTGACCGTTGCCGCGGCGAAGGCCGGGTGGACGCAGTCGGGACACGGCCCCCCGGCGCCCGCGACGGGGCCGACCGTGACGGTGCGTGAGGTGAAGGCCAGAGGAAGGACGGCCGGTCGAGGTCCGATCAACGGCCCCGGCAGATCGGGCACGTCCCCGATCGCTTCGTAGCGCCACGGCAGAGCGCCGATGAGCAGGTCGGGGGCGGGCACGGGACGGCGTCCGTCCCATTCGCCGACGGCGTCGACGAGGCCGGCCACGACGGAGACGACGGGGCGCACGAGAGCATCCGGGCCGGTGACGAGAACGCGGCACGGTCGCCGGACGGGAGCGGCCAGTGATTCGGCGAACTCGTGCCACGCGCGGACCGCCGCGTCTGGCGCTCGCCTCGAGCGCTCGGGGTCCTCGGGCACGAGGTGGCGCAGGGCTCGCCGTTCGGCGACGTGCGGGGTGGGGGTCGTGCCGCTGGGCTGGGACATGCTCGCTCCTCGTGCCTGGCCACCGTCTCCTGGACGTGGCTTAGTCGACTCAGCGTGCCTCGCGTGTCGGGAAGCGAGTCCGCCGTTGTCCACAGCCGTCGCGGTTGTGGACAGGCGCCGGAGCGTTGTCAGCACTCTCCACTAGCGTTCACGTCATGACCAGCTCGAGCGATCGGCGCCCCACCCACCTCACGATCGACGACCAGCCCGTGGAGATTCGCCGTAGCAGCCGCCGTAAGCGCACCATTCAGGCGCGCTTCGAGGACGGTGTCGTCGTCGTGTTGGCGCCCGCTTCGATGTCGGCGCGAGAGGAGCGGCGCGCCGTCGAGGATCTCGTTCGGCGAGTGACGCGCAAGAGCCGCTCGGCGCGCAACGACGACGCCCTCATGGAGCGGGCGAGGCAGCTCAGCCGCACGTACGTTCCCGGTGCGCCGGTCCCGTCGTCGGTGCGGTGGGTGTCGAACATGACGAGCCGCTGGGCCTCCTGCTCACCCGCCGACGGTTCGATCCGCCTGTCCGACGCCATGGTGGGTATGCCCGCCTACGTCGTCGACGCCGTGCTCCTGCACGAGGTGGCGCACCTCGTGGAACGCGGTCACGGTGCGCCGTTCCAGGCCATCGTCCGGGCCGACCCGAAACACGACGTCGCGCAGGCCTATCTCGCGGGGGCGTCATTCGGAGCACGCCGCACCGCCGATGCGCTGCCTCAGCACGGCCTCGGCGACGACAACAGTGAGCGAGCCGCGACCGATGCCCACGCGGCGTCGTCGCCCGGTGACGACGCGCCCTCGGTCGTGCGCTGACCACTTCCTCCCGGGGCTCAGAGCTCGTTCGGGGCATCTCGGGTCGTGGGCAGCGTCGACCAAACCGTCCGGCTTCACCCTCGTGGGTCGGGGGTTTCCGGCACGCTGGAGGCACGTACCCGACGAAAGGAATTCCCAGGCATGCGTACACGGTTCACGGAACTTCTGGGCATCGAGCACCCGGTGGTTCAGGGCGGCATGATGTTCGTCGGACGGGCACCCCTCGCAGCTGCCGTCTCCGAGGCCGGTGGCCTCGGCATCATCACCGCCCTCACCCAGCCGACGCCGGCCGAGCTCGTCCGGGAGATCGAGGCCGCGCGAGAACTCACGGACAAGCCGTTCGGCGTCAACCTCACGATCCTGCCGAGCATCAACCCGCCGCCGTACGAGGAGTACCTCGACGCGATCATCGAATCCGGCGTGACGATCCTCGAGACGGCCGGCGCCAACCCCGAGCCGTTCATGCCCAAGCTGAAGGACGCCGGCATTCGCGTCGTTCACAAGTGCACGAGCGTGCGGCACGCGCTCAAGGCGGAGCGCATCGGTGTCGACGCGGTGAGCATCGACGGCTTCGAGTGTGCGGGCCACCCCGGCGAGGACGACGTGACGGGGCTCGTGCTCGTACCCGCGACCGCCGACGCGCTCAGCATTCCGTTTATCGCCTCGGGCGGTTTCGCCGACGGACGCGGGCTCGCGGCGGCGCTCTCCCTCGGCGCGCACGGCGTCAACATGGGCACCCGGTTCATGTGCACGACCGAGTCGCCCATCGCCGACGGCGTTAAGAAGGCGATCGTCGACGCCACGGAGCGCGACACCGAACTCATCTTCCGCCCGCTGCGCAACACGGCCCGTGTGGCGAGCAACAGCATCAGTCGCGAGGTCGTCCAGATCCTCGCGGACGGAGGCGAATTCGCCGACGTTCGCGATCTCGTTGCCGGTTCGCGCGGCAAGAAGGTCTACGAGGACGGCGACCTCGAGGCCGGTATCTGGACGGCGGGCATGGTGCAGGGCCTCATCCACGACATCGTCCCCGCCGGCGAGATCGTGACGCGTACGGTCGCCGAAGCGGAGAACATTCTGCGCCGGCTCACGGCGACCTTCTCTCTCGACGCCGAGGCGCACAGCTGACGCCCCGAACGCATCAGCCCGCCACCTCCGCGTGAGGTGGCGGGCTGAGCTTCGTGTCGGCGAATCAGGTTCGGGCGGAGAGGTTCTCGCGCGCCAGGTGGATCGCTTCGACGAGGGAGTCCTCGGTACCCGCGGGCAACGTGTAGACCGGCCACCACCGCACGTCGTCCGACTCGTCACTCATGACGAGGTCGCCGCTCCGGGCGATCGCGGCGTAGCGCAGGTCGAGGTGTTCACGGCACCAGTCGAAGACGGGCGGCAACGCGTGCGCGTCGACCTGGACGAGGTCGGTACTCACGAGGAGATCCCCGAGACCTGACTCCTCACGCCCCTCGCGGGCCGCCGCGTCGCGGACGCTCGCGTCGCCTGCTTCGAGGTGCCCGCCGAACTGGAACCACCGCTTCGCCTTGCCGTGCAGCGTCAACGCCACGTGCTCGAGTGACTCGTCGAGCACGACGAGTGAGGCTGTGAAGTGCGTTCGCACGCCGTGGCGCCACATGCACTGCGGCTCGGCCTCGAGGACGTCGAGCATCCGCGCTCGCGTCGCCTCCAAGGCGTCAGTCGGCGCCTGCCACGCCGTGAGCGCAGCGCGGGCGTCGTCGCGCAGGAGCACGAACCCCTCCGGCATGGGCTCTGCCTGGTGGGCGGGGCTCACTTCTCGGAGTCGGACGGACCCGAAGGCGCGTCGTCTCCGTCGTCGTCCTTGTCTTCGTCACCCTCGGAGCGGTTCTCTGCCGCACCGTGACGCGGGTCCGAGGCGTCGCCGCTCGGCCGCGCGTCGGGGTCGCCGGCCTTCGCGTCGCCGGAGTCCGGCGTGTCGGAGGTCGCGCCGGCGGTAGACGCGCCAGGAGCGTCATCGGCGCGGTCGGCGTCCCACTCGGCGCGCCCCTGCGTGAGCAGCGCTTCGAGCTCGTCGTCCATGGCGTCGCGTTCGGGCTGGGCCACCTCGGCGCCGGTGCGCTTGGCGATGTAGCCCTCCGGGTCGGCGATGTCGTCCGCGGTCGGAATGAAGTCGGGGTGACCCCACGCCTCGTCACGCGTGGCCGCGTCGGACGCCTCGGCGAGCTTGCGCCACAGGTCGGCGGCCTCGCGCATCTGGCGCGGACGCAGTTCGAGCCCGACGAGTGAGCTGAACGTCTTCTCGGCCGGGCCGGCCGACGCGCGACGGCGGCGCACGGCCTCGGAGAGGGCCGCTGCGTTGGGCAGGTGGCCGCGCACGGCCTCGTCGGTGACGACGTCGACCCAGCCCTCGACGAGCGCGAGCAGCGTCTCGAGGTGGGCAAGGGCGCGCTTCTGCTCCGGCGACGGCTCGGGGGAGAACAGGTTGCCGGCGAGGGCCTCCTGCATCGCCTCGGCGTCGGAGGGGTCGATGTCGCGCACCTTCTCCTCGATGGCCTCGGTGTCGATGCGGATGTCGCCGGCGTAGCTCTGCACGGCTGCGATGAGGGCGGCGCCCAACCACGGCACACGCTCGTAGAGGCGGACGCGGGCTGCTTCGCGCACGGCGAGGTAGAGGTGCACCTCACCGGCGTCGACCCCGAGGCCGTCGGCGAACGACGCGACGTTGCCGGGCAGGATCATCACGGCGTTCGGCGTGACGAGCGGCAGGCCAACCTCGGTGCCGGTGACTGATTCCCCGGCCAGAGCGCCGATGGCCTGGCCGACCTGCATGCCGAACATCGAACTGCTCATCTGCTTGAGCATCGGCGTCATCTGCGACGACAGGCTCGAGATGTCGAAGCCCGCGGGCAGCATGCCCTCGGGGATGCCGAGCTGGGAGAGGTCGCCGGCGTCCATCTGACCGAGCTGTTTCATCATCGCGTCGGAGACGGCGTTGCCGACGCCGGTGGCCACCGGCTCGACGACCTTGCGCCACGTGGGCATCGTCGCTTCGATCCACTCGCTGCGTGACAGAGCGCGGGGGCGGGCGCTCGGCGCGGCGAAGTCTGTGACGGCGTCGAGCCACAGGTTGGCGACCTGCGCCACCTGGGCGACATCGCTCTGCGTCGAGGCGGGGACGCTCGGGTCACCTTCAGCGGCGACGACGCGGCGGGCCACGTCACCGGCCATGCGCTCGTTGAAAGCAGAACCGGTGTCGCCGCTCATCATGGCCTGGAACTGGGCCTGCATCATGCCGAGCTGAGCAGGGTCGATGTTGCCCAGACCCATCTGGCGCAGGGCGTCGACCATGCCGGCGTCGGGGGCGCCGCCCATGAGATTGCGCAGCATGTCCTCGAGACCGTCACCGTTGTTCCGGTTCTCGTCGCGGTCGTCGTCGTCGTCGCGGCCCCCGTAGGGGTTCATCGGGTTGGGAACGTCGGGCATGGAAACCTCCGCACTGGGCGTCGTCGCTTTGCGACCGACACTACCGCTCGCACCAACTCGAACTCCTCGGCGTTCTTGCAGCCGCGGGTGAGAGGATGAGCGGCGGTCGGCACCTCGCCCCGTACAACATCGAAAGGTCGCTATGAGTTCCCGCGCCTCCTTCGTCACGATCAGTCGGGCCCACTCGTGATGGCCCTGCAGCGTCGAACGAAGATCGTCCTCGGCGTCTTCCTGCTGCTCGTGGCTGCCCTCATCGCCTCCGTCGCGATCAAGGTGCCGTACGTCATCCTGCGTCCCGGGCCGGCTCCGGACACGCTCGGTTCGCTCGACGGCAAGCGCATCCTCCAGGTCAGCGGCACGAAGACCTATCCGACGACGGGTTCGCTGCGCTTCACGACGGTCTCGATGTACGGAGGCCCGGGCAACCGTCCGAGCGCCCTCGAGTACGCCTTTGCGCTCACCGACTCGCACGCGGAGATCTACAAGGAGTCCGATCTCTTCGCTCCGGAGACGACGAGGGAGCAGGTCGAGCAGCAAAACGCCGCGGAGATGACGGGTTCGCAGAGTGCCGCCGAGGTGGTCGCGGCCCGCAAGGCCGGATTCACCGTGCCGGAGACGATCGAGATCGCCGCCGTCTCCGAGAAGGCCGCCGCGAAGAAGCTCCTGCGTACCAAGGACGTCATCACGAGCGTCAACGGCGTGGCGGTGAAGGATTCGCCGACCCTGCAGCGGGAGATGAAGAAGGTGAAGCCGGGGGAGAAGGTGAAGCTCGGCATCACTCGCGCCGGCAAGCCGATGACGCTCGAGGTGCCGACACAGGAGGTCGACGGGCGTGCCGTCATGGGAGTGGCCCTCAACCCCAAGGCCTCCCTGCCCTTCACGGTGAAGCTCGCCGTCGGCGACGTGGGCGGCCCCAGCGCGGGCCTCATGTTCACGCTCGCGATCTACGACACGGTGACGCCGGGCCCGCTCACCGGTGGCAAGCACATCGCCGGTACCGGCACGATGAATTCCGTCGGCGAGGTCGGGCCGATCGGCGGGGTCAAGGAAAAGGTCGTCGGGGCTCGTGAAGAGGGTGCTACGGCGTTCCTCGCACCGGCCGACAACTGCGCCGAACTCAAGGGCAATGTGCCGGACGGGCTGAGCGTCTACCGCGTGGCGACGATCGACGAGGCCGTCAAGGCCGTCGAAGGCATTGCGAAGAACGACACGAAGGGCCTCGCCCGCTGCGGTTGAGGCGCCGAGAGGTCGTCAGCCTGCGAGAGTGGCCTTCAGCGCATCGACGAGACCGGGGGCGATGTTCGTTCCGATGGCAACCTTGTCGTCGCTGTCCTCGGCCTTGCGCCGTACGAGGGTGATGATCTCGCCGCCACGCAGTGCAGCGACGAGGAGGCGGACGTCCTCGCGCTCCGCGTGAGAGGCGAGACGCTCCGTCGTGGAGCCTCGTGTGCCGAAGGTGTCGGTCTGCGCGCTCGGCGGCACGATGATGCGCTCCACCGCGAGTGCCACGCCTTCGACGTCATCGGGCCACGCCGTGTGGCCGAGGGCCTTCTCGAGGTCGTCGCCGACGATGGCGTCCTCCTGCTCGATGGCGGAGTACTCGTGGGGATCAATGTCCCCGAGCACGGCTGCGAGCGCGGGCTGGGCGCGCAACAGTTCGCCGTTGCGGGCGAGTGCGAAGAGCCGGGGCGCCTGGCCCCACCCTTCGGAGGCGACATGCACCTCGGTCTCGAGCGCACAGCGGGTCAGGGGTGACAGGACGGGCTTGACGGCACTCATGGATCCCATCGTAGGCGGCCCGGGGACCCCGCCCGCACGCGTGAGGTGGGCCACGGGTTAGGTTGAGGCAGAACGCTGGAACGAGTCTGCGCGCTGAGCGCGAACGAACGCGCGCTGCGCGGGTGAAGGGGTGGGGCCGGTGCCTGCAGATCGGGTGCCCGAAGGCGGCGAGCAGCAGGTTGCTCTCGACCCCCGTTCGGTCAAGCGTGCGAGGCGCCTCGGGCTCGTCGTCGGTGGGCTCATCGCAGCGATCTTCCTCGTTCGGCTCGTCGCCGGCGCGTGGACGCAGTGGGCCTGGTTCGACTCCGTCGGCTTCGTCGGCGTGCTGCGAACCCAGTGGATCACCCAGGGCGTGCTGTTCGTCATCGGGGCGCTCCTCACCGGCGGCGCGGTCTGGACGTCCCTCGCCGTGGCGCACCGGGCACGGCCCGTCATCGTGCCGGAATCCGACGATGAGCTCGTCATGGAGCGCTACCGCGGCGCCTTCGAGCCGATCCGTCGCCGAGTGTGGATGGCCGTCCCGGCGCTCGTCGGCTTCTTCGGTGGCGCGACAGCGGCCTCGCAGTGGAAGCTCGCCCTCCTGTGGTTGAACCGTGTTCCGTTCGGCACGAAGGACGCCCACTTCAACAAGGACATCGGCTTCTTCGTCTTCACCGTGCCGTGGCTGAGCTTTCTCGTCGGCTTCCTCACGATGGTGCTCATGCTCGCCCTCCTGGCGGCGCTGCTCGCGCACTACCTCTACGGCGGCCTCAACTTCCGCGGTGCCGGGGGAGGCGCTCATTCCCGCAGCCCCCGTACGTCGGCCGCGGCTCGCGTGCACCTGTGCGTCCTCGCGGCTGCGCTCCTGCTCGTGCGCGCCGGTTCCTTCTGGCTGTCGCGCTACGAGAGCACGACGGCTGCGGGATCGCGCATCACCGGCGTCACGTACACGGTCGATCACGCGATCATTCCGACGCGCGGCGTCCTCGCCCTCGCGGCGCTGTGCTGCGCGGCCATGTTCATCGCGACCATCGTGACGGGCACCTGGCGCGTACCGCTCGTCGGCGTCGCCATGATGACGGCGGTGGCGGTGCTCGTCGGTCAGGTGTATCCGGCGTTCGTCCAGCGCTTCCAGGTCAAGCCCTCGGAGGCGAGCAAGGAGACCCCGTACATCAAGGACGCGATGGCGGCCACGATGAGGGCCTACGGGCTCGGCGACATCGATCGGCGCAGCTACAGCGCGACGACCGACGCATCCGGTGGGCAGCTGCGTGGTGACACCGCGACGATGCGCGGTATCCGCCTGCTCGACCCCACCGTCGTCGGCGCCACGTTCCAGCAGCTGCAGGGGCGCGTGAACTACTACCGCTTCCCGGCCAGCCTCGACGTCGACCGTTACACGACGAACGGCGAGAAGCGCGACACCGTCGTTGC
Organism: Dermacoccus barathri; assembly: GCF_015070805.1. Classification (NCBI taxonomy): domain Bacteria; kingdom Bacillati; phylum Actinomycetota; class Actinomycetes; order Micrococcales; family Dermacoccaceae; genus Dermacoccus; species Dermacoccus barathri. The sequence continues at coordinate 62,435 of NZ_JADCTK010000007.1, read as the reverse complement.
GGTACGCGGCCTCAACCTCGCTGGTGTGCCCGCCTCGCAGCGCAACTGGGTCAACGACCACACCGTGTACACGCACGGCTACGGCGTCGTTGCGGCCGACGGCGGAAAGCTCACGTCCGAGGGTGCGCCCGTCTTCGTCGAGAAGGACATGCCGACGAGCGGGGTGCTCGGCAAGTACGAACCGCGTATCTACTTCGGCGAGGACATGCCCGGCTTCTCCATCGTCGGCGGCCAGGGCGCTCGCGAACTCGACCACCCCGACGCCTCCGGTGAGCAGAAGCGCACGCGCTACGCCGGCAAGGGCGGCGTGGCGCTGTCGAACCCGATGAGCCGTCTCGCGTACGCCGTGACGTACGGCGACAAGAACATCCTGTTGTCCGACGCGGTGAGCGACGGCAGCCGCATCATCGACAACCGCGACCCGTCCGAGCGCGTCAAGGCCGTGGCGCCGTGGCTCACCACGGACGGCGACGTCTACCCGAGCGTCGTCGACGGGCGCGTGCAGTGGATCGTCGACGGGTACACGACGAGCGACAACTACCCGGGCGCGGCGAAGTCGAACCTTTCCGGTGCGACCTCGGACTCGACGACGGCGACCTCGCGCAACGTCCGTGCGCTGCGTGACGGCCAGGTCAACTACATCCGCAACTCGGTCAAGGCCACGGTCGACGCCTACAGCGGCGAGGTGAAGCTCTACGCGTGGGAGCCGAACGACCCGATGCTCAAGGCTTGGACGAAGGCGTTCGGCGGTTCGGTGAAGCCGATGTCGCAGATGAGCGCCGACCTCGTCTCTCACGTCCGTTACCCCTCGGATCTGTTCAAGGTGCAGCGAACGGTGCTCGAGACCTACCACCAGAACGATGCGGGTGAGTTCTTCAACGCGAGCGACCAGTGGCAGGTGCCGGACGACCCGACGGCCGGTGAGAACGCCAAGGGCCAGCCTCAGCCGCCGTACTACCTCACGCTCGCGATGCCGGGGCAGAAGGCGCCGAGTTACTCGCTCACGTCCACCTACATTCCGGTCGGTTCGCGACAGAACCTCACCGGCTACCTGTCGGTCGACTCCGACGCGGGCTCCGAGGCGGGTAAGAAGGCCTCGAGCTACGGGCGGGTACGCCTGCTCGAGATGCCCGGTTCGACCTCGGTCACTGGTCCGGCGCAGTTCCAGAACGACCTCGACTCGACGACGCGCACCTCCGCCGACGGCAGCGTGCCCCTCACGCAGTTCCTCAGCCAGGCGCGACAGTCCGGTTCGACGGTGGCGCGCGGCAACCTGCTCACGCTGCCCGTCGGGGGCGGCTTCCTCTACGTCGAGCCGATCTACGTCCAGGCCCGTGGTGCCACGTCCTACCCGCTGCAGCGCGCCGTCGTCGTCGGGTTCGGCAACAAGCTCGCATGGGCGCCGACCCTCGAGGCGGCACTCGACGATCTGTTCGCAGGAGACTCCGGAGCGGACGGGGCGCCGCAGCCGTCCCAGGACGACGCGAATTCGGGCAAGGACTCCGGGAAGGATTCGACGACGAAGCCGTCGACCTCGTCCAACGCAACGCTCGACAAGGCCCTGAAGGATCTGCAGAAGGCGTACGACGACGGGCAGGCCGCCATGAAGAAGGGCGACTGGAAGGCCTACGGCGAGGCGCAGCAGCGTCTGCAGAAGGCTCTCGACTCGGCCACGTCGGCCGCGCCGTCGGGCTCGGTCACGGCGAAGTGAGGCGCGTCGGTGGCGGCGTGAGGCACCTCACGCCGCCACCGATTTGCGTATTCCGTTCACCTGCTCTTAAAGTTGAGGCATACCGACGCGGGGTGGAGCAGCTCGGTAGCTCGCCGGGCTCATAACCCGGAGGTCGCAGGTTCAAATCCTGTCCCCGCTACTGCGGTCCCACGTCGGACCACAGAAGGCCCGGAACCTCACAAGATGTTCCGGGCCTTTTGCGTGCTCACGCAACAAGTTGGTCACAATGTCAGCTGGGTGTCCTCTCCGGGCCGAGCGCGTGGGACGATTCGTCTTGCGACGTCGTCGCGCCTTCTTCTGCGCTTTCCCCGGAGTCTTCGTGCCCTCTTCCCTCCTGCGTACGCGTCTGCGTCGCACCGCCGTCACTTCGGCGTTCTTCCCCGCACTCGTTCTCGGCGGGCTCGCCATCGCCCCCAGTGCAGCGGCCGCCGATGTCACGCCCCCGGTCGTGCTGACGGCCGACGACGCGGCGAAGGTGGCTCCGGCAACGACGGGCCAGCAGGAGGCTGCGGAGGAGACCGACGCGGCGAGGGCGACGCGAGCCCCTCAGACTGTGCCCGCAGCAACCGTCCCGTCCGCGGGCCCGGCCGCCGCCACAACGCTCGAGCGGTCCGCGACGGTGACACCTGCGCCGAAGCCCGCAGCCAGGATGCCGGTCAAGACGCCAGCGGGAGAGCCCACGTCGAAGCCCTCCGGCGCCGTGCCGGAGAAGGTCTTCGGTATGAAGGCGCCGAAGCACCCCGAGGACGCGACGAACGACGACGAGATCCTCGCCTGGACGATCAAGAACGCCTCGGTGGCCGAGCGTCACCAGATCGCGGAGGAAATGGGTATCCGCTATCCCGCGGCGGTCGAGATTCTCGGCTCCGTGTGCGACAAGGGCCAAGGCTACATCGGCGTCTGGGCGATCAACCTTGCGGCGACCGAAGCGCGTTGGAACGTCACCCTCGACGGTCGCGGGTACGCCGGCGCCCGAGTGCTGCCGCAGAGCCACGACTACGGAGCCATCGGTGTGCCGAACGGCCGCCACGCGGTCGCCTTCGTCAACCCGGCCACGGGTGCCGTCGGCGCCCGCACCTCGACGTCGCTGCGCTGCGGCGTCGTGGCCCCGAAGCCCGTCTCGAAGCCGATGACGCCGAAGGCCCCGGTCGCCACGCCGCGTGCAGTCGCCCCGCGCCCCGCGTCGCCCGTGGTGGCCCGTCCGGCTGCCGTGCCGGCAGCAGCGCCGCAGGCTCAGGCCCCTGCGGCCGTCGGACCGACTGTGCAGACCGACTACGAGGCGCCGGCGCACACGGCGGCGAGTTCTCGCGTGAGGCTGACGGGCCTGGCCGTTGCGGGGGTGCTCGCCGCAGGTGCGGTTCTCCTACGCCGGCGGTTCATGCACTGATCGCTCAGCCCTTCGACGTCCGTTCCTCGCTCCGGCGAGGAGCGGACGTCGTCTTTGCGTCTCCTCGAGGCTCCAGGGGCGTTCTCGGAGCGAACATGCAGTCGGGCCGCAGCCTGCCTGCCTAGGCTGAGCGGGTGAGCACTCCTGTAAAGCGAGGCAGCGTCCGCGTCGACGTGTGGCTGTGGTCCGTGCGCGTCTACAAGACACGCTCGGCCGCGACGAGCGGCTGCAAGGCCGGTCACGTGAGAATCAACGGTGTGAGCGCGAAACCCGCCACGAACGTCTCCGTCGGTGACGAGGTGCGCGTTCGTCAGCACGGCTTCGATCGGATCCTCGGGGTCGTGGACCTCATCAGCAAGCGCGTCGGCGCCCCCGTCGCGGCACGCTGCTACGACGACCGCACCCCGGAGCGCCCCCGCGAGGTCATCCCGCAGGTGCCCGTACGCGACCGCGGTGCCGGGCGTCCGACGAAGAAGGACCGTCGGGAGATGGACCGACTGCGACAGGTCTTGCGCGGATGAGCGGGTCCGGCCCCGCTGATTTCACGGCGTCGGCTCAGCGGCAGAGTGTCGGTCCGAGCGGTCGTGGAGTTCCGCCATTGCGGCGTACCGCCGGCCGGTTCGTGGCGGCCGCGTCGCTCGGGGTGGCGTTGCTCGCTTCCCTCATGTGGGTTGATGTTCTCGCCGGCAACGTCGTGCCGGTCCTTCAGGCCCTCACACCGGGGTGGATCATCGCTGCGTTCGGTTGCCTCGCCCTCACGCTCGTCGTGCGAACACGAGCGAGCTTCGTCGCGCTGGTGCCGCTCGTGGTGAGCACACTCGCTGCCGGCGTCGCGCTGAGCAGTCACCCGGACGTGCCAGGCGAGGTCGCAGCCAGGGCCGGCGATCACCATCTTCGTGTGCTCTCCCTCAACAGCGAATTGGGACAAGCGGAAACGGCCGCCGTCATGGAGGCGGTTCGCGAGACGAATCCGGACGTCGTCGTCTTCGTCGAGATGACGACGGCGCGTCTGCGCTCCCTCGACGACGCAGGCCTCGCCCAGCGCTTTCCGCACCGCTCACGCGGCATGATCGACGACGGCTCACGCGGGACCGTGATCCTGTCGAGGTTCCCGACCGAGACGCTGGACGCCGACACCGAGCTCGGCCCGTGGGATCTCCAGTCGCCTGTCGTACGCGTGCACGCACCGGGTGCACAGATCGTCGTCAAGGGCGTTCACACCTACCCGCCGCTTCGCGACGGTGTCGCGCAGTGGCGTCCCCAGCTACGGGCGGAGGGGGAGTGGCAGCGTGAGCGGACAGCCGAGCACGTCGTCATGGCGGGGGACTTCAACGCCTCGAGAGCCCACCCCGCGTTCCGACAGTTGTCCCGCGGGATGGTGGACGCCTATCCGCACGTCCACGGTGCTTGGCGCCCCACGTGGCCGATGGGCGGCTCGATCCCGGCCTTCAGCCAGATCGACCACATCCTGACCCGCGGCTTCGTGCCGGAGCAGGCGGGCATCGTCACCGTGGAGGGCACGGACCACGCGGGCGTCTGGAGCGACCTGCGCTACTGAGGCGCCCGCGCAGCCGTCACATGCTCTTGCGGCGGCGCGTGCTCACGAGGGCCACGAGGAAGGCCACGACGAACTGCACGATGAGGATGGCAGCGCCGAGAGCCCACTTGCTGCTGTCGCGCAGCCAGAACGGATCCCACTCACGCTCGCGCCCGGGGATGGTGAGGCTCTGGTGCACGTCGGCGGTCTGTGCGCCGAGCGCGAGACCCCAGCGGCTCGGGAAGATACTGCCCATGGCGCGCATGGCCGCCGAGTTGAGGTCGAACAGTCCGCCGGAGAACACCAGGGCGCCCATGATGACGATGACGAGCATCGGCATGACCTGCTCGTTCGTCTTCGCGAAGCTCGAGAGCGCGAGGCCGATACCGACAGCCGCGAGACCGGTGAGGAACGCGATGAGGTAGGTCTCGAGAATCGGGCTGCCGAGGGTGACCGCTGCGTCCGGAGCACCCTTGCCGAGGATGACGAGGGCCACCATGACGCCGCACTGCACGGCGATGAGCAGACCGTACGTGACGGCCTTGCTCCCGATGTAGGCGAACGGGGAGAGGCCGACAGCCTTCTCCCGAAGGAAGATCGGTCGCTCGGCGACGAGTTCTCGGATCGTCGCGGCGAGGCCCATGAACACCGAACCCATGACGATGAGCGTCATGATCTGACTCGATTCGGGGGTCAGCGTGACCTTGCTCGGATCACCCCCTGCGGCCGCGACTTCCTTCTCGAAGAAGACGGTGTGCAGCCCGTGGCTGCCCGGCACGAGCATGGCGAGGCCCGCCAGCGCGATGGGCAGCAGGAGCATGAATCCGACAAAGCCCCGGTCGGCCGCAATGACGCGGAACTGACGGCGGATGAGCGTCGACAGCTGGCGTCCGATCGTCTGCTGGCGCGGAGCCTTGTCCTCGGTCGTCGATGCCGGTGAGCGAGGTGCACTGAGCGGCGCGGAGACGTGGCTGTCCATGAGCGCAGAGCGGCGGAACGTGTCCTGCGAGCGCTCCGGGTCGTCGGTCACGGTGTTGAACACGTCGGCGTGGTCAGACGCGGAGAAGAACGGCAGCATCTCCTCGGGCGGGCCGAAGAAGGCCACCTTGCCTCCCGGAGCGAGCATGAGCACGCGGTCACACACGCCGAGGCTCGCCACGTTGTGGGTGATGACGACGACGGTGCGGCCGCCGTCGGCGAGGCCGCGCAGGGTGAGCATGACACGCTTGTCGAGGCCCGGGTCGAGGCCCGAGGTCGGCTCGTCGAGGAAGAGCAGCGACGGGCGGGTGAGCAGCTCCAGAGCCACCGAGGTGCGCTTGCGCTGACCACCGGACAGGCGCGCCACCTGGGTGTCGGCGTGCGCCGTGAGGCCGAGTTCGTCGATGACCTCCTCGACGCGCTCCTCTCGCGGCTCCTTGTCGAGGTCGTCCGGGAACCGGAGCTCGGCGGCGTAGCGCAGGGCCTGGCGGACCGTCAGCTCCGGGTGGACGACGTCGTCCTGGGGCACGACACCGATGCGGTGGCGCAGATCCTCGTAGTTGTCGTAGAGGTCACGGCCGTCGTAGTAGACCTCGCCCTCGGTGGCCTTCTGCGCACCGATGAGGGCCTTGAGCAGCGTCGACTTTCCGGCGCCGGAGGGGCCGATGACGGCGACGAGACTCGAACCTTCGAGGCCGAAGCTGACATCGTCGAGCAGCTTCTTGCCGTCGGGCAGGACGAACGAGAGGTGGTTGGCGACGAAGCTGACGTCACCTTCGTCCTCACTCGCGACGAGTCGGCCCTGCTTGAGCGTGAAGCGTGTGCGGCCGACGGCGAGCAGGTCGTCCTCGCGCAGGGTTCCGCGGTGAATGCGAGCACCGTTGATGTAGGTGCCGTTGCGGCTGCCGAGATCCTCGACGGCGAACGAGTCGCCCTGGGGGACGAGACGTACGTGCTGGCGGCTGGCGAGCAGGTCCTTGATGACGATCTCGTTCTCGAGACCGCGGCCGATGGTGATGGTGCCGGTCGGCGCGTTCATGGCCTGTGGAGCCGCACCCTGGACGGTCATGCGGCCGGTCGGCTGCGGTTCGACCTGCCCACTCCAGCCCTGGAAGACGTCGCCCGTCGCGCGGCGCTGTTCGGGGGCCCGTGGCGGGCGGGGGAGACGGATGGGCCCGGTCGTCGTGACGCCGGAACCGTCCTGGTTGGCCGGAGCAGCGGCCCTGGGGAGCGGGCCGCTCGCCGCCGTGGGGCCACCCGTGTGCGTGGCCTGAGTGTCACCGGAGGAGGTCTTGGCGCGCGGCATGGGTGCGGAAACGGGACCGGTGCCGGCGTGCTCGGTGGCGCTCGTGTTCGAGCCCGTGCGTTCTGCGGGGGCCGCCGAGATTCCGACCCGGAACGGGACGCCGCGTTCACCGCCGAGGCGAACACTCTCGCCGCCACGGAGTGCGACATATCCGCGCACCCGGTGTCCGCCGACCCACGTGCCGTTCGAGCTGTCGAGGTCGCGAAGCTGCCACGAGCCGTTCTCATGACGGATCTCTGCGTGACGGCGGGAGACGTCGGCGTTCGCGAGGGGCACGTCCGCGGCCCGATCACGCCCCAACGTCAACCTCTGACCTGGGGACAGCCGGATGCGGCGCCCCTCCACCTCGATGTGCAGCTCCTGCTGAGCGTCGTTCACGCTCGTCCTTCCCCTTTGGTACGTGCTCGAACGAAGCTGACCACCGGCGTGCACGCCCGCCGGCGGTCGCGTGGCGATCAGACCGAGACGAGCCAGCCGTCGCGCACCTCGAACGTCGAGGCGCCGATGCCGATGCGGTCGCCCTCGTGCAGGTGCGTCTGTTCGACGCGGCGGCCGTTGACGAAGGTGCCGTTGCGCGAGCCGAGGTCGCGCAGGAGGAGTCCTTCCTCGTCGGCGGTGATGACGACGTGACGACGCGAGACGAGCATGTCGTCGAGGACGATGCTGTTACTGCGGCTGCGTCCGATCGTCAGGGAGTCGTCCGGCAGGTCGTCGTTCTGACCGATGACCTGCGGCGGGTTCGACTCGTACTCCTGCGGCGTGGCGGCCGAGCTGGCCGAGCTGTCGGCGCCGGTCTGGCCGAGGTTCGGCGCCGAGGCGTAGCTGGCCGGCGCCGCGCTCGCGGACGAGGATCCCTCGTTCCGCTCGGGCCGGGAGCCGCCGGTGTCGCCACCGTCACGCGGCTGCTGGGGCGGTGCGCTCTCGTAGGAGCGAGCAGATTCGGCCTGGGGCGGTGCGCTCTCGTAGCGCGACTCATTCCCGTACGCACCGTGTGAGGCGGAATCCGACGAGGGGTCGCTCGCGCGTGGCGCGTGGTCACTGCGATCCGGGGCGTCGAAGCGCGATGCGCCTGATACACCCGACCAGCCGTATCCGGCGTTGTCGGGGTGGGAGCTCGAGATCTCCTCGGCGGTGGAGCCGCTGCCCGCCGCACCGGCCCAGCCAGGAGCGGATGCGGACTGGGCATCGGACGGGAAGGAGCGCGAGGCTCCGGCGTCCGAACCCGCATTCGGCTCGAAGCCCCACGGGTTACCAAGGGGCGCCGATGCTTCTTCGCCGTGCCCCGCCTCGTCGCGGCGGGGCACGCGTGCGCCCTCCTGCCCACCCTGCTGGTTCGGGTGAGACGCCTCGGACGAATAACCCCAGTTGCCCTGGGCGCCGAGGCCGGGCGCCGCCTCGCTCTGCGGGGGCGTCGGTTCGGGGGCCTTCGCTGCGGGGGCGTCGGGGCTCGGGCCCTGCCACGCCGGTTCGGCGCCGCCGGGCTGCGGGGCACTCCACTGGATGGCGTGGGGCTGCCTCTGGTTGTGCTCGCCGTTCATCGCACACTCCGTCGTCTCGTGTCGCGTGGCGCGACCGAATCGTCTGACTCGTCCTGGCCTCGTGCGCACGGGTCGAATCTCGTCCCGGCACACCTGTTTCAGGGCTACCCTACCGGCCGGTGCGCCCCACGACCCGCCCGCGCGGGTGAGTAAGCTTGGCGGCAGTGCGTGAGTGCGTGCTCGGGCCAGGCGAGACGCGCCGCGAGAGATGTGCGAGGAATTCATGGAGATTGAGAAGAAGTCCACGGGACGCCACCGCGTCGTCATCGTCGGCTCCGGCTTCGGCGGCCTCTTCGCCGCGACGAAGTTCAAGGACGAGGACGTCGACGTCGTGCTCGTCTCGTCGACGACGCACCACCTCTTCCAGCCGCTGCTCTACCAGGTCGCCACCGGCATCCTCAGCGAGGGTGTCATCGCCCCGAGCACGCGTGAGGTGCTCAAGAAGCAGAAGAACGTCGAGATCTTCATCGGCACGGTCACGGACATCAACGTCGATGCCAAGCGCGTCACGGCCGAACTGCTCGACTCCACTCAGGTCTACGACTACGACTCGCTCATCGTCGCCGCGGGCGCCGGCCAGTCGTACTTCGGCAACGACCACTTCGCCCAGTTCGCGCCGGGCATGAAGAGCATCGACGACGCACTCGAGCTTCGCGGACGCATCTTCGGCGCCTTCGAGACGGCCGAGCTCGCGGCGGCCGCCGGCCAGTGGGACGACGTGCGCTCTTTGCTGACGTTCGTCGTCGTCGGTGCCGGTCCGACGGGCGTCGAGATGGCAGGTCAGATCAGCGAACTCGCCAACCGCACGCTCGCCGACGACTTCCGGCACATCAACCCCAAGGACGCCCGCGTCGTCCTCGTCGATGCCGCACCGCAGGTGCTGCCGCCGTTCGGGGCGAACCTCGGCAAGAAGGCCCAGGGGCAGCTCGAGAGCATGGGCGTCGAGGTGCTCCTCGGCCAGATGGTGACGAACGTCGATGCCACGGGCATCGAGATGAAGACCGAGGACGGCACCGTCACGCGCATCGACTCGGTGTGCAAGGTGTGGGCCGCCGGCGTCGCGGCCAGCCCGCTGGGCAAGTTGCTCGGCGAGAAGACGGGTGCCGAGGTCGACCGCTCGGGTCGTATCGCAGTGCAGCCCGACCTGTCGCTGCCGGGCCACCCGGAGATCTACGTCGTCGGCGACATGATGAGCCTCAACAAGCTGCCCGGCGTGGCGCAGGTAGCCATCCAGGGCGGCCGTTACGCCGCGACGTCGATCCTCGCGCGTGTCAAGGGCCAGCCGTCCCCGGGCCCGTTCAAGTACTTCGACAAGGGTTCGATGGCCACCATCTCGCGCTTCTCCGCCGTGACGAAGGTCGGTCGCCTCGAGACCGAGGGCTTCATCGCCTGGCTCATGTGGCTCGGCGTGCACCTGTTCTACATCATCGGTTTCAAGTCGCGTCTGACGACAATGATCAGTTGGGCCTTGGCCTTCCTCGGCGACAACCGTGACGAGCGCACGGCCACCGAGCAGCAGGTTCACGCGCGCCTCGCAATCGACGAACTGGGCGACAAGTACCGCCCGAGCGTCGAGGTGCCGGGCCTGCTGGCCGAGTCCAAGACCAACCACGCCATCGAGGCCAAGGACGAGCCGGCGCAGATCGAGACGCCGAAGAACTGATCTGCGTCCCAGCGACACGACGAAGGCCCCCGCCGGAAACGGCTGGGGCCTTCGTCGTGTCGGAGGATGCTGTGTCACTCGCTCGGGATGTGGGAGGGCGCCGGGGAATTGTCCCCGAGGCGCGCGAGAACCTCGGCGTGGAGCAGGCCGTTCGTCGAGACGCCGTTGCCGCTCCAGCAGCCGTCGCGTCCGTCGAGACCGCTGAAGCGCCCGCCGGCTTCGGTGACGATGGGCACGAGTGCCGCCATGTCGTAGTCCTCGAGCTCCGGCTCGGGCGCGATGTCGACGCTTCCCTGCGCGACGAGCATGTGGGAGAAGAAGTCGCCGTACGCCCGTGAGCGCCATACCTCCTTGCTCAGGCGGAACAGGTCCATGTCCTTGCCCCGCTCGGCCCAGCCGTTGAAGGAGGAGTAGCTGAGGGACGCGTCGGCCAGCGAGTCGACCTTGGAGACATGGATCTGCGTCGCGCTCGTGAGGTTACGGCCGGTCCAGGCGCCGGCGTCCTTGGCCGCCCACCACCGTCGGTGCAGCGCGGGCGCCGCGACGAGGCCCACCACGGGTTCGTCGCCGTCGACGAGCGCGATGAGGGTGGCCCAGACCGGCACGCCGCGGACGTAGTTCTTCGTGCCGTCGATCGGGTCGATGATCCATCGACGCGGGCCCTTGCCCGTTTCGCCGAACTCCTCGCCCTTGACGGCGTCGCGGGGGCGAGCGCGCTTGAGGTTCTCCCGAACGACGCGCTCGGCCTCACGGTCGGCCTCCGTGACGGGGGTGAGGTCCGGCTTCGTCTCGATGCTCAGGTCGGGCGCGCCGAAGCGTCCCATCGTGATCTCCTCGACGGAGTCGGCGAGCACGTGGGCGAGCCGCAGATCGTCGTGGTACGGGCTGGCTTCTCGAAGAATGGGGGTCACCCCGTCACGCTACCCGGTCGGCGCGGGTGCCCCCTCTCGCCGCGTGCTCCGTCAGCCGGCGACAGGCGTGTCGCCGGCGTCGTCGAGGCGGCGGTGGCGGGTGCGCAGCAGGAGCCGTGCCGTGTTGACGACGATCACGAGTGCGCCCCACGCGACACCGAGGCACCAGCCGGCCATGACGTCGGTGAGCCAGTGGTGGCCGAGGAAGACGCGCGAGAGTCCCATGAGCAGGGCCCACAGCGAGCACAGCACGACGGCGACCGTGCGCACCCGTCGTGAGCGGGCGGTGAGGAACACGAGATAGGCGAAGAGCACCGCCGTCACGGTGGCGGTGACGGTGTGGCCGCTCGGGAACGATGGCGAGGACTCGTAGGGCGGCACCGCGAGGGCACGCGGCGGTCGAGAGCGCGCTGTGATGTCCTTGCCCGCTGCAGTGAAGACCAGAGCCGAGCCGAGCCCGAGCGCCAGGACGAGGAAGGGGGACGCGGTGCGCCGCAGCCATGTGAACACCGCGAGGAGAACCACGAGGATGATCGGGAAATAGACCGGCCCGCCGAGATGCGTGAAGGCGGTGACGGCCGAGTCGAGCCCGCCGCTGCGGTGGCTCACGGCCCAGTCGAGAACGGGCTCGTCGAAGCGGGCGAGATCGCCGCGTTCACGCACGCCCTCGTAGACCTCAGCGCCACCGGCGAGGCCGACGAAGAGCACGACGGCGCACACGAGGAGCACGAGCAGCGGGACGACGTCCGCACCGACGAGTCCGAGGCGGTGGGCCGCCGGCTGGAGCAGGCGGGCGAGAGCCTCGCCGAGCGTGCGCACGCCGCCGGCGACGCGACTTGCCTCTTCGGCAACTCGGGTGCGTCGTTGCTCCGTCGGCGGCGTCATCGCCGTTCCATGTGCTCGTCCTTGTCGGGGACGTCCCGGGAGCGCAGGAGACGCCGCAACGACTCCAACCGCTGTTGCCCGCTCTCACCGGCCCCACCTTCGGCCACGAAGGTATCGAGGGCACAGTCCGGCTCGTCGTGCGTGCAACCGCGTGGACAGTTCGCGGTGCCCGGCGCGAGATCGGGGAAGTGTTCGACGATCGTCGTCGGGTCGACGTGCGCGAGGCCGAACGAGCGGATGCCCGGGGTGTCGATAACCCAACCGCCGCCGGGCAACTCGAGGGCAACAGCGGACGTCGACGTGTGGCGACCGCGACCGGTGACGTCGTTGACGTGCCCGGTCGTGCGCGCCGCGTCGGGCACGAGCGCGTTGACGAGTGTTGACTTGCCGACGCCGGAGTGGCCGACGAGCACGCTGACGCGACCGGCGAGCCGTTCGCGCAGTTCGTCCAGCCCGTCGAGACGACGGGGCACTCGGCCACTGGAGGCGATGAGCTCCTCGCGCTGGTCGTCGCTCAGTTCCTGCGCCGACGTCACCGTGTACGGCACGTCGAGCGCGGCGTAGTTCGCGAGGAAGGCGGCCGGGTCGACGAGGTCGGCCTTCGTCAGCGCGAGCAGCGGGTCGAGCCCCGCGTCGTACGCGGCGACGAGGCACCGATCGATGAGGCCGGTGCGCGGTTCCGGGTTGGCGAGCGCCGTCACCATGACGAGCTGATCGGCGTTGGCGACGATGACGCGCTCGTACGGGTCGGTGTCGTCGGCCGTTCGCCGCAGGACACTCGTGCGTTCTTCGACGCGCACGATGCGCGCGAGCGTGCCGGCGTTGCCGCTCGTGTCTCCGACGAGGGCGACGCGGTCACCGACGACGACGGGCGTGCGGGACAGCTCGCGTGCCCGCATCGCCGTGATGCGCCGACCGTCGAGCAGCACCGACCAGCGGCCACGGTCGACACCGATGACCATGCCGACGACGGCGTCCTCGTGCTTCGGACGATCCTTCGTGCGCGGGCGCGAATTCCTGCGGCCCGGGCGTACCCGAACGTCGGCCTCGCTCCAGTTGCGACCTGCCACGTCAGTGGGCTTCGGCGCTCGCGGAGACGAGTGCGCTCCAGCGTCGGTCGAACTCCGGCAGGGTCTTGCCGGTCGTCGCGATGTTCTCGATGACGACGCCCGGAACCCGCAGGCCGACCACGGCGGCGGCCATGGCCATCCGGTGGTCGTCGTAGGTGCGGAACAAGCCGCCACGCAACTGGTCGGCAGGGCGCGGGCGGATGACGAGGCCGTCCTCGGTCTCGGACACGTCGACTCCGAGGGCGCCGAACTCGGCCGCGAGCGCGGCGAGGCGGTCGGTCTCGTGGCCGCGGATGTGGGCGACGCCGCGGATGCGCGACTCACCGTCGGCCAACGCGCAAAGCGCGACGACGACGGGCGTCAGTTCCGAGGCCTCCGCGAGATCGACGTCGATGCCGCGCAGCTGCTGCGGGCCGGTGACGCGCAGACCCTCACGGTCGAGGGTGCACGTGGCGCCCATGCGCTCGAGCACGTCACGGATCTGGTCGCCCGGTTGCGTCGTGTACGTGGGCCAGTCCGCCATGGACACCTCACCGCCGGTGACGGCAGCAGCCGCGAGGAAGGGCGCGGCGTTCGACAGGTCGGGCTCGACCATGACGTCGAGGGAACGGATGTCGCTCGGCTCGACGGTCCAGCTCCAGGCGCCGTCGTTCTCGTCGACCTCGATGACGACGCCCGCGTCGCGCAGCACCTCGACGGTCATGTCGATGTGCGGGATGCTCGGCAGCGCCTCGCCGGTGTGAACGACCGTGACGCCCTCGCTGAAGCGCGCGCCCGCGAGGAGGAGTGCGGAGACGAACTGGGAACTCGTGGAGGCGTCGACCTCGACGCGGCCACCGTCCACGCGGCCCTGGCCGCGCACTGTGAACGGCAGGGCGCTCGCGGGGCCACCGTCGGCGTCCTCGACAGGTACGCCCAGCTCGATGAGGGCCTTGAGCACGGGGCCCATGGGGCGCTTGCGGGCGTGCGGGTCGCCATCGAAGGTGACCGGGCCGTCGGCGAGCGCGGCGACCGGCGGCAGGAACCGCATCACGGTGCCGGCGAGGCCGCAGTCGACGTTCGCAGGCCCCCGCAGGTCACCGGGCACGACGTGCCAGTCGGCGCCTTCGGGGGAGTCGCCCTCGACGTCGTCGACGCGGACACCGAGGCTGCGCAGGGCCTCGGCCATGAGCAGCGTGTCGCGGGAGCGCAGTGGCGCTCGCAGGAGCGATTCGTCGTCGGCGAGCGCTGCGAGGACGAGGTAGCGGTTGGTGAGGGATTTGGAACCGGGGACGCTGAACGTGCCGACGACCGACCGGCGCGCCACGGGGGCGGGCCAGTCGGTCGTCACGGGACTACCAGGGGTCATGAGGGAAGCGCGTTTCCTGCCTGGGCGGCGAGGAGCTTCGCCTCGCGACGGGCAGTCTTGGCCGCACGGGCGGCCTCACGGCGCGAGGTCTTCACGCCGTGCGAGGCGCGCCAGGCGAGGCCCGGCTTGCCCGCGGTGTCGGCGGCCGCGAGCAGCACTCCGCCCACGATCGCGACGGTGCGGAAGAAGTTCGACTGTTTGCGGCCGCGAGCGGCCGGGTCCTTCTCGGCCCAGAAGGCGTCGTGCATGTAGGCGTTCGCACCGACGGTCGGCGTCAGCAGCGCCGCCGAAAGGCGCGGGAACTTGCCGAGCGCGAGCGCGGCACCGGCGCCACCCATGAGGGCGCCCTGGGCCTTGACGACGAGCTCGGGGTCGTTCGGCACCTTCTTGCCGCTCTCGCGGCTGACGAACTCGACGAACGGCGCGGCCTCCTCGGCCTGCGACTGGGTGTTCTTGAACGCCTTGGCAGCCTCGTTGAGGAAGTAGCTGGCGAGAGCCGCGCGGGCGATACGACGAATGGGCATCGTGTCCTCCTTGGTCGAATGATCTCTACCTCCAACTTAGTCGGCGTCGTGCGACGTCGCGACCTCCCGGGCCGGAACGTTTTCCGGACGATGCCCCTACGCTGGGACTCATGTGTGGCAGGTATGCGGCCAGCGCCGGGGCGGGTGAGCTCGTCGAGGAGTTCGAGGTGGACGTCGACGCGAGTGGGGAAGCGACGCGTTCGCTCCTCGTTTCGGCGCAGGAACCGCCGGTGGGGGCGCCCGACTACAACATGGCGCCGACAAAGCAGGCGCCCGTCGTGCTCACGCGTGCGAGCAAGCTCGACGACGGCAGCCGCGGCGAGCCCACCCGGCAGCTGCGCCACCTCACGTGGGGTCTCGTGCCGTCGTGGTCGAAGGACACGAAGGTCGGGTTGCGGATGATCAACGCGCGCGCCGAGACCTTGCTGGACAAGGCCTCGTTCGCGAAGGCCGCGAAGGCGCGCCGCTGCCTCGTGCCGGCCGCCGGCTGGTACGAGTGGCAGGTCTCGCCGGTGGCGCACGACGCCAAGGGCAAGCCGCGCAAGCAGCCGTTCTACATGCACCGCACCGACGGTCACGACACCGCGTTCGCCGGCATCTACGAGTTCTGGCGTGACCGGACGCTGCCCGAGGGCGACCCGGACGCGTGGGTCGTCTCCTTCTCGATCATCACGACGAGCGCGGGCGAGGGGCTGGACCGCATCCACGACCGTCAGCCGCTCAGCCTCGAGCGGGAGCAGTGGGACGACTGGCTCGACCCGTCGCTCACCGACGAGGCCGACGTGGCGGCCTTCCTGCGCCCGGGGGACAGTTCACCCTTCGAGGCGTATCCCATCTCCAGCGCGGTGAGCGCGACGCGCAACAACGGCCCCGGTCTGCTCACCCCGCTGCCGAGCGACCAGCTCGTCGGGGTCCTCGATCCCGTCACCGGCGAGATCATCGGAGGCTGATGATGGCGACGTCCGTTCCGCCGACCCGCGCCCACCGCAGGCTCGACGTCGAGACACTCCGCGGCACCGCCCGCGTCTACGTCGTCGACCCCAACGGCGCCGCTGACGGCACGCTCGTCCTCGGCCACGGAGCCGGCAAGGGCACGAACACCCCCGATCTCGACGGACTCACGGCGCTGGCCGACGACGGCAGGCGCGTCGTGCTCGTCGACCAGCCGTGGGTCGTCGCCGGACGGCGCCTCGCCACCCCACCCAAGACCCTCGACGAAGCGTGGCTCGCCGTGATCGAGCACCTACGCGCGGCGGGGGAGATCGAGGGCCGGTTCGTGCAGGGCGGACGCTCGGCCGGGGCCCGTGTCGCCTGTCGCACGGCGGCGCAGTGCGGCGCGGACGCCGTCGTGGCACTCGCGTTCCCCCTCATGCCGCCGGGCAAGCTCGACGTGCCCGAGAAGTGGCGCACGAGTGAAGCACAGAGCGTCGTCGAGGCCGAGATCCCGCTCCTTGTCGTGCAGGGCGCGACGGACACGTTCGGCGGACCCGACGCGGTGCGCGACGCCGTTCCAGGTGCGCAGGTCGTCGGCGTCCAGGGGCCGCACGGTTTCAGCAAGAACCCGACCGATGTCGTCGACGCGGTTCGAGGCTGGCTGACGAACCTCTCTGAGTGAGGGTGCGTCCGATTGAGTGACACGAGCCTGTCCTCGGCCGAATTCCCTTTCGGGAATGACGTTCATCCACCTCCTGTTGACGTGAGCGAACAGCAAGCCCGCCCGCGGGCTTTCGAGGAACCGAAAGTGAATCAGGATGCTTGTCACACCTGTGGTGCCGGTGGAGCCGTCCGGCCTGAGCCTTGGGGTCGGCTTCGCGGCCACGCCCCCGCAACGCGCTCGTGCCGCGTCGCGACCCGCGCTAGGGTTGAAGGCGATGAGTGAGAACACCACGGTCGACGCCGAGAGCTCCACGGACTCCGCCGCCACCGACCCGAGCACGGAGACCCCGGCGGAGCGCGCCGCGCGTTTCGAGCGCGATGCCATGCCGTACCTCGACCAGCTCTACAGCGCCGCCCTGCGCACAACGCGCAATCCCAGCGACGCCGAGGACCTCGTCCAGGAGACGTTCGCGAAGGCCTTCGCGGCCTTCCACCAGTACAAGCCGGGCACGAACCTCAAGGCGTGGCTGTACCGCATCCAGACCAACACCTACATCAACAGTTACCGCAAGAAGCAGCGTCAGCCGCTCGAGTCGGATGCTGCCGAGGTGGAGGACTACCAGCTGGCCCGCGCCGAGGCGCACTCGAGCACCGGGTTGAAGTCGGCCGAGAACGAAGCTCTCGACCATCTGCCCGACAACGACATCAAGCGCGCTCTGCAGAACCTTCCGGAGGACGTCCGCCTGGCGGTGTACTACGCCGACGTCGAGGGGTTCCCGTACAAGGAGATCGCCGAGATCATGGACACGCCCATCGGCACCGTGATGTCGCGCCTGCACCGCGGACGCAAGCTCCTGCGTGAGCAGCTCGAGGACTACGCGCGTGAGCGCGGCTTCCTCAAGGAGTCGAAGGGGGAGACGAAGGAATGAGCGACAAATGCCCCGACTACGTCGCCAACCTCTACTCCTACATCGACGGTGAACTCTCCGCGGAGGAGTACGAGGAGCTGCGTCAGCACCTGCTCGACTGCCCGCCGTGCCTGACGGAGTACGAGCGCGACATGCTGCTCAAGAAGCTCGTCAAGCGAGCGTGTGGCCGTGAGC
The DNA here is from genome assembly GCF_015070805.1 of Dermacoccus barathri. Classification (NCBI taxonomy): domain Bacteria; kingdom Bacillati; phylum Actinomycetota; class Actinomycetes; order Micrococcales; family Dermacoccaceae; genus Dermacoccus; species Dermacoccus barathri. The sequence continues at coordinate 44,857 of NZ_JADCTK010000007.1, read as the reverse complement.
AGGCGCCGGAGCAGCTCCGGTCCGTGATCATGACGCAGATCAGCTACAGCTACACCCAGGTGCGCTACGAGAACTGACGCCCCGAAGCCATGACGAAGGCCCGCTCACCCCGAATGGGGAGCGGGCCTTCGTGACTCACTGCATCAACGCTCAGGCGTTGGGCTTCTTACCGTGGTTCGCGCCCTTGCCCTTGCGCGAGCGACGCTTGCGTGCGCGCTTGCTCATCGTGAACTCCCTGTGTCGGGGTTAATTCCCCCCGAAAGTCGGGGGCCAACCTGTCCATTCTGTCACATGCGAGGCCGGCGACCACATCGCCGGATTCCTGCCAAGACGCCGAACGGCCCCGACCTGCCACGCAGGCAGTGTCGGGGCCGTTCGTTGCGCAGTACGCGAGCGGCGAAGGGTCAGCCCTTCTTCGTCTCGGCGAAGATCTCCGCGATGCGGTCGATCTTGGCGAGGAGCTCGTCGGCCTTGCCGGCGTCGAACTCACCCTTGGTGCCCGTGGCACCGGCGAGCTTCGTGGCCTCGTTGATGAGGGTGTGGAGCTCGGGGAACTTCTCGAAGTGCGGCGGCTTGAAGTAGTCCGTCCACAGCACCCACAGGTGCTCCTTGACGAGCTGGCTGCGCTGCTCCTTGATGACGACGGCGCGCGTGCGGAAATCGGGGTCGTTGTTGTCAGCGACCTTGGCGATGATGGCCTTGACCGACTCGGCCTCGATACGGGCCTGGGCGGGGTCGTAGACGCCGCAGGGCAGGTCGCAGTGGGCCGAGACCTCGGTGGTGGGCGCGAAGAAACGCTTCAGCATGGGGAACTCCTTCTGCTGGTGGTGGACAGTTGCCGAACAGCAACTCTGGTTCCAACCTATCGCTTTTCTCGCTTCTTCCGAAAGGTGGCAACCAAGGTGCGACAGCGTCGCATTGCCGCGACATGGCGCGGTTTTCGCGGCCACAGCACCCGTGCCAGCACCGCGTCGTTGGCGAGCGCACCGACCAGCCAGGAATCCACACCCTCACGGGTGCTGTCGCGTTCGACCCACCAGCCGTCGGAGCCGCGTGAGGTGACGCGCTTGACGGCGATGGGGCGCGGCCCGTCCGGCCCGTCCGGCAGCCGCACGATGTGAGGATCGCCGACCCGCGGGGGCGCGCCGTAGGCGGCGAGCAGCACGTCGCCGTCGACGTACGTGGGTTCCATCGATCGACCCCTGACGACGACGAAGCCCAGCTGCATGACCCCAGGGTAGGGGAGCAGCCGGGCTTCGCGCTGAGCGCCGTCTCGGGTCAGACGGCCTCGTCGGCCACGAGCGCCGCGACGGCTTCGTGCTCGGAGCGCATGCGGGCGAGGAACGACTTCGTCCGCTCGTGCTGGGGGTTGTTGATGACCTCCAGCGGCGGGCCCGTCTCCACGACGACCCCGGCGTCCATGAAGACGACCCGGTCGGCCACGTCACGGGCGAAACCCATCTCGTGAGTGACGACCACCATCGTCATGCCCTCGCGAGCGAGTTCCTTCATGACCGACAGGACTTCGCCGACGAGCTCGGGGTCCAGGGCCGACGTCGGCTCGTCGAACAGCATGAGCTTCGGCTTCATCGCAAGAGCGCGCGCAATGGCGACACGCTGCTGCTGACCGCCGGAGAGCTGGCTCGGGTAGTGCCCGGTCTTCTCACCGAGACCGACCCGCTCGAGCAGGTCGACGGCCTGCGACTTCGCTTCCGCCTTGGAAACCCCCTTGACCTGCACAGGCGCCTCCATGACGTTCTCGAGCGCCGTCATGTGCGGGAAGAGGTTGAAGCGCTGGAACACCATGCCGATCTCGCGACGCTGGGCCGCGATCTCGGAATCCTTGAGGCGGTACAGCTGCCCTTCCTTGTCGCGGTATCCCATGAGATCGTCGTCGACCCAGATGCGGCCGGCGTCGATCGTCTCGAGCTGGTTGATGCAGCGCAGGAACGTCGTCTTGCCCGAGCCTGAGGGGCCGAGCAGGACGACGACCTCACCGGGGTGGACGTCGAGGTCGATGCCCTTGAGCACCTCGTTCTTGCCGAACGACTTGCCGACGTTGACGGCGTGGACCAGTGGCTTGTTCATGTTGCCTTCCATGTTCACCCCGTCACCCGAAGCTCAGTGACTTGACCTTGGTCATGAGACCGCCGTCCGTCGCCGCGCCGCCGAAGCCGCGTCCGTACTTCCGCTCGAGGCGGGCCTGCACGAGCATGAGCACCGAGCAGATGATGAGGTACCACAGCAGCGCGGCGAAGTAGCTCGGCATGATCTTGTACGTGTTGTTCGCGACGACCTGCGCCTGGTAGAAGAGCTCGGCCGACACAGGGACGGCGACGAGCAGCGAGGTGTCCTTGACCATGGAGATGGCCTCGTTGCCGGTGGGCGGCACGATAACGCGCATGGCCTGCGGCAGGACGATGCGGCGCATCGTCTTCGAGCTGTCCATGCCGAGCGCTTCGGCTGCCTCACGCTGACCCCTGTCGACCGACAGGATGCCCGCGCGGGCGATCTCCGCCATGTACGCGGCCTCGGACAGGCCGAGACCGATGATGCCGACGGTGATGCCCGAGCTGATCGTCTTGACGTCGAGCGAGTAGAACGTCAGGCCGAAGTCCTTCATGAACGGCACACCGATGTCGAGCGTCGGGTACAGGTACAGCACGCCGAGGCCGAGGATGACCATGAGGACGTAACGCGGCACCGCGCGGAAGAACCAGGTGTAGACGAACGAGACGCCGCGCAGGACGGGGTTGTCCGAAAGGCGCATGATCGCGAGGAGGATGCCCAGGGTGACGCCGATGATCATCGACGCGACAGTGACGATGATGGTGCCCTTGGCCAGGCCCTCGAGCACCGGCGAGTAGTTCATCACCTTGAAGACGAACGGCCAGTCCCACTTCGGGTTGGTGACGAACGAACTGATCATCATCGCGATGACGATCGCGATGACGGCGACGGCAACCCAGCGCCCCGGGTGTCGCACCGGCTTGGCGTCGATGACGCCGGGCCGCTGCTCGCCCGGGGCGGGGGTCGGGGTGGAACCAGACATGGGGTGTGATCAGGCCTTCGGGTTCACCGGGAACTCGTTGACGGCGCCGTCACCGTTGTTCCACTGCTCGAGGATCTTCTTGTAGGTGCCGTCCTTCTCGAGAGACTCGAGAGCCTTCGAAAGGGCCTCGGCGAACTTCGTCTGGTCCTTCGCGACGACGATGCCGTACGGGGCGGCCTCGTAGACGGAGCCGACCTTTTCGAGCTTGTCCTCGTTCTTCGCGACAGCCCACGCCGTGATGGGGGAGTCGGCGGCGAACGCATCGACCTTGCCCGCGATGAGGTCGGCGGTGACCTTCGACTGCTCGGCCTCGACGACGAGCTTGTTGGCCTTCTTGCCCTCGGCAACGCACTTCTTGTTACGGGCCGGCAGGTCGTCGTCGGCCTGGACCGTGCCCTTCTGGACGCCGATCGTGAGACCGCAGGCCTTGTCGGCGTCGACCTTCTTCGGGTTGCCCTTGGCGGTGGCCCACGACGTGCCGGCGTTGAAGTACTGGACCATCGAGACCTGCTGCATGCGCTTCTCGTTGATGGTGAAGGAGCTGATGGCGAGCGGGTACTTGTTCGACGTGACACCGCCGATGAGCGAGTCGAAGCCGCCGTTCTGGAAGGTGAGCTTCAGGCCGAGCTTCGCGGCGACGGCCTTGAGCAGGTCGATGTCCATGCCCTGGATCGTCTTGCCGTCCGCGGCCGTGAACTCGTTGGGGGCGTAGGAGGCGTCGGTGCCGACCGTGAGCGTTCCCATCTTCGCGATGTCGGCGGGAACAAGCTTGGCGAGCGCATCGTCCTTCTTGACGGCCGGGGCCGCACTCGAGGACGAGGACGAACCCCCCGAACCGGAGTCCTTCGAGTCATCGAGCGAGTCCGAGCCACAGCCGGAGAGCAGGAGTGCGGCGGCGCCGAAAGCGGCGACGGCCGAAGTGGTGGTACGCATGGAGGATCCTTCCGCGGACGGGACGAGTCGCTCGTCCCAGTTGTGGGTTAAGAGTGCCACCCGGTTTGGCGCCGTGGAAGAACTACGCGCATTTGTGTTCCCGATCGTGACCTTTTTGGGCTGGACGCCGCCCCAGCCTGCGTTGGACGCCGGTTCAGGTCGTATTTGCGACCCCGTCAAGGCGTTCGCCGTGGCTCGAAGTCAGGAATAGGTCGAGTCGCATAGTGAGCGCTAAGATGCTTCGTGCCCCACCACTTCTCCCAGGCAGACCGAGGAATCCTGACACCACCATGACGACACCGACCGCGAAGCAGGGAGCTTCCCCGCGAAGCGACTGGCGACGCAAGATCGTGCTCGTCCTGTTCGTTCTCGACCTCGCCGTCGTGACGTTCAGTGTGGTGGCAGCCTTCTTCGCACGATTCTGGACGGCCGAGACGTCCCTCGAAGCGGTCGACGGTCAGTTCAAGCTGTATGTCGCCGTCGTTGTCAGCCTCGTCGTGGGATGGGTCGCGGCGCTCCAGTGGAACCAGGCCTACCACGTCGACGCCCTGGCCATCGGCTCCGACGAGTACCGAGGCATCGTCCGAGCGACGTTCGGTACGTTCGGCGCGCTCGCCATCGTCAGTGAGTTACTTCGTCTCCAGGTGGCGCGAGGCTTCCTCGCCATCGCACTCCCACTCGGGCTCGTGCTGCTCCTCATCGAGCGTGCGCTCGTCCGGCGCTGGATCGTCAATCGCCGCCGTCGTTTCCGGCTCGTCGACGGCGTCATCGTCGTCGGCTCGCCGCAAGAGGTTCGCTACGTCGCCGAGGGTATCACCCGTAACCCCGAAGCCGGCCTCGTCGTGCGCGGGGTGGCCACCGAGACTCACGATGTTCCGACCTTCGAGTTGGCCAACGGACTGGTGGTGCCGCAGATCGGTGGGCTGGCCGATGTTGTGCCGGCCGTGCACAGCCACCACGCGTCGATGGTCATCGTCGCGGGTCACAACCGCGTCAACCGCAAGCAGCTTCGCGAACTCGGGTGGCAACTCGAGGACACCGACATTCGTCTGGCGCTCGCGAGCCGTATGACGGATGTCGCGGGCCCGCGCATCCACTGGCGTCCGATCGAGGGCCTGCCGCTCATGAGCGTCGAGATGCCGCGCTACAGCGGCCTCAAGTACTCGCTCAAGCGACTCTTCGACGTCGTCGTCGCCATTGGCATGCTGCTCCTGCTCTCGCCGCTGCTCCTGCTCATCGCTCTGGCCGTGCGCCTCGACAGCCCGGGGCCCATCTTCTTCCGTCAGACACGCGTCGGCGTCAACGGCTCCCCGTTCAAGATGACGAAGTTCCGTTCCATGGTGCTGGACGCCGAAGCGCGCCTCGCCGCACTGCAAGCCCAGAACGAGGGCTCCGGCCTGCTGTTCAAGATGAAGGACGACCCACGCATCACCCGCGTCGGCAACGTCCTGCGCCGCTACAGCCTCGACGAACTGCCCCAGCTGTTCGACGTCGTCGCCGGTTCCATGTCTCTCGTCGGGCCGCGCCCGCCACTGCCGCAAGAGGTCGACGGGTACGAGACGCACGTCCACCGCCGCCTCAACGTGAAGCCGGGTATCACCGGCCCCTGGCAGGTCGGCGGACGATCCAACCTCTCCTGGGAAGAATCGGTCCGCAAGGACCTCTACTACGTCGAGAACTGGTCGCTCTCCGGCGACCTCGTCATTCTCTTCAAGACCGTTTGCGCAGTGCTCGCGAGGGACGGCGCGTACTGACCCTCCTTCCGGCCGTCTTCCGGCCAGGCCCCGAGGGGGCCTGACTCGGTGCGACAGCCGTTCAGGCACGCTCGCGCCCCTGGAGTTCGCCGGGCCCATTCCGATGTTGAGCGGGCATGTGGGCACAGGTGCCTCGTTTTGAAGGCAACATCGGATGGTCATGCGGATTCCGTGTCCCATGCGGGTTCGTGAGGGCACCACGGACCCGGTGCCCTGCGCACGGCCGACGCGACCACGCTGGGAGGGGACGCGCCCGAACGCGAACGCGCCCCATGCGACGACCGAGCTTGCGAGGTCGTCACGCAGAGCGCGTGAAGCGTGAGGCCCGAAGGCCTGTCGCACCGAGCGAGGCTACCGAGCTTGCGAGGTAGGCGCGCCGGAAGACAGGACTAGGGAAGGCTCAGCCAGTCCTGCCACCCCGCGTGGAGGACGAGCCAAGCCATGAGGCCGTAGCCCGCCTGGCCGGGGTGGTATCCGTCGCTCGCGGCGAGGTCGGACTGCCACTGGTCGTGCCCCAGCAGTGGGCGGAAGCAGTCGACGTAGGTGACGCCGCGGCGCGCGCAGACGTCGGCGTGGGCGTCGACGAGCAGTTCGAGCTTCGCGTTGAGCTCGGGGTCGCTCGTGGGCGGCGGGCCGACGACGAACGTCGCGATGCCGTTCGTCGACGCGTCGTCGAGGATGTTGGCGAGGTTGAGGCGCGAGCGGGCCGTCGTCATGCCCTGCGCGACGTCGTTCGTGCCGAAGCCGATGACGAGGCGTCGCTCGTTGCAGTTCTTCCACCGCAGGGCCGTTTCGCTGCGCCAGCGGGCGAGGACGTCGGAGGAGCTCTCGCCGCGCACACCGAGGTTGTACGTCGTCAGCGCCGAGCCGTCGTGCGGGGTGCGCGCCACGACGCGCGAGACCCACCCGAGGGCCTTGGGGTCGCCGTAGCCGTTGACGTAGCTGTCCCCGACGAAGCACAGGCCGATCCGCCGATCGCCCTCGGTGACCTGGAAGTCGGCGCTCGGCCGGAACTGCGGTTCGCTGCCTTCGTGTGGGTATGCCACGGTGTCTTCGCCTTCACTCATTCGTCGTCGTCATCGTCGAGGCGCGCCAGCCACGTGGCCAGGCGCTCGACCGGGATCTCGAACTCGGGGTTGAGGTCGACGAACGTTCGCAGCTGGTCGGCCAGCCACTCGAACGTCACCTCTTCTTCGCCGCGCCGATGGGCGAGTTCCTCGATGCCTCGATCCGTGAAATACACGTGGGCAGCTTATCGTCACGCCCTTCCCGCTGTCGCCCGGCGCGCTGGCTGCACGTCCGCGGACGACGAGAGCGGCGTCGCCCCGAAGGGCGACGCCGCTCTCGTCAGTGCTGAGCGATCAGCGGGTGAAGGCCTGCTCGACGAGCTCGGCCTGCTGCGCCGCGTGACGCTTGCTGTTACCCGTGGCGGGCGACGCGGACGCCGGACGCGACACGACGCGCAGACGACGAGTCTCGCCCTGCTCCTCGAGCATGTCGGGCAGGTTGAAGAACATGAACGGCCAGGCGCCCTGGTTCTTCGGCTCGTCCTGCACCCACACGATCTCGGCGTTCGGGTACTCCTTGATCGCCTCCGCGATCTCCTTGGCCGGGATCGGTGCGAGCTGCTCGACGCGCACGATGGCGGTCGTCTCGTCGCCGCGCTTCTCGCGCTCCGCCTCGAGGTCGTAGACCACGCGGCTCGAGGCGAGCAGCACGCGCTCGACCTTGGACGGGTCGAGCTGCTTTGCGTCCTTCAGCACCGGCTCGAACTGGCCGGTCGTGAAGTCCTCCGGCGAGCTCGTGGCGGCCTTGACGCGCAGCAGCTGCTTCGGCGTGAAGACGATGAGCGGCTTGCGCGGACGGGCGTACGCCTGACGACGCAGGAGGTGGAAGTACGACGCCGGCGTCGAGGGGTAGGCGATCGTCATGTTGTCCTCGGCGAACAGCTGCAGGAAGCGCTCGATGCGCGCCGAGCTGTGGTCGGGACCCTGACCCTCGTAGCCGTGCGGCAGGAGCAGGACGACGGAGCTGCGCTGCGCCCACTTCTGCTCCGAGCTCGAGATGAACTCGTCGATGATCGTCTGCGCGCCGTCGACGAAGTCGCCGAACTGCGCTTCCCAGAGCACGAGCGCGTCGGGACGCTCGACCGAGTAGCCGTACTCGAAGCCCATCGCCGCGTACTCCGACAGGAGCGAGTCGTAGATCCACAGCCACGCCTGCTCGTCGGTGAGGTAGCGAAGCGGCGTCCACTCGTTGCCGTTCTGCTTGTCGATGAGGACGGCGTGGCGCTGCACGAACGTGCCGCGACGGCTGTCCTGACCCGACAGACGCACCGGGGTGCCGTCCATGAGGAGCGAACCGAAGGCGATGAGCTCGCCCATGGCCCAGTCGATGCCGCCGTCGGCGACCATCTTGGTGCGGCGCTCGAGCAGCTGCTTGAGCTTGGGGTGCAGGGTAAAGCCCTCGGGAGGGTTAGTCCACACGTCACCGATCCGCTGGAGGGCGGCCTCGGTGATGGCCGACGAACGACCGGAGGAGTAGGCGCTCTTCGCGTCGTCCTCGATCTGGGCGGACGGGCGCTCGAGACCACCATGGCCCTCGGCGTCGGTGCCCTGACTCGAGTCGGCCGCCGGGGCGTCCTGGCTCGACTGCTTCGTGGCTTCCTTCGTTTCGACGAAGACTCGCTCCAACTGCTGCTGGTAGTCCTTGAGCAGCAGCTCTGCGCGCTCGTCGTCCATGTCGCCACGCCCGACGAGAGCCTGGGCGTACAGACGACGCACGCTCTTCTTGGCCTCGATGAGCTTGTACATGAGCGGCTGCGTCATCGAGGGGTCGTCGCCCTCGTTGTGACCGCGACGGCGGTAGCAGACCATGTCGATGACGACGTCCTTGTTGAACGTCTGGCGGTACTCGAACGCCAACTCGGCCACGCGGACGCAGGCCTCGGGGTCGTCACCGTTGACGTGGAAGATCGGCGCCTGAACCATGCGCGCGACGTCCGTGGAGTAGGTCGAGCTGCGCGACGCGCTGGGCGCCGTGGTGAAGCCGACCTGGTTGTTGATGACGACGTGGATCGTGCCGCCTGTGCGGTAGCCGCGAAGCTGCGACAGGTTGAGCGTCTCCGCGACAACACCCTGGCCGGCGAACGCCGCGTCACCGTGCAGCAGGACCGGCAGCACCGTGAACGCCGTGCCGGCGAGGTTGATGCGGTCCTGCTTGGCGCGGGCGATGCCTTCGAGGACAGGGTTGACGGCCTCGAGGTGGCTCGGGTTGGCGGCGAGGTAGACCTTCGTCTTGGCGCCGCTGTCGGCGACGAACTCGCCCTCGGTGCCGAGGTGGTACTTGACGTCACCGGAGCCCTGGACCGAGTTGGGGGCCTGCGTGCCCTCGAACTCGCGGAAGATCTGGCCATAGGACTTGCCGGCGATGTTCGCGAGCACGTTGAGGCGGCCGCGGTGCGGCATACCGATCGCGACCTCGTCCAGCTCGTTTTCGGCCGCTTCGCTCAGGATGCGGTCGAGGATGGCGATGACGGACTCGCCGCCTTCGAGGCTGAAGCGCTTCTGGCCGACGAACTTCGTCTGCAGGAACGTCTCGAAGGCCTCGGCCTGGTTGAGCTTCTTGAGGATGCGCTCCTGCTCGTCCTGTGTCGGCTTCGCGTAGGCGAGCTCGACCTTGGACTGCATCCAGGCCCGCTCCTCGGGGTTCTGGATGTGCATGTACTCGATGCCGACGGTGCGGCAGTACGAGTCACGCAGGATGCCGAGGATCTTGCGCAGCTTGAGGAAGTTCTGACCGCCGAAACCGCCCGTGGGGAAGGTGCGGTCGAGATCCCACAGCGTCAGGCCGTGGCTCGTGATGTCGAGGTCCGGGTGACGACGCTGCTTGTACTCCAGCGGGTCGGTGTCGGCCATGAGGTGGCCGCGCACGCGGTAGGCGTGGATGAGCTCCTGGACGCGGGCGACCTTGTTGATGTCGTCGTCGTGGTTAGCCGAGATGTCCTGAACCCAACGCACCGGCTCGTAGGGGATGCGCAGCGACTCGAAGATCTCGTCGTAGAAGCCCTGCTCGCCGAGCAGCAGCTGGTGGATCTGACGAAGGAACTCACCCGACGTCGCACCCTGGATGATGCGGTGGTCGTAGGTCGAGGTGAGCGTCAGGATCTTGCTGACGGCGTTGCGGTTGAGCGTGTCGTTGCTCGCGCCCTGCCACTCGGCCGGGTAATCGAGCGCGCCGACACCGATGATCGTGCCCGCACCCTTCATGAGGCGCGGCACCGAGTGCACGGTGCCGATGCCGCCCGGGTTGGTCAGCGAGATCGTCGTGCCGGCGTAGTCGTCGAGCGTCAGCTTGTTGTTGCGGGCCTTCTTGACCATGTCCTCGTAGGCGGCCATGAACTGAGCGAAGTTCATGCGCTCGGCGCCCTTGATCGAGGGCACGACGAGGGTGCGCGAGCCGTCCGGCTTCTGCAGGTCGATGGCGAGGCCGAAGTTGACGTGGCCCGGCTGGTGAAGCTGCGGCTTGCCCTTCTCGTCGACCGAGAGGGAGGCGTTCATCTCCGGCATGACGCGCAGCGCCTTGACGATGGCGTAGCCGATGATGTGGGTGAAGCTCACCTTGCCGCCGCGGCCGCGGGCGAGGTTCGAGTTGATGACAATGCGGTTGTCGATGAGGGCCTTGGCCGGCACCGCGCGCACGGACGTTGCCGTCGGGACCTCGATCGACGCCTCCATGTTCTGCACGATCTTGGCCGCGACACCGCGCAGCGGGGTGTCGACGTCCTCAGCCTCCGGCAGGTCGCCCACCGAGGCGTCGCCGTGGTCACGCGGCGTCGGCTGGGGCGTGAAGCCCTCCGCCTGCTTGGGGTCGAGCTTCTGCTGGGAACCCTGGTTGTCGTCCGCGCCCTGGTCGGAGGTGTCCTTCGTGGGCTCGGCCGCCTGCTGCGACTCGGCGCGCTGCTGGTCGCGCGGCGCCTCGGCTGCTGCGGGCTTCTCCGTCTTCTCCTTGACGGAGTCGGACTTCGTGGACGTCGAGGACTTCGCATCGGTGGAGCCCGCGTCGGAAGCCGCTGACTTGGAGGTGCCGGCACCCGAGCCGCCCTGGCCGGGGCGGTAGTTCGCGAAGAACTCCTGCCACGCGGCGTCCACTGAGTTCTTGTCCTGGCGGTACTGCTCGTAAAGCTCTTCGACGAGCCACTCGTTCGGTCCGAAGGCCTCGAGGTCAGAGCTCTGGGACTGGGATGACACGCAGATGCGCCTCTTTCATGTGCGTCGTTCGGTTGGGCCTGATGGCCGCTGCCGCAGGTGGATGCACGGCATACGACGGCCAGCCTATCCCGCAGCGCCACTTCGGGCGAGAGGGCGCTACGAGGTTCGGGTCAGGAAGACGAGAACACGATGAGCCCCGTGATAATTTCAAGCCCTGATGACGCAGTGGATATTGATTCTCCTCGGAGTCTTGCTCACCCTCGGAACGGCACTGTTCGTCGCCACCGAGTTCTCGCTCGTCGCTCTCGACCGTCACGCCGTCCAGCGCGCCATCGACGAAGGTGACGAAGGCGCTCGCCCCGTTCTCGCCGCGTTGCGCAAGCTCTCCACTCAGCTGTCCGCCGCTCAGGTCGGTATCACCCTCACGACGCTGTTGCTCGGTTACCTCGTGGAGCCGTCGCTGGGTCACCTGTTGGAGACGCCCCTCGAGGCGCTCGGGGTGAGTGGGGGAGCGGCCGTCGCGTTGTCGACCGCGCTGGCCATGATTCTGGCCGCTCTGTTCTCGATGATCTTCGGCGAGCTCGTGCCGCAGTTCCTCGGTATCTCGGCGCCGCTTCGGGTGGCCAAGGTCGTCGCCAGACCCGTGCAGATCTTCGCCGTCGTCTTCAAACCGCTCATCGCGCTGCTCAACGGCTCGGCCAATCTCCTGCTGCGCAAGATGGGCATCGAACCGCAGGAGGAACTCTCCGCGGCACGTACCCCGCAGGAGCTGTCGTCGATGGTTCGTCGCTCCGCCGAGGCGGGAACGATCGAGGAGGGCACGGCCGATTTGCTCACGCGTTCGCTCAACTTCGGGGAGCGTACGGCGTCGGACATCATGAGCCCGCGGGTGCGTTGCGAGTCCGTCGATCGCTCGGCTACCGCTGAGGACGTCGTGAATCTCGCGCGCTCCACGGGGCACTCCCGCTTCCCGGTGCTCGGCGACGGGTGGGACGACGTCGACGGCGTCGTCCACGTGAAGAAGGCCATCGCCGTTCCGGTCGAGCGCCGCGGTGACGTGCCCGTCACCGCCCTCATGGTCAAGGCGACGTTCGTGCCCGAGACGGTGACGCTCGAGCCGCTCCTCGTGCTGCTGCGCGGGGCCGGCCTGCAACTCGCCGTCGTCGTCGACGAGTACTCGGGCACCTCGGGTGTCGTGACGCTCGAGGACGTCATCGAGGAGATCGTCGGCGAGGTGAGTGACGAGCACGACAAGCTGCAGGACGCGAGCCGTCACCTGCCCGACGGATCGTGGACCGTGCCAGGGCTGTGGCGTCCGGACGAGGTCGCCGACCGCATCGGTGCGCCCGTTCCCGACGATCGTGCCTACGAGACGCTGGGCGGCTACGTCATGCAGCAGGTCGGACGGATTCCGCGCGCCGGGGACGAGCTGTCGATGCCCGGCTGGCGTCTGCGCGTCATGTCGATGGACGGTCGCCGCGTCAACCGGGTGCGCTTCACGCCGATGTCGGACGCGACCACCGACGCTGGTGTCGGTGATGTCGTCGGCGGTTCGACGCGCGTGGACGGAGACGCCCGATGATGCTCTGGATCTCGCTGTTGCTGCTCGCCGGCAACGCCTATTTCGTGGGGGCCGAGTTCGCCGTCATGGCGGCGCGGCGCTCGCAGCTCGAACCGCTCGCGGAGCAGGGCTCGAAACGGGCCGCTCGCTCACTCGAGGCGCTGGAGAACGTCGCGTCCCTGCTCGCGTGCTCGCAGTTGGGCATCACGGTGTGCTCGGTGCTCCTGGGTGCGGTGGCCGAGGACGCCATTCACCATCTCATCGCGGGACCGCTCGAGGCGACCGGGCTGCCGTCCGGGCTGACGCACGTCGTCAGCCTGCTGCTCGCGCTGTTCGTCGTCGTGTACTTCCACGTCGTGCTCGGCGAGATGGTGCCGAAGAACCTCGCCATCGCCGGCCCGGACCGCGCGGCTCTGTTGCTCGCGCCGTCGCTGCTGCGCATCACGAAGGCGCTGCGTCCGCTCATTCGCGTACTCGAGTCGGTTTCGAAGGGCATCGTGCGCAAGATGGGCATCGAGCCGCAGGACGAGGTCGCCTCGACGTTCTCGACCGAGGAGGTCGAGATGATCGTCGAGGAGTCACACCGTGAGGGCCTGCTCGAAACGGAGCAGGAGCGACGCGTTCGCGATGCGCTCGAGTTCACGGACAAGCTGGCCCAGGACGTGGCCGTTCCTCTCGGCGACCTCGTGACGTTGCGTCTCGGCTCGACGCCTGCGGACGTCGACGCCCTCGTCGCCAAGCACGGTTTCTCGCGATTCCCGGTGACGAGCGTGCGCGGTGACCTCGGCGGCTACATCCACCTCAAGGACGTGCTGTACGCGCAGGACGAGGCGTACACCGAGCCGATCCCGCCGCGGCGGGTGCGACCGCTCGCGACGGTGCGGCCCAAGGACGAGGTGGAGGACGTCCTCGTCACGATGCAGCACTCCGGTGCCCACCTCGCGCGGGTCGTCGGTGACGACGGCGAGACGAGCGGCGTCGTCTTCCTCGAGGACGTGCTCGAGGAGCTCGTCGGCGAGGTGGCTGATGCGACCCAGCGTCCGGCCGTGCGCGCGGGACTGCGTGGGGCGACGCGCGAGGATGCTGCTCGCTCGGTCGCGGGGTCACTCGGGAACGACCGTTCGTGAGGCTCCCTGCACGCTGCTAAAGTGTGCAGTCGCGCCTCAGGGCGCACGCCGCCCCCTTAGCTCAGGGGATAGAGCACCGCCCTCCGGAGGCGGGAGCGCAGGTTCGAATCCTGCAGGGGGCACTTGTTGAGGAAGGCCGTCACGCCGAAGCGCTAGCGCAGGTGTGGCGGCCTTCCTGAATACCTGAATAACGCGAGGATTCGGGAGGAGCCCCGAGCTTGCGAGGGGCGACGGTTCCTGCAGGGGGCACGTGTTCCCTGATTCTCTACGCGGGAACGATCAAGCTGCGGCGCACCAGCGGTAAGCGACTTTGTCTCACTCGCTACGCTCATGCCCATGTTCGACGCGGTCACGACCTCGGCGCTGGGGGAGCGCCTCGGCGTGGCCTGGCGGTGGGCTCCGTCGAAGGAACCCGGCGTCGTCACGAACAACGCGGCGCACGTCATGGTCGAACGGGGACGCGCCAGTTCCGTCGAGGCGGCGCACGCGGCGATTCGGCAGGCGTTGGGCGAGACGACCCCCGGAGCGCTTGAGCTTGCGGCCTTCGACGAGGGGCTACTGAGCGTCGACGTGGCTGTGCGTCCTGAGTGGTGCACGCACCTGCGGGCTGACTTCGCCCCTCTCAACGCGGCGACGACGAGGTGGCAATCAGTGCAGCCTGACGTTCACATCGACGGGGCAGCCATGACGTTCGCGGCGGCCGCGGAACGCATCGGCCTCGATGCCTTGACCTGGGCGCTTCTCGACGCCGCCCATCCGAAACGGATTCCGGTACCTCTCGCAGCACCTGAATCCGTCCTCGCCTCGCGCCGTGACGCGAACACTCTGGCTCTGGTGCGACGCGCACACTCGGTCGCGTCCCTCGCCGTCGGGGCCGGCGAGGAGGCGGGAACCGCCGCGGGCACGAGTGCGGATGGCGCCGGGCGGCGACTCCTCGCGGCGCTCGCCCTCGTCCCGCAAGCGGCAGAGGACGCCGTACGCACCGGCCGCACCCGTCCGTTGCTCACCCAGATCGTCATCCTCGCGGAGCGCACCACGCAGTTCGCCGAACACTCGCCCGCCACGCGGACGGATCTGCCGGTGTTCGACGCCGCCCGTAGAGTCCTCGAAGGGGCGCTGACGGAGGCCCGCCTGGCCGCCCCCGTACCCTATTGATCGGCTCATCGGCTTGCCCGACGAGCACGACCGGCAGCGATTTCGACACCGCAGGAGACAGCGACGTGAGTTCCGTACCGAACGCGCCGACCGGCCCCCTCGAGGAGATCGTCTGGCCACGCACGGCCCGCCGCGGGGATGACGGCGTCATCAGCATCGCCGGTATTGCCGCCACCGAACTGGCCGACCGCTTCGGCACCCCCGCCTACGTCATCGACGAGGACGACGTGCGCCGGCGCGCCCGCGCCTACCGCGAGGCGTTCTCGCAGGCGTTCGGCGACATCGGCACGGTGGCCGACGTCTACTACGCGGGCAAGGCGTTCCTCACGTCGCACATCGCGCGCTGGGTCGTCGAGGAGGGCCTGCGTCTCGACGTCTGCTCCGGCGGCGAACTCGCCATCGCCCGTAAGGCCGAGGTGCCCGGTGAGGCCATCGGCATGCACGGCAACAACAAGAGCGTCGAGGAGATCGACGCGGCGCTCGCGTACGGCGTGGGGCGCATCGTCGTCGACTCGTTCGAGGAGATCGAACGCGTCGCCGCGGCAGCCGCCAAGCACGACCTGCGCGCGCCCGTCATGCTGCGCGTCAAGCTCGGCGTCGAGGCCCACACCCACGAGTTCATCGCGACGGCCCACGAGGACCAGAAGTTCGGTTTCTCCCTCGCGGACGGTCAGGTCGCCGACGCCGTGGGCCGGGTGCTCGCCCACCCCGAGCTCGAACTGCTCGGCTTCCACAGCCACATCGGCTCGCAGATCTTCGAATCGGACGGGTTCGAGGAGGCCGCGACGCGCCTCGTCGCCCTCCAGCTCGACGTCGCGCGAACGCACGGCGTCGAGTTGCCCGAACTCGACCTCGGCGGAGGGTTCGGCATCGCCTACCTGCCCAGCGACACCCCGCTCGAGCCGGCGGATATGGCGCAGCAGCTCGCGCGCATCGTCAAGACGGCCTGCGACGACGCCGGTGTCGCCGTTCCGCGCGTCTCGATCGAGCCGGGCCGCAGCATCATCGGCCCCGGCGGCGTGACGCTCTACCGGGTCGGCACGGTCAAGCCCGTGCAGGCCACGGACGACCTCGTGCGTTCCTACGTCAGCGTCGACGGCGGCATGAGCGACAACGCCCGCCCCGCTCTCTACGCCGCTGACTACCACGCGGCGCTCGCGAACCGCGGTGGCGCGGACGACCTCGTGCCCACCCGCATCGTCGGCAAGCACTGCGAGAGCGGCGACATCGTCGTGCGCGACATCAACTTCCCCGCCGACGTCGCGGACGGTGACCTCGTCGCCGTCGCCGCGACCGGCGCCTACTGCCGCGCGCTCGCGTCGCAGTACAACCACGTCCCGCGCCCGCCCGTCGTCGCCGTCAAAGACGGCGACGCGCGCGTCCTGCTGCGCCGGGAGACCATCGACGACCTGTTCGCCCTGGAAGAGGAATGACCATGACGACCAAGCCCATCACGGTGGCGCTGCTCGGCAGCGGCGTCGTCGGCACCGCCGTCGCGCGTGAACTCACCCGCAACGCAGCCGATTTCGAAGCCCGGGTCGGGGCCCCGGTCCAGATCGTCGGCGCGCTCGTTCGGGATGCGTCGAAGGACCGTTCCGAGACGGGCCTGCCCGCCGACGTGTTCACTACCGACGCCGAAGGCCTCGTCGAGCGCGCCGACATCGTCGTCGAGCTCATGGGCGGCACGGAGCCTGCGAAGTCGCTCATCACGAAGGCCCTCGAGAACGGCGCGAGCGTCGTCACGGCCAACAAGGCCCTGCTCGGCGAAGCCGGCCCCGAGCTCTACCAGCTCGCGATGGAGCACGGCGTCGACCTGTCCTACGAGGCAGCCGTCGCGGGCGCCATTCCGCTCATCCGTCCGCTGCGCGAGTCGCTCGCCGGCGACGAGGTGACGAAGGTGCTCGGCATCGTCAACGGCACGACGAACTTCATCCTCGACAAGATGGACCGCACCGGCGCAAACCTCGAGGACGTGCTCGCCGAGGCGCAGAGCCTCGGGTACGCAGAGGCCGACCCGACCGCCGACGTCGAGGGCCACGACGCCCAGGCCAAGGCTGCGATCCTCGCCTCCTTGGCGTTCCACACCCGGGTGCGCACGAGTGACGTGCACTGCGAGGGCATCATGGGCCTGACGGCGGAGGACATCAAGGCCGCTCGCCGCGCCGGTTGCGTCATCAAGTTGCTCGCCATCGCCGAGAAGGTCGAGCGCGACGGGGCCGACGGTGGCCCTGGCGTCAACGTCCGGGTGCACCCTGTGCTTCTGGCCCGCTCGCACCCGCTCGCCACGGTGCGCGAGGCGTTCAACGCCGTCTTCGTCGAGACGAAGCTCGCCGGCGAGCTCATGTTCTACGGGCGTGGCGCCGGCGGCGACCCCACGGCATCTGCCGTGCTGGGCGACATCGTCCACGCCGCCCGGCACCGCGTCAGCGGCTCGCACGGCGCGGGGGAGTCGGCGTACGCCAACCTGCCGATCCTGCCGATCGGTGAATCGCTCACCCGCTACGTCGTGCGCGTCGAGGTGGCCGACGAGCCCGGCGTGCTCGGTCGCGTGACGAGCGCCTTCGGCGATCAGGGCGTCTCGATCGAGAGCATGCGCCAAGGCGTGCGCCGCTCCGAGGACGGGCTCGCCTCGCTTACGTTCATGACCCACGAGGCCCCCGAATCGGCCCTCGCGACCACGGTCGACACCATTAAGAAGCTGCCCGACGTCACGAGCGTGACGTCGGTGCTGCGCGCGGAAGGAATCTGACATGGCCCACCTGTGGCGCGGCGTCATCACCGAGTACGCCGAGCGTCTGCCGATGCTCGACGGAGCCCCCGTCGTCACCCTCGGCGAGGGCGGCACGCCCCTCATCGAGGCCGAGAAGCTGAGCAAGCGCGTCGGTGCACGCGTCTTCGTCAAGTACGAGGGCCTCAACCCCACGGGCTCGTTCAAGGACCGCGGCATGACGACGGCGATGTCGATGGCCGCGAAGAACGGCGCCAAGGCCGTCATCTGTGCGTCGACGGGCAACACGTCCGCCTCTGCGGCCGCCTACGCGACGAAGGCCGGCATGACGTGTGCGGTGCTCGTGCCGGACGGCAAGATCGCCATGGGCAAGTTGAGTCAGGCCATCGCGCACGGCGCGCAGCTGCTCCAGGTCGACGGCAACTTCGACGACTGCCTCACGGTGGCGCGCAAGCTCGCCGAGAACTACCCGGTCGAGCTCGTCAACTCCGTCAACCCGGCCCGCATCGAGGGGCAGAAGACGGCAAGCTTCGAGATCGTCGACGCCCTCGGTGACGCCCCGGACATCCACGTGCTGCCGGTCGGCAACGCGGGCAACATCACCGGCTACTGGCGCGGCTACCGCGAGTACGCGGCGCCGTTCACCACCGCCGACGGGCGCGAACTGGCGGCCGTCTCCACGAAGACGCCGAAGATGTGGGGCTTCCAGGCCGAGGGTGCCTCGCCCATCGTCGCCGGGCACCCGTTCGACGAGCCCGAGACCATCGCCACCGCAATCCGTATCGGCAACCCGGCGTCGTGGAAGCAGGCCGAGGAGGCCCGCGACGACTCCGGCGGCCTCATCGACTCGGTGAGCGACGACGAGATCCTCGACGCCCACCGCTACCTCTCGAGCGAGGAGGGCATCTTCGTCGAGCCCGCCTCGGCCGCGTCGATCGCCGGCCTGCTCAAAAAGCACGCCGCCGGTCAGGTGCCTGCGGGCGCCACAATCGTCTGCACGGTCACGGGCCACGGCCTCAAGGACCCGCAGTGGGCGCTGCGCAACGCGGACGGTGACGACATCCAGCCCGAGCGCGTCGACGTCGACGCGTACTCGGTGGCGCGGGCGCTCGGCCTCGACTCCTGACGATGGCGCACCGTGTGAAGAGCGCCGAACCGCTGCGTGACGGGGCCGCCGTCGCCGCCGGTGCCCGCGCTCGAGTGCGCGTGCCTGCGAGCACGGCCAACCTCGGGCCGGGCTTCGACTCCATCGGCATGGCGCTCGGCGTCTGGGACGAGGCCGAGGCGATCGTCGAGGGCGACTCGCTCGTCGTCGAGGCCACCGGTTTCGGTGAGGGGGAGGTGCCGCTGGACGAGTCGCACCTGGCCTACCGGGCCATGGTGGCCGCCTGGCAGGCGCTCGGTCTGGACGCTCCGCAGGGCCTGAGGCTGAGCTACCGGGGTGCCGTTCCGCACTCGCGCGGGATGGGCTCTTCGGCCAGTGCCGCGGTCACCGGTGTTGCGCTCGGGACGGCCCTGGCGGGCCTCGACCTCGCGGACGACGCCGTCCTGCGCTTCGTCAGCGACATCGCCTCGAGCATCGAGGGCCACCCGGACAACGCATCCGCGTCCGTGTACGGCAACGTCACGGTGAGCTGGGCCGACGGTGGTGACGCAGGCGACTGGCGAAGCGCTGTCCTCGCGCCGCACCCCGACCTCGTGCCGGTACTCGTCGTGCCGCAGCGACGTCTGTCGACGGCCACCGCGCGTGCCGCGCTGCCCACCGCCATTGCGCTCGCCGTCGCCGCTCGCAACTCGGGGCGCACGGCGCTGCTTGCGCACGCCCTCACCGCCGACCCGACCCTCCTCATGCCGGCCACCCAGGACTACCTTCACCAGGAAGCCCGTCGTCCCGCCTACCCCGAGTCGATGGCCCTCGTCGACGCCCTGCGCGACGCCGGCATCCCTGCCGTCATCTCGGGCGCCGGGCCCACCGTGCTCGCCCTGACGAGCGGGCAGGGAGAGGAAGCCGTGCGTGCGGTGGCCGGCGACGTGGAGATCATTTCGCCCGGCACGACAAGCCGTGGGGTGCACGCGGTTTCGTCCTCGTGAGGTCGGGGGTGTACCGTCAAGGTGCACCCGGGTGAAATTCCCAGGGCGCTCGAGCCGTCACCGTTTCACGGTCGCGGCAGCGGAGGCCTCGATTTTCTTTCGACGTCCCAAGAACGCCTACCTGCCTCGCAGGTGATCCACCCGCGCTTTCGTGCATCGCCGAATCCACCGTCCGTCCCCGGACGAGGTCGGCACGGGTTCGTTTCTGTTCGAACCCGGCTCCACTCACATCCCGTCCGCGTATCTGACACGCGGGCCGAACGAGGGGGAAGGATCCTTCGTGTCTGAACAAACGCCTGCCGCACCGGCGCAGTCCAGCCCGCGCGGCGCGCTGTCCGCGATGCGCCTCGACGAGCTCAAGCAGCTCGCGCAGAGCATGGGTATCGGTGGCATCTCCAAGATGCGCAAGGTCGACCTCGTCGCTGCCATTCGCGCCGCGCGCGCAGAGGCCAACGGTGTGAGCGGCAGCCGCTCGCAGGCCGGCGAGCTCACCTCGACCGCGCCGAGCGCGCGTCGTGCCGTGCGTGAGGAGCAGGCCGCCGAAGCGCCCACCGAGAAGCCGCAGCGCGCCCAGAGTGACGGTGACTCCACGAACACGAACGCCGCCGGAGCACCGGCAGGTGACGCGTCGGACAACGGTGACGAGCAGGGGCAGGGACGCCCGCGTACCCGTCGCGGTCGCCGCGGCGGTGAGGAGCGTCCGAAGCGTGACGGCCAGAACGACGGCGCGAACGCTCAGAACGAGTCCGGCCAGAACGACGCGTCGAACAACGCCAAGAACGACGGCCGTGGCCAGCGCGACGAGCGCCGTGACGGTGGCAAGCGTGACGGCAACGACTCCGGTTCGAACCGCGGAACCTCCGACCAGTCGGGTGCCGACAAGGGCAACTCCGACAAGGGCCACGACAAGAACAGCAACGAGCGCTCGGAGAAGCACGACGGCTCCGACAAGCGCGAGCGTGGCCAGGGCAACCAGAACGAGCGTCGTGACGGTGAGCGCGGCGACAAGCGGGAGAACCGCGAGAACCGCGAGAACCGAGACAACAACGACCGTTCGGACAAGCGCGATGACCGTTCCGACAAGAACGAGCGTGACGGTGGCCAGCGTGGCGGGCGCAACGAGCGCAACAACAACGGCAACAACAACGATGACGACGAGCGCGGCGGACGCCGCCGTCGTCAGCGCGGCCGTGACCGTGACCGTTCCGGCCGCCGCGGTGGCCGTGGGCGTGACTTCGAGGACGAGGCACCCGAGATCCGCGAGGACGACGTCCTCGTGCCGGTCGCCGGCATCGTCGACGTCCTCGACAACTACGCCTTTGTGCGCACCACCGGCTACCTCTCGGGCCCGACGGACGTTTACGTCCCGATGAACCTCGTCAAGAAGAACGCGCTGCGCAAGGGTGACGCCGTCACCGGTGCCGTGCGGGCCCTGCGCGAGGGTGAGCAGCTGCCGGCACGCCAGAAGTTCAACGCGCTCGTGCGCCTCGACACCGTCAACGGCATGACGGTCGACGCCGCCAAGAAGCGCGTCGAGTTCGGCAAGCTGACGCCGCTCTACCCGCAGGAGCGCCTGCGCCTCGAGACGACGCCGAACGTCCTCACGACTCGCATCATCGACCTCGTCGCCCCCATCGGTAAGGGCCAGCGCGGCCTCATCGTCGCGCCCGCCAAGGCCGGTAAGACGATGGTCATGCAGTCGATCGCGAACGCCATCACGACGAACAACCCCGAGTGCCACCTCATGGTCGTCCTCGTCGACGAGCGTCCCGAGGAAGTCACCGACATGCAGCGCGCGGTCAAGGGTGAGGTCATCGCCTCCACCTTCGACCGTCCCGCCACGGACCACACGACGGTCGCCGAGCTCGCCATCGAGCGCGCCAAGCGCCTCGTCGAGATGGGTCACGACGTCGTCGTCCTCCTCGACTCGATCACCAAGCTCGGACGCGCCTATAACCTCGCCGCCCCGGCGAGCGGTCGCATCCTCTCCGGTGGTGTCGACTCGGCCGCGCTCTACCCGCCGAAGAAGTTCTTCGGTGCCGCGCGCAACATCGAGAACGGCGGATCGTTGACGATCCTCGCCACGGCGCTCGTCGAAACCGGCTCGCGCATGGACGAGGTCATCTTCGAAGAGTTCAAGGGCACCGGCAACATGGAGCTCAAGCTCGACCGAGGCCTCGCCAACCGCCGCATCTTCCCGGCCGTCGACATCAACGCCTCCGGTACTCGACGCGAGGAGATCCTCCTGTCGGCCGAAGAGCTGAAGATCATGTGGAAGCTGCGTCGCGTGCTCGCCGCACTCGACCAGCAGCAGGGCATCGAGCTGCTCATCGACCGCCTCAAGAAGACGAAGCACAACGTCGAGTTCCTCATGCAGGTTCAGCAGACCTCCAACATCAAGCTGGACGACGACGAGGACTGATCCTGTTCAGCAGTGAGGCCGGTGCGAGCGAGCTCGCACCGGTCTCACTGCTTCCAGGGTCCTCGCCGTCGTCCAGGCGCGTCTTGCGGCCAGGCCCTGGCGGGCCTGTCTCGCTGCGACACGCGGCGGGTCGGCTTCCAGCGGTCTGCGCCGTCGCCTGCCTGGGGCTCGCAACAGGGACTCTGATCCGATGACGTGTCGCACCCTCTTCTCCGATGACGTGTCGCACTCTTTTCGTGGTACCCGCGTACACGCAAATAGGGATGGTCTCTTCCCTTCTTGTGTCTTCGGAGGCGTTTCTGGACGCAAGTAGGGAAGGTTTCTTCCCCAGTCGCGCCTACGCGCGCCGAGGTGCCAGCTGCGTCCACGTCCTGCGTCTGGCTCGGTCCCGCGTCGGCAGCCGACGGCCCGGGAATAGGTTCCGGGCTTCGTCTGTTTTGGAAGGTGTCCAGCTCGTCTGGCAAACTTCATTGTTGGCTTCCGGTTCACGTCGCTCGCCCGAGCAGACGACCCGGCGGCATCCTCAACAGCTAGGAGAACCCCGTGAAGAAGAACCTTCACCCCGAATACGTCGCCACGACGGTGTCCTGCACCTGCGGCAACACGTTCGAGACCCGCAGCACCGCGACGTCCGGCAAGATCAACGTTGAAGTGTGCTCCAACTGCCACCCCTTCTACACGGGTAAGCAGAAGCTCATGGACACCGGTGGCCGAGTCGCTCGCTTCCAGGCGCGCTACGGCAAGAAGGACGCCAAGTAGTCTTCGCACACGCCGACCCCAGCAACTCTGCTGGGGTCGGCGTTTTGCATTCCCACGTCCTTCCCACGCCCAGGAGCCCCCGTGCTTGAATCCGCAGCCACGATCGTCGCCGAGTACGACGACCTCGAGAAGCAGCTCGCCGACCCCGCGACGCACGCCGACCCGACGCTCATGCGCCGGCTCAACAAGCGGTACGCGCAGCTCGCCCCGACGGTCGCCGCGTACCACGCGTGGAAGAGCGCCACCGAGGACGTGAGCGCCGCCGAAGAGCTCGCTGCAGAAGACCCTGCCTTCGGCGAGGAACTGCCCGCACTGCGCACGCACCGCGACGAGACCGCCGACGTTCTGCGCAAGCTCCTGCTCCCGCGCGACGAGGACGACGATCGTGACGTCGTCCTCGAGGTCAAGGCCGGCGAGGGCGGCGCCGAATCGGCCCTGTTCGCCGGTGACCTCGTGCGCATGTACCTGCGCTTCGCCGAGCGCAGCGGTTGGAAGGCGGAGATCTCCGACGCCACCGACGCCGACCTCGGCGGCTACAAGGACGTCCGCCTCACGGTGCGCGCCAAGGGCACCCCCGAGCCGGGGCAGGCGCCGTGGGCGCGTCTCAAGTACGAAGGCGGAGTGCACCGCGTCCAGCGTGTCCCCGTCACCGAGAGCCAGGGCCGCATCCACACGAGCGCCGCCGGCGTGCTCGTCATGCCCGACATCGAGGAGGAGGACGAGGTCGAGTTCGGCCCGAACGACCTCAAGATCGACGTCTACCGCAGCTCCGGACCGGGCGGCCAGAGCGTCAACACGACCGACTCGGCCGTGCGTATCACCCACCTGCCGAGCGGCGTCGTCGTCTCCTGCCAGAACGAGAAGTCGCAGCTGCAGAACAAGGAGTCGGCGCTTCGCGTGCTCAAGGCCCGCCTGCGTCAGATCGAACTCGAGCGGCGCGAGGCCGAGGCCAGTGCGGCCCGCAAGTCGCAGGTGCGCACCGTGGACCGCAGCGAGCGCATCCGCACCTACAACTTCCCCGAGAACCGCATCGCCGATCACCGCACCGGCTACAAGTCCTACAACCTCGACACCGTGCTCGACGGCGACCTGGACGCCGTGGTCCAGTCCGCAGTTGACGCCGACGAGGCCGCGCGGCTGGCCGCCGTCGGCCAGGAGGACTGAACCGGTGGCAGCATCGCTGCGCGACGTGATCCGGAACGCGCGTCAGCGCCTGTACGACGCCGGCGTCGAATCCGCTGCCCACGACGCCGCCGCCCTCATGGCGCACGCTCTCGGTGTGACCCTGGGGGAGGTGCGACGCCTCGAGATCCTCGGGCGTGACCTCGACGACGCCGAGGCTGAGCGCTTCGCCGGCCTCGTGGACGAGCGTGCGGCCCGAGTACCCCTGCAGCATCTCACCGGCAAGGCGCCCTTCCGCCACCTCGAGCTCAGTGTCGGGCCGGGCGTTTTCGTGCCCCGCCCGGAGACGGAGATGCTCGTCGACGAGACGATCCGCCTGGCCCCGCACGGCGGTCGCGTTGTCGACCTGTGCACGGGTTCAGGTGCCATCGCGCTGGCCGTCAAGCACGAGCGCCCGGATCTCGATGTCTGCGCAGTTGAGCTCGACGAGGCCGCAGCGGCCTGGACGGCCCACAACATCGCCGCGACGAGCCTCGACGTCCACTTGAGCGTTGAGGATGCGCGTGAGGCTCTAGCGGGGCTTGAGGGCCGTTTCGACGTCGTCGTGAGCAACCCGCCCTACATCCCTGTCGGCATGGTGCCGGTCGACTCGGAAGTGGCCGATCACGATCCCTCGATCGCGCTGTACGGCGGCAGCGACGACGGCTTGAGGTTCCCGGTGCAGATCGCCGAGCGGGCGGCCGCACTGCTCAAGCCGGGTGGGCACCTCGTCATGGAGCACGCCGACGTCCAGGGCGAGACGCTGCCCGCAGCTCTCCTCGCGAGCCGTGGGTTCGATCAGGCCCACGACGTGCGCGACGCCGCCGACAAGCCGCGCATGACGATCGCCCGCCGCGAGGGTGGGGGCGCGTTCGAAGCGGTCGCGCCCCACGAGCGTCCCTCGCGAACTCGTGAGGCGGTGCGCCTCGTCGTCCTCGACGAGAGCGACGCCGTTCTGCTCTACGTCGACTCCGACCAGGGCCTCGACCCGGTCTTCACCTGGTGGGCCACCCCGGGCGGCGGCGTCGATCCGGGGGAGGGTGCCCGAACCGCAGCCGTGCGGGAGCTGTGGGAAGAAACGGGTTTACGCATCGCCGAGGCCGACGTCGTGGGCCCTGTCGCCTCGCGGACCGTCTCTCACGGATTCTCCGACCAGATCACCTACCAACACGAGACCTTCTTCGTCGTCCGATGCCCTCGCTTCGACGTCGAACCCGCAGCCCTCACTCCGGAAGAGCAGATGACGATGCAGGAGTGGCGGTGGTGGTCGCTCGACGATCTCGACGCCGCGGCTCACCCCGTCTGGCCGACGGACCTCGTCCGGCTGGCCCGTGATGTCATCGCGGGCCGCCCCACCCATCTCCCCGACGTCGAGGAATCCTCTGTTCCACTCGACGCCCATCACGCCCAGGAGCGTTCATGAGCCAGATCCTCGTCGCGGTGCCCGCCGCGCTGGCTGCTCTTGTCCACGTCTACATCTTCGTGCTCGAGTCGCTGCGCATCACCGACCCCGCGACGATGAAGGTCTTCGGTATCGCGAGCCGCGAAGAGGCCGAGATCATGCGCCCCTGGGCGTACAACCAGGGCTGGTACAACCTTCTGCTCGCGCTCCAGGTCGCCGTGGGCGTTGTCTGCCTGTGGGCAGCACCGACCGTCGGTTCGACCCTCTTAGTCACCGGGTGCGCCTTCATGGTGGCGGCGGCGCTCGTTCTCGTGACGAGCGATCGCGCCAAGCTGCGTGCCGCGACGGTCCAGGGAGCCCTGCCGCTGCTCGCTCTGCTCGCGTGGGCTCTCACGCGATGACGCGGCGGGCTCCGTCGCGGCGTGGCACGGGTTCGACGTGCGAGCGCCGGTGGGGGAGACTTGCGGAAGCAACAAGGGCGGATTCGACCTGGAGGAGTGTGGCGTGAGCCCGGTATTTGACGTCTCGACCAGCGGGGATCGCGCTGCGGCGATCGAGGCCGCCACGGTGGCGATCGGCGAGGGCAAGCTCGTCGTCCTGCCCACCGACACCGTCTACGGAGTTGGCGCCGACCCGTTCAACCCCGACGGAGTCGCAGGCCTGCTGGCCGCCAAGGGACGTGGCCGTGAGAAGCCGCCCGCCGTTCTCGTGCCCAGTGCCGAGACCGTCGACGGTCTCGCGATGAACGTGCCCTCCTACGCGCGACGCCTCATGGAGCGCTTCTGGCCCGGTGGCCTGACGCTCATCTTCCGCGCCCAGCCTTCGCTGATGTGGGATCTCGGTGACACGAACGGCACTGTCGGCCTGCGCGTGCCGGACGACGAGATCGCTCTCGAGCTGCTGCGCTCGAGTGGGCCGATGGCGGTCAGCTCCGCGAACCGCACCGGTGAGGAGACCGCCCGCACCGTCACGGAGGCGGGTTTCGCCTTCGGTCCCAGCGTGGAGGTCTACCTCGACGGCGGTGAGCGTTCAGGTGCCCTCGCGAGCACGATCATCGACTGCACGAAGGCCGACCCGGTGCTTCTGCGCCGCGGTGGCATCACGCCCGAGCAGCTGCGTGAGGTGCTCGGCCCGATCGATCTGCTCGACTCCACCGGCGCTCCGGTCTCCGAGACGCCCCGGGCCGACGAGGAAGCCGCCGCCGAGGCCGACGCCTCGACGAGCGACGAGAGCGACGCCACCCACGCCGCACAGAGTTCCACCGACTCCCGCGACGAGAGTGCCGCCGACGAGAGCGCGGCGGCCGCCGCCACGCGGGCCGAGCGGCGCACGCGTGCCGTCCCGGTGACGCCCGGCGCGGGCGCTGACGTCGACCGCTCGAGCGACGCCACCCAGGCCATGCCTGCGGGCGGCGTGGGCGCAGAGCCGCCCTTCGAGCGTGAGCCCGTACGAAGTGCCGAACTGCCCGGTCGTCCCGGGCGTCCCACCGACTAAGGTTGAACCCATGACGACGTTCTACGGCTCCGACTACGCCGCCCTCGAGTCCTTCGATCCCGACATCGCCGGTGTGCTGATTTCCGAACTCGATCGTCTGCGCGGCGGTCTGCAGCTCATCGCGAGCGAGAACATGTCGAGCCCGGCCGTCCTCACGGCGCTCGGTTCGACGTTGTCGAACAAGTACGCCGAGGGCTACCCGGGCCGCCGCTACTACGGCGGTTGCTCGGAGGTCGACAAGGCCGAGGAGATCGCCATCGAGCGCGCCAAGGCACTGTTCGGCGCCGATCACGCGAACGTGCAGCCGCACTCGGGTGCCTCCGCGAACCAGGCTGTCTACGGCGCCTTCATGCAGCCGGGCGAGACCATCCTCGCCATGAGCCTGCCCATGGGCGGGCACCTCACGCACGGCACCAAGGTTTCGTTCTCGGGTAAGTGGTTCAACGCGGTCGGCTACGGCGTCGACAAGGAGACCGAGGACATCGACTACGACGAGGTCGAGCGCCTCGCCAAGGAGCACAAGCCGAAGGTCATCCTCGCCGGCGGCTCCGCCATCCCGCGTCTCATCGACTTCGAGCGCTTCCGCGCCATCGCCGACGAGGTCGGTGCCATCTTCTGGGTCGATGCAGCGCATTTCATCGGTCTCGTGGCTGGCAAGGCCATCCCGTCGCCGGTGCCCTACGCCGACGTCGTCTCCTTCACCACGCACAAGGTGCTGCGCGGCCCGCGCTCGGGCGCCATCGTCTGCAAGGAAGAGCACGCCAAGGCCATCGACAAGGCCGTCTTCCCGATGATGCAGGGTGGCCCGCAGATGCACACGATCGCGGCGAAGGCGGTCAACTTCAAGGAGTGCGCGACGCCGGAGTACCAGAAGTACGCGAAGGACGTCATCGCCAACTCCCAGCGTCTCGCCGAAGGCCTCGCGGCCAAGGGCATCCGTCCGACCACCGGTGGCACGGACACGCACCTGTCGCTGCTCGACCTGCAGGGCGTCGGTGTCACCGGCGCTGACGCCGAACTGCGCTGCGACGCCGCAGGCATCACGCTTAACAAGAACGCCATCCCGTTCGACCCGCAGAAGCCGAACGTGGCCTCGGGTATCCGTGTCGGCACGCCGTCGGTGACGACGCAGGGTATGGGTCTCGAGGAGATGGACGTCATCGCCGACGTCATTCACCGTGCCGTCACCGAAACCGACGGCTCGGCCGACAACGCCGTCGCCAAGGAGATCCGCGAGCAGGTCACCGACCTCGTCACGCGTTTCCCCGCCTACCCCCGCTGAGGTCGGCGCCGGCCCGTGCGTGAGTACTTCCTCATCAGCGTCGTCGCGGCGGTCTTCACGTTCGTCGCGACGCCGCTCGCACGATGGGCGGCCGTCCGTTTCGGCGCGGTGACCCAGGTGCGGGCCAGGGACGTGCATGCCGTCCCGATCCCGCGCCTGGGCGGCACGGCTCTGTTCATCGGTTTCGCCGCCGCGACGCTCGTCTCGTCGCAACTGCCGTATCTGTCCCAGATCTTCGGCACGCGTGAAGCCGTCGGCACACTCATCGCGGCCGGCATGATGTGTGCCCTCGGCGCGTGGGACGACTTCGCCGAGCTCAACTGGGCCATCAAGTTCGGCGGCCAGGCGCTCGCGGCCTGCGTCCTCGTCGTCTCCGGTGTCCAGTTCCTCATGCTGCCGCTGGGGGAGCAGACCGTCCTACCGACGCCGTTCCTCGTCGTCCTGTCGGTCTTCGTCATCCTCGTCATCGTCAACGCGGTGAACTGGGTGGACGGCCTCGACGGTCTGGCGGCCGGCATGGTCGCCATCGCGTCGGCGTCGTTCTTCTTCTACGCCTACCAGCAGGCCTCCGCGTCAGGGGATCGGGTCTTCTCGACCTCGGCCTTCATCTCCGCGGCAACGGTGGGTGCCTGCGTCGGCTTCCTGCCGCACAACTTCCATCCGGCTCGGCTCTTCATGGGTGACGCCGGTTCTCTCCTGCTCGGCACTCTCATGGCGTCGGCCACGATCTCGTTCGCGGGAAACCTCGACCCGGCCGTCGTCTCGAGCACCGGGGACGCGTCCGTCGCCTTCATGCTCCCGCTGCTCGTGCCGCTGGCCATCCTGGCGGTGCCGCTGTGGGACTTCGCTGCCTCGATCGTGCGACGGTTGCGTTCGGGGCAGAAGCCCTGGGAGGCCGACGGACGGCACCTGCATCACCGGATGCTCGAGATCGGTCACACCCACCGGGCCGCAGTGCTCATCCTCTACCTGTGGTCGATCGGCATTGCCTTGGGGCTCGTCTCGATGGCGTACTGGCCGGTGGAGCGTTCGCTGACCGTCCTCGTCGGGCTCACCGTGCTCGCCTTCGCCCTCACCTGGGGCTTGCCTCGTTGGCGACGTCGAAGGGCCTTGTGTTAGTTTTCACAAGCGCCCCGGACTTCTGAAACCGGCCGCTACGCCCGACGTGAAACCGCACGCCAGAGCAGATTGAGAGCCCTCGAGTTGGACTCCCACGACACCGCACCACGCGGAGTGACCTCCGAGTCACCCTTTGCCGCCATGCTGCGTTCGTCGTTCCTGCCCAGCGCAATCGTCGGGCTCGTGTGTGCCGCCGTTTTCCTTGCGGTGCGTGGCGTCGCAGGCGGCCTCTCCGCACTCTTCGGTGCGGCGCTGGCGTTGGGCTTCTTCGCGAGCGGTCTGCTCGTCCTGCGCACGCTGCGCAATCTCAACCCGATGGCCATCATGGCCGCTGCGATGGCCGTCTTCTTCGGCCAGATCATCGTGCTCGGCCTGATCCTCGTGGCTGCGCGCCGCGTCGACTCGCTCGACGGGCCGGCCACCGGCATCACGGTGGCTGTGGTGGTCGTGGCCTGGCAGATCTTCCAGGTGCGCAGTTTCATGCGAACCCGCCAGCTCGTCTACGACCCAGAAGCGGGTGGCGACGGGGTGGGAACGTGAACGTGAACCGTGCCACGACGTCGGGTAGAATGCCTACTGTCTCCGGCGTGCACGAACGATCAGGCCCCCGCCGAGGGCGGCAGGGCCGATCCGATTGCAACAGACACTGTGACTTTTCTTGCTGGATGCTGACTGAGGAGAATTTGTGAGCTTCATCGCGGGCGCTGCCCTGGTTGCGGAGGGCGACTCCTTCCAGACCCCCGGCGTCAAGAACTTCTGGTGGCCGCTCATCAACGGTGGCGGTGACGGAACGTGGGCCATCACGCGTCCGGCCATCGTGTTCCTCATCTCGGCTCTGCTCATCGGGTGGTTCTTCGTCTCGGTCACGGGCAAGAAGCTCGCCGTGGTGCCGAGCAAGCGCCAGTTCATGGCCGAGGGTGCCTACAACTTCGTGCGCAACACGATCGGTCGCGACATTATCGGCTCGAAGGACTTCATCCGCTTCGTTCCGCTTCTGCTGACGTGTTTCACGCTCATCCTGTTCAACAACGTCGCGGGCATCATTCCGTTCATCCAGTTCCCGAGCACGGGCCGCATCGCGTTCCCGATCGTGCTCACGGTCATCGTGTACATCACCTACCACGTGGTGGCGGTGAAGTCTAAGGGTGGCTTCGGCAAGTACATGGGCTCGCTCATCCCGCCGGGCCTGCCCGGTTGGCTCAAGCCGATCATGTTCGTGCTCGAGTTCCTCACGTACTTCCTCATCCGCCCGCTGACGCTCGCCCTGCGACTCTTCGGCAACATGATGGCCGGCCACCTCATGCTCCTGGTGTTCATCCTCGGTGGTGAGTACCTCCTGCTCCACGGCGGCAACATCGGCCTCCAGGGCGCGGGTGTGCTCTCCTTCGCCTTCTCCATCGTGATGACGTTCTTCGAGCTCCTCATCGAGTTCCTCCAGGCGTTCATCTTCACCATGCTTGCCGCGCTGTACATCGCGGACGCGGCGTCCGAGCACCACTGATTCGGACAATCCCCTACCCCCTGAACCTCAGCGACATCGGGAAACAAGTCCCGGTGCCTCTCGAAAGGAAATCCACATGAACGGCGTCTCCGGCAACATCGCATTCCTCGGCTACGGTCTCGCTGCCATCGGCCCCGGCATCGGTATCGGCCTCATCTTCGCTGCCTACATCCAGGGTGTGGCCCGTCAGCCCGAGGCTCGCAACATGCTGCAGACCATCGCCTTCACCGGCATGGCCCTCACCGAGGCCCTCGCCATCCTCGGTCTGGTCTTCGCGTTCGTCTTCCAGGGCTGATCCAGCTCTTCGAACCTGACCAGACCCGACAACAGATAGGAAGCCAAGGTGTTCCTCGCATCTGAAGAGGTCGGCTACCCGAGCGGCATGCCGCTCCTGCCGCACCCGGTGGAGATCATCATCGGGCTCATCGCCTTCGCGATCCTCTACTGGCTGTTCAAGACGAAGGTCGTTCCCAACATGGAGCGCATGTACGCGGAGCGTACGGCGGCCATCGAGGGCGGCATCGCCAAGGCGGAGGAGGCCCAGAAGGAGGCCGCAGCCGCCAAGCAGCAGTACGAGTCGCAGCTCGCCGACGCGCGTGCTGAGGCCGCGAAGATCCGCGAGGACGCCCGTGCCCAGGGCGCGGCCATCATCGCGGAGAGCCGCGAGCAGGCCACGGCCGAGGCAACGCGCATCAACGAGAATGCGACGAAGCAGATCGCGGCCGAGCGTCAGCAGGCCACGGTTCAGCTCCGCAGCGAGGTGGGCGGTCTGTCCACCGAGCTCGCGAGCCGCATCGTCGGTGAGTCCCTGCACGACGAAGCGCGTCAGAAGGGCATCATCGACCGCTTCCTCGCCGAGCTCGAGTCCGGCGACATCCGTCCGGAAGCCTCCGGCAGTTCGCGAGTGGATGCCTGATGCAGGGCTCTTCGCGTACGGCTCTCACCTCGACCCGTCGGGTGCTCAACGGCACGCTGTCGGGCCTGAGTGACCCGAAGGCCACGGCGCGTGACCTGTTCGCGGTCATCGACGTCATGGACACGAATGCCACGCTCCGTCGTGCGTTCGCCGACTCGTCGCGTGACGCCGACGCCAAGCGCGGGCTCGCCCAGCGCCTGTTCGGCGGCAAGGTCGGCAACGAGGCCAGCGAGGTGCTCACCGCAGCGGTGGGCGAGCGTTGGTCCTCGGAACGCGACCTGTCCGACGCACTCGAGCAGCTCGCTGTCGAAGCCCTCACCGCCTCGGCGGAGAAGGCCGAACGCGCCGACTCGTTCGAGAACGAGATGTTCCGCTTCGAGCGCACGGTTGCCTCCGATGCCGGTCTGCGCGACGCGCTGGCCGACCGCGGTCGTAGCGGCGCGGACAAGCGCGGCCTCGTCTCCCGTCTGCTCGAGGGCAAGGTGAGTGAGGAGACTCTCTTCCTGGCCGGTCGCGCAGCGGGCAACCCCCGCGGACGACGCTTCGACCGGACGATGGAGGAATTCCTCGCCGGTATCGCAAGCCGTCGTGGTCAGTCGCAGGCACTCGTCACGAGCGCCGTCGAACTGACGGGCGAGCAGTCGGAGCGACTGCGCGCCGCGTTGTCCAAGATGTACGGCAAGCCCGTGCAGACGAACGTCGTCATCGACCCCGAGGTCGTCGGCGGCATCAAGGTTCAGGTGGGTGACGACGTCATCGACGGCACGATCTCGCGCCGTCTCGACGAGGCACGCGCCCACCTGTCCGGCTGACACGACGCCATCCCGGGCCGCTACCGCGGCCCAGCTAAAACAGCTCGGCGCCCGAAGCGGGCCCATGACAAGGAGTGATGATGACGGAGCTTTCGATCCGTCCGGAGGAGATCCGGGAAGCGCTGAACGGTTACGTTCAGTCCTACGAGCCCGGCGCGGCCTCCCGCGAAGAGGTCGGCCGCGTTGCCGATGCCGCTGACGGCATCGCGCACGTCGAGGGTCTGCCCTCGGCCATGACCAACGAACTGCTGCAGTTCGAAGACGGCACGCTCGGTATCGCGCTGAACCTCGACGTTCACGAGATCGGTGTCGTCGTCCTCGGCGAGTTCGCCGGCATCGAAGAGGGCCAGCCCGTCAAGCGCACGGGCGAGGTGCTCTCGGTTCCGGTCGGCGACGGCTTCATGGGCCGCGTCGTCAACCCGCTCGGTCAGCCGATCGACGGTCTCGGTGACATCGAGGCCGAGGGCCGCCGCGCCCTCGAGCTCCAGGCGCCCACCGTCGTTCAGCGTAAGTCGGTCCACGAGCCGCTCATGACCGGTATCAAGGCCATCGACTCGATGACGCCGATCGGTCGCGGTCAGCGTCAGCTGATCATCGGTGACCGCAAGACGGGCAAGACGACGATCGCCACCGACACGATCATCAACCAGAAGCAGAACTGGGAGACGGGCGACCCGGACAAGCAGGTTCGCTGCATCTACGTCGCCATCGGTCAGAAGAACTCGACCGTCGCCGAGGTTCGCGCCACGCTCGAAGAGGCAGGCGCCCTGGAGTACACGACGATCGTCAACGCTCCGGCGGGTGACGCGGCGGGCTTCAAGTACCTGGCTCCGTTCACGGGTTCGGCCATCGGCCAGCACTGGATGTACCAGGGCAAGCACGTCCTCATCGTCTTCGACGACCTCAGCAAGCAGGCCGAGGCCTACCGCGCCATGTCGCTGCTGCTGCGCCGCCCGCCGGGCCGTGAGGCCTACCCGGGTGACGTCTTCTACCTGCACTCGCGTCTGCTCGAGCGTTGCGCGAAACTCTCCGACGACCTGGGCCACGGCTCCATGACGGGTCTTCCGATCATCGAGACGAAGGCCGGTGACGTCTCGGCGTACATCCCGACCAACGTCATCTCGATCACCGACGGTCAGATCTTCCTCCAGTCCGACCTGTTCAACTCGAACCAGCGCCCGGCCGTCGACGTGGGTATCTCCGTGTCGCGAGTCGGTGGTGCCGCCATGACGAAGGCCATGAAGGCCGTGACCGGTTCGATCAAGGTCGACCTCGCTCAGTTCCGCGAGATGCAGGCGTTCGCCATGTTCGCCTCCGACCTCGACGCCGCTTCGCGTCGTCAGCTCGCTCGCGGTGAGCGCCTCATGGAGATGTTCAAGCAGCCGCAGAACAACCCGTTCCCGGTCGAGAACCAGGTCGCGTCGCTGTGGGCCGGTACCACCGGTCAGTTCGACGACGTCAAGACCGAGGACGTGCAGCGCTTCGAGGCCGAGTGGATCGAGTACATGAACCGTGAGAACGGTGACTTCATGCGCGCGATCCGCGAGAGCGGCAAGCTGGCCGACGACGGCAAGGACGTCTTCGCCAAGAACATGGAAGCGTTCAAGAAGCAGTTCCAGGCTTCGTCCGACCGCAGTGGTGAGGGTTCCGAGCAGTTCGACGAGATCGACGAGGACCACATCAACCAGGAGAAGATCACCAAGCGCAAGCAGTGATCCTCCTCGTACCGGCCCCGGCGGGGTCTCCCACGGGGCCGGTACGAAGGTCATCCCCACCACCACGTCAGAACCAGTACAGAGAGGCGGAAAGCTATGGGAGCGCAGCAGCGGGTCTACCGCCAGCGCATCCGGTCCGTCCAGGCGACCAAGAAGATCACGCGCGCGATGGAGCTCATCGCTGCCTCGCGCGTGGTCAAGGCTCGTGAGGCCGTCGCGAAGTCGACGCCCTACGCGGTCGCCCTGACGCGAGCGGTCTCCTCGGTCGCGTCGTCCACGTCGGACATCGACCACGCACTGACCACCGAACGCGAGCACGTCAAGCGCGCGGGTGTCCTCATCGTCACTGCCGACCGCGGCCTCGCCGGCTCGTACTCGGTGAACGCGATGAAGGAAGCCCAGGAGCTCATCAGGCGCCTAGAGAACGACGGCAAGGAGGTCGTTCCCTACATCGTCGGACGTAAGGGCGTGGGCTACTACAAGTTCCGTCGCCGTCCGTACGAGGCCGAGTGGACGGGCTTCACCGACAGCCCCAAGTTCGAGAACGCCGAGGAGATCGGTGATCGCCTCACCGAGGACTTCATCAAGGGGTCGGACGAGGGCGGTGTCGACGAGCTTCACGTCGTGTACACCCAGTTCAAGAGCATGGTGACGCAGCAGTCCCGCGTCATCCGCCTCCTGCCCCTGGGCGTGGAGGAGCGCGAGGCCGAAGCGGACGACGCCGAGGGCCCCATGCCGCTGTACGAGTTCGAGCCGAACCCCGAGGGCGTGCTCGACGCGCTGCTCCCGCGGTACGTCAACGCTCGTATCTTCAACGCGCTGCTGCAGTCGGCTGCTTCCGAGCTCGCCGCACGTCAGCGCGCCATGAAGTCCGCGACGGACAACGCCACGGAACTCGTCAAGACTTACACCCGACTGGCCAACCAGGCCCGTCAGGCCGAGATCACGCAAGAGATCAGCGAAATCGTGGGTGGCGCCAGCGCCCTCGCGGACGCCAGTTGAGCGCCTCAACGCAAAGGAATCACCATGACTGCCACCATTAACGAAAGCCAGTCGGCGGCTCCCGCCGCGGCCGGCGTTGGCCGCGTCTCGCGCGTCATCGGCCCGGTCGTCGACGTCGAGTTCTCCGCCGACACCATGCCGGAGGTCTACAACCTCCTCAAGCTCGACGTCACGCTGAACGGCGAGACGAAGAACATCAACCTCGAGGTCGCCCAGCACATCGGTGATTCGATGGTGCGAGCCATCTCCCTGCAGCCGACGGACGGCATCGTCCGTGGCTCCGAGGTGCGCGACACCGGCGCCCCCATCTCGGTGCCCGTCGGCGACGTGACGCTCGGCAAGGTCTTCAACGCGACGGGTGATTGCCTCAACCTCGAAGAGGGCGAGACGCTCGAGGTCAACGAGCGCTGGGGCATCCACCGCACTGCTCCGGCCTTCGATCAGCTCGAGTCAAAGACGCAGATGTTCGAGACCGGCATCAAGGTCATCGACCTTCTCACCCCGTACGTGCAGGGTGGAAAGATCGGTCTGTTCGGTGGTGCCGGTGTCGGTAAGACCGTTCTGATCCAGGAGATGATCGCTCGAGTCGCTCGCGACCACGGCGGTGTGTCCGTGTTCGCCGGTGTCGGTGAGCGTACCCGTGAGGGTAACGACCTCATGGTCGAGATGGAGGAGGCCGGCGTTCTCGGTCAGACCTCGCTCGTCTTCGGCCAGATGGACGAGCCGCCGGGCACGCGTCTTCGCGTCGCTCTGTCGGCCCTGACGATGGCGGAGTACTTCCGTGACGTCCAGAAGCAGGACGTGCTTCTGTTCATCGACAACATCTTCCGCTTCACGCAGGCCGGTTCCGAGGTCTCCACGCTGCTCGGCCGTATGCCGTCCGCCGTGGGTTACCAGCCGACGCTGGCCGACGAGATGGGTGTTCTCCAGGAGCGCATCACCTCGACGCGTGGTCACTCGATCACGTCGATGCAGGCCATTTACGTGCCGGCCGACGACTACACCGACCCGGCTCCGGCAACGACGTTCGCCCACCTCGACGCCACCACCGAGCTCTCGCGTGACATCGCGTCGATGGGTATCTACCCGGCCGTGGACCCGCTGACGTCGACGTCGCGAATCCTCGACCCGCGTTACATCTCGCGTGAGCACTACGACACCGCGGTGCGCATCAAGGGAATCCTGCAGCGCAACAAGGAGCTCCAGGACATCATCGCGATCCTCGGTATCGACGAGCTCTCGGAAGAGGACAAGATCCTCGTCAACCGCGCTCGCCGCATCCAGCGCTTCCTGTCGCAGAACACCTACGTTGCCAAGCAGTTCACGGGCATCGAGGGCTCGACGGTTCCGCTGAGCGACTCGATCGAGGCGTTCACGAAGATCGCCGACGGCGACTACGACCACGTGCCGGAGCAGGCCTTCTTCATGTGCGGTGGCCTCGACGACGTCGAGCGTCAGGCCGCGGAGATCGCCAAGCAGGACTGATCTCGGTGAGCCGGACGCCGCTGGTGTCGGGCAACCCGTGATGATTCGGACGAGGGGCCGGGGGCGAGAAGCCTCCGGCCCTTCGTCCGTCATGTGACGAACGAACGAAGGACGACGTGATGGATCTCGGGCTCAAGTGGCGGCCGCACAACGGCGACCTGACGCGGGCCGGTGCCGTGGTGGCGCCGGACGAGCGGCTCGCGTGGCCGAAGACGATCGGCATCGGTATGCAGCACGTCGTCGCCATGTTCGGCGCCACGTTCCTCGTGCCGTTGCTGACGGGCTTCCCGCCCTCGGCGACGCTGTTCTTCTCGGGCATCGGAACGATGCTCTTCCTGCTGCTCACGGCCGGTCGTGTACCGAGCTACCTCGGGTCGTCGTTCGCCTTCATCGCGCCGCTCACCGCAGCCACGAAGTCGCATGACATGGCCACCGCGCTCGGCGGCGTCGTCATGGCCGGCCTGGCGTTGTTCCTCGTCGGTCTGCTCGTGCAGGTCGTGGGTGACGGCTGGTTGCGAGCCCTCATGCCGCCTGTGGTCACAGGAGCCATCGTCGCGCTGATCGGCCTCAACCTCGCCCCGGCCGCGAAGCAGAACTTCATCAAGTCGCCGGTGACGGCTCTCGTGACGCTTCTCGTCGTCCTCGCCGTCACGGTGCTGGCTAAGGGCCTGCTCGGGCGTCTCAGCATTCTGCTGGGTGTCGTGGCGGGTTACGTCGTCGCGTGTTTCCGCGGGGAAGTCGACTTCAAGGCGCTCGGCGCTGCCGATTGGCTTGGCCTGCCGGACTTCCACTCGCCGTCCTTCGACCTGAGCGTCATGGGATTGTTCGTGCCGGTCGTGCTCGTGCTCGTCGCGGAGAACATCGGGCACGTGAAGTCGGTCGCGCAGATGACGGACCGCAACCTCGACGACGTGTCGGGCCGCGCGCTCATGGGTGACGGTCTCGCCACGACGCTGGCCGGTTTCGGTGGTGGCTCCGGTACGACGACCTATGCCGAGAACATCGGCGTCATGGCCGCGACGAAGGTCTACTCGACCGCGGCCTACTGGGTCGCCGCCGTCACGGCCGTGCTCCTGTCGTTCTGTCCCAAGGTCGGCGCGGCCATCGCAACGATTCCGCCGGGTGTTCTCGGGGGAGTGGCCACCGTTCTCTACGGCATGATCGGCATGCTCGGCGTGCGGATCTGGATGGAGAACAAGGTCGACTGCGCCAACCCGGTCAACCTCATGACGGCCGCAGTGGCCCTCATCATCGGTATAGCCGATTACACCTGGAAGGTCGGCGACTTCACGTTCGCCGGCATCGCGCTCGGCACGTTCGCCGCCGTCGCCCTCTTCCACACCATGCGTTTCGCGGCGCGCACGAGCGGCGCCGTGCCCGACCCACTCGCCGAGGCCGACGACGTCGAACGTCGCGAGCCGAAGGCCTGAGACGAAGCCCACGTTTCCCCGGTTATCATGGGGGAACTCACCGACTCGAAGAGGAATCGCCCTGATGAGCAACCTGAACGTCAAGTTCGTCGCCGCCGACCGTGAGGTCTGGGAAGGCGAAGCGAGCCGTCTGATCGCCCGCACCACCGAAGGTGAGATCGGCATCCTGCCCGGTCACCAGCCCCTGCTTTCCGTGCTCATCGAGGGCGACGTCGTCGTCGTCCCGACCTCGGGCGAGCGTCGCACGGTCCAGATCGACGGTGGCTTCCTCTCCGTCGACAAGAACGTCGTCACGGTCGTCGCGCAGCACGTCGAGATGGCCGACGCCTCCTGAGGCAACGACGCACGATGTCTGACGCACTGACGGCCGGCGAGATCGTTCTCGCGCTGGCCGTCATTGCGTTGCTCGTGGGGCTCGGCGCGATGGTGTATCGCACCCGCAGCCTCTCGCGCGAGGGAAACCTCGCTGTCATGGCTACCCGTTACCCGAACGGCTCGTGGCGCACCGGCATGGTGCGCTACCGGCCGGATCGGCTCGAGTGGTTCACCTTCCGCACCCTGCGGTTCACGCCCGAGCGCATCTGGGAACGTGGCGAGTTCGTACTCGGCTCGCGCAACGCGCTCGACTCGAGCGAGTTGCCGCGGGCGATGACGGGGGATGCGGTCGCGGTCGATGTCGAGTGCGGTGTCGAGCGCTTCTCGATCGCCATGGCGCCTGCCGACTACACGGCCTTGCGATCCTGGAGCGAGTCGGCTCCGCCGGGCCTGCGCTCGCAGGGCTACTGAGTCACCCGCGCGCACAGGAGGGCCCCCGACAGCTCGGTGTCGGGGGCCCTCCTGCGCTCGCGGGTGTGCGTTGCGGGCGTCAGGTTGTGGAATCGCTCTCTTCGCGGCCACCGCCGGGCTGCCACATCACATCCCCAGGGCCCTCGGCGTTGGCGTAACGCGCGAAGACGAAGAGCGCATCCGACAGCCGATTGAGGTACTTCGCCGTGAGGACGTTGACGCCGCCGGGGCGTTCGGCGTTCTTGCCGTCGCCGGGCGCCGGCTCGTCCCCGTGTGCGTCGAGGGCAGCCCAGGCTGCCCTCTCCGCACGCCGGACGACGGTGCGCGCGAGGTGGAGGTAGGCCGCTGCCTGCGTCCCACCTGCGAGGACGAAGGAGCGCAGCGTCGGTAGCTCGGCGCCGAACTCGTCGCACTGTTGCTCCAACTCGTCGATCCACTCCTCGCGCACGCGAAGAGGCGGGTGCGCCGGTGACTCGACGAGAGGCGTCGAGAGATCGGCTCCGACGTCGAAGAGGTCGTTCTGGATGCGCAGGAGGACGGGGCGCAGGGCGTCGGGAAGGTCCGGGGCGCAGGTGAGTGCGAGGCCGATCGTGGCGCCTACCTCATCGGTGTCGGCGTAGGCCGCGAGCCTTGGATCGTTCTTCGAGGTGCGCGAGAAATCGCCGAGGCCGGTGGAACCGTCGTCGCCGGTGCGGGTGTAGATGGTGCTGAGTACGACCATGGCTCCACCCTGCCAGACGACGAGCCGCCGTGTCGGCGCAGGCGTGTGGTCGTCCCCGTCGTCAGCTGGGCGTGAGAGCGGCGCGTTACAGCCGTTTCACAGTCGTTACGTTTTCGTTACCGAAATGGACGAACCTCACGTGGGGGTCGCGCGTCAGAGTAGAGGTAAGCGAAGCAAAGCGGCGCCCGCCGCCGCCCCGAGCCCGTCCTGAACGCACGAAAGGGAACGACATGTCCCAGCCGGTTGCAGACAAGACCGATGCACGTACGCGCGAGCGCACCGCCGAGGTGCGCCACATCGTCGACGGGGCCGAACTCGGTGTTGTGGGGTCGATCTGTGCCAGCACGAGCAGTGAGGTGCGCAGCGAGCTCACCCAGGCGATCGGCGCGGGCGAGGGCGACCTCGTCGTTCACCTCTCGGAGGCCGAGGTGTGGGACGCCACGGGCCTCGGCGTCATCGTCGGCGCTCACCGCCGCGCTGCTGCAGAAGGACGGCGACTGGTCGTGGCCGACGCCTCGCCGCGACTGCGCCGCCTGATGTGTGCGACGAAGCTCGACCGTCACCTCGAGGTCGAGCGGGAGCTGACGCAGTTCGTCCCGCTCGCCGCCACCGCCTGAGCGAACCGGCTCAGAACAGGCGTGTCTCGGAGTCGTCGATTCCCTTGAGGGCGTCGTAGTCGAGCACGACGCAGCGGATGCCGCGGTCTGCGGCGAGCGTTCGGGCCTGGGGCTTGATCGTCTGGGCAGCGAAGACACCCGACACGGGGGCGAGGTGCGGGTCGCGGTTGAGCAGTTCGAGATAGCGCGTCAGCTGTTCGACGCCTTCGATCGTGCCGTGCCGCTTGAGTTCCACGGCCACCGTGGCCCCGGTGGCGTCCTTGCACATGATGTCGACGGGCCCGATGGCCGTCATGTACTCGCGGCGCATGAGCGTGTAGCCCGAACCGAGGGTCTCGATGTGCTGAGCGAGCAGCTTCTGCAACTGCGCCTCCACACCGTCCTTGACAAGGCCAGGGTCGACGCCGAGCTCGTGGGCGCCGTCGTGGTGGATGTCGTACAGCTTGATCCGCAGCCGGTCGTCGGACTTGGCGTGCTGCACGAGCCACACGGAGCTGACGCCCTCTACCGTCTCGACCTCGTCGGGCTCGATCTCGGCCATGGCGCACGGCGGTGCCATCCAGTTGAGGGGCTTGTACGATCCTCCGTCGGAGTGCACGAGCACGGAGCCGTCGGCCTTGACCATGAGAAGCCGCTTGGCCAGGGGGAGGTGGGCCTGCAGGCGGCCCTCGTAGTCGACGCTGCAGTCGGCAATCACGATTCGCACGAGGAGTAAGCCTACGCTTCCGCCTCGCTGCGTCCGGCCAGGGCGATACAGGCACCGAGGGTGAGGACGAAGCCCGCGACGGCCAGGATTTGCGTGTTCGGCCGCACCCCGTCGCCGAGCAGGGCGAGTCCGACGAGGGATGGTGCCACCGTTTCCAGGGCGAAGGTGATGGCCGCGACGGACGTCGTTTCGCCGGCGTCGAGGGCAAACCCGTAGGCAACGGTCGCGATGACGGCGTGCAGAACGAGCGCCCACAGTGCCCAGGTCGCGAGGGCGTCGCCCAGGCTGCCTTTCCACGGCAGGATACGGGCGCCGACGGCGAGACCGCCGTACCCGAGCCCAGCGACCACAGCCAGCACGGAGCTGGCGCGACGACGCGCTGCAAGGACCCCGACGGCTACAAGCAGGACCGCCACGGCGACGAGGGCCGGCGCCAGCCACGACGGCGGATCGTGCGGCGGCGTGTCCCGGGCGGTGGCGGCCAGGCAGACGAGCCCGAGGGCGACCACCGCCAGAGCGGCGACCTCACGCCGCGTCAGTTTGGCGCCCAGCACGATGACGGCGAGGACCGCCGTCACGGCGACCGACGATGCAATGACCGACTGGACGAGAAAGAGGGGGAGCGCGCGCAGCGCGCCCACGGAGGCGGCGAACGCCACGACGTCGAGTCCCAGGCCCGCGGCGTACAACCACCCGGCTCGCGCCCGCTGCAGGAGGGTGCTGCCGGCCGGGGCCGCCCGGAGTCCACGCACGCCGAGTGCCTGGAGGATCGTGGCGCTTCCGTACGCCAGCGCGGCGAGCAGGGCGCCGAGGAGTCCGAGGAGCATGCGCTGACTGTGTCACCTTCCTCGCAGCATCGGGAGCCTCGGCCCGTGGCGCCGACACATCTGAAAGACTGGCGACCATGATCAACACAGTGGGTGTCATCGGGCTCGGCACGATGGGTGCGGGCATCGTCGAGGTCTTTGCGAAGGCCGGTTTGAGCGTCATCGCCGTCGACGGTTCGGCCGAGTTGGCCGAGCGCGGCAAGGGCTTCCTCGAGAAGTCGCTCGGTCGTGCGGTGAGCAAGGGCAAGCTCGACGAGGCGGCGCGCGACGAGATCGTCGGCCGCGTCTCGTTCGGCGACGACCTCGCCGCCATGAAGGACGCCGACCTCGTCATCGAGGCGGTTCCGGAGCGTCTCGAGATCAAGGAATCGATCTTCACGACGCTCGACGGCATCGTCCGGGAGGACTGCGTGCTCGCGACGAACACCTCGTCGCTGTCGATCACCGAGATCGCGCGGGCCACGAAGGTGCCGTCGCGGGTCATCGGTATGCACTTCTTCAATCCGGCGCCGGTTCAGCCGCTCGTCGAGGTCATCCGTTCCGTCATGAGCGACGAGACGCTTGTCGAGCAGGTCCGCGAGCTGGCCGAGCGCCTCGGCAAGAAGCCGGTCGTTGTCGGCGACCGCGCCGGCTTCGTCGCCAACGCTCTGCTCGTCTCCTACCTCGCGCGGTCCATCCGCGCCTACGAGTCCGGCCTCGCCTCACGCTCCGACATCGATGCGGCCATGGCCGCCGGCGTCGGTCTGCCGATGGGCCCGCTCACGCTGTGCGACCTCGTCGGCCTCGACGTCATCCACGAGGTGTGCGGCGTGCTCTACAACGCCACGGGTGACCCGAGCGTCGCCTCGCCGTCGATCCTGCGCCAGTTGGTGACGGCCGGTCGCCTCGGCCGCAAGAGCGGTCACGGCTTCTACACCTACGACGGTGTCGGTTCCGGCACGGTGGTCGACGACGCTGCCACGACGGCACCCGCCAAGCCCCTCGAAGGCAAGGTCGGTCTCGTCGGCGAGGGTGACCTCGTCGACGCCCTCGGCTCGGAGCTGAGCGACGCCGGCGTCGAGGTCGTCCGGGTTGTCTCGGCGGACGACGCAGCCTCGGTCAAGGGCGTGGCCGTCACGCTCGCCGTGGACGCGGTCGAGCTCGACGGCGACTGCTGCGGCGGCGGATGCTGCGGTGGAGACGACGCCTCGCACGGCGACGTCGAGAGCGGCCTCGAGATCGGGGCGAAGCCGGTGCTGCGCGCTGTGCGTGACGCCATCGGTGACGCAGGCGTCATCGCTGCGCTCGGCGAGGGATCCGTCGAGACCGCGTCCACGGGCGACCCGACGATCGACGCCACCGTCGTGCCCGTCGTCCTGCACGAGAAGCAGAGGGCCGGCCAGGTGCTCGAGATCGGCCGTTCGGTCGCCATCAGCGACGAGGCCGTCGAGACGGTGCGTTCGCTCGCCGTCGCGGCCGGTTGGACGCCGGTCGTCGGCAAGGACCGCGCGGGCCTCGTCGTCGATGCCCTGCTCTACCCGCACCTCAACGACGCCGCCAAGATGCTCGACTCCGGCTACGCCACGGTCGAGGACATCGAGACGGCGATGAAGGCGGGCTGCGGTTACCCGCAGGGCCTGTTCGAACTGCTCGACGAGGCCGGCCCCGACGACGTCCACGGTGTCCTCTCGGAAATGCACTTCGAAACCGGGGAACAGCACCT
The DNA here is from genome assembly GCF_015070805.1 of Dermacoccus barathri. Taxonomy (NCBI): domain Bacteria; kingdom Bacillati; phylum Actinomycetota; class Actinomycetes; order Micrococcales; family Dermacoccaceae; genus Dermacoccus; species Dermacoccus barathri. Next base: position 1,387 of record NZ_JADCTK010000007.1, on the reverse strand, counting down.
CGTGCCGTCGCCGCTGCTCACCGAGCACATCCTCGCGGATCGTCCCTTCCGGAACTGATGCCTCGGCGGAACCGACCTCGCCGGGACGAGACGCGCGGCGACGTCAGCGCTGCGTTCCGTCCCGTCGATGTCGTCCAGAGCTACGCCGGCGGACGCTGGACGGTGCGGGTGCTGCGGGGCAATAGCGAGGGCAAGGTCTACACATGCCCCGGCTGCCAGCAGCAACTTGCGTCGTCGTTGCCGCACGTCGTCGTCTGGCCGATGGACCGGCTCGGTGACGTGACCGATCGACGCCACTGGCACACGAGTTGCTGGCAGGCTCGTGACCGGCGTCCACCGCAGGGCTCGTGGCGCTGAATCACCGAACGAGGGAATCGACATGACGATGCAGGAGATCCGCTCCAACACCGTGCTCGCCGCGCGGCGTGAGGAGATCGAATTGCACACCGCCGACGGGCTGACGCTCGTGGGCGAGCTCGCGCTGCCGCCCTCGAACGACCCGGTGGCGACGCTCGTCACCTTGCACCCGCTGCCCACGCACGGCGGATTCATGGACAGCCACGTCTACAAGAAGGCTGCGAACCGCCTGCCGGCGCTCGCCGACATCGCCGTTCTGCGGTTCAACACCCGCGGTACCAGTTCTCCGCGCGGCACATCCGAAGGTGCCTTCGATTCGGCTGACGGTGAGCGCTTCGACGTCGCGGCCGCCATCGAGTTCGCCGAGTTCCACGAATCACCGGAACTGGTCAATCGTTGGCTCGTGGGCTGGAGTTTCGGCACCGACCTCGCCCTCATGCACGGGTTGGATCCCTCGATCGAGGGGACGATCCTGCTGTCGCCGCCGTTGCGCTGGTCGCAGCCCGAGCACCTGCGCGCCTGGGCCGACTCGGGTAAGCCCGTCACCGCGCTCGTGCCGGAGTTCGACGACAACCTGCGCCCCGACGAGGCGCGCGAGCGGTTCGGCGCCATTCCTCAGGCGCGCGTCATCGGCGTCGACGACGCCAAGCACCTGTGGGTGGGGGAGAAGTTCGTGCGGCGCGTGCTCGACGAGATCGTGCGCATCGTCGCGCCGTCGAAGCTGCCCGAGGGTGGCCTGCCAACCGAGGTCGACGCTTCGCTCGTGGTCGAGGGCTGAGTTGACACGCAAGTGGTGGGCGCCTCTGTGAGCCCGGGGACCCTTGGTGGCTGTCTCGGACCGGTTGTCGACACTGACGTTCGGCGCCGCGAGGTTCTGCACGTCGTTCTGCTACCCCCTGACCGGGGCATAACCACGTGCAGAGCCACCCCAGCTTGGGTTGTGCAGAAACGACGGCGAGTTCAACCGGTCAACGCACCACCACCGATAGGGGATCGTGGGTGTCATGGCCGGGTTGTCGAACGAGCAGCA
>NZ_JADCTK010000006.1:0-243242 GCF_015070805.1 Dermacoccus barathri | reverse complement strand
TCGAAGCGTCCTACGATCAATCCCAGACGAGAACCCTCGTCACCACATAAGCGCGGAACGAAACCCAGGGCGCTTCAAGGTGTGCCGCTGCCCGTACTGCACACGTCCCGCGACATCTGCAGACCTGGACCACGTCATCCCGTTCGCCGAGGGCGGCGCAACGAGCGGGTCGAACCTCCAGAGCCTGTGTCGTCATCACCACCGCGCCAAGACGTTCGGCGGATACGCGGTGAGCATGGATGCCGAAGCCACATGCGAGTGGGAGTCGCCCACCGGCCGCAGCTGGGTGACCCGCCCCGGCGGAGCCACGGTGCCGCTGGAACCGCGCGGGGGCCGCGTGGCCTGAGCGCCGCTGTGGCGCAGCTGACGCAGTTCGGTTCACCTGACGCGTTTTGCGCCTGCTCAGACTGCGTCACGTGAACTAAATCGCATCATCTGCCCGCGTCGGCGCGGCGCCCTCACGCCCGCCCGGTGCCGCCAAGCACAGACGGGTTCTCGCTCCGGCGCGTGCGGTTGGCACAATGGCACCCATGACTTCGACGCCCCTGCCCACCGAGATCGCCCAGCGGCTCAAGCGCGACGACTCGGGTCTCGTGGCCGCCATCGTCCAGGATGAGGCGAGTGGCGAGGTGCTCATGCTGGGCTGGATGGACGACGAGGCGCTGCGGCGCACGCTGAACGACGGGCGCGTCACCTTCTGGTCGCGCAGCCGCGGTGAGTACTGGCGCAAGGGCGACACGTCGGGGCATGCGCAGTACGTGAAGTCCGTCGCGCTCGACTGCGACGGTGACGCACTCCTCGTCCGCGTGGAGCAGATCGGGGCCGCCTGCCACACCGGCGCGCGCACCTGCTTCTTCACCGATCTGGACGCCACCGTCGGATCTCCGACACACGCCACTGGCCCCGCCGCGGATGCGATGTCGGAGATCGATCAGCACGACCTCAAGCCGACCCACGAGCAGCACCCCACGGAGGATCCCGCATGACGACGACGCCCAGCCTGGCCGCCGACCTCACCTGGGGCGCCACGTGGCCGAGCGCCGACGTCTTCGCTCACCTCGCAACGGAACGCCGCGTCATTCCCGTCGTCCGACGCCTGCTCGCCGACGCCGAAACCCCGATCGGCGTCTACCGCAAGCTCGCGCGCGACGAGCCCGGCACGTTCCTCCTCGAATCCGCCGAGCACGGCGGCGTGTGGTCGCGCTACTCGTTCATCGGCGCCGCCAGCCGCGCCACGCTCACCGAGCGTGACGGCGAAGTCGTCTGGCTCGGCGACGTGCCCACCGGCCTTCCGACGAGCGGCCTCGCCGTCGACGCCCTGCGCGAGAGCCTCGAACTGCTCCACACCGAACGCATCCCCGGCTTGCCGCCCCTGACGAGTGGCCTCGTGGGCGCCATCGGCTACGACGCCGTGCGCCGTTGGGAGAAAATCGGCGACGATGCCGAGGACGCGCTGGGCATCCCCGAGGTGACGATGCTGCTCGCCACCGACCTGGCCGTCATGGACCACCAGGACGGCTCGCTCCTGCTCATCGCCAACGCGGTCAACTTCGACGGCCTCGACACCGGCGTCGAGGGCGCCTACGCGGACGCCGTTGCGCGCCTCGACGCCATGCAGCAGCGCCTCGGCGACTCGGCACCCTCCACGGTCGCCGTGCCGCACACGCCCGAGCAGGACGTGCGCAGCACGCACACGCGCGAGCAGTTCCACGACATGGTCGAGGCCTGCAAGGAGGACATCCGCGCCGGCGAGGCGTTCCAGATCGTCGTCTCCCAGCGCTTCAGCGTCGACACCGACGCCGACGCGCTCGACGTCTACCGCGCCCTGCGTGCGAGCAACCCCAGCCCGTACATGTACCTGCTGCGCCTGCCCCTGCCCGACGGCGGCGTCTACGACGTCGTCGGCTCGTCGCCCGAGGCTCTCGTCAAGGTGACTGGCGAGCGGGTCATCACCCACCCCATCGCCGGCTCGCGCCCGCGCGGCAAGACGCCGGAACACGACCGGGAACTGGGCGACGACCTGCTGAACGACCCGAAGGAACGCAGCGAGCACCTCATGCTCGTCGACCTCTCGCGCAACGACCTGCAGCGCGTCTGCGGCGCCGGAACCGTGGAGACGGTCGAGTTCATGAACATCCGCAACTACAGCCACGTCATCCACCTCGAGTCGACCGTCGTCGGCACGAAGCGCGAGGACGCCAGCGCGTACGACGTGCTCGAGGCCACCTTCCCGGCCGGGACGCTCTCGGGTGCCCCGAAGCCGCGCGCCATGCAAATCATCGAGTCGCGCGAAGGCTCACGCCGCGGCGTGTACGGGGGAGTGATCGGCTACTTCGACTTCGCCGGTGACGCGGACGCTGCCATCGCCATCCGCACGGCGGTGCTCAAGGACGGCGTGGCCCACGTTCAGGCGGGAGCCGGCGTCGTGGCCGACTCGGTGCCCGAGAGCGAATATCAAGAGACGATCAACAAGGCGGCGGCCGCCCTGCGAGCAGTTGCGACCGCCACCGGGATGGAGCCCATCCGATGAGGGACATCTCCTCGAAGCGCAGCGTCATCCTCCTGTCGCTCATCGCGGGCGTCCTCGCGCTCATCGCCTCCGGACGCGCGTGGATCAACGGCACCCTCAACGACGGCGTCCTCTCGACGAACGCGGTCGACGTGACGGGCAACCAGGCGATCCCGGGGTACTTCGGAATCGCCCTCGTCGCGTGCGCGGGCCTGCTGGCAGCCGCGACGGCCGGTCGCATTGCGCGCTGGCCCGCCGGCGTCATCTCCTTGCTCGGTTCGATTGCCATGGTCGCTCTGACGCTGCGGACACTGCTCGACCCTGCCTCGGCCGTGAAGAGCCGCATGTCCTCCGTCACCGGCCACACCGGTGAAGCGGTGGCCCGCGGCGAGTTCACCGTCTGGTTCTGGGTGGCCGTGTTCACGGCGCTCCTCGCGCTGTTGTCCTCGGTGCTCGGCCTGCTCGGTCTGCGCCGCTGGCACGGTCTGTCGAGTCGTTACGAGGCGCCCGTCGACGGTGAGGCGCCCAAGCGCTCCGAGGAGAGCGACTGGGATCTCATGTCGCGCGGCGTCGACCCGACCGATCGCACCTGAGCGACACGCGCCACACCCCGGGCTCGCACGAGCCGTGTGAGCCTGACAGAATGACCTGGAACACCTCGCCGCGCCCGTCGGATCCGGTACGAATCGGAACGACTCAGCGCGCCCTCATCAAGGAGAAGCCTGACGATGTCCGGAGACAGCCCCTACCTCGACCACGGTCACAGCGTCGCCGCGTGGACGGGCGTCACCATCTGCATGATCGCCTCGCTCATCATCGCGGCCGGTGTCTTTTTCGATAACGACATGCTTGCCATCGTCGGTGGCATCGTCTTCATCGCCGGCGGCCTCGTCGGCTGGGCCATGGGCAAGGCGAACAAGGGCAAGAAGAAGGGCCAGGCGAGCCACGCCTGACCCGTCCCGTGGACAACCCGTGAGGCCGTGGGCCTCACGATGATTGGATAAGACAGTGACCACTGTTCTCGACTCGATCATCGCCGGGGTCCGCGAAGATCTCGCTGAGCGCGTCCACGTCAGGTCCCTCGCCAGCGTCGAAGCCGACGCTCGTGCGCAGGCACCGGCACGTGACGCGCTCGCGGCTTTTCGCGCCTCCAGCGAGCAAGGCCGCATCGGCGTCATCTCCGAGGTGAAGCGCTCCAGCCCGAGCAAGGGCGCGCTCGCCGAGATCCCGGACCCGGCGCACCTCGCGAGCGCATACGCCGACGGTGGCGCGACGGCCATCTCCGTTCTCACCGAGCAGCGGCGCTTCGGTGGGAGCCTCGCCGACCTCGACGCCGTTCGTGCGGCGGTCGACATCCCGGTTCTGCGCAAGGACTTCATGGTCGAGCCGTACCAGTTCTTCGAGGCCCGGGCGCACGGCGCCGACCTCGTCCTGCTCATCGTGGCCGCGCTCGACGACGCCCAGCTGCGCGACTTCCACGACATCACGCGCGAGCTCGGCATGACCGCCCTCGTCGAGGTCCACGACCCCGACGAGGCCGAGCGGGCTCTCGCGCTCGACGCGAAGCTCATCGGCGTCAACGCGCGCAACCTCAAGACGCTGGAGGTCCACCCCGAGGTCTTCGGCCCCATCGCGAAGACGTTGCCGTCGGACGTCGTCAAGGTCGCCGAATCCGGCATCTCCGGCCCGGACGACGCCCGCCGCTACGCCGAGGAGGGCGCCCAGGCGCTCCTCATCGGCGAGGCGCTCGTCAAGAACGGCGCCCCACGCGAGGGGCTGGCCGACATCATCCGCGCCTGCGAAGGAGCCCTGGCATGAGCGAGAAGCAGGTTCGCCCCTCCGGCGAAGGACTGGCCCCGGCGGGCCTCGGCCGGTTCGGCGCCTACGGCGGCCGCTACGTTCCCGAAGCGCTCGTCGCGGCGCTCGAGGAACTCGACGCGCACCGCCTCGCCGCGATGGAGGACGAGGCGTTCACCGCCGAACTCGCCGAACTGCAGCGCAGCTACACGGGCCGTCCCAGCATCCTCACCGAGGTGCCGCGGTTCGCCGAGCACTGTGGCGGTGCGCGAATCTTCCTCAAGCGTGAGGACCTCAACCACACGGGCTCGCACAAGATCAACAACGTCCTCGGCCAGACGCTGCTTGCGAAGCGCATGGGCAAGACGCGCGTCATCGCCGAGACGGGAGCGGGCCAGCACGGCGTCGCGACGGCCACGGCCGCGGCCCTCATGGGGCTCGAGTGCGTCGTCTACATGGGCAAGGTCGACACGGAACGCCAAGCGCTCAACGTCGCGCGCATGCAGCTGCTCGGCGCCAAGGTCGTGCCTGTCGAACACGGCAGCCAGACGCTCAAGGACGCCGTCAACGAGGCGTTCCGCGACTGGGTGGCGAACGTCGAGCACACCCACTACGTGCTCGGCACGGTGACGGGCCCGTACCCGTTCCCCGAGATGGTGCGTGACTTCCACAAGGTCATCGGCGAGGAAGCCCGTGAGCAGATCCTCGCGGAGACCGGACGCCTGCCCGACGCCATCTGCGCGTGCGTCGGCGGCGGCTCGAACGCCATGGGCATCTTCCACCGCTTCATCGGCGACGAGGACGTGCGCCTCATCGGCCTCGAGGGCGGCGGCGAGGGCGTCGAGACGGGCAAGCACGCCTCGCGTTTCACCGGCGAGGGGTCGCCCGGCGTGCTCCACGGCGCCTACACCTACGTCATCCAGGACGACGAGGGTCAGACCGTCGAGACGCACTCGGTCTCGGCCGGTCTCGACTACCCGAGCGTCGGCCCGGAGCACAGCTACCTCAAGGATTCCGGCCGAGCGGAGTACCGCCCGATCACCGACGCCGAGGCGATGGAAGCCTTCAAGCTCCTGTCGCAGACCGAGGGCATCCTGCCGGCCATCGAGTCGGCTCACGCCCTCGCCGGCGCGATGAAGGTCGGTCGTGAACTCGGCCCGGACGGGCTCGTGCTCGTCAGCCTGTCCGGGCGCGGTGACAAGGACGTCCACACCGCCGGACGCTGGTTCGGCCTCATCGACGAGGACGAGGTCGTCGTCGCGGGCGACGAAGAGGAGACGCAGGTATGACGAAGCTGGACGAGGTTCTCGCGGCGACGCGCAGCGAGGGCCGTGCGGCCCTCGTGGGGTACCTGCCCGCCGGTTTCCCGTCGCGCGAGGGCTGCTTGCGGGCGGTGCGCACGATGGTCGAGGCGGGCTGCGACATCGTCGAGGTCGGCCTGCCCTACACCGACCCGCTCATGGACGGCCCGGTCATCCAGACCGCGGCCACGCAGGCGCTCGAGCAGGGCGTGCACGTGCCCGACGTCTTCGCCGCGGTGCGCGAGGTCTCGGACGCCGGGGGAGCGGCCGTCGTCATGACGTACTGGAACCCCGTGCTGCGTCACGGCGTTCGCGAGTTCGCCCAGGACCTTGCCGCCGCCGGCGGTAGCGGTCTCATCACGCCCGACCTCGTGCCCGAAGAAGGCGCCGACTGGATCGAGGTCGCCGACGAACTCGGCCTCGCCAAGATCTTTCTCGTGGCGCCGAGTTCGACGCCCGCTCGCATCGCAGCGACGACGAACGTCACGTCCGGCTTCGTGTACGCCGCGTCCGTCATGGGCGTGACGGGAGCTCGCACGTCGGTGGGCGAGGCCGCCAAGGGCCTCGTCGAGAAGGTGCGCGCCACCACCGATCTGCCCGTGTGCGTCGGCCTCGGTGTCTCCACCGGCGAGCAGGCCCGCGAGATCGGCCAGTACGCGGACGGCGTCATCGTCGGCTCGGCCCTCGTCAAGTGCCTGCTCGACGTCGATCTCGACGAAGGTCTCGAGCGACTTGCGGAGAAGACGCGCGAACTCGCAGCGGGCGTCCGCGGATGACGGACAGGGCGCGTCTCGAGGGCACCCGCATGCCGTGGGTGTCGCTCGTGCTCCGCCTCGCACTGGCCGCGGTGTTCCTCTTCGCCGGTGTGCCGAAGCTGACGAACTCCCCCGCATCGCGCCGGTCGGTGCGTGCCTACGAGCTGTTCTCCTACGACGTGTCGAACCTCATCGGCACGCTCTTGCCGATGGTCGAGGTCGCCCTCGGTGTGCTCCTGCTCGTGGGGCTCTTCACCCGATTTTCGGGCCTGCTCGCTGCGCTTCTTCTCGTCGTGTTCATCGCGGGCATCGCCTCGGCGTGGGCCCGGGGGCTCTCCATCGACTGCGGCTGCTTCAGCGAAGGCGGGGCAGTCTCCGAGAACGCCACGAAGTATCCGCTCGAGATCGCCCGCGACCTCGTTTTCCTCGTCATGGCGGGGGCACTCAGTCTGCGCCCACGCAGCCGGTTTAGTGTGGATCAGGCCCTCTGGGGCTGAACGACACACTCAGGTCTTCTTCGAAAGGTTCGTGCGCATGCGTCCCGACGCTTCCGACAAGTTGGCCTCCGTCGGCCCCAGGAAGGGGCCGAGCAAGGCCGTCATAGCGACGGTGGTGGGGCTTGTGGCCGTCCTCGCGATCGGCCTCGTCGCCTTCATGAGTCTTCGCAAGGACGAGACGCCCCAGGCGACCAGCGCCAAGTCGCTGCCGCAGGGTGCCATGGCGGGCGGCAAGGGCATGCCGGTCTTCGCCGACAAGGCCAAGGACAGCGCGAAGACCGTGGACGTCTACCTCGACTTCCAGTGCCCGTTCTGCGGGAAGTTCGAAACGGCGCAGGGGGAGAAGCTCACCGAACTGGCCAAGTCCGGTGACATCAAGCTGAACTACCACGTCAAGACGTTCCTCGACGAGAACATCCCGGGTGACAACTCGGCCCGCGCCGCCAACGCAGCGTTCTGCTCGGCCAACGCCGGCAAGTTCGCCGAGTTCACGCGCGAGACGTTCGAGAACCAGCCGGATGAGGGCAAGGGCTACACGCAGGACGACCTGCTCGAGTTCGGCAAGAACGTGGGCATCAGCGACGGGGCCGAGTCCGCCTTCGCCTCCTGCGTGAAGAACAACACGTACGGCTCCTACGTCGAGCAGACCGAGGAGCAGACGAACAAGGACGGCGTGAACTCCACCCCTGTCGTGAAGATCAACGGCAAGGACGTCGAGAACGCCGACATGGCCGGAATGATGAACATCGAGGGTTCCACCCCGACGACGATCGACAAGGTTCTGGCGAAGTCCTGATGCTCGCAACGATCCCTTCGCCCACCGAGGGCGTCCTGTGGCTGGGGCCGATCCCGCTGCGCGGTTACGCCCTGTGCATCCTCGCGGGCGTCATCGTGGCGACGATCATCGCCGGTCGTCGCCTCGAGGCCCGCGGGTACGAGCGTGACGCCGCCGTCGGCGTCGTGCTGTGGATCGTTCCGTTCGGCATCGTCGGCGGCAGGCTGTATCACGTCATCACGACACCGCAGCCGTACTTCGGCGACAACGGCAACCCCGTCGACGCCCTCAAGGTGTGGCAGGGCGGCCTCGGTATTTGGGGCGCGGTCGCCCTCGGTGCTCTGGGCGCGTGGATCGGCGCACGCCGTGAGGGCGTGCCCTTCGCCGTTCTGGCGGACGCCATTGCCCCCGGTCTGCCGCTCGCGCAGGCCATCGGCCGCTTCGGCAATTACTTCAACAACGAGCTCTACGGCCGCCGCACCGACGTGCCGTGGGCCCTGGAGATCCACCAGTGGGACAGTGGAGCCGGCAAGGCCGTCGTCGACTCCACGGGTCAGCCGGTTGTGCTCGGCACGTTCCACCCGACGTTCCTCTACGAGGCGCTGTGGTGCCTGCTCATCGCGTTCGTCATCTGGCGTATCTCGGACAGCGGACGTCTGCGTCGCGGACAGGCCTTCGGCCTCTACGTCATGCTCTACCCGGTGGGCCGCATCATCGTGGAGCTCATGCGAAGCGACTTCGCCAACCGCATCCTCGGGCTGCGGGTGAACGTGTGGGTCTCGATCCTCGTCTTCCTCCTGGGCCTGGGAATCTTCCTGGCGCGCAGGAAAGCCGATCCGGATGTCCGGCTGGCACGGGCTGGCGACGACAGCGACAGGCGCGCCGACGACGGCGTGTCCACTGCGTCGTCGGACACGTCCGAGACCGCCACCTCCGACGAGGCGACCTCCACGACGAAGGACTCCACGGACTGAGACGCCGTTCGCACGATGACGCCCTCATTTCATTCAGTGAGATGAGGGTGTCCGCTTTCTGAGCGAAAACGCCCGACAGGCGATAGTCTTCTCGGGCCCGCAGGCCAACGCCGTCCCGCGGTTTGTTCCGAACACTGCTCGACGCACGTGCCGTCTCACGACGATGCGTGCGTCCCGACGACGAACAGGACGGTGAGCCATGTCAGCGCATGCTTTCTCCGCCCAACCATCCGCCCAGGGGCTGTACGACCCCACCTTCGAGCACGACGCCTGCGGTGTCGCTCTCGTCGCGACGATGCGCGGCCACGGCGGCCACGACATCGTCGATGCGGCCCTTCTGGCCCTGACGAACCTCGATCACCGCGGCGCCACCGGCGCCGACCCGCTCGTCGGTGACGGCGCCGGCATCCTCACCCAGATTCCCGACGAGTTCCTGCGCGCCGTCGTCGACTTCGACCTGCCGGCCAAGGGCGAGTACGCCGTCGGTATCGCGTTCCTGCCGCAGGATGCGGACGGTCAGTGGGCCGTCGGCGAGAAGTTCGACGCCATCGCCGAAGAGGAGGGCCTCACGGTTCTCGGCTGGCGCGACGTTCCGGTCGACCCGAGCGTCGTCGGTGAGTCGGCCCGCGAGACGATGCCCGTCTTCCGCCAGGTCTTCCTCGCGGCTGCCGACGGGAGCGTCAGCGGCCTCGAACTCGATCGTCGTGCCTTCTGCGCCCGCAAGCGTGCCGAGCACGACCTCGACGTGTACTTCGCGTCCCTGTCGGCGCGCACCGTGGTCTACAAGGGCATGCTCACCACCGCGCAGCTGGAGCAGTTCTACCCGGACCTGTCCGACGAGCGTTTCGCGACGGCCCTCGCCCTCGTGCACAGCCGCTTCTCGACGAACACATTCCCGAGCTGGCCGCTGGCGCACCCGTTCCGCTTCATCGCGCACAACGGTGAGATCAACACCGTCCGCGGTAACCGCAACTGGATGAGCGCGCGTGAGTCGCAGCTCGAGAGCGACGTCCTGCCGGGCGACATCTCGCGTCTGCTGCCGATCTGCACGCCGGACGCCTCCGACTCGGCCACGTTCGACGAGACGCTCGAACTGCTCCACCTGTCGGGCCGCAGCCTGCCGCACGCCGTGCTCATGATGATCCCCGAGGCGTGGGAGAACCACGCCGAGATGGACGCCGCTCGCCGCGCGTTCTACGAGTACCACGCAGCGTTCATGGAGCCGTGGGACGGCCCTGCGTGCGTCACGTTCACCGACGGCAGCCTCATCGGTGCCGTTCTCGACCGCAACGGCCTTCGCCCCGGCCGCTACTCGGTGACCAAGGACGGCCTCGTCGTCCTCGCCTCCGAGGCCGGCGTGCTCGACCTGCCGCCCGAGGACGTCGTCGAACGCGGCCGCTTGCAGCCGGGCCGCATGTTCCTCATCGACACCGAGGCCGGGCGCATCGTTCCCGACGACGAGATCAAGTCCCAGCTCGCCGCGGAGCGCCCGTACCAGCAGTGGCTCGACGAGGGCATCGTCAAGCTGGAGAACCTGCCGGACCGCGAGCACGTCATGTACTCGCAGAGCTCGGTCGAGCGCCGCCAGCAGACGTTCGGCTACACGCACGAGGAACTCAAGATCCTCCTGTCGCCCATGGCTCAGACGGGCGCCGAGGCACTCGGCTCGATGGGCACCGACACGCCCGTGGCCGTGCTCAGCTCCCGGCCGCGGCTCCTGTTCGACTACTTCACGCAGCTCTTCGCGCAGGTCACGAACCCGCCGCTCGACGCCATCCGTGAGGAGCTCGTCACGAGCCTCGGCACGACGATGGGTCCGGAGTCGAACCTTCTCGGCGACGGTCCGGAGCACGCGCGTCAGGTCGAGCTGGGCTTCCCGGTCATCGACAACGACGAGCTCGCCAAGATCGTCCACATCAACGCCGACGGCGACCAGGAGGGCTTCGCGGCCTACGTCATCCGCGGCACCTACCGGGTCGACGGGGGAGCGAGCGCCCTCAAGGCACGCCTCCAGGGCATCTTCGCGGAGGTGAGCCAAGCGATCGCCGACGGCCACCGCTTCGTCGTGCTCTCGGACCGTGACAGCAACGCTGAGTTCGCACCGATTCCGTCGCTGCTGCTCACCGCAGCCGTCCACCACCACCTCATCCGCGAGAAGACGCGCATGCAGGTCGGCCTCATCGTCGAGGCCGGCGACGTGCGCGAGGTTCACCACGTGGCCCTCCTCGTTGGCTACGGCGCGGCCCTCGTCAACCCCTACCTCGCGATGGAGTCCGTCGAGCAGCTCGCCCGTGACGGCGCGCTCGGTGACATCACGCCCGAGCAGGCCGTGAAGAACCTCATCAAGGCGCTCGGCAAGGGTCTGCTCAAGGTGATGTCGAAGATGGGCATCTCCACGGTGGCCTCCTACCGCGGTGCGCAGGTCTTCGAGGCCCTGGGCCTCAGCCAGGAACTCGTCGACGCGTACTTCACGGCCACGACCTCCCGCCTCGGCGGTGTCGGTCTCGACGTCCTCGCGGCCGAGGTCGCGGCGCGTCACGCGAAGGCGTACCCGAGCGACGGCCAGGGACCGAGCCACCGCACGCTCGAGGTCGGCGGCGAGTACAAGTGGCGTCGCGAGGGCGCACCGCACCTGTTCAACCCGACGACGGTGTTCCGCCTCCAGCACTCGACGCGCTCGCGCCGCTACGACATCTTCAAGCAGTACACGCAGGCCGTCGACGACCAGTCGGCGGAGCTCATGACGCTGCGTGGCCTGTTCAAGTTCGCCTCCGACCGCCCGTCGATCTCGATCGACGAGGTCGAGCCGGTGAGCGAGATCGTCAAGCGCTTCTCGACGGGTGCCATGTCGTACGGCTCCATCTCGCGTGAGGCCCACGAGACGCTCGCCGTGGCGATGAACCGCCTCGGTGGCAAGTCGAACACCGGTGAGGGCGGTGAGGACGTCGAGCGCCTGCTCGACCCGACGCGCCGCAGCGCCATCAAGCAGGTGGCCTCCGGCCGCTTCGGCGTAACGTCGCTCTACCTCACCGAGGCCGACGACATCCAGATCAAGATGGCCCAGGGCGCCAAGCCCGGTGAGGGTGGCCAGCTGCCCGGCCCGAAGGTCTACCCGTGGGTGGCGCGCACGCGTCACGCGACGCCGGGCGTCGGCCTCATCTCGCCGCCGCCGCACCACGACATCTACTCGATCGAGGACCTGGCCCAGCTGATCCACGACCTCAAGAACGCCAACCCGAGCGCGCGCATCCACGTGAAGCTCGTCTCCGAGGTCGGCGTCGGCACGGTCGCTGCGGGTGTCTCCAAGGCCCACGCGGACGTCGTGCTCATCTCCGGTCACGACGGCGGGACGGGCGCCTCGCCGCTCACGTCGCTCAAGCACGCGGGTGGCCCGTGGGAGCTCGGCCTCGCCGAGGCCCAGCAGACGCTGCTGCTCAACGGCCTGCGCGACCGCATCGTCGTCCAGACGGACGGTCAGCTCAAGACCGGCCGTGACGTCGTCATCGCAGCCCTGCTCGGTGCAGAGGAGTTCGGTTTCGCCACGGCTCCGCTCGTCGTCTCCGGCTGCATCATGATGCGCGTGTGTCACCTCGACACCTGCCCCGTCGGCATCGCGACGCAGAACCCCGAGCTGCGCGAGCGCTACTCCGGCAAGCCCGAGTTCGTCGAGACGTTCTTCGAGTACATCGCCGAGGAGGTGCGCGAACTGCTCGCCGAGCTCGGCTTCCGTTCGATCGCCGAGGCCGTGGGTCACGTCGAGGCCCTCGACACCGACGAGGCCGTCGAGCACTGGAAGGCCAGCGGCATGGACCTGTCGCCGATCTTCGCGAAGGCCGAAATGCCGTTCGGTGGCGACCTGTTCAACTCCCAGGGCCAGGACCACCACCTCGACGCAGCACTCGACAACGAGCTCATCGAAAAGGCGAAGGCCGCGATCGAGCAGAAGGAAGCGGTCGCGTTCGAGACGAAGGTGTCCAACGTCAACCGCACCGTCGGCACGATGCTCGGCCACACGCTGACGAAGCGTTACCGCGACGAGCAGCTGCCCGACAACCTCGTCGACATCACGCTGCGCGGTGCCGCGGGGCAGAGCTTCGGCGCCTTCGTGCCGAAGGGGCTCACGCTGCGCCTCGTCGGTGAGGGCAACGACTACGTCGGCAAGGGCCTGTCGGGCGGACGCATCATCGTGCGCCCCGACACCGACACGGTCCTCGTCGCGGAGGAGAACGCCATCGCCGGCAACGTCATCGCTTACGGCGCGACGAGCGGCGAACTGTTCCTGCGCGGCAAGGTCGGCGAACGCTTCTGCGTGCGCAACTCCGGTGCCACCGCCGTTGTCGAAGGCGTCGGTGACCACGGGTGCGAGTACATGACGGGCGGTCGCGTCCTCATCCTCGGCCCGACGGGACGCAACTTCGCGGCCGGCATGTCCGGCGGCGAGGCCTACGTCCTCGACCTGCGCGAGGAACTCGTCAACGCCGAACTCGTCGACATCACGGGCCTGCGGGAGAGCGACGAGGAGATCGTCAAGGAACTGCTCACCCAGCACGCCGAGGAGACCGGTTCGGCCGTCGCCACGTCACTGCTCGAGGACTGGCCCGCCAGCCTCGTGCGCTTCTCGCTCGTCACGCCGCGTGAGTACCAGCGCGTGCTGAGCATCCGAAAGGACGCCGAAGGCATGGGCGTCGACCCCGACAGTGCCCAGGTGTGGGACCAGATCATGGAGGTGTCGTCTCGTGGCTGACCCCCGCGGATTCCTCAAGACCCGTGAGCGCGAGCTTCCGGCCCGTCGCCCCGTTCCCGTTCGTATCCGTGACTGGAAGGAGGTGTACGAGGAGCAGCAGCTCGGCACCCTGCAGCGTCAGGCCGGCCGATGCATGGACTGCGGCATCCCGTTCTGTCACTCGGGCTGCCCCCTCGGAAACCTCATTCCGGAGTGGAACGACCTCGCGTGGAAGGGGGAGTGGGAGGAGGCCATCGAGCGCCTTCACGCCACGAACAACTTTCCCGAGTTCACCGGGCGCCTGTGCCCGGCGCCGTGCGAGACGGCGTGCGTGCTCGGCATCAGCCAGCCCGCGGTGACGATCAAGCAGATCGAGAAGACCACCGTGGACGAGGCGTTCGAGCGCGGCCACGTCGCGCCGCAGGTGCCCACGCGCCTGACGGGCAAGACGGTCGCCGTCGTCGGCTCCGGCCCTGCCGGTCTCGCAGCGGCCCAGCAGCTCACGCGCGCCGGTCACACCGTGGCCGTCTACGAGCGTGACGACGCGCCCGGTGGCCTCATGCGCTACGGCATTCCCGAGTTCAAGATGGAGAAGGCCGTCCTCGACCGCCGCATCGACCAGATGAAGGCCGAGGGCACCCGGTTCCGCTGCAACAGCGAGATCGGCGTGACGATGACGGCGGAGTCGCTGCGTGCGCGCTACGACGCGGTCGTGCTCGCCATGGGCGCAACCGTGCGTCGCGACCTGCCGGTCGAGGGTCGCGAGTTCAAGGGCACCTACCAGGCCATGGAGTACCTGCCCCAGGCCAACCGTGTCTCGCTCGGCGGCGAGGTGGAGGACCAGATCCTCGCCACCGGTAAGGACGTCGTCGTCATCGGTGGCGGTGACACCGGCGCCGACTGCATCGGCACCGCACTGCGTCAGGGCGCGAAGTCGGTGACGAGCCTCGAGATCATGGCGCGTCCGGGTGAGGACCGCCCGACGAACCAGCCCTGGCCGACCTACCCGATGATCTTCCGTGTCGCCTCGGCGCACGAGGAGGGCGGCGAGCGTGTCTACTCGGCGTCGACGAAGGAGATCATGGGCGACGCCGACGGCAACGTCACGGGCCTCAAGATCGTCGAGGTGACGTTCGAGAACGGAAAGTTCAACGAGGTCGAGGGCAGCGAGCGGGTCATCCCTGCGCAGCTGGTACTCCTCGCGATGGGCTTCCTCGGCCCGCAGGGCGAAGGCCTGCTCGAGCAGCTCGGCGTCGAGAAGGACGAGCGCAGCAACGTCAGCCGTGACGCGAACTTCATGTCGAGCGTGCCCGGCGTGTTCGTTGCAGGTGACTGCGGCCGCGGTCAGTCGCTCATCGTGTGGGCCATCGCCGAGGGCCGTTCGGCGGCCCACGGCGTGGACACCTGGCTCATGGGCGACTCGACGCTCCCGGCGCCGATCGCGCCCACGGATCGTCCGCTGACGGTCTGATCGCAGCCTCGAAGGCCCTCGTTCGCAGTACGCGGACGGGGGCCTTCGGCGTCCCCGAGCGGGTACTCACCAGTAGGGCAATTCGGGGGTCTCAGCGCGCGATACCGCGTGATGTGAGCCTTCGACGGGGGCTAGGGTTGAGGCATGCGTCGCGCAAAGATCGTAGGAACTCTAGGTCCCGCATCCGAAACCCCCGAACGTATCCGTGAGCTCGTCGAGGCCGGCCTCGACGTGGCCCGCTTCAACCTTTCGCACGGCTCGTACGACGAGCACCAGACGCGTCTCGACAACGTCCGCGCTGCCGCCGAGGCAACCGGTCGCGCTGTCGGCGTCCTGGCCGACCTGCAGGGCCCGAAGATCCGCACGGCTCGTTTCTCGGGTGGCCCGGTCGAACTCGCCAAGGGCGACCGCTTCACCATCACGATCGATGACGTCGACGGCAACGCCGAGCGCGTCGGTACGACGTACAAGGGCCTGCCGGGTGACGTGAAGGTCGGCGACGACCTGCTCATCGACGACGGCAAGGTCGCCCTGCGTGCCGTCGAGGTGACCGACACCGACGTCATCACCGAGGTCGTCGTGCCAGGCACGGTGTCGAACAACAAGGGCATCAACCTGCCCGGCGTGGCGGTCAGCGTGCCGGCCCTGTCCGAGAAGGACGAGGCCGATCTGCGCTGGGCGCTCAAGGCCGGTGCGGACCTCATCGCCCTGTCGTTCGTCCGTGACGCGGCCGACATCGTGCGCTGCCACGAGATCATGGACGAGGAGGGTATTCGCCGCCCCGTCATCGCCAAGGTCGAGAAGCCGCAGGCTGTCGACAACCTCGAGGAGATCGTCGATGCGTTCGACGGCATCATGGTGGCCCGCGGTGACCTCGGTGTGGAACTTCCTCTCGAGGACGTCCCGCTCGTGCAGAAGAAGGCCATCGAGCTCGCCCGTCGCGCCGCGAAGCCCGTCATTGTCGCCACGCAGGTGCTCGAGTCGATGATCGAGAACCCCCGTCCGACGCGCGCCGAAGCCTCCGACTGCGCCAACGCGGTGCTCGACGGCGCGGACGCCGTCATGCTGTCGGGCGAGACCTCGGTGGGTGCCTGGCCGGTCGAGACGGTGCGCACGATGGCGCGCATCATCGCCTCGACCGAAGACCACGGGCTCGACCGCGTTCCGGTGCTCGGCACGAAGCCGCACACGAAGGGCGGGGTCGTGACGAAGGCCGCTGTCGTCGTCGCCACCGAGCTCGACTGCAAGTACCTCATCAACTTCACGACCACCGGTGACTCCGCGCAGCGCATGTCGCGTCTGCGCCCGAGGACGCCGATCGTCGCGTTCACGCCCGACCCGGTCGTGCGCGCCCAGTTGGCGCTCGTGTGGGGCATCGAGACGATCTGCCGCCCGAAGGTGCGTCACACCGACGAGATGGCGCAGCAGGTCGACGAGATCTTCCTCGGCGACGGTCGCGTGTCCGAGGGCGACCTCGTCGTTATCGTGGCCGGCTCTCCGCCTGGAATCCCCGGCTCGACGAATGCGCTCCGCGTCCACAAGATGGGTGACGCGAAGAACCGGGTGGCTCCTGCGTACAACGCGGTAGGCACCGAGGCCTGATCGGCCGGCCGGTCTCGAAACACCCCTGACAAGCCCACGTTTCCGTGCGCTGTCGGGGGTGTTTCGCGTCTGTGGCCATGGGCTGTCCCGATGACGGCGGCGGGCCCGGCGTCGGCTAACATGTCCGGGTCACGCGCCGACGTGGTGGAACGGCAGACACGGAGCACTCAAAATGCTTTGCCTTCGGGCGTGGGGGTTCGAATCCCCCCGTCGGCACACAGGAGGTCCGTCAGTGATGGCGGACCCGCAAGGCCCTCGTCCAGCACCGGGCGAGGGCCTTCGTCCTCTCACTGGAGGGATGAATGACCGAGATCAACTCGCATCTCCGTTTCGAGGACGTACCGCGCGAGCTGGAGGCGATCTCGTTCGCCCTCGACTCCTGCGGGTGGATGGACTGCTCCCTCGCGGCGAGCGACGGGTTCACACTGACGGTCCGGGCGAGCTACGTCTCGGACGTGCTGGCCGACTTCCTCGACGCAGCGTGGACGCTGGCGACGGAATCGTCGCGCGCCGCGACCTTCGTTCTTCACGGCGAACCTGACGCGACGATCGTCGGATGCCTCGCCACCGAGAACGACGTCCTGCTGGTGATCACCTCGAGCGAGGACCGTCGTGCGTATCGCTTCACGTCGACGTCCGGGCGTTTGGCGCGGTTGATCTCTGACGGCGTCGCAGCCGTCGATCGGGGCGCGTACCTCGACACCTGGCCGACGCATCCGTTCCCCGAAGAGCGGCTCAGCAACCTCGGTGAGCTCTTGGGCGCTTAGCAAGGTGTCGCCCAGTGGGCCGCGTACCCGTAGAGCGCCGGGGTGAAGCCCTCGCGGCGCCTCAGTAGGGTTGAGCCATGCTCTCGAAGGACACTCAGCTGTGCATCTCGATGTCGGGCAACCCGAGCAACATCGGCACGCGCTTCCACAACCGCCTCTACGACGAACTCGGGCTCGACTACGTCTACAAGGCGTTCTCGCCCACCGACCTCGAGCAGGCCGTGGCGGGCATCAGGGGGCTGCCGATCCGCGGCGCCGCGGTGAGCATGCCGTTCAAGGAGCAGGTCATTCCCATGCTCGACCGGCTCGACGAGTCGGCGAAGGCCATCGATTCGGTCAACACGATCGTCAATGACGACGGAGTCCTCACCGGGTACAACACCGACTACTCGGCCGTCGCCTCACTCCTGGCGAGCCACGGCGTGCCGACCGACCTGACGATCGCCGTGCGGGGGAGCGGCGGCATGGGCAAGGCCGTCGTCGCAGCCTGTCGGGACACGGGATTCACCCACGGAACCCTCGTCGCGCGCAACGTGGACACGGGCCGTGTCCTCGCCGAACAGTACGGCTGGGAGCACTCGCGCGAGGTGCCGGAGGGAACTCGCGTCCTCGTCAACGTCACGCCGCTCGGCATGGCCGGGGGCGAAGGGGAGGGCCAACTCAGCTTCACCGAAGCGGAGATCGACGCTGCGGACTGGATCGTGGACGTCGTCGCCAAGCCGAGCGAGACCCCACTCATCGCGGCGGCGCGTGAGCGCGGCAAGAGCGTCATCACCGGGGCCGAGGTCATCGCACTCCAAGCCGCCGAGCAGTTCGTCCTCTACACGGGCGTGCGTCCCACCGACGAGCAGATTCGCGCGGCGTCGGAGTTCTCCCGCTCCAAAGCATGATTGGCTGCGTGATCGAGTCGTGTTCGACGCGGGCTTAGGATGCTCCGGGTGACGACGAACAGCGCTGAACCGACGAACACCCTTCCCCGCGTCGTGGTGGCCGAGGACGAGGCCCTCATCCGCCTCGACCTCGTCGAGATGCTCGAGGACAACGGATACGACGTCGTCGCGGCGGTTTCCGACGGCGAGGCAGCACTCGCCGCCGTTCGCGAGCATCGCCCCGACCTGGCCGTGTTCGACGTCAAGATGCCGGCCAAGGACGGCATCAGCGCCGCAGAGGAGATCGGCCGCGAGCACCTCACGCCCGTCGTGTTGCTCACCGCGTTCAGCGACAAACACCTCGTCGACCGTGCCGGCGACGCGGGCGTCATGGGTTACGTCGTCAAGCCGTTCACCTGGAACGACCTCGGCCCGGCGCTCACCGTCGCGCTGCGTCGCTGGAGTGACACCCGGTCGCTCAGTGACGAACTCGAGGAGATGAAGACGCGCTTCGAGGCGCGCAAGTCGCTCGACCGTGCCAAGGGGCTGCTCACGACGAAGCTCGGCCTCGACGAGCAGGCCGCCTTCCGGTGGATCCAGAAGACGGCCATGGATCGGCGCCTGTCGATGCAGCAGGTCTGCGACGGTGTCATCGCCGAGTTCGGCGACTGACCCTGCACTCAGTTCACTGGTCGCGCAGCATGCACGTGATGCGTGCCGTGCAGGTGCGCCGCCCCTGGTCGTCGGTGATGACGACGTCGTAGGCCGCGAGAGTGCGACCGAGCGACAAGGCGGTCGCCGTCGCCGTCACGATGCCCGAACGCGCCGAGCGGTGGTGCGTGGCGTTGATGTCGAGGCCGACCGCGTAGCGGCCCGGGCCCGCGGCGATTGCCGCACCGATCGAACCCACGCTTTCGGCGATGACGACGTTCGCGCCGCCGTGGAGGAGACCGTAGGGCTGGGTGTTTCCCTCCACCGGCATCGTCGCGACGACGCGCTCGGCGCTGGCCTCGACGATCTCGATGCCCATGCGCTCGTCGAGCGTTCCCCTGCTCATGTCGCGCAGCATCGCGAGTTCCTCGTCGGTGGCGGGGCGGTTCTCCGCGGCGGAGGAGGGGCGGGAAGCGTCGGTCATGTCGGTCGCCTTTCGGGTTGTCAGTGTCGGGACATAGGCTGCCATGTGTGAAGCGCTTGTTGTTGCTGGACGGTCATTCCCTCGCCTACCGGGCGTTCTTCGCGCTGCCCGCGGAGAACTTCTCCACCTCCACGGGGCAGCACACGAACGCCGTGTACGGCTTCACCTCGATGCTCATCAACGTCCTGCGCGACACCGAACCCACCCACCTCGGTGTGGCCTTCGACGTGTCGCGTCAGACGTTCCGCACCGAGGAGTACGCCGAGTACAAGGCGGGGCGCGCCACGACGCCGAACGAGTTCAAGGGGCAGGTCAGCCTCGTCAAGGAGGTGCTTGACGCCATGGGCGTCGCGCACATCGAACTCGACGGCTACGAGGCCGACGACATCCTCGCCACGCTCACCACGCAGGCCGTCGATCAGGGCTTCGACGAGGTGCTGCTGTGCTCCGGTGACCGTGACGCCCTGCAGCTCGTGGGGGACAAGGTCACCGTCCTGTACCCGGTCAAGGGCGTCTCCGAGCTCACGCGCATGACGCCGGCCGCCGTCGAGGAGAAGTACGGCGTTCCGCCCGAGCGCTACAGCGACCTCGCGGCCCTCGTCGGTGAGAAGTCCGACAACCTGCCCGGCGTGCCCGGCGTCGGCCCGAAGACGGCCGCCAAGTGGCTCACGACCTACGGCGACCTCACCGGTCTCGTCGCCTCCGTCGACCAGATCAAGGGCAAGGCCGGCGAGTCCGTGCGTGCCCATCTCGACGGTGTGCTGCGCAACCGCCGCCTCAACCAGCTGCTCACCGACGTCCCGCTCGACCTCGGACCGGACGACCTCGTGCGAGCGGACTGGAACCGTGACGAGGTGCACCGCGTCTTCGACGGTCTCGAGTTCAAGGTGCTGCGCGACCGCCTCTTCGCCACGCTCGGCACGAGCGAGCCGGAGGCCGAGGGCAACGTCGATGTCGACGGCGAGGTCGTCGCCGAGGGCGGCGCCGAGAAGGCCCTGGCCTCACTCACCGGACGCACCGGCGTCCACGTCCTCGGCACCTGGGCTCGCGGCACCGGTGACGCTGCCGGCATCGGTCTCGCAGGTGACGACGGTCGCGCGCTCTACGTCGACCTCACCGCGCTCACACCGGACGACGAGAAGGCCCTCGCCGCCTGGCTCGCCGACGAGTCCAAGCCGAAGGCGATGCACGACGCCAAGGGCCCGATGCACGCCCTCGACGCGCGCGGACTCACGTTGCGGGGTCTGACGAACGACACGGCGATCGCGGCCTACATCGTGCGACCCGACCAGCGCTCGTACGGCTTCGACGACCTCCTGTTGCGCTACTGCCACATCGAGCTCCCGCAGGCGGGTGACGCTGCCACCGGTCAGGGCATGCTCGAGCTCGGCGGCACCGCCACGGCCGAGACCGACGACGTCATGGCACGCGCAGCGGCCGTCGCCAAGCTCGCAACGGCACTCGACGAGGCCGTCGCCGAGGTCGGGGGCACCGAGCTCATGGCCGACCTCGAAATGCCCGTCGTCGACGTCCTCGCCGGCATGGAGAAGGCCGGTATCGCCGTCGACCTCGACGAGCTGCAGAACCTCGAGAGCGACTACGACGCCCTCGTCGTCCAGGCTCAGCACGACGCGTGGGACGCCATCGGCGGCGAGCAGGTCAACCTCGGTTCGCCCAAGCAGCTGCAGACGGTGCTCTTCGAGACGCTCGGCATGCCGAAGACGAAGAAGACGAAGACCGGCTACACGACGGATGCCGAGGCTCTCGCCGACCTCTACGAGAAGGAGCCGCACCCGTTCCTCGAGGCGCTCCTGCGCCACCGCGACTCCTCGAGGCTGCGTTCGACCGTGGCCGGTCTCATCAAGTCGGTCGCCGACGACGGCCGGATCCACACCACGTACCAGCAGACGATCGCGGCCACGGGCCGCCTGAGCTCCACCGACCCGAACCTGCAGAATATCCCGATCCGCACCGAGTCGGGCCGCCGCATCCGACGCGTGTTTGTCGTGGGTGAGGGCTACGAGTGCCTCATGTCGGCCGACTACTCGCAGATCGAGATGCGCGTCATGGCGCACCTGTCCGGCGACGAGGGCCTCATCCACGCGTTCAACGAGGGCGAAGACCTGCACCGCTTCGTCGGCTCGCGCGTTTTCGGCGTCGAGCCCGACGGCGTCACGCCCGAGATGCGCGCCAAGGTCAAGGCCATGTCGTACGGCCTGGCCTACGGCCTGTCGGCCTTTGGCCTGAGCAAGCAGCTACGCATCTCCACCGCCGAGGCCCAGCGCCTCATGGACGGCTACTTCGAGCGCTTCGGCGGGGTGCGTGACTACCTGCGTCATGTCGTCGACGACGCGCGCGCCGTCGGTTACACCGAGACGATGATGGGCCGCCGCCGCTATCTGCCCGACCTCGCGAGCGACAACCGTCAGCGCCGCGACATGGCCGAGCGCATGGCGCTCAACGCGCCCATCCAGGGCAGCGCGGCGGACATCATGAAGAAGGCGATGCTCGGCGTCGACGAGGCGTTGCGCGAGGGCGACTACGCCTCACGCGTCCTGCTCCAGGTGCACGACGAACTCATCCTCGAGATTGCCGAGGGCGAACGCGAGGCCGTCGAGAAGCTCGTGCGCGAGCAGATGGGCTCGGCTGCCGATCTCGACGTTCCGCTCGACGTCAACGTCGGCACCGGCGCGAGCTGGCAGGACGCCGAGCACTGATCGGCTCTCCCGGCTGAGTGAGGCCCGTTCAGCGGCGCTCTTCGACCTCGAGTACGGCGTCGGCGAGTCGCAACCCGGGGCTCACCCGAGCCCCGTCGCCCAGAACACAACCCTCGAGGTGCGCGCCGTCACCGATGACGCAGCCCGGCCCGAGCACGCTGTCGGTGAGCACCGCATCGGCGCCGATCTGGGCACCCGGCATGACGAGGCAGCGCTCGACGCGAGCCGTGGGGGAGACCTGGGCGCCGAGCAGAACACTCGTGGCGTTCGGGCGGTCGCTCGGGACGTGATCCCGGGCCAACGCCAGGTTCGCCGCGAGCAGCGCGGCGGGTGTTCCGATGTCGGCGAAGCGCGCGTCTTCGCGGTAGACCCGCACACCCTCGTCGAGCGCCACGGCTCGGGGGAACACGTCCCGCTCGAGCGAGACCACCTCGCCGGCCGGGATGAGATCGAGCAATGACGGGCTGACGACGTACGTGCCGGCGTTGACGAAACCGGCAGGTGCGCCGGCGGGCTTCTCTTCGAACCGGGTGATGCGGTCACCGTCGAGATGGAGCAGGCCGAAGGCACTCGCGTCATCGACCGGTCGCGCGTGGATCGTCGCCAGGGGTGCGCCGGCGTGGACATGCGCGCGCACGTGCGCGGCGAGGTCGTGGTCGCTCACGAGGTCGCCGTTGATGACGACGAGCGCGTCGTCCGGGTGAAGCGTGAGCCCGGCGCACGCGTGTTTCAGCGCGCCACCGGTGCCCCGCGGCTCGGGCTCACGGGTGTAGCGCAGGTGGAGCCCGAAGCGCTCACCGTGGCCGAGCGCCGGCAGGAAGGCCTCGGCGTGGTGGGCGGTCGCCAATGTCACGGAGGCCACTCCCGCGGCGGCGAGCCGGCGCAATTGATGAGCGATGACCGGTTCGTCACCGATCGGCAGAAGATGCTTCGGCGTGCGAGTCGTCAGCGGCATCATCCGTGAGCCGTAGCCGCCCGCGAGGATGACGGCGTGAAGGCTCACTTCGCGGTGTCCTTGCGGATCTGCGGTGCGATCCACGACCACATGATGGGTCCGGAGACGGATGTGTAGTGCAGGGCGTCCTCGTAGAGCTCCTGGCCGTTGAGTTTGCCGTGGTACGTGCCGCCGGGGCACAGCCGGTCGAACTGCGACAGGAACTGCACCTTGTTCTGCGCAGCCCACTGCTTGGCGACCCCGTTGAGGTGACGCACCTTCGCGGTCTCGTTGAGGGACGGCGGATTCTGGCCGAACGTCGGCATCTCGTGGCAGGCGAGGTCGAGCAGCACCGGGCGCTTCACCCGGGATTCCTTGGACTTGGCGAGCATCGAGTCGAGCGAGGAACGGATGAAGGCGTCGTGCTCGGCGCTGCCCGCCTTCAGCCGTCGGCCGTCGACTTCGTAGTCGTCGAGCAGGTTCTGCGGCAGGAAGTACAGCATCGTGTCTGCCTCGAAGAGCCCGAGGTGCCAGTTCTTCCAGAACGTGCGGCAGGCCGCGGGGATGGGGGCAGGTTTGCCGTTGAGGATCTGTTGACCGGGGAAGGTGGTGCAGCCGAAGCTCGTCGACTCCGAGACGTCGAGGTCGGTGAACCGTGTGGACGGGAAGTTCACCATGAGGCTGTGCGGAATGGAGTTACCCACGACGACGACGCGCTGCGAGGCGCCCGGCTGGTACGACGGCACCGCGTACGTGAGTTCGCCGCCTCCCGCGCCGGTCTCCTCGGTCGGGTTACCGCTGGTGACCCTCGGGAGCGCAACCGTACCCACGGCGACGGCGGCACAGGCCGTCACCGCGACCAGGCGGGAGATCCTGGGCGAGCGGGGCACCAGACCGCGCAGTCCACCCGCCCGGATCGGCGCCTCGAGGTAGCGGTAGGTCAGCGTCGCGAAGACGATCGACAGCACGGCCTGCACGAGCGCGGCGGCAGCGGTGCCCATGCCCAGACGCCCAGGCGTGAGGAAGACGTGGACGGGCCAGTGCCACAGGTACAACGCGTAACTGATGAGGCCGATCTGGCGCAGTGGCTCGAACGAGAACGCCCGCTGAAAGGCGTTCGCGTGCGGTGAGGCTCCGGCGAGGATCGCGGGCAGCGTGAGAAGACAGACGACGACGAGGCCGCCGCGGAAGACGAGCGGCGAATCCTCGGAGAGGGCGACGAACGCAACGAGCAGCGCCGCGAGGCTCGGCCAGGCGAGCTTCGAGATGGTCTCGACCCAGCGCGACGGGCGTTCGTGCCCCCATTGGCTCGGACCGACCCACGCGCCGATCGCAGCGCCGATGAGCAGTTCGAAAGCGCGGGTGTCGGTGCCGTAGTAGACGCGCGTCGGGTCGACGTCCGGCACGTAGAGGTAGGCCATCCAGGCAGCACTGGCGGCGGCAGCGACGGCGAAGACGAGCGCGAGCGTCCAGCGGCGGTGGACATACCGCGCGAGGACGAGGAACAGCAGCGGGAAGAGGAGGTAGTACTGCTCCTCGATGGCCAGGGACCAGGCGTGGCGCAGCGGAGAGGGAACGCCGTTGGCGTCGAAGTAGGCCTCGTTGCTCGCGAGGAGGCGCCAGTTCTGAACGTAGAAGAGCGTCGCGAGAGTGTCGAGCGCCACCGAGCCGCGTCGTCCCGAGGGTGTCCAGAAAGCTGCCGCCGCCAGCACGGCGATGAGCACGGTGATGAGGCTGGGCAGCAGGCGTCGGGCGCGGGCAGTCCAGAAGCGGCGCAGGTCGATGCGGCCCGAACGGGCGTACTCGCGCACGAGCAGACTCGTGATGAGGTAACCCGACAGGACGAAGAAGAGGTCGACGCCGAGCCAGCCGCCCTGAACCCCCGCCGGCCAGAGGTGAAAAACGAGAACGGCGAGGACGGCGACGCCACGAAGTCCGTCAAGCGCCGGGCGGTAACCCGGCGAAGTGGGTGCGCGACGTGGCACGGGGTGGGCCTCTCGACGGGAACAGGACAACGGGCGCGAGTCTATTTGCCGAATGGCCGGGCCGCAGGCGGTTCCACTTCGCTAGCATGCGGGCATGTCGAACCAGTCAGACACTCGTACAGTGACGTCGCTGCGCCCCGGAACGAAGGTCGCGCTCATCGTCGCCACCGGATTCCTCGCGGTGGCCGCGTACTTCTTCCTCACGCCGACCAGCTTCATGGGCAAGGACGGCGGCCTCTTCCGTTGCGGTAGCCCGATGTCACCGAACACGAACGGTCTGGCCAAGGGCCAGTGCGGCATCATGGAGGACGTCGCACGCAACCAGAGCTTCCTCTTCCTCGCCCTCGCCATCATCACCGCCGCCCTCGGCTTCCTCCTCTTCGGCTCGGAGTCGGCAGCGCAGACGCGCGGCGCCCGCACCCGCCTCGAGGACGAGGCCGTGGAGGACGACGACGTCGACGACGCCGACTCCGATCGCCGCCCGGGCCTCCTCGCCGGTCGCACGGAGCGCCAGAGCGAGCGCACCAAGGAGCCGCGCCGTCGGCCCCGTTTGGGTGACGAGGACGAGCACGACACTGAACGCGACGAGCGTCGTCGCGCGCGGTTCCTCGATGACGAGGACGACGCCCCTCGCAAGGTCCGCCGCACGCGCCTGGTCGCCGACGAGGACGACGACGATGTGCGTCCGGCGCGCCGTCGCACGCGCTTCGACGACGACGAGCCCGACACGGTTCGCGACTGACTGCCGCACTGACGGCAACGGGCTCACCCGCTCCGATTCGTCGGTGGGTGAGCCCGTCGCCGTGAGCGGAAGCTCGCACGCGTTCGATTGGAGAGGAACTCATGGCCGCACGGCTCTTCGCCCACCGTCCTGGCCTGGACGGTATCCGCGGCTACGGCATGGTCGTCTTCATGCTGTGGCACGTGGGGGCGCTCACGGTTCTGCCGGGGCTGTGGGTGTTCATGAACGTCTTCTTCATCCTCTCCGCCTTCCTCATCACGCGTCTGCTCCTCGCCGAGCGGCGTAGCTACGGCGACATCAGCGTTCGCGATTTCTACGTCCGACGGGTGCGGCGCCTCGGCCCGGCACTGCTCGTCATGCTCGGCGCGGTGACGCTCGACGGGCTGTTCTTGGCCCCCGATGAGGAGAAGGCGTTCCTCAAGGGCGACATCCTCGCCACCCTCACCTACGTCATGAACTGGCGTCTCGTGGCCCGTGACGATCAGTACTTCGAGGCCTTCAGCCACCCGAGCATCACGCGGCACGCGTGGAGTCTGTCGGTCGAGGAGCAGTTCTATCTCGTCGTGCCGTGGCTCGTCGTGGCCGTACTGGCCCTGGGGCGTACGCGCCTGGCGAGGACCCTTCCGTTCGTGCTGCTCGCCGGACTCAGTGCCCTGTGGGCCACGCGGTTGGACCTCGTCGGGCTGGGTGGTCAGTCGCACGCCTACTACGGCACGGACATCCGCGTTCAGGCCTTGGCGCTCGGCGTCGCGGCGGGCGTGTGGAGCGGGCACCGGGGGAGCGGCGGGGCGCTGCTCAAACCCCGCGACCCGCGTGATCCCCTCGACGGCGGCCGCCCGTGGATCGAGATCGTCGGGTGGCTCGGGCTGGCGGCCACGCTCGTCGCGTTCGTCACGATCGAGCCGCTCGCACCGTGGATGTTCTCGCGCGGCGGGATGCTGCTGACCTCCAGCGCGGCGACGGCGTGGATCATCGGCTGTGCGCAGAGGCGCGCCACGCCCCTCGTTCGCGTGTTCTCCCTGCCACCCGCGGTCTACACGGGCAAGATCTCGTACGGCCTCTACCTGTACCACTGGCCGATCTTCATCTGGCTCTCGCGCTACCTCACCGGCGTCAACGTCTGGGTTCTCGCGGCGCTGACGCTCGCCCTGTCCTACGCGGCGGCCGCCTTGAGCTACCGCTTCCTCGAACGGCCGATCATGAAGCACGGACTCGGCGCGTTCGGTCGCCGTCGGACGGGGGCCGCAGGCTTCGCAGGGCTGGCTGCGGTCGTCGTCGGCGCGCTCTTCGTCTCGGGAGGTACGGCGCAGGCCACCGCACCTGTGCGCGACGAGAGCGTCCCGCAGAAGGTGGCGAACATCCCCGAGCTCGTCGAGGGGCAGCCGACGTTCACGGCGCCGAAGCCGCCGACGAAGGTCGCGCTGTTCGGTGACTCGGTGCCGTTCCACCTCGTCTCCCGTTTCCCCAGCGGCAACTTCCCGGGCCTTGAGGTCGTCAACCTCGGCACACCCGGTTGCGACATCGTCGACGCCCCTGTGCAGTGGACACCGACGGTGGCGCTCGGCGCCGACGCCGCGTGCCGGCAGAACAAGGCGACCTACGAGGAGAAGGTGCGTACCTCGGGCGCCGAGACGTTCGTCATCATGCCCAGTCTCCAGCTCGCGCTGCGCCACCAACTCAGTGGGCGCACGGTGTGGCTCGACGACCCGGCGTACGTTGCTGCCGTGCGCTCGAAGCTCTCCGAACTCACGACGAAGGGCGAGGCGGCCGGGGCTCGTTCGGTGCAGATCACCACCGTTCCGTGCCGACGGATGAGCGAACTCAACCTTCCGCCCCAGTACCGTACGGAGCTGAGCCGCTCACCCGAACTCGTGGCCGAGGCCCAGAACCCCAAGCGCCTCAACACCCTCATCAGGACCTGGGCGAAGGAGGAGAACGTGCCTGTCGTCGACCTCGCCTCCGCCGTGTGCGGTGACGGTTACCAGCCGACGCTGCACGGCAAGAAGGTCTACGAGGACGGCATTCACTTCTCGCCCGAGGCAACCCCGATGATCTGGGGCTGGCTCGCCCCGCAGGTTCTGAGCAAGGCAGGTGGACGTCCGTGACGGGCAGCACGCGCGCACAGCGACGCAACGGCAAGGGCGTGCGCACGCCGTCGCGCTATGCGGCGCTCGACGGTTACCGCGGCCTGTTCGTCGTCCTCGTCATCGCCTACCACTTCGGCGTGACGGCGCTCGTCGGTGGCTGGGTCGGCATCAACCACTTCTTCGTCTTCTCCGGCTTCCTCATCACTCGCCTGCTCCTCAAGGAGCGCCAGAAGACGGGGCGCATCGACGTCCGCCGCTTCTACGCCCGCCGGGCCCGCCGCGTTCTCCCCGCGATGTTCGTGCTCGTCGCCGCGGTGCTCGTTCACACGGCCTTCTTCGCCGACGCGGAGCAGCGCAAGGAGTACGCCGGCGACGCTTTCGCGACGCTCGGATTCTTCCTCAACTGGCGACTCATCAGCCGTGGCGACGCCTACTTCGACCAGTTCGTCGACCCGTCGCCGCTGCGTCACGCGTGGACGCTCTCGGTCGAGGAACAGTTCTACGTCATCGTCCCCTTCCTCGTGCTCGCCCTCGTCGCCCTCGCCCGTCGCCGGGGCGCGAAGGCCGGCATCGCTCTCGCTCTTGCGGCGGTGAGCGCCTGGTGGACGGCGCAGCTCGGCTTCGAGACGCCGCAGGACCAGACGCGCCTCTACTACGGCACCGACACCCGCGTGCAGGCTCTGCTCGTCGGTGTCGCGCTGGGCTGTCTGCTCGGACTCGGCAACGACAAACGGGGCCCGGTGCTCCCTCCACGCGCCGTGACGCAGGCGCTCGGCGTCATCGGCTTCGGCGTCTCGGTCTCGGCGGTCTTCCTCCTCGACCCGAGCACCACGTGGGTCTACGACCGCGGTGGCATCCTGCTCTTCGCCGTCGGCGCCGCCCTCATGGGGTGGTCGAGCGTCGACCCGCGCAACCTGCTCATCAACCGCATCTTCGGGTGGGAGCCCCTGGCCTTCCTGGGCCGCATCTCGTACGGGCTCTACCTCTACCACTGGCCCATCAACCTGTGGGTCGACGTGCCGGGCCTCCCCGACATCGCCGAGGCCGTGCTCAAGGGTGCGCTCACGTTCGCCGCTGCGTACCTCAGCTTCCGCTATATCGAAGTGCCCGTCCTGCAGAACGGCGTCAAGGGTCTGCTGCCGAGATCCACTTCCGGCGCGCGGCAGTTCGTCGCCGTCGGTTCGGCACTGGCCCTCGTCCTCGGTTCAGGCCTCATGTGGACGATGACCCGAGTCAGCGGCCCGCCGCAGTACGTGGCGAACGTTCCCGACCTCGTGCCGGGGCAGAAGGCTTACCCCATGACCTCGAGCCGGACCACGGTGGCCATGGTGGGCGACTCGGTGCCCCTCAAGCTCGTCGAGAACTACCCGTCGCTCAATTTCCCGGGGCTCCACCCCGTGGCCCTGGCCGTGCCGGGCTGCGACGTGCTCGACATCCCGATCGTCGATTCCAAGAGCAAGATCGTGCCCAACCCGAAGGACTGTGCCTACCTCAAGCGCGACCTGACGTCGAAGGTTCGCGGCTCGGGTGCGGAGGCCGCCGTCCTCATGCCCGGCGTGCACCTCGCCTCGCGGCACATGCTCGACGGCCGAAAGGTGTGGATCGACGACGCCGCCTACCGCGACCTCGCGAAGAAGCGCCTCACCGAGACCGTCGGGAAGATCCGCGCCGGGGGAGCGCAGCGTGTCTACGTGACGACGGTGCCGTGCCGTCAGGCCGATCTGTCCGTCCTCCCGCCCGAGGACGCCGCCGCGATGCGCGCCGACGGCCCTGCGCTCGCCGAGTCGCAGCGACCCGACCAGGTCAACGCCCTCATCCGGGAGTGGGCGTCCGAGGAGCACGTGCCGCTGCTCGACCTCGCGAAGACGGTGTGCAGCAATCCGTTCCAGCCCGAGGTGGGCGGCAAGCGGCTGTACACCGACAGCGTCCACTTCTCCGAGGAGGCCACACCGATGATCTGGAAGTGGCTCGCGCCCCAGGTTCTGGCGACTGCCCAGCGCTGAGGCGCATGAGGTGGCATTCTTGTGGCGCCCGAGTTCGCCGACACCGTCCGTGGTCCGCCGTGTGCGTTCGGGCCTCACCCACGTAAGGAACCCATGAAAACGTCTGCCTTCTTCGAAGCCCTTCCGGCGCTGTTCACCCCCGACGTCCACAGCGGCGACCCGGTGGACGGTGCATGGAAGGACCTCACCGCCCAGGTGGCCGGCTACACGGCGGTCAACGAACTCGCGGTGCTCAACGAGGCCGCGCGTCACCTGCCCGAGGGCGAGGCCTACCTCGAGGTCGGCACGTTCAAGGGCCGCTCGATCTGCGCTGCGGTGCGGGGCAACGCCGGCAAGAAGTTTGTCGTCATGGAGAACTTCATGGAGTTCGGCATGGCCGGCGAGATGGCCCGCAAGGAGCTCATGACGAACCTCGCCGAGCACGCGAGTGACGCCGACGTCGAACTGCTCGAGGGCGACTGCTTCAAGCTCATGGTCGAGCCAGGCGCGCTCGATCGGCCGGTCGGCGTCTACTTCTACGACGGCGAGCACACGCTACTGTCGCACTACCTCGCCCTGGCTGTCGTCGAGCCGTTGCTCGCGGACGAGGCGCTCGTGCTCATCGACGACGCGTCGTGGCCGGTCGTGCAGAAGGCCCACAACATCTTCCTCCAGCGGCACAAGGGCTGGGAGATCGTCGAGACGTGGGACGCTGCGCACGCCGACGACCCGCGCTGGGCCAACGGCCTGCACGCCCTCACGTTCCGCCGTGTGCCCGGTACAGCCTGCAAACTCTCGGGCACGGACGAGGCCCTGCGCCGCTACCAGGTGACGGTGCAGGACCGCGTCAACGCCGTGATGTGGAAGGCCGTGGGCATCGTGCCCGGCCCGATCACCGCCGTGGCGAAGGTGCTGCTCGGACGCTCGCGCAAGATCGGTGACGACGCCAGCGCGAAGTGACCCACCGTTGCCTCGGGCCGAGCTGACCACGTGTGTCGGCTCGGCCCGAGGCGTGTCACGTGCGGTCGGTGACGAGGAGGTCCTCCTCGGACTCGAGCTGCGTCACGGCGTGACGGCGGGTGCGAACCACGCCGACGAGGACGACGAGCGCCGCGCAGCCGGCGGCGAGGCCGATGATCTGCTCGGCGCTGTCGTGCCACCACAGCCACCCGACGACGAGCTCGACGGCAACGGCCAGCCAAGCCACCTTGCCGAGAGTCGTGTCGTCGTCGGCCATCTGGGAGAAGAGCCACAGCTGCGCCAGGGCCCACAGCGTGCCGAGCGCGATGCAGGCCAGGACGAGCGTTCCGAAACCGTCGAAGGCCGTGCCGCCGATGAGCCGCACGAGGGCGTCGGCGTCAATCGCGACAACCGCGGCCGCGATCGCGCCGATTCCGACGACGAGCGCGGCCGCCCGCCAGATCATCGACGACCCCTGACGCGACAGGCGCGGCACGACGAGCAGCGCGATGAACTGGGTGCCCCAGCACATCGCCCGCCCGAAGGTCGACGCGAGGCCGTAGCCGCCGGAGGTGTGTTCGTCGAGGAAGTGGCGCACGAGGAGCACGTCGACGTTCGTCAGGGCAGTGAACGCCGCGAGCGTCGAGTTGGATCGCGCCATCTCGGCCAGGAGCGAGGGGGAGTGGCGCCGCGTGGTGGCGGCCAGATCGCGACAGGCCCACCACCCGTACGCCGCGGTGAGCCAGGCCGCGATCGCCATGGCGACGAAGACCTGCGTGACGTTCGCATCGATCGCGAGGCACACGAACGCGCCGAGCAGACGGGTGGCCGCGGTGAGGACGTAGAGCGTCGACAGGCGCCCGAGGCGTTCGGCCCCCAGCAACATGCCCTGAAACGCGCCCGTGAGCGTCATCGGAAGGAGCATGAGCGACATGGCGACGGTGGCGGCCACACCGTCGAGGTGGAAGATGTCGCCGATCGGCGCGGCGAGCAGGCACGTGAGCCCGGTGAGAGCGACGCCCGTCCCGGCCGCGGCCACGAGCCCGGACGTGCGTGCTTCCTCGTCGGCCCAGCGTCGCGCGATGATGACCTGGAAGGCGCCGGCCGGGATGACGAGCACGATGCCGAGCGTGATGAGCGCCGAGTAGGCGCCGAACCCCGCGGTACCGAGGGCGCGCGTCAGCACGAGGACGAAGACGTAGCTCAGGGCGTTGCCGACGCCCATGGCGACTCCGAGGAGGGCGCCCGAACCGATGCCCGCCGTGCGCTCGGTCCGGTTGCCAGGAGCCTCGGACGGTTCGTCGGCGGAGTCAGTGGAGACGTCGGTGCGTCCAGCGTTCAACGTCTCCACCTTCTCGGGTTGGTCCTCTCGGGGGTTACTTCCCAGTTATATTAGGCAGTCACCGCCGGGGCGCCGACGGGAAGCGCGCTTGGCGCGCGGTGCAGTGACGAAGTCGACGATCCGGAGGCCAACGACGTGAGACGCTTCGCCGCGCGGGTCAGCCCGTACGCGCTCACGACCGGCGGGCTCGTTCTCTTTCTCGCGATCATCGTCTTCGGCAACTCGCTCGGTCACTTCCACACCGACATCAAGCCAGAGGTCTACCTCGCGCCGTGGACGATGGTCGAGCGCTACCTCTCGTCGTGGACGAGCTCTCCCTACCTCGGGTCGGCCAACTTCAACGTCGGCCTCGTCCCCGTGCTGCTTCTGCTGTCGGCGCTGCGCGGGCTCGGTCTGTCACCGGAGTGGACCTTCAAGGTCTTCCACTTCGCTCTCTGGCTCGTCGCTGCATGGGGAGCGAACCGTCTCGTGCGGGCAGCCACCGTCCGCGCGACGAAGTGGGTCGGCCTGTTCGCGGGGGTCTTCTACCTCGCCAACCCCTACACGATCGCCGCCGGAAACACGCTCGCAATCGCCCTGCCGATGGCGTTGTTGCCCTGGATGCTCCTGGCCTACTTGAGGGGTCTGCAGCAGCCTCGCAGCTGGGTCTGGCCGGCCGCGTTCGGCCTTGCGTTCTTCGCGATGAGCGGCATGAACGTGGCCGTCGTGCCGCTGTACCAGCTGCTCGCGCTCGTGCCGATCGCCGCCGTCGCGCTGTGGCACCGCCGCGCTACGTGGCGTCAGGTGCTCGCCGTGACGGCCAAGTGCGGCCTCTTCGTCGTCGCCGTCTCGGTCTACTGGCTCGTGCCCGCCACCGCAGCGCTTGGCACAGGCGCGCAGATCGTCGACATGTCCGAGACGCTCACCGGTATTCACAAGGTGTCGTCCTTCACCGAGGTGCTGCGCGGCCTCGGTCTGTGGCCGCTCTACGGCCACAGTGACACGGGGCCGTGGGTGCCTCAGAACGCCACCTACATCACGAGCCCGGTCGTCATCGTCCTCACCGCGCTGTGGCCGACGCTTGCGCTCGTCTCCCTCGCCTTTGCGCGAACTGCTCTTCGCCGCACTCTCGTGTTGCTCGCCGCCCTGGCTGCCGTCGTCATGGTCGGGCTGTTCCCGGGCGAGGGACGCGCCCAGAGCCCCGTCGGGTGGGTGCTGGAGAAGGTGCTCGGCCTCGGCCCGCTCGCCGCGTTCCGCACGACGAACAAGATCGGAGCGCTTCTCGCGCTGGCCTTCGCGCTGGCGCTGGCTTTCGGCGCGGTGCAACTCGTGCGCCTCGTCCAACGACGCAGCGCGCTCGCCCCCGTGGCCGGTTCGTTGGCCACGGTTCTCGTGGCCGGTTGGATCCTGCCGGCCCTGTCCAACGGGCTCTACATCTCCGAGATGGACGTGCCTAACTACTGGCGCGAGGCCGCCAAGGCGGCCGACGGGGGAGACCCGAACGCGCGTACCCTCATGCTTCCCGGCCAGACCAGGCCGACCTATCGCTGGACCGTTCAACGGCCGGACGACCTCACGAACTCGCTTCTCCAGCGCGAGGCCGTGCTGCCCGAGACGACGCCGAACGCGAGTGCACCCGGCGCCAACCTCCTCGCGGCCATGGACGACACGGTGCAGTCGGATCGCTCGAACGGCGACATCGCCTCGACGTTCGCGCGTTACCTCGGGGCCGACAACGTGCTCGTGCGTCACGACACCGTCTGGGAGAACGACGGCGGTGCGCGGCCAGCGGCCATGTCGCGCCTCATCGACGGCGACAGTGGTCTGTACGGCGTCGCGAACTTCGGCCGTCCCGGTCAGAACGTCCTGTCGCCCACGAACCAGCCCGAGAGCATGGACGAGGCCCTGCTCACGCCGGTGCAGCTCTACGGGGTCAAGGACTCCCGACGTGCGGTCCGGGCCCAGAGCCTCGCGGGTCAGATGATCATCGCCGGCGACGGCTGGGCGTTCCCCCAGCTCGCCGCCGCCGGCCTGCTTCGCTCGAGCCCCACCGTGCGCTACGCGCAGGACCTCGACGAGACGAGCCTCAAAGCCGCGCTCAAGGACGGCGCACGACTCGCGCAAACCGACACGAACGCCCGTCGCAACACCATCCCTCAGCGCCTCACCGCCGGCCAGGGCTCGCTCCTTGCCGCGAACGAGGCACTGAAGAACAGCCGCACACTGGGCACCGATCCGAAGAACCAGACCGTCCTGGAACGTTCCGGGGCGCACGTCACCGCGAGCTCGGCCGGTGGAACGTTCTTCGACCTGCCCTTCGCCGCCGCCGAGAACGCTTTCGACGGTGACGATGCGACGTCGTGGCGGTTCGGTGACTTCCAGCGAGCCGCAGGCCAGAGCCTGAACGTGAAGCTCGATAAGCCCGCCCGCCTCGGTGACGTGTCGGTCGCTCAGGCCGATCTCGGTCCCGTCAAGATCGATCGCGCCACCCTCATCGCAGGCGGCAAGTCTGTCTCCGTGCGCGTGCCAGACACCGGCCGTGCCACGTTCCGCATGGGCGGCGTGAACGCCGAGTCCGTCCGCCTGCGGATCGACTCGACCCGCGGCGACGGCTACAACCTCGTCGGTGTTTCCGAAGTGGGGCTACCCGGGGCGAAGGCAGAGCGTGCGGCGCGCACGCCGTCGACTCTGAAGGACTTGTACGACAGCCTCGACGCCGAGGGCCGCACGGCCTTCGAGAAGGCACCGCTCGACATCCTCTTCCAGCGCGTGCAGAACTCGTCCTCCCCGAACGACGACTCCGAGACCTCGCTCAACCGCATCTTCACGATGCCCGACGCCCGTCGCTACGACGCCTCCGCCACGGTGCGCCTCGCGAAGGCCGACCAGGAGCGCTTCTACGACCGCAGCGCGGGCTACAGCGATGCCGTCACGGCGTCGTCGTCGGAGTTCTGGTTCGACCGCCCCGAATACCGTGCGTCCCAGGCCGCCGACGACAACGACAAGACGGCCTGGGTTCCCGGTGGCGCAAGCCCGCAGGGTGCCTGGTGGCAGATGCGCGGGCCCGAGCGCGAGATCAGCTCTGTCTCCGTCACCCAGGCCCCCGGTGAGGGCGGTGCATCACGCACCCAGTGGGCGACGCGGGCCACGGTCAGCGTCGACGGCCGCGTCGTCGGCTCCGGAGCTCTCAAGCCGAACGGCACGGCGTCGATCGACATCACGGCGACGCGGGGCAAGGTCGTGCGGGTGCAGCTCGACGCCTCGAGCGGGCCGCGTAACGGCGCCCCGGCGAAGTTCACGTCGATCGACACGAAACAAGTGCTGCGCAAGGCTCCTCTCGGTGCGTTCGACGAGCCTGGTAAGAACCGGTGCTTCGCCGTCTCGACGATCAACGGTACGGCGCTGCCGATGCGTCTGTCGGGCGACCGTGTGGCCGGGCCCAAGGACGCCGGCACCCGCTGGACGGCGTGCAACCCGGTTGTCCTCAAGGCCCGCGAACAGCACGTCGAGCCGGTGCGCGACTTCGTCGTCGACTCGCTCGTGCTGCGCGACACCGTGTCGGAGAAGGCGGGGGCCGCCGTCTCGCCTGCCCCGGTCGACTTCGCCGTGACGAAGAACTCGCCGAGCGTGAAGTCCGTGCGCGTGGCGAAGAGCTCCACGCCGAAGGCCGTCGTGCTGGGGCAGAGCTATGACGAGCGCTGGAGCGCCACGCTGGGCGACAAGGATCTGGGACGCCCCGTCCTGCTCGACGGCTACTCCTCCGGGTGGGTTCTGCCGGCCGGCGCCGAGGGCACCGTCGAGATGCGCTTCACGCCTCAGCGTTACGCCAACTGGGCCATCCTCTTCTCGCTTGCGGCACTGTTGCTCGCGGCAGCGCTCGTGGTGCGTGCGTGGCTGACGGGTGCGCTTGTCGGTGGTCGAGACGAGAGCGCCGACGAGGACCTGACGGCTCATCGCGCGCACCGGTCCGCGACACAGGAGCGGATGACCGGTGGCGGCGGGTCCCCGGGTCGCTCGGGTCGTCAGGTCCTGCTCCAAGCCGGCTTCGTCGTGGCCGCCGCGCTCGCTGTGGGGCTTCCGGGACTCGTGGCGGGTCTCGCCGTCGTGGCGGGCCTGCGCTGGGGACGCGTGACAGCACGGGCACTCGTCGTCACCGGCGCTGCAATGGTGTTCGTGGCGATTCTCCTGTTCCTCGTCCTCAGCCCCGACCTCGGCGAGGTGAGCGCGGATGCGATCTCGGCGAACCTGTGGCCGCATCGCGTTGCCGGCGCCGGTTTTGTCGTCGCCATTGCAGGCCTCCTGCGCCGTGAAGGCCTGGCCGGGGGATCCCTCGGTGCCGCAACGGCCGAGCCGGCCGCTGACGCCACCGACTCCGCCGACCGCACCGATGACGAGGGACGCACGCGCGACAGCGACAGCGACGGAGGATCCGAGGATGAGTGACAGCCACGTGAGCGCAGGGACGACTGCCGGGCGCGATGTGGAGGGCGGTGTTGCGCGCGCGGTGAGCGTCATCGTGCCGACGCGCAACAACGAGCGCACGATCGAGGCGACGCTCGCGTCCGTCGTTGCGCAGACCGAGCCGAACGTGACGCTCATCGTCGTCGACAATGCGAGTAACGACGCGACGCCCGAGATCGCCCAGCGGTACGCCGACGTCTACCTCGAGGCGGGCCCCGAGCGTTCCGCCCAGCGCAACCGCGGCATCCAGGCTGCCGAGACGCCGTGGATCGTGTGGCTCGACAGCGACATGATCCTGCCGCCGCGTGCTCTCGAAGTCGCCCTCGACACGGCCGAGCAAACAGGCGCGGCCGGCGTCGCCCTGCCCGAGCGCACGATCGGCACGGGGTTCTGGACAGCCTGCCGGGCCCTCGAGCGTGAGTGCTACCTCGACCAGCCGTGGCTGCACAACCCACGCCTGCTGCGCCGTGAGTTCATGGTCGGCGACGGCGAGTTCCACCTCGCGATGTCCGGACCGGAGGACGCCGACCTTCGCATGAAAATGCGCCGTGCGGGACACCGCATCGAACTCGCTCCCATCGTCATCGACCACGACGAGGGTCACCTCACCCTGCGCGACGTCTTCGACAAGCGGCGCTACTACGGCCGAAGCATCCCGGCCCTCGAAGCCGAGCACGACGGCGCCGTCAGCGACCAAGGGCGTGCGGTGCTCGGCGCGTACTGGAGCCACCGCGGCGACCTGGCCCGACGCCCCCTGCACGCCGCGGGCATGGTCGCGATGCGTGCGATGGAAGCGGTCGGCTACGGCTACGGCGCCTGGACCGCGCGCCGTGAGGCGGCCTCCGGAGGACAGACGTCGTGACCGACGGCGACGCGCCGCGCCGGCGTGAACTGCTGTGGCTCTCGCTGCCCGATCAGCGTCCCCGCCGTGAGCTCTACTGGATGTCTCGCATGCCCGACACCCACGTCACAGCGCTGGCCGCCGACGAGCCGGTGGGGGAGATGAGCTGGGTCCCGACGACCTACCGCCGCCCGGTGAAGCGCTTCATCGAGGCCGGCGCTTTCGCTTGGGCCGAGAACCTCGACGACGAACTCGCGCGCGCTCGCCCCGACTGGGCGGTCAGCCTCGAGCTGTGTTCGCTCGTCACCGGGCAACTTTCCCGGCGCCGCCGATCCGGAGGCTTCAAGCAGGCCGTCGTGACGTGGGAGAACATGCCGCGTCAGCCCCTGTACGCCCTGCCGCCGTACCGCCAGGCCGTCGAATCCGCACGCAGCGCCGACCTCGTGCTCTGCATGGTCGACGCCGCCCTCGATCACCTTGACCTCAACGGCTTCGACCTCGAGCGGGCGCGCGTCGTCAAGCCCGGTGTCGACACGGAACTGTTCTCCCCGGCAGCCGAACTCACCGACCGCCCACGCGTTGTCTTCAC
Source organism: Dermacoccus barathri (assembly GCF_015070805.1). Taxonomy (NCBI): domain Bacteria; kingdom Bacillati; phylum Actinomycetota; class Actinomycetes; order Micrococcales; family Dermacoccaceae; genus Dermacoccus; species Dermacoccus barathri. Next base: position 205,448 of record NZ_JADCTK010000006.1, on the reverse strand, counting down.
TTCGCCGCTGGCGCCGAACAAGGGCATCGACACCGTGCTCGACGCGATGGCTCACGTGCGCCGACACCTGCCGGAGGCGCAGCTCGTCGTGGCCGGACGCGGCCCGTTGCTTCCGCTCGTCGAGGAAGCCGCCCGTCGCATGCCGGATTCGGTCGTCCTCGCGGGCTCGCTCGATGCGTCGGGGGTGGCCGACCTCCTGCGCTCGGCTCGGGTGTTCACGACGGCACCCCGCCCGACGTGGAAGTGGACCGAGCAACTCGGTCTTGCCTACCTCGAGGCGCAGGCGTGCGGCCTTCCCGTCGTCACGACAGCCTGTGGTACGAACGACGAGGCGGTGCGGCCGCCGAACCTCGTCGTCGAGGACGACGCCGCAGCACTGGCCGACGGGCTCCTGCACTTCCTCGAGGACGACAACGCTGCCCGCGAGACGGGCCGAGCCAACCGCGAACGGATGGTCGCGGAGCACGACATCGTCACGCAGACCCGTCGCCTCGGCGAGGCGTTCGCCGAGTTCGAGTGAGGCCCGCGTGAGCGTCAGGGGCGAGGGGGAGCGGTCGAGCGCTGTCTCATGGCCCACACGGCATGCAGGCCTGTTGACGGCGACTGCCGTCGCGCTCGTCGTGCTGTCCCCGGCGCTGTGGCGTCCCGGCTTCCTGCTCCACTACGACATGGTGTTCGTGCCCGACCTCCCGCTTTCGGCGGGCACGCTCGGGATGGACGGCGGGGTTCCCCGCGCCGTGCCGAACGACACCGTCGTCGCACTGCTCGACCTCGTGCTGCCCGGCTGGATCACGCAACGGCTCGTCCTCGTCGGGGCGTTCTTCGCCATCGGCGCCGGTCTCGACCGCTGGCGACGCGGCGTCGTCACCACCGTTGTCGCAACCGTCGCCGCGACGTGGAGCCCGTGGATGGCCGAGCGTCTCGCCATCGGTCACTGGGGCTACCTCTGGGGGTACGCAGCGCTCGTGTGGGCCGTCGTCGGTGCACTCGAACTGCGCGCAGCGCGGAGCGACGGCGATGACACGCGCCATCACCGGGCCGTGACGAGCACCGCGGTGGGCCTGGGCATGAGCGCCCTGTCGGGCTCGACGGGCGCCGTGCTCGTCGCCATCGCGTTGGTCGTCATCCTCCTTGCGCCCGGCGCGGGTCGGCCCCGCGCGGGAAGCATCGCCGTCGGAGCAGCCGCGTGGCTCCTGCTCAACGCCGCGTGGTGGTTCCCTTTCCTCACGAGCTCGTCATCGTCCGCGGCCGACGCCACCGGCGTTCGGGCCTTTGCCGCCGGAGCCGACACGCCGCTGGGCGTTCTCGGGTCACTCCTCGGGGGCGGCGGAATCTGGCACGAGCCGTCGTGGTTCCCCGAGCGCCACGCCGTGGTCTTCGCTTTTCTCGCCGCTGCGCTCGTCGTCGTCGGCTTCGTGACGCTCCTGAGGCATCTGCCGGCGCTGCGCTGGGGGATCGGGGCGCTCGGAATCCTCGCGCTCGTCCTTTCGAGCCTCGGAAGCTTCGCCGTCACGGCGCCACTGCTTGTGTGGTTCGTCGAGACCGTTCCCGGCGGCGGGCTGCTGCGCGACGGACAGAAGTTCGTCGCGTTGCTCGTCGTGCTCGCAGCGCTCGGGTGGGGCGTGCTCGCGGCACGTGTCGTGTCACGCGCCCGAGGAACCGCGCTCGCCCCTGTCGCACTCGTCACGGCCGCCGTGCTGCCGGTCGTTCTTCTGCCGGGGCTTGCGTTCGCCCGCGGTGGCCAATGGGTCTCGTCGAGCTATCCGAACGAGTACGGAGCCGTCGCGCAGCGGTTATCGGCGTCGTCGGACGCGGCCGCCGTCCTGCCGTGGCGCCTGTACCGGAAGTACGGCTGGAACGGCGACATCACCGTGCTCGACGCGTGGCAGCGCCTGTCGTCCTCTCCGGTGCTCGTCAACGACGACCTGCCACTGCGTGACAGCACGGTACGGGGTGAGAGTGCGGCTGCCGACCGGGTGTCGAGGGCCCTCGCGAGCGGGGACGCGGCGCAGGTCAAGGCTGCGCTGAGCCGGGCCGGCGTGCGCTACGTCGTCGTCGAGAAGTCCCAACCCGGGGCCGACGACGACATTCGGACGCTCAACCCGATCGGCTCCGTCGTGCACTCGGGACGAGACCTGACGCTCTACGACATCGGCCGTCCCAGCGGCCACGACGGCTCGCAGAGCCTGGGGAACGCGCCCTGGTGGGGCGCGACGGGCCTGGCTCTCGCGGGGGTCACCCTGGCTGCGGGTACGGCGTGGCTCGTGCGGCGCAGGCAGTTCGAACGCGGCGCGGAACGACACGCTTCGGGTACCAGTCAGTAGTTCGCCTGCGCAGAACGTCACATTCGGGCTACACTCGATGAAAATGCGTCGTACGGGCGACGCGTCTCACCCGCGAAGTGAGAGCTGGACAATGCGAAAGGCGGTTCACCATGAGCGCGTCCACGAACAAGGCGGCGTACAACGTCGGCGGTGCCATCGTCGGCATCCTTCTCGCCCTTCTGGCGATCTTCGGTCTCATCCAGACCCAGGGCAACCAGGAGCAGTCGCAGAAGTACCAGTCCAAGATCAGCTACGACGGCTGATCCGTTCGGCCGCACGGCCGAACATGCGCGAGGGCGAGGCACCGAAATGCCTCGCCCTCGCGCTGTTGTGTGTGGCCCGCACCGGCTGCCGTCGACGACCGGGGCACCGTGTGCCTGAGATCAGGAGACGCTGACGTCGTGTGGCCGCTCGTCCGAAGCGAACGCGTCGCGCTCGACGAGGGCACGCAGGCGCTCGACGTGCAGGGGAGTGTCCGGCGGCTGGGGCGCACGCGTCGCGCGCCCCAGGACGTTCTCGAGCGTGTGGTGCAAGTTCCGGCCGGCGCTGCTCCAGCTGAACGAGCGGGCGTAGCGGCGCGCATTGCGTCCGAGTTCCTCCCGGACATCCGCTCGTTCGAGGAGGACGCGCACGTCGTCGATGAGTTCGTCGGTCGTCGACGCCAGAGCGCCGGTGCTCGCGTGCTGGATGGACTCACTGGGGCCACCGGCCTGGATGAACGCCAGCGAGGGGGTGCCGTGCAGCCCGGCCTCCACGATCGTCAAGCCCCAGCCCTCCTTGTACGAGGGCATCATGACGAGCCACGACGAGGCGAGCAGCGTGTGCTTGGTCTCCTCGTCGACGAATCCGTGGAAACGGACGGCGTCCTCTACTCCGAGATCGCGGGCGTGCTGGGCGATGTTCTCCTGCCAGTACCCGGAACCGACGACGTTGAGCACGAGCCCGGGGAACTGGGGGCGCAGGCGTGCCACGGTGTCCACGGCGATCTCCACCTGTTTGTGCGGCACGAGGCGGCCCAGCACGGTGAGGGACGGCTCGGGCGTGCGAGGCACGTCCGCGTAGGAGTCGAGATCGCGCGGGTGGTCGTTGCCGCTGTAGACGAGGTCGATGCGTTCGGCATCGACGCCGAGTTCCACGAGTTCGGCCCGCGTTGCCTTCGAGACGGTGACGTAGCGGCTCTTGCGGTAGACGAACGGCGCGGCCTTCGACTCGAGGAACCAGCCGAACCTCGCGAGGCGCTCACCGAAGATGCTCGACCACTGGTCGCGGTGCACGTGGTGGACGACGGCGACGACGGGGACGCGGGAGACGATGGGTGACCAGAACGGCACACCGTTCTGCACGTCGATCACGACGTCGTAATCGCGGGAGTGGCGCAGCAGGTGCCACAGCCCCGCCGCGTAGCAGGTGAAGCGGTTGCCGGCGCGCAGGACGCGGACGTCGCCGTGCATCGTGCGTCGGGCTGCGCCCGGGAAGCGGGCGGTGTGAATCGTCACCTCGTCCCCGAGAGCGCTCATCACCTCGCTCGTGCGCTCGACGAACACCTCGGAGCCGCCGGCTTCGGGGTTCTCGCGGTCGCGCCACGACAGGTACAGCACCCGCATCGGGGCACCTGCGTGCTCGCCGTTCATCCCTGCTCGTCTCCTCGTGCCATTCGTCCGCGACCGTTTCGGGTCGCCCGTTAGAGTAACCGGGAGCCGAACAGGAGGTGTCCCGATTCCCAGGTCTCGATGCGAGGTGTGCGGCCATGCCGTGCAGCCTTGGACGCTCGGCTCATCCGTGCTCGGGCGGTGCACTCACTGCGGGCACCTCGTGCGCTCCCTCCACGACGCGCCCGCGCGTCACCGTGAGCACGCTTACGGCGGTGACCCGACGCTCGACTCGGCGCGTCTCGCCCTGACCTACCGCACGCTCATCGCGGACGGCGTACCCGAGTCGGTGTTCGAGATCGGCTTCGGCACCGGTGCTCTGCTGCGTCGCTTCCTCGACGGCGGAGCCAGCGTCGCGGGAGCCGATCCCGACCAGCTCGAACTCGCCGTCGATGGCCGTGTGGCCCGCGAGGGATCGCTGCACGCCTGCGGCATCGAGAACGTCACGCCCGACGCCCTGCCCGCCGGCGCCGTCGACATGGCCTACGGCATCCACGTGCTCGAGCACGTCGTCGATCCAGCCCTGACGTTGCAGCGCACCCGCGACCTGTTGCGCCCCGGCGGCAGCGCGCACTTCCTCACGCCGGCCGGTGACTGGGCGGGTCTCGGCCTCGTCAAGGACGGCTGGTGGATGCTCGAGGATCCGACACACATCCGCTTCTTCACGGCGAAGTCTCTGAGCACGATGGCGCGGGACGCCGGCTTCGACTCGGTGGAGATCCGCCGCCCCGTCCTCGACTCGCTCGTCCACGGCGCCGCGAGCACGGTTCGCGCCGTGCGCCCGACCGATCGCCCGCGTGGCGTGCTCGCGCAACGCTCGACGATGGCGCTGGCCGCACTCGGTCTGCCCGGGACACTTGCAGCGCGCGCCGCTGTGCCGCGCCTGCGTCCCACGCTCCACCTCGTGGCCAGGGTTGCCTCATGAGCCGCGGCCTTCGCCGCAGCGTTCACCTGTTCCGCGCCTTCCTCGTGGAACAGAGCGACCCGGCGCACTTCTACTGTGAGCTGGCTCGAGACTCCGTCGCAGGCATCGCCGAGCACCTCGACCTGGACGGGGCTCACGTCCTCGACGTCGGCGCCGGACCGGCGGAGTTCGCCGAGGCCTTCCACGAGTTCGGTGCCACCTACGTTCCCCTCGACGCCGACCCCGACGTCGACTCGGTTCGCCACGGTGGCGTCGTCGGGGACGCGGGGCACCTGCCGTTCGCGGACGGCTCGTTCGACGTCGTCTTCAGCTCGAACCTGTGGGAACACGTGCGCACACCGGAGGCCGTCGCCGACGAGATGCTGCGCGTCGTCGCACCCGGCGGGTTGCTCTACATCGCCTACACGAACTGGCTCAGCCCGTGGGGAGGCCACGAGACGTCGCCCTGGCACTGGCTCGGCGGAGAACGTGCCGCTCGGCGGTACGAGCGCAAGCACGGACACCGGCCCAAGAACCTCATCGACGACAGCCTGTTCCGGGTGAGCGTCCGGCAGGGACTCGACTGGGCCGAGGCCGCCCGTGAATCCCGCCGGGCCGATGTTCTCGCCCTGCGTCCGCGCTACTGGCCCGATTGGGCCCGCCCAATCCTGCGGGTGCCGGGCCTTCGGGAGATCGTGACGTGGAACCTGCTCGTCCTCGTGCGCAAGCGGTGAGCGACTCCGCCGTCACGCCCGCCCGGGGAGGACGCCTGCGCCGTTTCCTCGCCGACCCGCTGACGAGCGTCATCGCGGCACTCGGAGTGTTGCCGTGGTTGGTGCAGCCCGGCGTCATCCAACCGGACACGAAGATCGACCTCGTTGCCGCACCGGCCCGCTACCTCGCCCGCTCGCTCGACGCCTGGTCCGGGCATTCGGGGTTCGGCGAACTCCAGAACCAGGCGTACGGCTACCTGTTTCCCATGGGGGCGTTCTTCGCCCTCGCGGACGCGGTGAGCCTGCCCGGGTGGGCTGCGCAACGAGCCTGGTGGACGCTCATGCTCATCGTCGGTGCCTTCGGGGCCGCCCTCTTCGCGCGTCGCGTGCTGGGTGTTGGGACGGCGGCTGCGGCGCTCGCGGGAGTGCTGTACGCGCTGAGTCCGCGGGTACTCAGTCTGCTCGCCCAACTGTCCGTCGAGACGTGGCCCGGGATGGTGATGCCTTGGCTGCTGCTGGCCGTTCACGCCCGCCGTCGTCCGGGCGGACTCTCGTGGCAGCGCTACGTCGGTGCCGTCGGGGTGCTGTGCGCTGTTCTTGGTGGGGTCAACGCGACGGCGTCGCTCGTCGCCGTGCTCGGTGCGTTCGTGTTCGCCCTGGTCGTCGGTGGGGAGCGGTTGCGTGAGGATCGGCGCGTCGGTCGTCGCGATCTCGTCGGCGGACTCGCTCTCGGCGCCTTTCTGGGCTGCGCCTGGTGGCTCGGCCCGCTCGTCGTGCTCGGCCGCTACGCCTACCCGTTCCTCGATTACATCGAGACCTCTCGCATCACGACGGCCGTGACGTCCGTGCCGGGCATCCTGCGCGGCGCTTCGGACTGGGTGGCCTACATCATCGACGCCGAAGGCCACCCGGTATGGCAGAGCGGCTGGGTTGTGGCGCAGGGCACCGCGTCGATCGTCGCGGGCTGCCTGCTCGCCGGGGTCGGCCTTGCAGGGTTGCTCACGGCACGCACCGGAGCGGGTACTCACCGACCGGTCGTGCCCCGAGGTCTCGGTGCCATGGTGCTCGTCGGTGTCGTCGGCATGGGGGTTGCCTACGTCGGCGCCGTGCACGGCCCGTTCGCGTACACGGCGCGCGACCTCCTCGACGGTCCACTCGCCGCTGCACGCAACGTGCACAAGCTCGACCCTCTCGTGCGACTGCCGCTCGTCATGGGCATCGCCGTCGTGGCCGAGCGGCTGCTCGCGCGCCTGCGGGACCGGGGGGCCTCCGTCACCGACAGTGTCGGGGGAGCCGCGCTGCCGACGCCCGCGGTTCGTTGGGGCGCCGCAGCCCTCGCGGTGGCCGTGCTCGCCTCGATGGCACCGTTCTGGCAGGGACGCCTCGGCCACGAACCCGGCGTCACGGCATGGCCGGCCTCGCTGCGCGCCGCGGCGAAGGACATCGACGCCGCGGCCGCGCGCGACGGAGGGTCGACGCTCGTCCTGCCGAGCGCGCGCGCCGCGACCTACGCGTGGGGCACGAGTTCCGACGAACCGCTCGTCGCATTCGCTCAGAGCCCGGTGGCTGTGCGCGCCTCCGCACCGCTCGTTCACCCCGGTGCCCAACGGCTCATGGACGCCGTCGATGCTCGTGTGGCGTCGGGCGACACGGCCGGCGTCGCGAAGGCCCTGCGGCGTGCTGGCGTTGCGCGGATCGTCGTGCGCCACGGCGTCACGCCGGCGCAGCAAACAACCTCGGCGGCCCGATACGTCACGGCCCTGCAGGGATCGCCGGACTTCACCGGCCACCGGGTTCACGGATCGGGGGAAACTCGCTTCGATGTGTTCGACATCGACACGTCAACCTCGAGCGAGCGGGGCACAAAGGCCATCTCCGTCCTCGGTGGCCCCGATTCGACTCTCTCGTTGGCCGCCGCGGGTGTCCTGCCCTCGTCGCCGCTCGTGACGGGACGCGGGGGTGGGTGGATCACCGACGACGTCCGCAAGCGCGTTTACAACAACGGTCGCCCGCCGGCGCTCGCCTTCGGGCCGACGTTGACGGCCGGCTCGACCAGAGACGCGCGTCTCGGCAGCAGAGACCTCGACTTCGAGGGGCGAACGGCTTCCCTCACGACGTTGGCTCTCGACGGCGTCACCGCCGTCGAGTCCGACGGTGACGCCTCCGACCCGTTCGGAGACGTGTACCTCGGCCCGGGCACAGGGCCCGCATCAGCACTCGATGCCTCGGACGCCACGGCATGGCTCACGCCCGCCCACGAGGCGACACCGCTCGTTCTGCGGTGGGCGCGCGGCACCTCCGGTGGCACCGTCACCGTGCACGGCACGAGTACCGGCAAGGCCACACTGCGCGGCTTCGAGGGCGTTGCGAACGGCCGCGCCGTCGAAGCCCGGGCGGCGGGCGAACGGGCCTGGAACGTCACCGTGCCGCGCGGCACGACACAACTCGAACTGCGCCCGAAGGCGTCGGCGCGCGACGAGTCATCGGCCGTCGGCATCAGTTCGATCGATTCCGGAGGAGCAGGGTGGCGGGCCGTCCAGGCTCTGCCGGGACAGGTCGACACGGAGCGCAACGGCGTCCTTCTCACACGTACCCAGCCCTTCGCCGAAGGCAGAGCTCTGCGCTCCGAAGATGACGGCCAGTGGACCCGTCGGCTCACCGTGGCACGTACTGGAACCATGGGGGTCAACCTGACCTTGAGTGATGGCGCCCATCGCGACGCCGGGAATGTCCTCTCCGTGCGTCAGCGCGACGGCAGTTGGAAGGCCGCCTCGCTCAACGGTTCGTCGGGCTCATTAGCCCTGCCGAAGGGGAAGGTCGACCTCAAGCTTTCACCTGACGTCGAGATTCTGCGTCTGACGCCCACCGGCGCCGACGCGCGCGCGGCGCTCGGGCTGAGGGACACCGGCGGCAGCAGCACGACTCCGCCCGCGACGACGCACGAGTCCTCCGTGGTGACTCTCGCCTCGACCCAGGGCGCGAACGCGGGATGGAGCTGCGTGGGCGAGGGGACGAGCCCCCTGACCCTCGACGGCTGGCGTCAGGGGTGTGCGGTGTCATCGACGCCCTCCGCTGCGCAGGTGCCCGAGCTCGCGTTCGCCCCTCAGATGTGGCACCGCGGTGCCCTCCTCATCGGGGGCTTGGGTGTCCTGATTGCGGCCGTGCTCGCCGGCTGGCCGCGCCGCACCCGTCCCGCTCCTGAGAACACCCAACCGGACGCCGCTGCGATGACCACCGCGGCGGGAGGCCGTACTCGCCTCGGGGCTGTGGCCGGTTGTCTCGTCGTCGGAGCGCTCGCCGTGGCCCTCGCGGGTTGGTGGGCCGTGCCCGCTCTCCTTCTGGCCTTCGGTCTGCCCAGCAAGTGGCGGCCGACGGCCGTCGTCGTTGCGCTCGCGTTGACGGGGCCGGTCATGGCGACCCTCGGCGTCGTCGACCGCGCGTCGTCCGGAGCGCTCGTCGGTCAGGTGCTCGGTGTGACAGCCCTCAGTGTGTTCGCTGCGGAGCTCCTCGGTGCCCCCAGCGGATGGCGGGCCGTTCGACGAAGCGGCGACTCGCGTCCGCAAGGAACCACGTGACGACGAGCGTCACCGTGAGGACGAGGACGAACGGGGCGTGGAAGATCCGCAGGCCCAGCGAGGCGAAGAGCACCTGGAGCACGACGAGGTGCCAGAGGAAGACCCCGTAGCTCGTCTCGCCGGACGCGAGTGCGAGGCCGGTTGACGAGCGGCGCTGCACCTCGCGAGGCGCGTTCGTGGCCGCCACGAGCAAGGCGCCGGCGACAATCCCGTACAGAATCTCCTTGGCCGCCGCCGCGAGAACCGTCGGTGTCTCCAGCCCGATCGGCCCACCGAGCGGGGTGGCGGCCAACAAGTAGGCCAGCACGGCGACGAGCACCGCGTGGCCTGCGGTGAGGCGCGACGCAATCCCTGGTCGCTGTTCGAGCATCCAAGCCCACCCGATGCCGACGCAGAACCACGCAGCGTGGCCGAGGGCGCTCGTGCCGAGCCACCCCCACGTCGGCGAACCCTGCGAACTGGCGAACGCCTGGACGAGAATCCCAAACGTCGCCACAAGCACCAACACGACCGGGACGGTGTGCCCTGCAGCGCGACGACGCAGGAGCCACGCGCCGATCACCGGAACGAGGACGTAGAAGGTGACCTCGGTCGTCAGGCTCCACGTCTGGGTGAACGCGCGGTAGCTTTCGTGGGTGAAACCCTGCAGCAGGAACACGTGCGTGAGCACCTGACGAAGCGAGCCGACGGTGCCGTCGATCATGACGGCAGCGCCGAGAACGGCCGCTAGGGCGAGCCAGTACGCGGGCATGATGCGCGCGAAGCGACGCCGGGCGTAGTCCGGGGGAGTCGCACGTCCGGCGCAGTAACCGCGGGTGAGCAGGAAGGCGGAGATCGCGAAGAACACGGCGACGCCGCTGTCGCCTCGCGCCAGCAGGCGCCCAGCACCGTCCACGTTCGCCGCGCCGGTCCAGAAGGCGACGTGGGAGAGCAGGACGAGCAGCGCCGCGACGGCCCGCAGTGGGCCGATGGCGGGAATGCGGCGCATGTCGATCTCCCTCGCACTTACCATCGGGTAACGTGCGGCGCGCACGCATCGGTCGAATGGAGGCTAGCCGCAGATGAAGGCTCATGAGGGGGCAACCCCCACAGGCGACGCCGCACCGGCCGGTCGTGACTATCTCGATTACCGCAAACCCGTTCTGCGGGCGCGTGCTCCGCTGCGGGTGAGTTTCGCCGGCGGCGGCACGGACGTCGCGCCGTTCCCCGAGCGTGAGGGCGGCTGCGTCCTGTCGGGCACCATCAGCCAGTTCGCCTATTCGACGCTGCGTCCACGCACCGACGGCCGGATCACTGTTCAGTCCCTGGACTTCGGGTACTCGATCGGGTTCGGGGTCGACGACCCCGTGGAGTACAACGGTCAGCTCGACCTTCCCAAGGCCGCCATCGCGCGCATCCGGACAATTCCGGGCGCACACGCCGTCACGGGCTTCGACCTGTTCCTCCACACCGCAGCGCCGCCCGGGTCGGGTCTCGGCAGCTCGAGCGCCGTCATGGTCTCCGTCATCGGTCTCGTCGCGCAGCACTGCGGCCTCGATCTCACCGAGTACGAGATCGCCGAACTCGCCTACCGCCTCGAGCGTGAGGACCTCGGCATCCCCGGTGGTTCGCAGGACCAGTACGCCGCAGCGTTCGGCGGCTTCAACTTCATCGAGTTCACCGGCGACCAGGTCGTCGTCAATCCGTTGCGCGTGCGCGAATCGACGGTGCACGAGCTCGAGCACAACATGCTGCTCGCCTTCACAGGTCAGACGCGCGTGAGCGACCACATCATCGAGGACCAGCGCAGCCGGTACGAGACGGGCAACGCGACCGCGCTCGAAGGCCTGCGGGCTCAGAAGGAACTCGCGGCGCAGATGAAGATCGCGCTCGTGCGCGGTGAGGTCGACACGATCGGCCACCTCCTCGGCGAAGCGTGGCGTGAGAAGCAGAAGATGTCGGAGCGCATCACGACGCCCCTCATCGACGAGGCGATGAAGCGTGCCCTCGCGAGCGGTGCCCTCGGAGGCAAGGTCACCGGCGCCGGGGGAGGCGGCCACATGGTCTTCGTCTGCGAGTTCGAGCGTCGCCACCTCGTGGCGCAGGAACTCATCGACCTCGGCCTCACCGTCTCCGAGCCGATCTTCAGCCGCGACGGCGTCACGACCTGGAGAGGACAGAACTGATGGCTCACCCGATCGAGGACGTCGCGCCCGACGCCATCGGCGCCGCGACGACCGCACAGCTCGACGCCGGCATCGACGCCTGGCTGCACCTCGCCGAGGCGCTGCGGGAACCCGAACTCTCGGCCCAAGTGCGTGCCGCCGGCGAGGCCCTCGTCAGTTCGCTCGCCGCAGGCGGCAAGGTGCTCGTCGCCGGCAACGGAGGGTCTGCAGCGATCGCGTCCCACGTCGCGGCCGAGTTCATCGGCAAGTGCATCCACGACCGGGCACCGCTTCCGGCGGTGAACCTGGCCGAGAGCCTGTCGTCGATCACTGCCATCGGCAACGACTACGGCTACGAGCACGTCTTCGACCGCGGTGTTCGCGCCCTCGCGCGCCCCGGTGACGTCTACCTCGCGATGTCGACGAGCGGTCGCAGCGCCAACATCGTGCACTCCGTCGCGACTGCGCGGGAGATGGGCGTGACGACGATCGGGATGACCGGGCTCGGCGGTGAGCACCTGCGGGACGCCGTCGACCACCTCCTCGTCGTGCCGAGCGTGCAGACGCCACGCATCCAGGAGGTCCACATGCTGTGGGCCCACGCCTGGTGCGAGGCTGTCGACGTCCTCAGCCAGCGCTCCTGACCGTGACGCCGACGCGGGAGTGGCTCTGCGGCCTGGCCCACGAGCCGTTGCCTCCACCACCCATCACCGGGGGTCTCGACGCCGTGCTGCTCGACCGTGACGGCACGCTCAACGTTCTGGGGCCCGGCTATCGCACACTCGGCGACTTCGAGTTGCTACCCGGCGCTGCCGAGTCCGTGGCACGGCTCAACGCCCTCGGGGTGCCGGTGGTCCTCGTGACGAACCAGCGCGGGATCTCGACAGGCGCGCTCACCTGGGACGCCCTGGCAACCGTCCACGCGCACCTCGTCGAGCAGTTGGCAGCCGAGGGCGCCCACCTCGACGACATCCGCCTGTGCCCGCATGCCTCGGGGGAGTGCACCTGCCGTAAGCCGTCGCCCGGCCTCATCGACGCCGTGGTGGCCGAGAACGGCTGGATCGGGCGGAGGCGAACCCTCTTCGTCGGCGATGCGGAGTCCGACGAAGAGGCTGCGAAAGCCGCCGGTGTCCACTTTCTTGGCGTGGCGAGTGACGTGGGTCTCATCGACGTGGTGGGCTCTGTTCTGACGCTGTGGGAACGTCCGAGGTCATCTACTTCGTGAATCTGGTCACACGAGGGGCTCCGAAGGTGTTACCGTCGCGTAAGTTTTCTCGTTCCCCTAGGAGGATCCAGTGCGCAAGGCTGCTGTGATGATCGGATTCGGGGCGTTCTTCCTCACGATGGCGCTCCTCATGCGGTTCTACGCCTACCCCAAACTCGCGGTCGTTCCGCTCAACCAGAACACGCAGCAGACCGTGGCTGACGACAACGCGAAGTACTTCGACGCCGACAAGGTGAAGGCCGGCAGCGGCAAGATCCTCACCAAGGCAACCGTCGTGGCCGACAAGGCCGCGAGCGAGAAGGTCTCGGAGGAGCTCGGTCGCGACGTCGTCGTCATCGACCAGTGGCAGTCCACCGACAACTTCGACGACAAGGGCCAGGTGAAGGCCCCGCCGATGAGTGCCACGACGCAGCGGGTCGCCATCGACCGCTCCACGGGCGAAGCCGTCAAGTGGGACGGTAACGAGCTCAACGGCAAGCCGGTCGACATCAAGGGCCAGACGATCAAGTTCCCCTTCCAGGTCGACAAGGACGCCAAGTACGAGTACTGGGACACGACGCTTGCCAAGGCCATCCCCGTGAAGTTCGCGGGCGAGGACAAGATCAACGGCATGAAGACGTACAAGTTCACGCAGTCGGTCCCGAAGACGACGTTCACCAAGATGGACGTCCCCGGCGAGATCTTCGGTCTCGAAAAGGGCAAGCAGACGGCCGACCGCACGTACGCCAACGAGCGCACCCTCTGGGTCGACCCGGTGACCGGCGTCATGATGAAGCTTCAGGAGAAGCAGAAGCAGACGCTCGAGCTGGAGGGCCAGGAGCCCGTCAACGCGATGGACACGACCTCCACGATGACGCCGGAGACGGTGGCCAAGAACGTCGACGAGTACAAGTCGAAGGGCAGCCAGCTCAACATTCTGCGCAACTGGGCGCCGCTCGTGCTCGGCCTGCTGGGTCTGCTCGCGCTGGTCCTGGGTCTCATCGTGTCGATGCGTGCGCGCGGCTCGGTCGGTGCCCACGCCGAGGAGCGTCGCGACGACTACCGCGATGACTACCGTGACGGCAACGGGAACGACAACGCCAACATGGTGTTCGGTGACCGCCGCGACGACGGGGTTCAGTACTGACCATGCGCGTCGTCATCACCGGCGGGGCAGGGTTTCTCGGCTCACACCTGGGCGAGAGCCTGCTCCGCCGGGGTCATTCAGTGGTGGCCGTCGACAACCTCGTCACCGGCCGCGCCACCAACGTCGCCCACCTCGTGGGTGATCGCTTCACTCTCGTCGAGCACGACGTGACGGAACCGTTCGACATCGACGGCGACGTTGACGGCGTCCTGCACTTCGCCTCGCCCGCCTCTCCGGTGGACTATCTCAAGATGCCGATCGAGACGCTGCGCGTCGGGTCGATGGGTACGCAGAACGCGCTCGAGCTGGCTCAGCGCAAAGGCGCGAGGCTCGTTCTCGCGTCGACGTCCGAGGTCTACGGTGACCCGCAGGTTCACCCGCAGCCCGAGACGTACTGGGGGCACGTCAACCCGGTGGGTCCGCGCGGCGTCTACGACGAGGCAAAGCGCTACGCCGAGGCTCTCGTTCTCGCTTATCGCGACAACCGTGGGGTCGATGCGTCGATCGTTCGCATCTTCAACACGTTCGGTCCGCGCATGCGCCCCAACGACGGTCGAGCCATCCCGAACTTCGTGCGTCAGGCGCTGGCCGGTGAACCGGTGACGGTGAGTGGCGACGGTAGCCAGACCCGCTCGATCTGCTACGTCGACGACCTCGTCGACGGCATCCTGGCGATGCTGCTCGAGACGCATGACCCGGGCCCGGTCAACATCGGCAACCCGCACGAGATCTCGATGCGTGACCTCGCGCAGTGGATCATCGACCTCACGGGTACCTCGTCCGAGATTCAGTACATCGCCCGCCCGACGGACGACCCGACGGTGCGCCGTCCGGACACGACGAAGGCGCAGGCGCTCCTCGGCTGGTCGCCGAAGGTGAGCGTCGAGAGGGGCCTGGAGCGCACCATCGCCTGGTTCCGCGAGCACCCCGAGGCCGACGAAGGGCACGTCCTCACGGCGGGGGAGACCGAGCACATCCTCAACCGCTGAGAACACGAACGAGAGGGCCGATCACGTGAGCACGTGGTCGGCCCTCTCGTTATCCGTCGGCCTTGCGGACGTCTCCAGGGGCCTGTGGCCGCCCTTGTTCGAGGCGAGCATCTTCAGGTGCGGGGCTTTCGCCCGGTGAGGACGAGCGTGCCGGGCACGAGATTTCCTCGGAGGGGGCTCCAGCCGCCCCACGTCTGGTTGTTCGCCTCCTTCCACGGCAACTCGCGCAGCTGTTCGAGGACGAGCCCGGCGCCGAGCAGCTCCGCCACGCGGGCTTCGAGGGTGCGGTGGTGCTCGGCGTACAGCACTCGCTCGCCGCGCGCCTCGGCGTAGGGCGTCGTGTCGAAGTAGGAGTACGTGACGAGAAGGCCGCTCTCGTCGGGCACGTCGGGAAGCGTCCAGCGGAGAGGGTGCGTCGTGGAGAAGGCGACGAGGCCGCCGGGCTTCGTCACGCGGGCGAGTTCGCGCATGAGGGCAGCCGTGTCGGCGATGAACGGAACGGCGCCGAAGGCGGAGAACACGACGTCGAACGCGTTGTCGGCGAAGGGCAGGCACGACGCGTCACACTGCGCGAGAGCCGGCCCGGCGTGCTTCGGCACGGACGCCGATTGCCGGGCGTCATCGATGTGTGCGCCCTGGCGCAGCATGCCCAGGGACAGGTCGGTGGCGACGACCCGCGCTCCCTGGCCCGCGCACCAGCGCCCGGCCTGTGCTGCGCCCGAGCCGAACTCGAGCACGTCCCGCCCGTCGAGGGAGCCCTCCGGTCCCAGAATGCGCAGCTCCGCCTCGGTCCAGCCCTCCGGTCCCCAGACGAGTTCGGCGTCACCGAGGAAAGCGCCGTGCTCGGCCAGGTACTCGTCGGCCTCGCCGTCCCACCAGGCGCGATTGGCCCGGGTGCTCTCTGGCCCCGATACGGTGAAGCGACCGGCGCGGTCGGGCGTCTCGTTCATGGCCCCGACGCTACGGGAGGGGGAGGCCGTCCGTCGTCGCGGCCCCGCGGAATGACGCGCCGACGAGCATCCAGCGCTTTCCCAGGCCCGGTTTGGGTGACGGTGCGCCGTTCGATAGGATGAAGGAGCGTTTCGCTGTGGTTTCGTGCCCGATCACGTCGGATCCGACTCGAACTGCGCTCACAAGGCTGTCACAGGCCGAAGGACCGCGCAGTGGGAACGGCCAGGTGACCGAAGGCGAGACGCTCGAGAATCACAACGCGCGGGTGCATTCTGCAGCCGTGCACCGTGAATTCGAGTGCGATACCTAGCTTGTCCTGTCCGCTCAGGGCGTGCGCCTCCCGGCTGTGCGTCCTCCCGAATTGCCCACCGAAAGTTACTTCTTACACATGACTTCCACTACGACCTCCCAGATCGCTGTCAACGACATCGGTTCGGAGGAAGAGCTGCTCGCCGCCATCGACGCGACGATCAAGCACTTCAACGACGGTGACATCGTCGAAGGTGTCATCGTCAAGGTTGACCGCGACGAGGTCCTCCTCGACATCGGTTACAAGACCGAGGGTGTCATCCCCTCGCGCGA
The DNA here is from genome assembly GCF_015070805.1 of Dermacoccus barathri. Lineage (NCBI taxonomy): Bacteria > Bacillati > Actinomycetota > Actinomycetes > Micrococcales > Dermacoccaceae > Dermacoccus > Dermacoccus barathri. Next base: position 189,266 of record NZ_JADCTK010000006.1, on the reverse strand, counting down.
GCTCTCGATCAAGCACGACGTCGACCCCGGTGAGGTCGTCAACGTCGGTGACGAGGTCGAAGCCCTCGTTCTCCAGAAGGAGGACAAGGAAGGCCGCCTCATCCTGTCCAAGAAGCGTGCGCAGTACGAGCGCGCCTGGGGCACGATCGAGAAGATCAAGGAAGACGACGGCGTCGTCACCGGTACGGTCATCGAGGTCGTCAAGGGTGGTCTCATCCTCGACATCGGCCTGCGCGGCTTCCTCCCGGCTTCGCTCGTGGAGATGCGTCGCGTCCGCGACCTCCAGCCGTACGTCGGCAAGGAGATCGAGGCCAAGATCATCGAGCTCGACAAGAACCGCAACAACGTCGTTCTGTCGCGTCGCGCGTGGCTCGAGCAGACCCAGTCCGAGGTCCGCACCACGTTCCTCAAGGAGCTGCAGAAGGGCCAGGTGCGCTCCGGCGTCGTCTCGTCCATCGTCAACTTCGGTGCGTTCGTCGACCTCGGTGGCGTCGACGGTCTCGTCCACGTCTCCGAGCTGTCCTGGAAGCACATCGACCACCCGTCCGAGGTCGTCGAGGTCGGTCAGGAAGTCACCGTCGAGGTTCTCGACGTCGACATGGACCGCGAGCGCGTCTCCCTCTCGCTCAAGGCGACGCAGGAAGACCCGTGGCAGCACTTCGCTCGCACGCACGCCATCGGCCAGGTCGTGCCGGGCAAGGTCACGAAGCTCGTTCCGTTCGGTGCGTTCGTTCGCGTCGAGGACGGCATCGAGGGCCTCGTCCACATCTCCGAGCTCGCTGAGCGTCACGTGGAGCTGCCGGAGCAGGTCGTCACGGTCGGTTCCGACATCTTCGTCAAGGTGATCGACATCGACCTCGAGCGTCGTCGCATCTCGCTGTCCCTCAAGCAGGCCAACGAGGACGGCGCGGCGGCTGCCGAGTTCGACCCGACGCTGTACGGCATGGCTGCCGAGTACGACGAGCAGGGTAACTACAAGTACCCCGAGGGCTTCGACCCAGAGACCAACGAGTGGCTCGAGGGCTACGAGGCTCAGCGCGAGAAGTGGGAGAAGCAGTACGCGGACGCCCACGCTCGCTGGGAGGCTCACCAGGCTCAGATCGAGCAGGCGCGCAAGGACGACGCCGAGGCTGCTGCCTCCGGCGAGACGGCCCCGACGTCCTACAGCTCCAGCGCTTCCTCCTCGTCCTCGACGTCTTCGTCGTCCTCCTCGTCCAGCTCGTCCTCGAGCTCGACGCCGGCCGAGGGCACACTGGCTTCCGACGAGGCTCTCGCCGCTCTGCGCGAGAAGCTCACGGGCAACTGATCCCGCTGGTGACGCGCAGTCGCGTCACCACGGATCATCCGAGAAGGCCCCGTTCGACCTCACGGTCGGGCGGGGCCTTCCGCATGCCCGCGGGGTCGTAGGGTTGCGGGGTGAACGAACCGAAGGTGCTCGTGCTCGGGGGCACGGCCGAAGCGCGCGACCTGGCTTCCTCGCTCACCGAGGCTGGTGTGGACATGCTCTCCTCGCTGGCTGGCCGCGTGTCACGGCCACGGTTGCCCGTGGGCCCGGTGCGGATCGGCGGTTTCGGCGGAGCTGACGGGCTGGCGGCGTACCTGCATGACGGCGGGTTCACCCACCTGGTCGTGGCCACACATCCGTTCGCAACACGGATGGCGGAGAACGCTCGCGAGGCTGCCGCTTCGGTCGCGGTGCCCGTTGTCAGGCTCGCCCGACCGGGGTGGGAGGAGCACCCTGATGCCGGAACGTGGACGTGGGCGGACGGCTACGACGCCGCCCGCACCGCAGCAGAAGGCCTGGGCGAACGCCCGTTCCTTACAACGGGGCGTCAGACGCTCACTCACTTCGCGCCATGGGCGAATCGCGACGTCCTCGTGCGGGTCGTCGAACCGCTCGCAGCGCCCCCGCCCCGGTGGACGGTCGTGCTCGACCGTGGGCCGTACGACGTCGAGGGCGAACGCTTGCTCCTGCGCGAGCACGGCATCGACGTCCTGCTGACGAAGGATTCGGGCGGCCGGTACACCGAGGCCAAGCTCACGGCCGCGCGGGAGCTGGGCGTTCGGGTCGTCGTCGTCAGGCGACCCGCATCACCGGCCGGGATGCGCGAACTCGACGACGCAGCAGCGGTCGTGCGGTGGGTGAACGACCAGGGCTAGCTTGCTCGTGCCCGAGGTTCTACCGGCGTCGAAGCCGTCCACCCATGGCGGTCGCGGTCACTGCGGCCCCGAGGACGACGAGGCCGACCTGTCGCGTCAGCGTTGCCGCGCGCCGGATGTCACGGACGGACACGGGACGACCGTCGCCCAGCTGACCGCGGTCTTCCACGCGGTCGCCATAGGTGGTGAGCCCCCCGAGCTGCACACCGAGGGCGTACGCCGCAGCCGCTTCCACGGGGCCGGCGTTGGGGCTGGGGTGCCGCGCGCCGTCGCGGGACGCGCCGGTGAGCGCGCGCCGCGCGGCACTCGTCCCGTCGGTCGCACCTACGACGGCAGCCGTCGCGAGCAAGCTGACCCGCGCCGGCAGCCAGTTGAGGACGTCGTCGAGGCGGGCGGCGGCCCAGCCGAAGTCCGCGTAGCGCTCGGACCGGTGTCCGACCATCGCGTCGAGTGTGTTGACGCAGCGGTGGAGCACGATTCCGGGAGCGCCCGCGAGAGCACCCCAGACGAGCGTGGCTGCCACGGCGTCCGACTGGTTCTCGGCGAGCGATTCGACGACGGCTCGGGCGAGAGCGTCAGCCTCCAGCGCGCTGGTGTCCCGGCCCACGAGTGACCGGATCCGCTGGCGGGCGCCTTCGAGTTCGCCTTCGAAGAGCAACTCGTGCACGGCGAGCGCCTCGCGTTCGAGACTGCGGCCTCCGAGGGCGGCCCATGTGACCGCGGCGGTGACGAGCGTGCGCGAGGCGGGCAGGTGCGTCGCGAGCACCGCCAGCCCCACCCACGGGGCCGTCGTCACGACGACGAAGTAGGTGCCGCGCGTCCGGCTGGGTGCGTAGAGCTGCCGCTCACACGCCAGAGCCCACGTCCCGAAGCCCGCCACAGGGTGGCCACGCTGTGGGTCGCCGAGCAGGCGGTCGGCACCGTAACCGAGGAGAAGTCCGAGCGCGCGTGCGTTCATCGGTGTGCGTCCTTGATGACGAGGGGGGAGCCCGCGACCACGAGGACGACCTCGTCACAGGCAGTGGCGATGCGTTGGTTGAGCCGGCCGAGTTCGTCGGCGAACAGTCGGCCGGAGGCGTACGGAGAGACGAGGCCGAAGCCGACTTCGTTCGTCACGATGACGAGATCGTCCTCGTAGTTCGCGATGGCGTCGACGAGAGACTCACTCGCGCCGCGGTACGCCGTCTGCCATCCGCGCCGCGGTGTCTCGTCGATCCAGGCGTCGAGGGCGTCGAGGGTGCGCGAGAGCCAGTTGCCGACGTCATCGAGCAAGATCGGGCCGGTTGTCGCGGTGAGGGCTGCCGCAACGTCGAGGGTTTCGAGCGTCCGCCACGAAGCCGGCCGCCGCTCCTGGTGGAGCCGTACCCGCTCCTGCCAGTCGGCGTCGTCGCGGGGTGCGCCGGTGGCCACGTACGTTGCGTCGACGAGGAGGCCCTCGGCGTAGGTCGATTTTCCGGAGCGCACGCCTCCCGTGACGAGCGTCTTCATCGCCACGCTCCCGAGGCGAGCACGACGAGGAGCGTCGCAGTGGCGACCTCGACGGCCGCGCCGAACACGTCGCCGGTGATACCGCCGAAACTGCGACGACACACGATGACCAGAGCGTTCACCACGACGACGGCAACGGCGGCTGCGACGCACGCTCCGATCGGCTGCAGGCCGGAGAGAGCCGCGACCCCGGCCAGCGCGAGAGCGACGAGCGCGACGGCGAGGGCAGCGACGGCGGGGGAGACGGTGCGCGTCATGAGGGCGCCCATTCCTCCGGTTGTCGCGGGGGATGGGCCGGCTGCCAGGGCCGTACAGGCGGCCCGGCCGGCGCACCACGCGGCGCCGATGACAACGGGATGATCAACGAGCGCCGCCACGCTGGCGGCCTCCAGACCCAGCACCACGACGAGGGCGACCGCGCCCATGGGGCCCACGTCACCTCGCTTCATGACGGCGAGCGCCCGCTCGCGATCCCATCCGGCGCCGAGACCGTCGGCAGTGTCGGCGAGTCCGTCGAGGTGCATGCAGCGGGTGAGCAAAGCGGAGACAGCCACAGCGAGGAACCCGACGACGAGCGGACTGAGTTGCGCGAGATCGGCGGCCCACACCGTGAGGCCGACGCCCACCGCCACCGGGAGAGCCGCCACCGGTGCGAGCGTCATGGCGACGCGTGCCGTGGGACGGGAGGTGTCGACCTCCCCGACCGGAACGACGCTCAGGGTGCCCATGGCCAGCCGCAAACCCGCGAGGAGGCTAGCCATCAGCGCCTCCCAAAGCCGTGACGACATCGCCGATCACCGTGATGGCCGGCGGCTCGAGCCCGCCTCGCGCCACGGCGTCGGCAAGGTCGGCGAGCGGTGTGACGACGTGTCGTTGCGTCGGTGTCGCACCGTCGGCGATGCAGGCCGCCGGCGTGGTTGGTGCCAGGCCGTGGCGTTGGAGCTCGCCGGCGATCGCCCGCAGGTTGGCCACGCCCATGAGCACGACGATCGTCAGCCCGCCGGTGGCGAGTGAGCGCCAGTCGACGGTGCAGCGCGGGTCGCCGGGCGCCACGTGGCCGCTGACGACGCTGAAGCCCTGCGTGAGGCTGCGATGGGTGAGCGGGATGCCTGCGAGCGCCGGAACCGCGACCGCGGAGGTCACGCCGGGGACGAGCATCACCGGGACGCCGGCGTCGGCGCAGGCGAGCCACTCCTCGCCGCCGCGGCCGAAGACGAAGTTGTCGCCGCCCTTGAGGCGGACGACCTGCTTGCCGTCGCGGGCGCGCTCCACGAGGAGGGCGTTGATCGTCTCCTGCGGCGTGAATTCCCCGCGCGGGATCTTGCCGACGTTGACGAGTTCGGCGTCCGGCCGGGCGTGCGCGAGTGAGGCCAAGGGCGCGAGCCGGTCGTAGACGACGACGTCGGCCTGCTTGACGGCCTCGAGCCCAGCCACGGTGAGCAGCCCGGGATCGCCTGGCCCGCCCCCGACGAGGACCACCGCCCCCGTTGCGTTCCGAGCGGAACTGCCCGAACTTCGGGCGTCGGGCGCAACACCCTTCAGGTGCGCGGACGCGTCGACGACGAGGGCATACGCGAGGGGGTCCGGCTCCTCGACATGGGTGAGCTGGCCCCGCGCAGCCAGATCCTCCGTGACGGCGGACCGTTCCTGCGTGGGAACGTCGACCCGAAAGCCCCGTTCTGCGAGGTCGGCGACGACAACCCCGACGCGCTCGTCGGTGCGATGGACAAGAGCTTGCTTCATGACCTGGGCTCCCTCGGGTCCGCCTCGCCGGTTCGCTGGAGGACTCGCCCGAGGGCGGCGAGGAGGGCGTCCGTCGTCAGCGGGTCACGCACAGCGAGTCGGATCCATTCGGGCCCGAGGCCGGGAAAGGTCTCGCAACGCCGTGTGGCGAAGCCCTCCTCTCGCAGTCGTGCGTGGACGCCCGTTCCCACCTCGACAGTGACGAACGGTGCGCATGACGGCAAGGGGTCCAGACCGAGCGCGCGTAGTCGGTCGACGAGGTGTTCGCGCCACTGCTCGGTCTCGACAGCCCACTCAGCCACCTGGCGCAGGGCGCTTGGTGAGGTCGTGAAGATCGCGGCCTCGGCCGCGAGCGTGTTGACCGACCAGTGCGGTTGGGCGTGAGAACACAGGGCGACGAGCTCGGTGTCGCCGACGAGGTAGCCGGCGCGCAGGCCGGCGATCGACCAGGTCTTCGTCAGCGAGCGGACGACAAGCAGGCCCTCGACGTCGTCGACGGGTCCGTTGACGAGCGAGGCGTGCTCGCCGGGCACGAGGTCCATGAACGCCTCGTCGACGACGAGGATCCGGCCCGGTCGGCGCAGGGCGAGAAGCTCGGCCCGGGAGTGAAGCGCACCCGTGGGGTTCGTCGGGTTCCCGACGACGACGAGGTCGGCGTCATCCGGAACGCTGTCGAGGCTCTCGCCGAGCCACGTTCGCACGATGTGAGGTCTCGGCCGATGGCCTGCGCACTTCAGGGCGGCGTCGGGCTCGCTGAACTGGGGGTGAACCACGAGGGGCGTGTCGAACTCGAGACCGCGCGAGATGAGGGTGAAGGCCTCCGCCGCACCGTTCGTCAGCAGCACCTGATGCGGCGCGACCCCGTGACGCGCTGCGACGGCGTCCCGGGCGGCGTCGGCACGGGGGTACGCCGCGAGGCCGGAGAGATTGGAGGCGAGGTGCCGCGTGAGGTCGGCGGGTGGCTGCGCGGCGCGGACGTTGACGGCGAAGTCGATCAGTGCCTCGTCCAGCTCGTCGTCGCCGTGGAAGAGCGTGGGGTTGCCGACCGGCGTTTCCCCGGAGAAGAAGCTTCGTCCGTGGGCGCCGGGCGCAGACGGAGCCTGCGGGCCGGCGTGAACGGCGTCCGCGAACGTGACGGCCCGCTCCGGCGCTCCGGCCCAGTGCGTGTGGAGGTAGGACGCGTGAACGGTGGGGTGCCCGGCGCCCGCGGGGTCGAGCGCGAATCCCTCGGCAGCACCGTCGAACTCCCAGGCGGGCTGCCCGCCCGTACGGGGCTCGGTGACGGTGCGGTGGAACTCGTGGCCGCGCACGGGCGGGTTGTCCGGGAAGGCTGGGTCGATCGCCTCGCGGTAGCCGAGGGTGAGGCGCGGGCTCATCGTCGCGCGCGCGTCGATGACGTCGGCGAAGCGGTGTCCGTCGACCTCGGCGAGGAGGTAGAGCATGCCCGCGCACTCAGCGACGGTCGGTACCCCCGCGCGGACAGCCGCGGCAACGTGATTGAGCAGCGATCGGTTCTTCGCGAGCGCCGCAGCGTGTACCTCCGGGAAGCCGCCGCCGAGGTAGAGGCCACGCGTGCCCTCGGGCAGAGCCTCGTCCGTCACGGGATCGAAGACGACGGGTTCGAGGCCCTGGGCGCGCAGCAGCTCGTCGGTCTCGGCGTAGCGGAATGTGAAGGCGCGGCCGCCGGCGACGGCCACCCTGGGTCGTTCGTCACCGGGCGCGAGCTGACGCGCGGGTGGCGTCCACGGTGTCGCCTCAAGCGGCGCCGCGGCGCGGGCCACCTCGAGCAGCGCATCGAGGTCAATGTGCTCTGCGGTGGCACGCGCGAGGTGGTCGAGCGTGGCGCGGGCGTCCGCGCTCTCCTCGGCGGGCACGAGTCCGAGATGGCGGGACGGAACGCTGACGCCTGCGTCGCGCGGCATGGAACCGAGCACACGGATGTCGGCCTCGGCGCAGGCCCGGCGCACTTCGTCGGCGTGCCGCGGCGACCCGGCCTTGTTGAGGATGACGCCCGCGACGTCGAGGCGCGGGTCGAACGAGCGCAGCCCGTGAACGACAGCCGCAACGCTCCGGCTCGCCGAGGAGATGTCGACGACGAGGACGACAGGCGACTGTGTGAGCCGAGCGACGTGAGCCGTCGAGGCGAAACCGTCCGTGCCGAGTCGACCGTCGAAAAGGCCCATGACACCTTCGATGACGGCAACGTCCGCAGGGTCCGGCTGGTGGGCCCCGGCGAGCAGAAGCGGCGCGATGCGTTCCTCACCCTGCATCCACGGATCGAGGTTGCGCCCGACGCGCCCCGTGGCGAGCGCGTGGTAGCCGGGGTCGATGAAGTCCGGGCCGACCTTGGCCGGCGCCACATTCAACCCGCGCGCGGCCAGCGCGGCCATGACACCGACGCTGACCGTCGTCTTGCCCTGCCCCGACGAGGGCGCAGCGAGGACGACGCGAGGGAGCACGTGTGAGTCGCGCGCCCCTGATCCACTCACCATTCGATGCCCCGCTGGCCCTTCTGGCCGGAATCGAACGGGTGCTTCACCTTCGTCATCTCCGTCACGAGATCGGCGACCTCGATGAGCGCGGGGTGCGGGTCACGTCCGGTGATGACGACGTGCTGGTGGCCGGGGCGCGAGGACAGGGTCTCGGCCACCTCGTGCGGGTCGATCCAACCCCACTTGATGGGGTAGGTGAATTCGTCGAGGACGTAGAAGCCGTGTGTATCGGCGGCCAGTCGTCGCTGGATCTCGCGCCACCCCTCGAGCGCATCGGCAGCGTGGTCCTCCTCGGAGCCGGCGCGGCGCGACCACGACCAGCCGGAGCCCATCTTGTGCCACTCGACCGGGCCACCCTGGCCCGTGCTCGTGTGGACTTCACCGAGCGCTTCGAGCGCGGCCTGCTCACCGATGCGCCACTTGGCGGACTTCACGAATTGGAAGACGCCGATCGACCAGCCCTGGTTCCAGGCGCGCAGCGCGAGCCCGAAGGCGGCCGTCGACTTGCCCTTGCCCGCGCCGTGGTGGACGACGACGAGGGGGCGGTTGCGGCGCTGACGGGTCGTGAGGCCGTCGTCCGGAGTGCTGGGGGTCTGTCCCTGGGGCATCAGGCTGCCTTCCCGTTCGAGGTGCGCGGCGTCGCCGCGGGAGCGATGGCGTCGATGAGGCCGGTGGCCGAGACCTGCTCGAGGGGTACGTGACGGGCCAGCATCCGCTGGGCGAGCTGCCCCGCGAGGCCGAGTCGGAAGCGTCCCGATTCGCAGTCGACGACGATCGTCTCGACGTCGAGGGAGTGCCACCTATCGGCCACGTCGAAGGCTCGCTCGAGGGCGCGCTCGCCGCTCGTCGCGCGGCCGTCGGTGACGAGCACGAGCAGGGGACGTCGGTTCGGGTCGCGCAGCCGCTCGATGCGCAGCACGTCCGCCGCTTCGAGCAGGCCCTCCGCGACAGGGGTGCGCCCGCCGTGCGGAACGTCGGCGAGCAGGGTCGCGGCTCGGTCGACGGAGGAGGTCGGCGGCAGGACGAGGCGGGCACCGTCGCCGGCGAACGTCACGAGGCCAACCTTGTCGCGACGCTCGTAGGCGTCGAGCAAGAGCGAGAGCACGGCGGTCTTGACCTCGCTCATCCGCTTGCGTGCGGCCATCGAGCCCGAGGCATCCACGCAGAAGAGGACGAGGTTGGATTCACGGCCCATGATCCGCGCATGGCGCAGGTCCGCCGGTTCGACGAGGAGCCCCGAGCCGGGCTCGGCCTTCCGTGCTACTTGCCGCACGGCCGCTTCGCGGACCGTCGCGAGGAGGTGGACCTTGCCCTCACGATCGGGGCGTACACCGACGACGCGGCCCGTCGTCGTTTCGGCGCGGCTGCGTCGTCCGGCCTCACCTCGACCGATGCTCGACAGTTCGAAGCGCTGTGGGCGGTAGGGGGCGCCGACCGATGCCGTCGCGACGGGTGCGGCCGCGTTCTGCGGTTCGTCCTGTGTATCGGCAGGGCTCTGTTCCGCCTCTGTCTCGGCGTGCGTGTCGTGCGAGGACGTGGGTGACTGCTCGTCACGCGGGCTGTCGTCCTGGGCAGGCGGCGGTTGAGGAGAATCGGCGCTTGGCCCGTCAGTCGCTTCGCTTTCGTCGGTGGCCTCGGAGTCGGACGGCTCCTCGTCGTCGGGCCCCTGCGGCTCATCGTCGGGATCGTCGCCACCCTCGGGCGGCGGGGGCGGTTCCTCGTCGAGCAGCCGATCGAGAAGGTCTTCGTCCAGGCCGGGCGGGTCGAAGGGGCCGCGGCGTCGGCGGTGTGCGAGCGCAAGGACGGCCGCTGCGCGGATGTCCTCACGCTCGACGGCGTCGGCGCCACGCCACGCGGCGTGCGCACTGGCCGTTCGCGCGATGACGATGTCGGCACGCATCCCGTCGACGTCGAAGCCGGCACACACGCGGGCGATGGTGCGCAGCGCCCACGGGGAAAGGACAACCCCTCCGACATGCTCCTGGGCCGCGGCGATGCGCTCTCGCAGGCGAGCCTGATGGCCCGCGAATCGTTCGAGGAACGCATCGGGGTTCGCGTCGAAGGCGAGTCGACGCGTGACGACTTCGGCGCGGACCTCGGGGTCACGCGAGGCAGCGACGTCGACGGAGAGACCGAAACGGTCGAGCAGCTGGGGGCGTAGTTCGCCCTCCTCGGGGTTCATCGTGCCGACGAGAACGAAACGGGCTGCGTGCGTCACCGACATGCCGTCACGCTCGACCGTATTGCTACCCATCGCCGATGCGTCGAGAAGGAGATCGACGAGGTGGTCGTGCAGGAGGTTGACCTCGTCGACGTAGAGCAACCCCCGGTTGGCCTCGGCGAGAAGACCGGGACGGAACTCGGCGCTGCCGGCGCCCAAGGCCCGGGCCAGATCGAGCGAGCCACTGACTCGGTCGTCGCCGGCGCCGACGGGAAGTTCGACAAGGCGGACCGGGCGACTCGTGGCGTCACCGTCGGCGTCGTGAGGGCCGTCGGGGCAGTTCGGCTCCGGGGTCCGCGGGTCGCAGCTGTAGCGGCATCGGGCGACGACGTCGATCCGGGGGAGCACGTCGACGAGCCCGCGCACGATGGTCGACTTGGCCGTGCCCTTCTCGCCGCGAACGAGCACACCACCGATGGCCGGTGAGATCGTCGTCAGCACGAGAGCCAGTTCGAGGTCGTCTGCGCCGACGACGGCCGTGAAGGGATAACGGGACATCACGAATCCTCCTGGCAAGTGACCACGCTTGCCGTACGAGATGCCACGGCTCGTGCACGTGGCAGGTGATGACGACGTCCTGGCTCGCTTCGAAGGGAAGCTCACAGTGGCGGGACCGCTCCGGATTCTCACCGGTATTCCTCGTCATGCAACCGGGAGACATCATGGCAGACGCGCGCGCCGTGGTGGTGTCCGGGCCGATCCGAGGTTTCGCGTCCCTCAGGGCCGCCGTCGGTGCCCAGCCTTGTCGTAGGGTGTCGGCCATGATCGAGGTCGTGGGCATCGGGGACGACGGGTGGAGTGGTCTCTCTGAAGCCACACGGAACCTCGTGGGACGGGCCGACACCGTCATCGGAAGCCCACGTCAGCTCGACCTGCTGCCGTCGATGGGACAGCAGGAACGGCGACCCCTGCCGTCTCCGCTGCGCGACAAACTGCAGTCGCTTGTCGGCGAATCAAGCAGGAACACAGTCGTTCTCGCGTCCGGAGACCCGTTGTTGTCGGGCATCGGAACGACGCTGATCAAGGCAGTTGGTCGGGAGGCGGTGCGTGTCCACCCGGCGCTCTCGTCGGAGGCGCTGGCCCGCGCTCGGATGGGGTGGTCGGCGGAGTCCGTCGACGTCGTCACCCTCGTCGGCCGATCCACGGACCGCTTCCTTCCGTTCGTCACCCCGGGCTCCCGTCTCGTCCTGCTCTGTTCGGACGGCGACGGCCCCGCGGAGGTTGCACGCCTCGCCGTGGAGGCAGGCGCCGGAACCGCAAAGCTCACCGCGTGGTGGCACCTCGGTGGCCAGAACGAGGGCTCGAACAGCACCACCTGCGCTGCGTGGGGTGACGAACGCACCCCTGACCTCGTCGTCGTGTGCCTCGAGGTCGGTGTTCTCGACGCCGAGCCACAAGCCCTCGGGCCAGCCCCCGGTCGTGCCGACGACGCTTTTGAGCACGACGGACTCATCACGAAGCGAGACGTGCGTGCCACCGCCCTCGCCCGGCTGCGCCCGTGGCCCGGTCAGGTCCTGTGGGACCTCGGCGCCGGCTCGGGGGCCGTGGGGGTCGAGTGGTGCCTCGCTGCCCCGCGTGCCCGCACGGTCGCCGTAGAGCGCGATCCGGACCGTGCCGCTCGGGTGACGCAGAACGCCGCCCGCTTCGGCGTCTCCTCCCGCGTGGACGTCCACGTCACCAGCACTAGCGCCGCCGTGCGCGACGACGACCTGCCTCGACCGGATGCCGTCTTCCTCGGCGGTGGACTGGATCGTGACGTCCTGGACGCCGCGATCGCAGCGTTGCGGCCCGGTGGTCGTCTCGTCGCCCACGCCGTGACGAGAGAGAGCGAAGCGCTGCTTCACGAGGTACACCGCACGCACGGCGGCTCACTCACCCGCCTTGCCGTCGAACATCTCGAGCCTCTCGGGCGCTTTCACGGCTGGAAGCCTGCCCGTAGCGTCGTTCAGTGGTGCCTGACGCGGCCCCCCAGGTCGAAGGAGTCCGCATGACCGTCCACTTCATCGGTGCCGGTCCGGGAGCGGCCGATCTCCTCACGCTGCGCGCCGTGAACCTGCTCGAGCGCTCGTCGGTGTGCCTGTTCCCCGGCACCTACCTCGACGCGGCCGTGCTCGCTCACCTGCCCGCCGACGCCGAACGTATCGACACGCAACGTCTCGACCTCAACGACATCACGCGCCTCATGGCCGAGGCTCACGCCCGCGGAGCGGACGTCGCGCGGCTGTGCTCGGGCGACCCGTCGATCTACTCGGCTCTCGCCGAGCAAACCCGACGACTCGACGCTCTCGGAGTGCCGTGGGAGGTCTGCCCGGGCGTGCCCGCCTACGCGGCCACAGCCGCCGTCATCGGACGCGAACTCACGGCCCCTGAGGTGACGCAGTCACTCGTGCTCACCCGCGCCCAGCGGGACTCGACGAAGATGCCGCCGGGGGAGGAGCTCACGAACTTCGCCCGCACGGGTGCGACCCTCGCGCTGCACCTCGCGATTCGTCACACCGACCGGTTGTGCGCCGAACTTGCGGAGCACTACGGCATGGAGTGCCCGGTCGTTGTCGGGTACCGCGTGAGTACGCCCGATGAGCTCGTCCTGCGCGGAACGCTGACCTCAATGCCTGCGCTCGTCGCGGAAGCCGGGCTGCGTCAGGCCGCTGTCATCCTCGTCGGCCCCGCGCTCGCGAGCGACGACTTCGTCGAGTCGCACCTCTACAGCGCGTGTCGCGAGCGTCCGACGGGCAACTGACGCTGAACGTCCGTGAGGTGCGGTACCTCAGCTGACGAAGCGCGGCGTCCAGACGCGTCCGTTCTCGGTGACGCGCGTGGAGCTTGCGCCGACGATGACGAGGCACCCCATGTCGATCGTCTCCGGATCCACCTCGCCGAGCGTCGTCGTGCGCAGTTCCTCGGCGTCGCGACCGACGTGGCGAGCCACGGCCACCACCCGGTCGTGGGGAAGCTCCTCGCGCAGGACGGTGAGCGCGTCGCCGAACTGGTGCGGCCGGCTCGCCGATCGGGGGTTGTAGAAGGCCATGGCCAGATCGGCCTGGGCGCAGGCTCGCAGTCGCGCGTCGATGACATCCCACGGCTTGAGGCGGTCCGAGAGCGAGATGAGCGCGTGATCGGCACCGAGGGCCGCGCCCGCGAGGGCCGACGCGGCATGAGCTGCCGTGATGCCAGGAACGACGTGCACGGTGACGTTGCGCAGACCTACGTCGGCGTTCTCGCGCGCCTCGAACACCGCTGACGCCATGCCGAACACGCCCGCGTCGCCACCCGAGACCACTGCGACGTCCTCGCCGTCGGCGGCAAGGCGCAGCGCGAGGGCTCCGCGGTCGACCTCGACGGTGTTTCCGCTCGCGTGACGCGTCAGCCCGGGTCGCTGCGGCACGCGCTCGACGTACGGCGCGTACCCGATGACGTGGGCCACTCGACCCAGGACCTCGGTCGCTTCGGGGCTCAGCCACCGGTCGGGACCGGGCCCGAGGCCGACGACGTGAACCGTCCCTACCGCGCCCGACGGGCTGGTTGACGGCGTCGGTGCGGATCCCTGCGCGCGGCCGGCAGCGTCGGCCCGCCTGTCGAGGCCGGGAACGACGACGAGTGCCATGTACGGCACCGTCTCGGGATCGACGTCGGCGACCGGCAGCACTCGTTCACCGTCGCGGCTGGCCCGCTCGACGTACACGGCGCGTTCGAGCAGGTTCGCCTGGCGCAGTGCCTCACGCACATTGGCGAACGTGCGCCCGAGCTTCATGATGACGGCGGCGTCGGTGTCGGCGAGGCGACGCGCGAGTTCCGGCGCGGGCAAGGTGCCCGGCAGAACCGTGAGTACGTCCTCGTGACGGCACAACCCTGAACCGATGGCCGCTGTCGCGCCGGAGACGGACGTGACGCCGGGAACCCGATGCGTCTCGAACTCCTCGGCGAGCAGGTCGTGGACGTACATCGACGAGCCGTAGAAGAAGGGGTCGCCCTCCGCGAGGAGGACGACGGTGCGTCCTGCGCGCAGGTGCGCACCCAGCCGGGCGGCGCAGTCGAGGTAGAAGTCCGCCAGAGCGCCGTGGTACCCGCGCGGGTGGGCCGCCTCCCCGGTCGTCACGGGGTAGACGAGCTCCTCCTCGACGGCGGGCACCGCACGCTCGGCGAGGAGTTCGGCAACGATGGAACGCGCGATGCTCGATCGCTTCGGGCCCCGGTGGTAGGCGACGACATCCGCGGAGTCCACGAGGCGGGCCGCCTTGAGGGTGATGAGCTCGGGATCGCCCGGCCCGAGTCCGACGACGTGCAGAGCTGCGGGTGCCGACGCGCTCATGCCAGCTCGTCCCGCGTCGCGAGAGCATTGATCGTGGCAGCAGCCATGGCCGAGCCGCCCCGACGTCCGTGCACCGTGAGCCACGGCACTGGCCCGCCCTCGGGGGCGAAGGTGCTCAACGCGATCTTGGATTCGGCCGAGCCGACGAAGCCCACCGGCATTCCGATGATCGCTGCGGGGCGCGGGCCGCCGTCGGCGATGACCTCGAGAAGGTGGAACAACGCCGTCGGTGCGTTGCCGATCGCGACCACTGCGCCGTCGAGCCATGGCTCCCAGAGCGAGACAGCGGCCGCGGAGCGCGTCGTACCCCACGCGCGAGCGAGGTCGGGCACCGCCGGGTCGCGCAGGGTGCAGCGCACCTCGTTGTCGTCCGGAAGGCGGCGGCGCGTCACGCCGTTCGCGAGCATGAACGAGTCGGTGAGAATGTTCGCGCCGGCGCTGAGGGCGTTGTGAACGGCGTCGGCGACGTCGGGGCTTCCCTCGATCTCACCGACGATGTCGACGTCGCCCGCCGCGTGGATGATGCGAACGGCCGCCGTGTGCAGTGACTCGGGCAGCGTTGACAGGTCGGCTTCTCGTCGGATGGTCGCGAACGACTCTCGGTAGATCGCCTGCCCGTCACGTTCGTACGCATACCGGCGGGTGGGGGGCGTCGTCATCGGTCACCTCGTGCGTCGGCCACGTCGTCGGCGCTGCGCGGCGCCACGACGAGGGTGTGGGTGGAAGTCGGTCGGCCGCAGGCTCGTTCGCAGCCCACGATGTGAAGGCGTCCGTCGGCCTCGGGGGCGGGGGTTGTGCGGGCGATCTCGACGGTGGGGGAGTCGGTGCGGCGGCAGAATGGCGCGCCGATGCAGGCCGTCACACGGCGTCGCGGATCCGTCGCGCAGTGGAATCCGGCCGCAATCAGTTCATCGAGCGCCTCGGGCGACGTGTCGGCGGGTAGGACGAGGCTCCGGTGCGGCGTCACGACGATCCGTGCCGACGAGCCGAGGGTCGCGACCAACGCGTCGGCCAGGACGGGAGTGAGAAAGCCGAGAGGTACTCCGAGTTCGGTGAGCTCCACGCTGCTCACGCCCGTCGGGTCGGAGCCTCGCCCGTGCTCAGCGGTAGTGGTGTCACCGCCTCCATCGTCGTCATCGTCGAAGCCGTCGAACACCGGGGAGTTGGCGGGCAGATCACGCAGGTTCCACACGGCCTCCGACTCTCGGACGGCGAGGAACCGGTTCGCCACGTCGAGCAGAGCGCTCACGGCCTCGGCGGGGGAGCAGGGGCGCGACTGTCGGCCGGCGAGGAGGCGACCGGATGTGGGCGAGAACTGTTGGAACGCCACGTCGTACGGCGCGTCCAGCGAAGAGCCCGTCTCGTCGGAGAGTGCGAAGAGCCACCGTCCCGGAAGCGTGGCGAGGGCGTCGTCCCGCTGCAGTCGGTCATCGAGTTCGCTAACGAGCCAGTCGAGTTCGGGCGACGGATCGGCGACGATGTTACGAACTCGCTCGTGGGTGGCCGAGGGAAGCAACCCCAGTCGCTCCACCGTCCGGACGAAGGCCTCAGGTAGAGGCTCGGGCAGGCTACGAAGCTGAAGGTTGCCGCGTGACGTCAGCTGGACGAAGGGTGCCCCGAATTCCTCGGCGAGAGCGGAGATGTCGACCAATTCCGTTATGTCGGTGCGTCCCCCAGGAAGTCGCAGCCGGACGATGGCGCCGTCGTCGGCTGCGAACGGTCGCAGGACTCCGGGGCAGCGATCGTGAATCTGGCGGGACGGCACGGCGCCCAGCATAGGGGTAAGCCAGGTAGGGTCGGGGCTGGTCGTGAGCTGCGGAACCCGGTGTGAATCCGGGACGGTCCCGCCACTGTGAGCCCTCGTGCAAGTCAGGAACGCCGCCGCGACCGGCTCGCCGGGGAACCCGGGAGAGTCCACGACGTCGACGTGAGCGCGGACACTCACGAAGGAGCGCCTGATGGCTCGTATTGCCCTGATCTCAACCTCCGACACGGACCTGCGCAGCGCGCGCTCCAGCGGTGCGGACTACGCCATCGCCAACCCGGCCCGGCCGCGCCCGATCGGCGAGGTCACCGACGGAGCTGACATCGTCGTCGTGCGCCTTCTCGGCGGACCACAGGACCTCTTCGACGGCTTCGACGCCCTCGCTGCGTCAGGTGTCCCGGTCGTCGTCCTCGGCGGCGAGCAGGAGCCGAATGCGGCGCTCATCGAGTGCTCGACCACCCCGCCCGGCGTCGCCCGCCAGGCCCACGACTACCTTGCTCAGGGTGGCGCGAGGAACCTCGCGTCACTGCACGCCTTCCTCAGCGACACCCTTCTGCTCACCGGTGAGGGCTTCGACCCGCCGGTCACGACCCCGTCGTGGGGTGTCCTCGAGCGCCCGGAAGCTCCCACGCCTGAGGGGCCCCGGGCCGGAGTGCTCTTCTACCGAGCCCAGTACGTCGCGGACAACGTCGCCTACGTCCACGCCCTGGCCGATGCTCTCGATGCCGCGGGGGGTGTCGGCGAACCGGTTTTCGTGTCGTCGCTGCGCGACCCCGAAGCCGAGTTGCTCGAGCACCTGCGTCGCTACGACGCACTCGTCACCACGGTGCTCGCCGCGGGCGGCACGCGTCCGGCCAGCGCCGGCGCCGGTGAGGACGACGAGAGTTGGGACGTTCAGGCGTTGGCCGCGCTCGACGTGCCGATCGTCCAGGGGCTGTGCCTCACCTGGGGGCGTGAGGACTGGCTCGACTCCGACGACGGCATGACGCCGCTCGACGTGGCGACCCAGGTCGCCGTGCCCGAGTTCGACGGGCGCATCATCTCGGTGCCGTTCTCCTTCAAGGAGTTCGACGAGGACGGTCTCGCCACCTACGTCGCCGACCCGGAGCGCTGCGCACGTGTCGCCGGCATCGTGCTCGGCCACGCCCGCCTGCGTCGGCTCGCGCCGTCCGAGCGCCGCATCGCCGTCGTGCTGTCGGCGTACCCGACGAAGCACTCCCGCATCGGTAACGCCGTGGGCCTCGACACGCCTGTCTCGACCATTCGGTTGTTGCGCGCCATGCGTGACGCGGGCTACGACCTCGGCGAGCCCGGTGCCATTCCCGGGCTCGACGGTGTCGGCGGGGAGCACGGCGTCGCACCCGTCGACGACGAGCACCCGGACACCACAGCAGGCAACGCGCTCATCCACGCCCTCATCGCCGCTGGCGGGCAGGATCCGGACTGGCTGACGGATGCTCAGCTCGGCGACGCCCACGTCCGTATCCCTGCCGCGACCTACCGCCGTTGGTTCGACGCGCTACCGAGCGACCTCACCGACGCGATGCGCGAGCACTGGGGAGAAGCGCCCGGTGAGCTCTTCGTCGACCGCCAGGAGAACCCCGACGGTGACATCGTCGCGGCGGCCATGCGCAGCGGCAACCTCGTCATCCTCGTCCAGCCGCCGCGCGGGTTCGGCGAGAACCCGATCGCCATCTACCACGACCCCGACCTTCCGCCCACGCACCACTACCTCGCCACCTACCGCTGGCTCGAGGAGGAGTTCGGCGCGCACGCCGTCGTCCACATGGGCAAGCACGGCAACCTCGAATGGATGCCGGGCAAGAGCCTCGGGATGTCGGCCTCCTGCGGCACGGACGCGGCCCTCGGCAGCCTGCCGCTCATCTACCCGTTCCTCGTCAACGATCCGGGTGAGGGCACCGAGGCCAAGCGCCGAGCGCACGCGACGATCGTCGATCACCTCGTGCCGCCGATGGCCCGCGCCGAGGGGTACGGTGACATCGCGCGCCTCGAGCAGCTGCTCGACGAGTACGGAAACGTCTCGGTCATGGACCCGGCGAAGGCGCCCGCGCTTCGCGGTGAGATCTGGACCCTCATTCGGGCAGCGGAGCTGCACCACGACCTCGGTCTCGACGAGCAGCCGGACGAGGACGACTTCGACGAGTTCGTCATGCACGTCGACGGGTGGCTGTGCGAGATCAAGGACGTCCAGATCCGTGACGGTCTGCACGTTCTCGGGCGCGCGCCGGAGGGCGACGAACTCGTCAACCTCGTCGTGGCGATGCTCCAGTCCCGCCAGCTGTTCGGCGGCGGTGGTGACGGTGTTCCCGGCTTGCGGACCTCCCTCGGACTCGAGGTGACGAGCACCGATCGCACCGCGACGGACGCCGCGCAGGAGCGGGCACACGCCCTCGTCAGTGCCTTGGCGCAGGCGGGATGGTCCGCCGACGCGGTGTCCTCCATCGTCGCGGAGCAACTCGACGGTCTGGCCGACGTCGACCGCTCGGGCGTCGAGGCCTCGCTGACGTTCGCTGCAACCCAGGTCGTACCCCGCCTCGCTCAGACGCCTGACGAGCTGACGGCTGTCCTCCATGCCCTCGACGGTGGGTACACGCCCGCCGGGCCGAGCGGCTCGCCGCTGCGCGGCCTCGTCAACGTGCTGCCGACGGGCCGCAACTTCTACTCGGTCGACCCCAAGGCCATTCCGAGCCGTCTCGCGTACGAGACGGGCACGGCCATGGCCGACTCGCTGCTCGCGAAGTACCGCGACGAGCACGGCGAGTGGCCCGAGTCCGTGGGCTTGTCCGCGTGGGGCACCTCGGCGATGCGGACGAGCGGCGACGACATCGGCGAGATCCTCGCCCTGCTGGGCGTCACGCCGACCTGGGACGAGCAGTCCCGCCGCGTCGTCGGCCTCGAGCCGATCCCGCTCGACGACCTCGGCCGGCCCCGCATCGACGTCACGGTGCGCATCTCGGGCTTCTTCCGTGACGCGTTCCCGCACGTCATCGCGATGCTGGACGACGCCGTCCGCCTCGTCGTCGACCTCGACGAACCCGACGACATGAACTTCGTGCGCGCCCACGCCCGCGCCGACGTCGTGGCCCACGGCGACGAGCGCCGTGCTCGCACGCGCGTGTTCGGTTCGAAGCCGGGCTCCTACGGGGCCGGTCTGCTGCAGGTCATGGACTCGGGCAACTGGCGCAGCGACGCCGACCTCGCCGAGGTGTACACGACCTGGGGCGGCTACGCGTACGGCCGCGACCTCGACGGCGCTCCGGCCCGCGACGACATGGAGCGCAACTACCGCCGCATCAAGGTGGCGGCGAAGAACGTCGACAACCGCGAGTCGGACATCCTCGATTCGGACGACTACTTCCAGTACCACGGCGGCATGGTGGCCACGGTCAAGGCACTCACGGGTGAGGAGCCGGAGGCGTACGTCGGCGACTCGACGACGCCCGACGCCATCAGGACTCGCACGCTCACGGAGGAGACCTCGCGCATCTTCCGTGCGCGCGTCGTCAACCCGCGCTGGATCGGCGCGATGCGACGTCACGGATACAAGGGTGCCTTCGAACTGGCCGCCACCGTCGACTACCTCTTCGGCTTCGACGCGACGAGCCACGTCGTGCCCGACTGGATGTACGAGCAGATCGCCCAGTCCTACGTGCTCGACGAGCAGACGCAGGAGTTCATGCGCCACGCGAACCCGTGGGCGTTGCACGGCATCGTCGAGAAGCTCGGGGAGGCCGCCGACCGTGGCCTGTGGGAGAACCCGAACCCGGAGACGATGGCCGCGATGCAGCAGGTCTACCTCGACGTCGAAGGGGAGCTGGAGCAGTGACGCCGTCGGGCGCGCCCCGACGACCGCGACCGACGGTCGGGGACGCCTCCTCCGCACGGGAACGCCGGGAGGATCCGCGCGGCTGGGCCATGGGTGAGCAGGTCACCGAGGCGCTCGGGCGGGTCATCGCCGGGCGACGTGACATCCGGCGGTACCGGCCGGATGCGGTCGAGCCCGAGTTGCTCGAGCGGGTGCTCGAGGCGGGTCACAGCGCGCCGTCGGTTGGCCACAGCCAGCCGTGGCGGTTCGTCGTCGTTCGTTCACCCGAGACGCGCGAGCGCGCGGCGCACCTCGCGGACACGGCGCGGCTGCGTCAGGCACGCGACCTGCTGCCGGAGCGCGCGGCGCGCCTCCTCGACCTCAAGCTCGAGGGCCTGCGCGAAGCGCCCATCGGCATCGTCGTGGCGTGCGATCGGCGGACGCCGGCGAACGGAGTTCTCGGTCGGGCCACGTTCACCGAGACCGACGTCTGGTCGTGCGCGTGCGCCATTCAGAACATGTGGCTCACGGCGCGCTCGCTCGGTCTGGGGATGGGGTGGGTGACGCTCTTCGAGCCGTCCGACCTGGCCGGCCTCATCGGGGCACCCGAGGGAGTCGAGACGCTGGGGTGGATGTGCCTGGGCTGGCCGGACGAGCGCCCGCCGGGGCCCGGCCTGCAGCGCGCGTCCTGGTCGATGAAGCTGCCGCTCGAGGACGTCGTGCTCGAGGAGCGGTGGCCCGAGGGCGACGGGGCACCGGCGCAACCGCTGTCGCACCTGCGCGCGCCCGACGGCGACGCACTCGTCGAGGCAGGGGACGGCGCGGACACGCTCCTCGCACCGCCGGAGTCACTGGGCGTCCTCGACCGGGCCCTCAACCGTGTCGTGGCGACGTCCGGTCCGCAGACCTCCGGAGGGCGCCTGGTCCTGGCGGGTGCCGACCACCCCGTCGTCGAGCTCGGCGTCAGCGCCTACGAGCCGCACGTGACGGCCGACGTTCTCGGCCATGCCCTGGCCGACCCGAGCTCGCTCGGAGCGGCCCACGCCCGAGCCGCAGGTCTCGCGGTGGACGTCGTGGACGCCGGCGTGAGTGAGCTCGTCACCGGGGCGATCGATGCCCGACCCGGTGGAAAGCGAGGCAACCTTCGGGACGCCGACGCCCTCACCGACGACGATCTGGAGCGCTGCGTCACCGTCGGTGAGAACGTCGGGCGGCGGGCCGCCGCCGACGGACTGGTCGTCCTCGGCGAGGTGGGTGTCGGCAACACGACCGTGGCGGCCGCACTGACGTGCGCGCTGCTCGGCGTCGACGCCGACGACGTCGTCGGGCTCGGTTCGGGAGCCGATGCTGCGATGTCGAAGCGCAAGCTCGAGGTCGTCAGCGCCGCCTTGGAGCGTTCGGGAACCTTCAGCTCGGACGCCGACGCCGCCCGGCGAGCCCTGCGTTGTCTCGGAGGACCCGAGATCGCCGTTCTCACGGGAGTCTGCCTCGCAGCGGCGGACGCCGGGACGACGATCGTGCTCGACGGACTCGCGACCTCCGTGGCCGCGCTCGTCGCGTGCCGTCTCGAGCCGGCGGTGCAGGGTTACCTCGTCGCTGGCCAGCGCAGCAGGGAGAAGGGGCACGCACTCGTCCTCACGGAACTCGGACTTGAGCCCTTGCTCGATCTGCGTCTGCGTGCCGGTGAAGGTGTCGGCGGAGTGCTCGCCGCCGGGATGCTCCTGCGCGGGCTCGAAGCGCGCCGCACGAGCATCAGGACGACCGACTGAGGCGTGTCACGACCGCCAGGGCGTGATGTAGTCGTTCGCCGGCCAGCCCTCCACAGCTGCCAGCAGCTCACCGGCCGTCGCGCCGTCCAGCTCCTCACGGATGATGTCCGCGTGGCCCGCGTGCCGAGCGAACTCCTCGACGTGGTGGACGTAGAGGTAGCGCAG
This sequence comes from Dermacoccus barathri, assembly GCF_015070805.1. Classification (NCBI taxonomy): domain Bacteria; kingdom Bacillati; phylum Actinomycetota; class Actinomycetes; order Micrococcales; family Dermacoccaceae; genus Dermacoccus; species Dermacoccus barathri. The sequence continues at coordinate 167,328 of NZ_JADCTK010000006.1, read as the reverse complement.
CTTCGCCGGGCGCGCCTCGTCCATCCCGAACCACGGCATGGGCCCCACGGGCAGTTCTGTTTCGACGTCACCCTCTCGACACATCTGTGTGTACTGGGCACGCACGTCGTCGAAGACCCCGAGAAGCACATCGAGCGTCTCCTCCGGGGTGGGCGTGAAGCTCGCGGCGAACGCCTCGAACGGCTGGTCGTGTTCGTGGTGTCCGGCGCCGGACAAGGACTGCTTCATGCAGTAGACGATGTGCTTGACGATGCCGCTGATGCTGAGCGCACTGCGCAGCGGCGTCCGGCGGGCCTGCTCGTCGTCGAGGCCGTACGCGCTCGCGCGGATCGCGTCGAGTTGGACGTCGAGGTAGTTGCACAAGGTGGTGCGTTCGTCGTCGATCTGGGGTAGGTACATGGCGGGTCCCTTTCGTCATTGGCTCGTGCCGTGCACCCATCAGAGCGCACCTTCCGGACAGGTTCGGTCCGCTGTGTCGGGCAGGATGAGCACATGGCGGAAACGACACACCGCGTCCTGCGCCTGCTCGGCCTCCTGGAATCGCGCACGTCCTGGCAGGGGCCGGAACTCGCGGAACGCCTCGGGGTGACCGAGCGCACGGTACGACGCGACGTGGTGCGTCTTCGTGAGCTCGGGTACCCGGTCGAGGGCGAACGTGGACTTGACGGCGGATACCGCCTCGGGGCTGGTCGCGGTTTACCGCCGCTCGTGCTCGACGACGACGAGGCCGTGGCGATGGTCGCGTGTCTACGAATGGCGGCACTTTCGGGCACCGATGAGATCGGTGAGGCGGCCCTTCGCGCGCTGACGAAGCTGGATCAAGTCCTCCCTCCGAGGCTTCGCGCTGTCGCCTCGGCTCTGGACGATGCCACGCGCGCACTGCCACGAACGCGGCCCGCGGTCGATCTGCGCGTGCTGCAGCAGTTGGCCACGGCACAGCGCGACCGGACGCTGGTGCGTTTCGGCTACCGCAAGGCCGACGGCGAGACGTCCTTGCGTGAAGTGGAACCTGGGCGACTCATCACCCAGGGAGAGCGCTGGTATCTCCAGGCGTATGACCGAGGGCGTCAGGATTGGCGCGTGTTCCGACTCGATCGGATGGACGAGCTTCGCGTGACGTCCTGGTCGTTCGCGCCGAGGGCGGTGCCGCCTCATGATCATCACCGTGATCTGGAGGAGAGATTCGAGTGCGTCCTGCGCTTCGAGATGGCCGTCGACGTTTCGCGGGTGGCTCGCAGGATCCCCGCGGCCTTCCGCGAAGGACTTGAGACCACGGCCACAGGCTGCCGCTTTCGGGTAGGCGCGCTCAGTTGGAATGTTCTCGCGTGGGAGATGCTGGGCGTCGCCCGGGATCTCGGGAGTCCGGTTCGGGTTCCCGCCCAACCACACGCCGAGGCCTTCCGCTCGGCCTGTGACCGCATCACGCGCCAGATGCAGACGCTGGTGGTAGCGGGGCATTCGTCGGCGCCGCTGGTTGCCGTGGACGTGAGGCGTCAGGCTTCGGCAGCCGAGGCCGACGACACGGCACCGAGGGCGTAGACGTCCATGATCCATCCGTGCTCGGCGCGCAGCCGCGCGCGCAGGTCGACGATGTCGTCGATGACCTCGTCGAGCGGCCCGGAGCGCAACTCCTGTTGAGGTAGCCCGAGGTAGGCACCCCAGTGGAGGACGAGGTCGGGTGCCCGCTCCCGCAGGCCCGCACAGTGAAGCGAGCCGTCGAGCATGACGACGAACGCAGCGTCCGGGCTCCAGTCGGCTTCGAGTCGACGTCCGGTCGTGATGTGGATCGGCTTGCCGATCTCGTGCAGGACGATGCCGTGCTCGGCCGCGAGGGCCTGGAACGCCGATATGCCGGGTACGACGTGGACGTCGAAGTCGCGGGTAGCGCGCATCCGCTCGACGACGCGGATCGTCGAGTCGTAGAACGCCGGGTCACCCCAGACGAGGAAGCCAACGCTCACCTCGGGATCGAGGGCGTCGATCGTTTCGCCCCACAGCTGCGCGCGCGCCTCGTGCCAGTCGTCGACGCCTCGGCGGTACTGGCCGCCATGGCGCTGCGCGTCCGGCCCGCGCTCGGGGTCGGGCAGCGTGACGAAGCGGTAGCTGCCCGGCTCGAGGTGGCGCCGGCACAGCTCTTCGCGCACGGCCACGAGTTGGGCCCTGTCCTCGCCCTTGCCCGCGACGAGGAAGACGTCGACCTCACGCATCGCGGCGATCGCGCCGAGCGTGAGGTGAACGGGCGAGCCGGCACCGATGCCGATGACGTTGACCCTTCTGCCGGTCACGGTGCCTCCTGGGCGAGTTCGAGAAGGTGATCGAGGTCGAGCGACGCCTCACACGCGTCAGCGAGGGCGTCGATCATCGCGCTGCGTCGCGCGCGGAAGCCTGGCGCCGTGAGGTCGGGCGTCCACGCGGAGCCGACCGCCGCTGCGACCTCGGTGAGCCAGGCGCGTCGGAAGCCGTCGTTCTCGAAGGTGCCGTGCCAGATCGTGCCCCATACCGAGCCCGAGGCCGAGCCGCCGGGGAACGTCGGTTCCGCGTCGACGACGCCGTGATGGATCTCGTACCCGTCGACGTCGTGGCCTTTCCACCGTTCATTCGGGCGGGCGAGCACCTTCTCGTCGTGGAACGTCACGCGGCCGGCGAGCACGCTCAACCCCGTGACGGTGCCGGCGGAGGATTCGACGGCATCCTCGATCGTCTCGACGAGCATTTCGTACCCACCGCAGATGCCGAGCACCGGCCGACCCGCTGCTGCACGCTCGGTGACGACGGCGTCGAGGCCCTGGCGACGCAGCCATGCCAGGTCGTCGACGGTGGCACGGCTGCCGGGCAGGACAAGGAGGTCGGCTTCTCGGCAGCGATCGAGGTCGGTCGTGATGTGGACGTCGATGCCCGGTTCGGCGGCCAGCGCGTCGACGTCCGTCGCGTTCGACGTGCGCGGAAACCGCACGACAGCAACCGAAAGGCGCTCGGACATCGCGTCGTCGTCGGGTCGCCAGCGGCCGATCGACAGGGCGTCCTCCGAGTCGAGCCAGACGTCCGTGAGCCAGGGGAGCACCCCCGCGCACGAGAGGCCGGTTCGTCGACTGATCTCGTCGAGGCCCGGCGTGAGCACTGACGCGTCACCGCGGAACTTGTTGATGACGAACGTGCGAAGGAGCGCACGGTCCTCGTCGTCGAGCAACGCCCAGGTGCCGTAAAGCGCTGCGAGCACGCCGCCCCGGTCGATGTCGCCCACGAGGGCCACAGGTAGGCCGAAGCGCCTGGCCAGACCCATGTTGACGTAGTCACCCGCCCGAAGATTGATCTCCGCCGGGGAGCCTGCACCCTCGGTGACGACGAGGTCGACGCTCGCCCGGAGTTCCTCGTACGCGGCGAAGGCTGCTTCGGCCAGGTGGGTGCGGCCCGTCGCGTACTCACCGGCCTCGAGCCGTCCGGCAGGCTTGCCGCGCACGACGACGAACGCCTGCCGGTCGCTGCCCGGCTTGAGGAGCACAGGGTTGTGCACCCCGCTCGCCTCGACACCGGCCGCCTCGCACTGCAGGTACTGAGCGCGCCCGATCTCCGCGCCGTCGGCGCACACCATCGAGTTGTTCGACATGTTCTGCGCCTTGAACGGCGCGACGCGGACCCCCTGGCGTGCCCACGCACGGCACAGGCCCGTGACGACGAGCGACTTGCCTGCGTCGGAGGACGTACCGGTCACGAGAAGGCCACTCACGAGCGTCCACCCTAACGGTCACGACGGCGTCTTCGGGGGCATGATGGTGCCGCCCGCGCCTGATCGGTGCGGCTCGTTGCGCGATAAGGGGCTCTCGAACGATGGCACGTTTCATTTCCTCCCGATACCAGGGCGATTCGTCGACGCAGATGTCGGTCATCGCCGACCGCGCCCGCGAGTTCGACGACGTCATCAACTTCAGCCTCGGTGACCCCGACCTCACCACCAACGAGGGCGTCATCGACGCTGCCGCAGCGGACGCCAAGGCCGGGCACACGCACTACACCTCCAGCCTCGGCGACCCCGAACTGCGTGAGGCGATCGTCGAGATGTACCGCACCGATCACGCCCTGGAGCGCCCCGTCGACGACGTCATGGTGACGACGTCCGGTTGCCACGCGATGTGGCTCGTCATGGAGACGCTGCTCGACGACGGCGACGAGGTGCTCGTCATCGAGCCGTACTTCACGCCGTACCCGCACCAGGTCCGTCTCGCCCGCGGCGTGCCCGTCTTCGTGCCCACGCGCAAGGAGAACGGCTTCCAGGTGACCCGTGAGGATCTCGAGGCCGCCGTCACGCCGCGCACGCGGGCCCTCATCGTCAACACGCCCTGCAACCCGACGGGCGTCTCGTGGTCGCGCGCCGCGCTCGAGACCGTGGCCGAGGTGGCGAAGGAACACGACCTCGTCGTCATCGCCGATGACATCTACACGTCGTTCACGTACACCGAGCCCTTCGTGCCCTTTACCTCGCTGCCGGGCATGGGGGAGCGCACCATCACCGTGGGCTCCTTCAGCAAGGACTTCATGATGACGGGGTGGCGCGTCGGCTGGATCATGGCCCCGGCCGAGTTCGTCTCCACCGCGCGCGACGTCAACGAGAACAACGTCTTCACCGCGCCGTCGGTGAGCCAGCGTGCGGCTCTGCACGCCCTGGAGCACCGTCACGAGTTGCAGCCCCCGGTCAAGGAGCTCTACCGCCGCCGTCTCGAGCGGGCGTACGAGCGCGTCCGGGCCCTTGCGAACATGGATGCCCTCGCGCCGCAGGGGGCGATCTACCTGTGGGCGGACATCCGCGCGACGGGCCTCACGTCCGTCGAGTGCGCCGCGCGCATCGTCGAGGAGGCGCACATCCTCACCATTCCGGGAACGGCCTTCGGTGAGTCCGGTGAGGGCTTCCTGCGGCTCGCCGTGACGGTTGGGGAGCAGCGCATCGACGAGGCCTTCGACCGGCTCGCCCGGATGAGCATTTTCAGCGATTCCGCTGCCGGAGAGTAGCGATTCCGCTGCCGGAGAGTGACGTACCGCCAGCGCTGAGACGGGGGATTGACTACCATGGCGGATCGTGCCGTCCGGGCACAGGTTCGCCGAGGCTCCGGGGTCGTTGGGAGTTCGGTGGATTTCGACCAACCCCTCTGAGACTCTCGTGAACTCGATCTCCACACGTGCCCACGACCGCCTCGGTCTGCGTACGTCGCCCATCATCTTCTTCGGCTCGGCCTTCCTCATCGTCCTGTTCACCGCAGGGATGGGGCTGTTTCCAGGGCCGGTTCAGAAGTTCTTCGGTTCCATCGCGCACTGGTTGCGCTACGACATCGGCTGGTTCTACACGGCCGGCGCCACGCTCCTCGTCGTCTTCTCCGTCGGGCTCGCCATGAGCCGCTACGGCCGCATCAAGATCGGAGCGGACGACGCCGAACCCGAGTACTCGGGGCTCGCGTGGTTCGGCATGATGTTCGCCGCCGGCGTCGGCGCCGTCCTCATGTTCTGGGGCATCGCCGAGCCGATGAACCACTACGCGAACCCGCCGATGGGCGACAAGGCGTTCACCGACGCCGCCGCCTGGCAGTCCATCAACATCGCCAACTTCCACTTCGGAATCCACATGTGGGCCGTGCTCATCGTGCCCGGCCTGTCGTTCGGCTACTTCACCTACAAGCGCAACCTGCCGCCACGTGTCTCCTCGGCGTTCCACCCGGTCCTGGGTGACCGCATCCACGGCCCGATCGGACGCACGATCGACATCATCTCGATCGTCGCCACCGTCTTCGGTCTTGCCGTGTCGACGGGTCTCGGTGCGCTGCAGATCAACTCCGGTATGAAGTACGTCTTCGGCGTGCCGATCTCCGGCATGGTGCAGGCTGCGATCCTCGCGGTGATCACCGCTGCAGCGCTGACGTCCGTGCTCGCGGGTATGGACAAGGGCGTCAAGCGCCTGTCGTACGCGAACATCATCCTCGCGATCGCGCTCATGCTCTTCATCCTCATGAACGCGGCGTCGACGTCCGACCTCATGCGCAGCATCATCGAGGCGTCCGGTCGCTACCTCAGTGCCCTGCCGGTGCTCAGCACCTTCAACGACAGCTTCGGTCACGGCCAGTGGTCGGGTGACTGGACCGTCTTCTACTGGGCCTGGACGGTGACCTGGGCGCCCTTCGTCGGCATGTTCGTCGCGAAGATCTCCCGCGGCCGGAGCATCCGTGCCTTCGTGGCCGCGTCCCTCGGCCTGCCGACCGCGTTTGTCGTCGTCTGGATGTCGATCTACGGCTTCTCGGCCATCACCTCCGATCGCGCGAGCGCGGACAAGCCGGGTACCGGTGGCGAGCTGACGAAGACGATCGTCGATGACGGCCGCGTGCAGGACGCCCTGTTCCAGTTCCTCAAGGACATGCCGCTCTACGGCGTCACGGCGACCCTGGCACTCATCGTCATCGTCGTCTTCTTCGTCACCTCGATCGACTCGGGTGCCCTCGTGCTCGACGCCATGGCGAACGGCCACGAGGACATGGGGACGCGCCGTCAGCGCGTGTTCTGGTCGCTGTCGGTCGGAGCCGTCTGTGCGGCGATCATCCTCACCGCCGGCGACAACGGCCTCAACGCGCTGCAGGAGGTCATCATCGTCATCGGCTTCCCGGTCATGATCCTGACGATCCTCCAGGCGTTCCTCCTGCTGCAGGCGCTGCGCGAGGACGCGGGCGCGGCGAAGCCGATCCGCACGCGACAGTGGAAGAAGGTTCTCCCGCAGGAGGAGTACGAGCGCCGCGCGGCCGAGAACAGCGAGGATATGGACGAGTACGTCGTCCTGCCCGAGTTCGAGATCGGCACCGAGCCCGAGTACGAGACGCACACCCCGACGACGTCGCACACGCAGGCTCTCGCGGCCAGTCGCGCGGCCGTGTCGATCGGTCTCACGGGCGCCGTGGCCTCCGGAAAGTCCGTCGTCGCCGACGAGTTCGAGCGTCGTGGCGCAGTGGTCGTCGAGTTCGACGAGCTCATGCGCGAGGTGCTCACACCGGGCCACGAGACGCTCGAGGACCTGCGCGCGGTCTTCTCCGAGGAGATCGTCCACCCCGACGGCACGATCGACTGGGAAACGCTCGACGGCCTGACGACGGAGAGCCACTCCGCCCGTCGGCGCCTGTACGACGTGGTCGGGCCTGCCGTCCGCGAGGTGGCCGACGCTCGGGCCAAGGCGGTCGGCGAGGATTCCGTTCTCGTACTCGACCTCGCGCTGCTCACCGAGTCGACGCCGCGCGACTTCGACCAGGTCGTCGTCGTGTCGGCTCCGGTCGAGCTGCGCGTGGGGCGCCTCATGGAGGAGCGCGGTCTCACCCGCGAGCAGGCATGGGCGGAGATCGACGCCGACACCCAGCAGAGCGAGCGCGAGGACGCTGCGGACTTCGTCATGGAGAATGCAGGAACACGCGACGAACTGCGTGAGCTCGTCGACGCCCACTGGGACGAGCACGTGCAGCCGGTGCTCGACGAGACGAGCGCTCACGCGGGTAGCTGACGATCGAGGAGAGACGATGAGTGGCACCGAGCAGCACGCGTTCGAGCGAGGCCTGCGGGTCGGGCTGACCGGCGGTATCGGCTCCGGAAAGTCCACCGTGGCGCGCACGTTCGCGCAGCTCGGTGCCCTCGTCGTCGATTCGGACGCGATCCAGCGCCTCGTCGTGGCGCCCGGCTCCGACGGCCTCCGCGCGATCGTCGAGGAGTTCGGGGAAGCGATGCTGACCGCCGACGGTGAGTTGAACCGCCCTGCGATGGCAGAGCTCGTCTTCGCCGACGAGACGGCCCGGCGGCGACTCGAAGGCATCACGCACCCCGTCATCGCGCAGGAGACGGCGCGACAGATGGGCAAGGCCGCGTCGGGGCAGGTCGTGGTCCACGACATTCCGTTGCTCGTCGAGTTGGGGTACGCGGACAAGTACGACCTCGTCGTCATCGTCGATGCGCCGGAAGAGGTGCGCCTCGAGCGCCTCGTCGCCGACCGGGGCATGACGAAGGAAGCGGCGCTCTCACGCATCCGCTCACAGGCCACAACGGAGCAGCGCCGCGCCGTGGCCGACGTGTGGATCGACAACACGGGCACCCCCGAGGAGCTGCGCGAGCAGGCATCGGAGGTCTGGACGACGCACGTCGAGCCGTCGGTTCATCACTGACTTACGGATGGCGCCCCCAGCCGTGCGGGTGGCCTCGAGTGGCATCAGGACCCCGTGATTCCGGGGTTGTCGGTGCCCGGACGTAGGGTTTGACCATGCGTCCAGTGACTGACATCCAGCGCCGCGTTGCGCCGTTCAAGGTCGAGTCGGAGTATCAGCCCGCCGGCGACCAGCCGAAGGCCATCGCCGAGCTCTCCCAGCGCGTCAACGCGGGGGAGAAGGACATCGTCCTCCTGGGCGCCACCGGTACCGGTAAGTCCGCGACGACGGCCTGGCTCATCGAGCAGGTGCAACGCCCGACCCTCGTGCTCGCGCCGAACAAGACACTGGCCGCGCAGCTTGCCAACGAGTTCCGCGAGCTGCTGCCGCACAACGCCGTCGAGTACTTCGTCAGTTACTACGACTACTACCAGCCAGAGGCGTATGTACCGCAGACGGACACGTACATCGAGAAGGACTCCTCGATCAACGAGGAGGTCGAGCGACTGCGTCACTCGGCCACGAACTCCCTGCTCACCCGCCGGGACGTCGTCGTCGTCGCGTCGGTGTCCTGCATCTACGGTCTCGGTACGCCGCAGGAGTACGTCGACCGGATGGCCCGGCTGAAGGTCGGCCAGGAGATCAACCGTGACGAGTTGCTGCGCCGCTTCGTCACCATGCAGTACACGCGCAACGACATGGCCTTCACGCGCGGCACGTTCCGGGTGCGCGGCGACACGGTGGAGATCATCCCGGTGTACGAGGAACTGGCCATACGCATCGAGTTCTTCGGCGACGAGATCGACCGGCTCTACACCCTCCACCCGTTGACGGGCGAGATCGTCAACGACGAGGAGGAGATGTACGTTTTCCCGGCCACGCACTACGTGGCCGGCCCCGAGCGCATGGAACGCGCCATCAAGGGCATCGAGGTCGAACTCGGTGACCAGCTCCAGCGGTTCGAGACCGAGGGCAAAATGCTCGAGGCGCAGCGCCTGCGGATGCGCACGACGTACGACATCGAGATGATGCGTCAGGTCGGCTCGTGTGCGGGCATCGAGAACTACAGCCGCCACATGGACGGCCGCGAGTCGGGCTCCGCCCCGAACACGCTGCTCGACTACTTCCCCGAGGATTTCCTCCTCGTCATCGACGAGTCGCACCAGACGGTGCCGCAGATCGGCGCGATGTACGAGGGTGACATGTCGCGCAAGCGCACCCTCGTCGACCACGGTTTCCGCCTGCCGAGCGCGATGGACAACCGTCCCCTCAAGTGGGAGGAGTTCCTCGAGCGCATCGGCCAGACCGTCTACCTGTCGGCCACGCCGGGCGACTACGAGATGGCCAAGAGCGACGGTTACGTCGAGCAGGTCATTCGCCCCACCGGCCTCGTCGACCCGGAGATCGTTCTCAAGCCGACGAAGGGCCAGATCGACGACCTGCTCGGCGAGATCCGCACGCGTACCGAGAAGAACGAACGCGTCCTCGTCACCACCCTGACGAAGAAGATGGCCGAGGACCTCACCGACTATCTCCTCGACAAGGGCGTTCGGGTTCGGTACCTGCACTCCGAGGTCGACACCCTGCGCCGCGTCGAACTCCTGCGCGAACTGCGCATGGGTGAGTACGACGTGCTCGTCGGCATCAACCTGCTCCGCGAGGGTCTCGACCTGCCCGAGGTCTCGCTCGTGTCGATCCTCGACGCCGACAAGGAAGGCTTCCTGCGCTCGGCGCGAAGCCTCATCCAGACCGTCGGCCGTGCCGCCCGAAACGTCTCGGGTCAGGTGCACATGTACGCCGACAAGATCACCCCGTCGATGCAGGAGGCGATCGACGAGACCACGCGTCGTCGCGAGAAGCAGGTGGCCTACAACACCGAGCACGGGGTCGACCCGCAGCCGCTGCGCAAGAAGATCGCCGACATCACCGACATGCTGCAGCGTGAGGACGCCGACACGGACGCCCTGCTCGGTTCCGGCCGTTCGATGAGCCGCGGCAAGGGCCGCGGTGGCACAGGAGCCGCCAGAGCGGACGCCGACGTCGCCACGGGCGGTCGCAAGGGCTCGAGCAGCGCCGACCTAGCGGGGCTCATCCAGGAACTCACGGCACAGATGCACGAGGCCGCAGCAGAGCTTCAGTTCGAACTGGCAGCTCGCCTGCGCGACGAGTTGCGTGACCTCAAGAAGGAGCTGCGCCAGATGACGGAGGGCCAGAAGTAGGCGCCCACGCTGCGCTCAGGGGGCATCGGTATTCTTGAACGCATGACGATCACGCGTTTGTTCAAGGGTTTCGCGCTGGCCGAAGCCATCTCCTGGGGTCTGCTGCTCATCGGCATGTTCTTCAAGTGGATCCTGAAGAGCACCGAGATGGGTGTGCAGATCGCCGGCCCCATCCACGGCGTCATGTTCATCGGCTACGTGCTGTGTGCGCTCAAGCTGTGGCAGGAGAAGAGCTGGCCGGGCAAGACGATCGGTCTCGCCCTCGTCAGCGCCGTCATCCCGTTCATGACGATCTGGTTCGAGAAGCGCGCCGAGCGTGCAGGCGAACTCGACACCCCGGCCGCCGGCCCGCGCGTCACGGCCTGACGCCCCCGCCGGACGAGAAAGCGCCCGGTCCGGGCAGCCTTGAGCTGCCGGACCGGGCGCTTCGTCGTTCTCGCCGGTCGTCCGTTCACCAGCCTCGTTCGCGCCATTCGTCGAGGTGCGGACGTTCGGTGGCGAGGCTCGTGTCGTCACCGTGGCCAGGGTGCAGGACAGCGTCGTCGAAACGGCCGAAGATCCGATCCCTGACCGAGGCGAACAGTTCGTCGAAGGACTGCTCGTCGCTGTGGTTCGTGGCACCCACGCCGCCGGGAAACAGGGTGTCTCCGGTCCAGACGTGCGGCGTCGAACCGTCCTCGGGCGACCAGCTGAGGACGACGCTGCCCGGTGTGTGTCCGGGCACGTGGTGCGCCGTGAGCGTCTGTTCGCCGAGCGTGACGGTGTCCCCGTCGGCGAGCGTGCGGCTCGGCTCGACGGGCAGTTCCGGTCCGTCGAGTTCGCCGGCCATCGTCTCGCGGGCCAGAGGTGCGATCTCCGGCAGGGCCCGGTGGTGATCCCAGTGCTTGTGGGTCGTCACGACGCCGACGAGGGCTTCGTCCTCGACCTGCGCCTCGGCGAGCAGCTCACGGATAGCCGCGGCGTCGTCGGCGGCGTCCACGAGCAACGCCTCACCGGCGGCGGCGTCCTTGAGCAGGTAGACGTTGTTGTGCATGTCCGAGACCGACAGCTTCCACATCGTGAGGCCGGGAAGGTCGAGGCGCGACGGCGCCTGGCCGGGCTGGACGTCCGAAACATAGGTCATGCGATCTCCTCGTTGGGGTAGTCGTTCGACGCGATGCGTGCCTCGTGCAGGTCGTAGGCCGCACCGATGAGCGTGAGGTGGCTGAACGCCTGCGGGAAGTTGCCCACCTGACGCATTTCCTCGGGGTCGTACTCCTCGGCGAGCAGGCCCACGTCGTTCGGCAGGTCGCACAGGCGGTCGAACAGCTCGCAGGCCTTGTCGAGCTCGCCGATCTTCGCGTAGGCCGAGACGAGCCAGAACGAGCACGCGAGGAACGGGTGCTCGTCGCCCGCGAGGCCGTCGACGCCGGACTGGGTGCGGTAGCGCAGGAGGAACCCGCCGCGCATGAGGTCGTTCTCGATGGCGCGCAGGGTGCCGATGACGCGGGGGTCGTCACCGGGCAGGAACCCGATGAGGGGGATGAGCAGCAGGGAGGCGTCCACCTCGTCGGTGTTGTAGTGCTGCGTGAAGGTGTTCTTGTCCGTGTTGAAGCCCTTCGTCAGCACCTCCTCACGCACGAGGTCGCGGATCTCGCGCCAGCGCTCGACGTCACCGGGCAGGTCGTGCTCCTCGACGGCCTGGATCGCGCGGTCGAAGGCCGCCCACACCATGACGCGCGAGTGCGTGAAGTGCTGCAGGGGCCCGCGGATCTCCCACAGGCCGTTGTCCGGCTCGTCCCAGTGATCCGCGAGCTGGTTGACGAGCGCAGCCTGGATCGCCCAACTCTGCTGGCTCTCCTGCCCGCCGAGGTCGCGAGCGGACTCGAAGGCGATCATGACCTCGCCGAGGACATCCGTCTGCTTCTGGTCGACGGCGCCGTTGCCCACGCGGACCGGTCGGCTGTTCGCGTACCCGGGCAGGTGGTCGAGTTCGCGTTCGGCGAGTTCACGCCCACCGTCGATCGTGTACATGATCTGCATGTCCTCGGGATCACCGGCGAGGGCGCGTACGAGCCACTCACGCCACTTCAGCGTGGCCTCGATGTAGCCGGCACGGAGCAGGGACTCGAGGCCCAGCGAGGCGTCGCGCAGCCAGCAGTAGCGGTAGTCCCAGTTCCGTTCGCCGCCGATGTGCTCGGGAAGCGACGTCGTGGGAGCTGCGACGATGCCGCCGCGCCGGCTGTCGGTGAGCAGGTCGAGCACGAGCAGGCTGCGCTTGACGACCTCGGCGTGCGGGCCGTTGTACGTGCAGTGGCTCATCCAGTTCTCCCAGCGATCGAGGGAGGCTGCGATGCGACGGTCGGTGTCGAGGGGAACGGGGATCGGCTTGTAGCTGGGCACCCAGGTGACGCTGAAGTCGTAGCGTTCACCGGCCTTGACCTCGAAGCGGTCACGGTGACGGCCCTCATCACCGACGGGCAGTCGGTCGCCGCGGAAGATGAGCATATCGGGTCCGGCGATCGCGACGAGCACCTCCTCGTCCTCGCTGTGGCCGGGGTGGTGGCTGACCCACGGCTTCACCTTGCCGTAGCCGAAGCGGACGATGAGCTCCTGCTCCATCGCCACGGTGCCCTCGAGACCCTCGACGCGGCGCAGCACGTCGGCGCGGCCGTCGCTCACGGGCATGAGGTCGGTGACGCGCACCTTGCCGGTCGGCGTCTCGTGGATGGTCTCGAGGACGAAGCTGTTGCCCCGGTAGCTGCGCGTGGTCATTGCCTCGTCGGAAGGACCCAGCAGCCAACGGCCGTGGTCGGGGGTACCGAGAAGGGCGGTGAAGCAACTCGAGGAATCGAACCGGGGGAGGCACAACCAGTCGACGGAACCCCGGAGGCTGATGAGGGCCGCTGTCTCGGTGTCGCCGATAAGCGCGTAGTCCTCGATCGGGGTGTGGTTCGCCTCGGAAAGGGTGGTGTCGGCAGGCATGAGGGCCAGCCTAGTCCGCGGTTGTCGGTGGTCGCACCTAGCATGGAGCCGTGCCGAATTCTCAGAACTCCCAGGCCGCCGAGCGACGTTCGAGCGCTTCCGCCGTCGCGCGTCGCGGCCACGATCACCTGCTCGTGCGTGGTGCACGTGAGCACAACCTCAAGAACGTCTCGATCGAGATCCCGCGTGACGCGCTCGTCGTCTTTACGGGCCTGTCCGGTTCGGGCAAGTCGTCGCTCGCGTTCGACACGATTTTCGCCGAGGGCCAGCGTCGCTACGTCGAGTCGCTGTCAGCGTACGCGCGTCAGTTCCTCGGGCAGATGGACAAGCCCGACGTCGACTTCATCGAAGGTCTGAGCCCGGCCGTCTCGATCGACCAGAAGAGCACGAACCGCAACCCGCGCTCCACCGTGGGCACCATCACGGAGGTCTACGACTACTTCCGTCTGCTCTTCGCGCGCGCCGGTCGTCCGCACTGCCCCGTCTGTGGCGAGCCGGTCGGCAGCCAGACCCCTCAGCAGATCGTCGACAGCATCCAGGAGTTGCCCGAGCGCACCCGCTACCAGGTGCTCGCCCCCGTGGTCCGGGCACGCAAGGGTGAGTACGTCGACCTGTTCGCCGAACTGCAGACGAAGGGCTTCTCGCGCGCCCGCGTCGACGGCGAGATCGTGTCGCTCACCGAACCGCCGGTGCTCGAGAAGCAGAAGAAGCACACCATCGACGTCGTGGTCGACCGCCTCGTCGCGAAGGGGCCGGACGACACGAGCGGACGCCAGCGCCTCACCGACTCCGTCGAGACAGCTCTCGGCCTTGCCGACGGACTCGTCGTCGTCGAAAAGGTCGTGCGTGAGGGCGAGGAGGTCGAGGGGCCGCTCGAGCGCCGCTACTCGGAGAAGCTCGCGTGCCCCAACGACCACCCGCTGTCGATGGACGCCATCGAGCCTCGCTCGTTCTCCTTCAACAGCCCGTTCGGTGCCTGCCCCGAATGCACCGGCCTCGGCACGGAACTCCAGGTCGACCCCGACCTCGTCGTGCCCGACGAGGAGAAGACGCTGCGAGACGGTGCCATCCTCCCGTGGGCGCAGGGCTCGGGTGCGGCCGACTACTTCATCCGCGTGATGAAGGCGCTCGGCGACGAGCAGGGCTTCGACCTCGACACACCCTGGCGTGCCCTGCCCACCCGCGCCCGCACCATGCTGCTCGAGGGCAAGAACCACAAGGTTCACGTGCGTTACCGCAACCGCTACGGGCGTGAGCGCTCGTACTCGACGGGCTTCGAGGGCGTCATCCCGTTCGTCAAGCGTCGCCACTCCGAGACGGAGTCCGAGTGGAGTCGTGAGCGCTACGAGGGCTACATGCGTGAGGTCCCGTGCCCGGTGTGCAAGGGTGCCCGACTCAAGCCGGAGTCGCTCGCCGTCACCATCGGTGGCAAGTCGATCGCCGAGGTCTGCGCCCTGCCCATCTCGGAGTCCGCGTACTTCCTCGACGGGGTCGACTTCGACTCGCGTGAGCGTCAGATCGCCGAGCGCGTCATCAAGGAGATCGGCGCTCGCCTGGGCTTTCTGCTCGACGTCGGCCTCGACTACCTCTCGCTCGACCGGCCGGCCGGCACCCTCTCGGGTGGCGAGGCTCAGCGCATCCGCCTGGCCACGCAGATCGGTTCCGGCCTCGTGGGTGTGCTCTACGTGCTCGACGAGCCCTCCATCGGTCTCCACCAGCGCGACAACCACCGCCTCATCGAGACGCTGACCCGTCTGCGCGACCTCGGCAACACCCTCATCGTCGTCGAGCACGACGAGGACACCATCGAGACGGCTGACTGGATCGTCGACATCGGTCCCGGTGCCGGCGAGCACGGGGGTGAGGTCGTCTACTCCGGACCTGTCGAGGGCCTCGTCAAGGAGAAGCGCTCGATCACGGGTGGCTACCTCTCCGGCCGCCTGTCGATTCCCGTTCCCCCGACGCGTCGCGGACAGGACGGGCGGCAGGTCGTCGTCGAGGGGGCTCGCGAGCACACGCTGAAGAACGTCGACGTTGCCTTCCCGCTGGGCAACCTCGTTGTCGTCACCGGGGTCTCCGGCTCCGGAAAGTCGACCCTCGTCAACGACATCCTCTACACGTCGCTCGCCAACGAGCTCAACGGCGCACGACAGGTGGCGGGGCGTCACAAGCGCGTCACCGGCATGCAGCAACTCGACAAGGTTGTCCACGTCGATCAGAGCCCCATCGGGCGTACCCCGCGAAGCAACCCGGCCACGTACACGGGTGTGTTCGACAACATCCGCAAGCTCTTCGCCGAGACGCAGGAGGCGAAGGTGCGCGGTTACCAGCCGGGCCGTTTCTCCTTCAACGTCAAGGGCGGTCGCTGCGAGGCCTGCTCGGGTGACGGCACGCTCAAGATCGAGATGAACTTCCTGCCCGACGTGTACGTGCCCTGCGAGGTGTGCCACGGTGCGCGCTACAACCGTGAGACGCTCGAGGTGCACTTCAAGGGCAAGACGATCGCCGAGGTCCTCGACATGCCGATCGAGGAGGCCGCCGACTTCTTCGAAGCGGTTCCGGCCATCGCGCGTCACATGCGCACCCTCGTCGACGTGGGGCTCGGCTACGTCCGCCTCGGTCAGCCCGCGCCGACGCTCTCGGGTGGTGAGGCCCAGCGCGTCAAGCTCGCGAGCGAGTTGCAGAAGCGATCCGCCGGACGCACCATCTACGTGCTCGACGAGCCGACCACGGGCCTGCACTTCGAGGACATCCGTAAGCTGCTCGACGTCATCCAGGGTCTGGCCGACAAGGGCAACACGGTCGTCGTCATCGAGCACAACCTCGACGTCATCAAGTGCGCCGACTGGGTCATCGACATGGGTCCCGAGGGCGGCTTCCGCGGTGGCACGGTCGTTGCCGAGGGAACTCCGGAGCAAATCGCGCAGGTTGCCGAGAGCCACACCGGTCGCTTCCTCGCGCCGGTGCTCGAGAAGGCGGGCGTGACGCCGCAGATCGTGCCGCAGAAGGCCGTCGAGCCGATTGCGCGCGGTCCGCGGGCCGCCAAGAAGGCGGCGGAGAAGAAGGCCGCAGCGGCCACCACGAGCGCCACGAAGAGCAGTTCGTCGACGAAGACCACCACCAAGAGGACGGCGAAGAAGGCGGCACCCGCCGCCGGGAAGGCGAAGAAGTCATGACGTCACTGAGCAACGAGATCTCCCGCCGCAGCGCGCTCACTGCCACGACGGCCGTCGTCGGCACGGGGCTTCTCGCTGCCTGCGGCGGTGGTGACGACGCTCCGGCGGCCAAGAAGGTCGATATCAGCGTTGATGCATCGAACGTTCCGGTCGGTGGCGGCTTCATCGACCGCACCAACAGCGTCGTCGTCACCCAGCCGACCAAGGGCTCCTACAAGGCGTTCTCGTCGGTCTGCCCCCACCAGGGTTGCCAGGTCGGCCAGGTCACCGAAGAAGCCATCGTCTGCACCTGCCACGGCAGCCGTTTCGACCCCAAGACGGGTGACGTCACCGCCGGCCCGGCGGAGAAGGGGCTTCCCGCCAAGCAAGTCGCCGTGCAGGGCGCGAAGCTGCACGTCACCGGCTGATGGCCGATCCCCGCACCTACCGCCCGAAGACGGGCGACATCCCCACGGACGCCGGCGTCTACCGCTTCCGCGACCGTGACGGACGTGTCATCTACGTCGGCAAGGCGAAGTCCCTGCGTTCGCGCCTCACGAGCTACTTCCAGGACCTGCGTCTGCTTCACCCGCGGACGCGCACGATGGTGACCACGGCAGCATCCGTCGAGTGGACGGTCGTGCGCAACGAGGTCGAGGCACTTCAGCTCGAGTACGCGTGGATCAAGGAGTACGACCCGCGCTTCAACGTGAAGTACCGCGACGACAAGTCGTACCCGTACCTCGCGGTGACGATGTCCGACGAGGTGCCGCGGGCGCAGGTCATGCGCGGACGCAAGAAGCCGGGCACCCGCTACTTCGGACCGTTCACCCACGCGTGGGCCATCCGCGACACCCTCGACCAGCTCATGCGCGTGTTTCCCATGCGCACGTGCAGCGCGGGCGTCTACCGCCGCGCCGAGGCCTCCGGACGCCCGTGCCTGCTCGGCTACATCGACAAGTGCAGTGCTCCGTGTGTCGGCAACGTGACGCACGAGGAGCACCGCGCCATCGCCGAGGACTTCTGCGCGTTCATGGCGGGGGATTCGGCGCGGTTCACGCGCGACATCGAGCGTCGCATGAAGGCGGCGTCGGCCGAACTCGACTTCGAGCAGGCCGCGCGCTTGCGTGACGATCTCGGTGCCCTCGAGAAGGTGCTGCAGAAGTCGGCCATCGTCTTCGACGACGCCACGGACGCCGACGTCTTCGGTCTCGTCGAGGACGAGCTTGAGGCCGCAGTCCAGGTCTTCCACGTCCGAGGTGGGCGCATCCGAGGACAGCGCGGCTGGGTCACCGACAAGGCCAGCGAGGCGGGCGTCGGAACCCCGGAACTCATCGAGCGGATCCTGCTCGAGGTGTACGGAGAACGCGAAGGCAAGGACGACGTTCCCCGCGAAGTGCTCGTGCCCGTCCTACCGGGCGAACCCGACGACGTGCGTGACTGGCTGCGCCAGCGTCGCGGCGGCGTGGTCGACCTGCGCGTCCCGCAGCGTGGTGACAAGCGAGAACTCGCCGCCACCGTGACGAAGAACGCCGAGCAGGCCCTCGCCCGACACAAGGTCAGCCGGGCCGGCGATCTCACCGCTCGCTCGCAGGCCCTCGAGGAATTGCAGGAGAACCTCGGGCTGCCCGAGGCGCCGCTACGCATCGAGTGTTTCGACATCTCGCACGTGCAGGGCACGAACGTCGTGGGCTCGATGGTCGTCTTCGAGGACGGCCTGCCGCGCAAGTCCGAGTACCGCCGCTTCATCGTGGCCGGCACCGAGGACGCGGACGGCACCCTGCGCAACGACGACGTGGCCGCCATGCACGAGGTGCTCACGCGCCGCTTCGCCCGTCTGGCCCGTGAGACCGCGAACGGCGACGAAACCACCCGGGTCAGTGGCGAGGTGGACGCCGACGACAGGGCCGGTTCCCTCCGTGACGAGGACGGGCGTCTCAAGAAGTTCGCCTACCGTCCGCAGCTTCTCGTCGTCGACGGTGGACGCCCGCAGGTGGACGCTGCGGCGCGTGCTCTGGCCGAGGTCGGGTTCGCCGACATCCCGGTCGTCGGGCTCGCCAAACGCCTCGAGGAGGTGTGGCTCGCGGACGACGACTTCCCCGTCATCCTGCCGCGCACGAGCGAGGCGCTCTACCTGCTGCAGCGGGTGCGTGACGAGGCCCACCGCTTCGCCATCACGTTCCACCGGGAACGGCGCTCGAAAGCCATGACGGTCTCCGCCCTCGACGGGATCGCGGGCCTCGGGCCGGCCAAGCAGAAGGCGTTGCTCCAGCACTTCGGAACGGTCAAGGCCATCCGTGCGGCCGACGCCGAAGCGCTCCAGGAGGTCAAGGGTGTCGGCCCGGCCCTGGCCGAGTCCGTCGTCCGGGCGCTCTCGTCGAACGAGGGGTCGCCAGCGGTTAACGTGATGACCGGAGAAGTACTGGAATGAGAGAACGAGAGGCCACGATGACCGACTCTGCGCACTCGGAGATGATGATCGTCACGGGTATGAGCGGGGCGGGTCGCACCACTGCGGCCAACGTTCTCGAGGACCAGGGCTGGTACGTCGTCGACAACCTGCCGCCGCAGTTACTCACGCAGCTGGCTGACCTCGTCGACAGGAGCGGCGGGTCCGACGTTCGCGTCGCCGCCGTCGTCGACGTGCGCAGCCGTGCCTTCTTCACCGACTTCCGCGCGGGCCTCGAGCAGCTGCGCGACAACGGCTGGCGTCCCTCCGTCGTCTTCGTCGACGCCACGGACGAATCGCTCGTGCGCCGTTTCGAATCCGTGCGTCGCCCTCACCCGCTGCAGGGCGAGGGGCGCATGCTCGACGGCATCACGCGCGAGCGTGAGCTGCTACGTGATCTTCGCTCGAACGCGGACATCCTCATCGACACGAGTGGCCTCAACGTCCACCAGCTCTCGGCCAAGGTGCAGGAGCTCGTCGGTGACAAGGGAGGCCCGGATCTGCGGATCGCCGTCATGAGTTTCGGCTTCAAGTACGGCATCCCGCTGGACGCCGACCTCGTTTTCGACATGCGCTTCCTGCCCAACCCTTTCTGGAATCCGGAGTTGCGTCCGTTCAGCGGTAAGGACGAGGTCGTGAGCGACTTCGTGCTCGGCCAGCCGGGTGCGAAGGAGTTCCTCGACGGCGTCCTGTCACTCCTCGAACCGATGACCGAGGGCTACCTGCGTGAGGGCCGTAGCTACGTGACGCTGGCCGTCGGGTGCACGGGGGGCAAGCACCGGAGCGTCGCCATGGCCGAGGCCCTTGCGAAGCAGCTTCGTTCCGAACGTCTCGGCACCCTCGTGGTGCACCGCGACCTGGGGCGCGAGTGAAGAGGCCCGCTGTCGCGGCACTCGGGGGAGGGCACGGTCTCTTCGCCTCCCTCGAAGCCCTGCGGCTCGTCACCGACCAGATCACGGCCATCGTCACGGTCGCCGATGACGGGGGATCGTCGGGACGCCTCCGGGAGGAGTACGACATCCTTCCGCCTGGTGACCTGCGCATGGCCCTGGCGGCGTTGTGTGACAACTCCGAGTGGGGCATCGCCTGGCGTGACGCCCTGCAGCACCGGTTCCCCGGTGAGGGTCCGATGGGCGGCCACGCGCTCGGCAATCTCATCATCGCGGGTTTGTGGGATTCGCTCGGCGACCCGATCAAGGGTCTCGACATGGTGGGGCGCCTGCTGAGCGCGCGCGGTCGCGTCCTGCCGATGTCGATGCAACCGTTGCGCATCGACGCCACGGTGCGTGGCGCGGACCCCGAGAAGCCGGAGGAGGTTCAGGAGGTATCCGGTCAGGTCGCCGTCGCGCAGACGCCCGGACAGGTGCTCAATCTCCGACTGTTCCCGGACCCTCCTCAGCCGTGCAAGGAGGCCGTCGACGCCGTTCTCGACGCCGACTGGGTCATTCTCGGACCGGGCTCGTGGTTCACGTCCGTCATGCCACACCTTCTCGTGCCCGATCTGCTGGACGCCCTCGTCATAACCAAGGCGAAGCGCATGCTCGCCCTGAACGTGCAGATGGACACGGGCGAAACCGCTGGCTTCTCGGCAAGCGACCACTTGGAGGTGTTGCGCGCCCACGCGCCTGCACTGCATCTCGATGCGGTCCTCGCGGACCCCGGTGTCATCGGTGACGATGAGCGGGCCCTCCACGCACTCGAGACGTCCGCTGCCGCCCTCGGCGCGGAGGTCGTCTACAAGCACGTGGCCGACCCGGACACGGCCGGGGTGCACGACACGTTGCGCCTCGCCACGGCCTATCGAGACGTCATGGAGCGTTCCTCCCGTGGTCCGCGGCATCAATGAGTCAGGGGGCGTACGCACGCCTGCAGGTCACTATTTCGCACCAACAGCGTTTGGGTTCTCGCGTTGGAGCAGGCAAAATGAGAACTCCGCTTCACGGCAGCCAAGCCTTGGAGCGGTCGTTTCTGGAGAGGACATGGCGCCATGGCGATGACCGCAACGGTCAAGGACGAGCTCAGCCGGGTCGTCGTCACGACGAACGCGACGCGCAAGGCCGAGGTGGCCGCGATGCTGCGTTTCGCAGGGGGATTGCACCTCGTCGGCGGCCGCGTGAGCGTCGAGGCGGAGCTCGACACGGGGGTTGCCGCGCGACGCCTGCGCACCGCCATCACCGAGCTTTACGGCCACTCGAGCGAACTCGTCGTCATGCGCCCGGGTGGCATTCGTCGCTCCACGTCCTACGTCGTGCGTGTTCCGAAGGCCGAGCTCGCCGTTCAGGCGGGTCTCGTCGACGCCAAGGGACGTCCTGTACGCGGGCTTCCCCCGAAGATCGTCAACGGCACCCTCGACGACGCCGCCGCCGCGTGGCGCGGAGCCTTCATCGTTCACGGATCGCTCACCGAACCCGGACGTTCGTCGTCGATGGAGATCACGTGCCCCGGCTCCGAGGTGGCTCTCGCCCTCGTCGGAGCGGCCCGCCGCCTCGGCATCGCCGCGAAGGCACGTGAGGTGCGTGGGGTCGACCGCGTCGTCATCCGTGACGGGGAGGCCATCGGGGCCATGCTCACGCACATGGGCGCCACGGACGCGCGCCTCGTGTGGGAGGAGCGCCGTATGCGCCGAGAGGTGCGTGCCACCGCCAACCGCCTCGCGAACTTCGACGATGCCAACCTGCGCCGTTCGGCCCGCGCGGCCGTCGCGGCCGGTTCGCGCGTTGCTCGCGCCATGGAAATCCTCGGCGACGAGGTGCCCGGTCACCTGCGTCAGGCCGGTGAACTGCGCATCGAGCACAAGCAGGCTAGCCTCGAGGAGCTGGGCGCTCTCGCCGACCCGCCCATGACGAAGGACGCGGTTGCCGGGCGCATCCGTCGTCTGCTCGCCATGGCGGACAAGCGTGCGGCGGAACTCGGCATTCCTGGCACGGAGGCCAACCTCACGCCGGACATGCTCGAGGACGACTGACCCTCGCCACACTTCGCCGACGCCCACCGCACCCCCGCGGTGGGCGTCGATCTGTGCTCGACGAAGGCGCCACACAGGCGCACCGTGCGGCTCTGCGGGTCTCATGCACTGGCCGGTAACCTCCCACCGCTTCGCCACGCGTGGGGCCCCTTGTCATAGGGTGGACGTGTGAAAGACCGCGTGCCCGCCAGCGGGTACGCGAGCACTCGATTCCTAGGGAAGGGCAGGGTCCAAAAGTGACCGTCCGCGTTGGTATCAATGGCTTTGGCCGCATCGGCCGCAACTTCTTCCGCGCCGTCAAGGCGTCGGGCGCAGATGTCGAGATCGTGGCGGTGAACGACCTCACCGACAACAAGACGCTGGCCCACCTGCTCAAGTACGACTCGATCCTCGGCCGCTTCGACGGCGACGTCACCTTCGACGACACCTCCATCACGGTCGACGGCGCCAAGATCGCCGCCTTCGCCGAGAAGGACCCGGCCAAGCTCGACTGGGCCTCCGTCGGCGCCGACATCGTCGTCGAGTCCACCGGCTTCTTCACCGAGGCCGAGGCTGCCAAGGCCCACCTGGCCGGCGGGGCGAAGAAGGTCATCATCTCCGCCCCGGCGAAGAACGAGGACATCACCATCGTCATGGGCGTCAACGACGACCTGTACGACCCGGAGAAGCACACGATCATCTCCAACGCGTCGTGCACGACGAACTGCCTCGCCCCGATGGCCAAGGCCCTCAACGACGGCCTCGGCATCGAGAAGGGCCTCATGACGACGGTTCACGCCTACACGGGTGACCAGCGCCTTCACGACGCCCCGCACAAGGACGCGCGCCGCGCCCGCGCCGCCGCCATCAACATCGTTCCCACGTCGACGGGTGCGGCCAAGGCCGTCTCTCTCGTCCTGCCGGAGCTCAAGGGCAAGCTCGACGGTTACGCGCTGCGCGTGCCTGTTCCCACGGGTTCGGCCACGGACCTGACGTTCACCGCCTCCCGCGAGACGACCGTCGAAGAGGTCAACGAGATCGTCAAGAAGGCCGCTTCCGAGGGCCCGCTCAAGGACGTCCTCAACTACTCCGAGGCCGACCTCGTCTCCACTGACATCGTCACCGACCCGGCGTCCTGCATCTTCGACTCCGGCCTGACGAAGGTCATCGGCAACCAGGTCAAGGTCGTCGGCTGGTACGACAACGAGTGGGGTTACTCCAACCGCCTCGTCGACCTCACCGCCCTCGTCGGCTCCAAGCTCTGAGGCGTCGATGAAGTCGATCTCCGACCTCGGTGATCTGAGGGGCAAGAAGGTTCTGCTGCGCAGTGACCTCAACGTGCCGCTCGACGGTTCCCGGATCACGGATGACGGCCGTGTGCGCGCGTCCGTCCCCACGATCCAGGAGCTGACGAAGGCAGGCGCCCGCGTCGTTGTCGTGGCCCACCTCGGCCGTCCCAAGGGTGAGCCGGAGGCGAAGTACTCGCTCGAGCCGGTCGTCTCCCGTCTGTCGGAGTTGCTCGGTCAGGACGTGAAGTTCGCCTCCGACACCGTCGGCGACTCGGCCCGTGAGGTCGTGGAGTCCCTCGGTAACGGCGACGTCGCCCTGCTCGAGAACCTGCGCTTCAACGCGGGGGAGACGAGCAAGGACGATGCCGAGCGCCGCGAGTTCGCCCAGCAGCTGGCCGATCTCGCCGACGTCTTCGTCTCCGACGGCTTCGGTGTCGTGCACCGCAAGCAGGCGTCCGTGTACGACGTCGCCGAACTCCTGCCGTCGGCCATGGGTGGTCTCGTGCAGGCCGAGGTCGACGTGTTGCAGCGCCTCACGGACGAGCCGCAGCGTCCCTACGCCGTCGTGCTCGGCGGCGCCAAGGTCGCTGACAAGCTCGCGGTCATCGAGAACCTCATGAAGACCGCGGACCGTCTTCTCATCGGTGGCGGCATGGTCTTCACCTTCCTCAAGGCCGAAGGCCACGAGGTCGGCAAGAGCCTTCTCGACGACGAGCAACTCGAGACCGTCAAGGGCTACATCGCCAAGGCCAAGGAGACCGGCGTCGAGATCGTCCTGCCGGTCGATGTCGTCGTGGCGCCCGAGTTCGCTGCCGACAAGGGCAGCGAGGTCGTCGCGGTCGACGCCATCCCGGCCGACCAGATGGGTCTCGACATCGGTCCCGAGTCCGCGAAGCTCTACGCGTCGAAGCTCACCGACTGCAAGACGGTATTCTGGAACGGCCCGATGGGCGCATTCGAGATGGAGCCGTTCGCCGCGGGCACGAAGGCCGTCGCCCAGGCGCTCGTCGAAGCCACCGAGAACGGTGCTCTCACCGTGGTCGGTGGCGGCGACTCGGCCGCCGCAGTGCGTCAGCTGGGCTTCGCCGACGAGCAGTTCGGTCACATCTCCACCGGCGGAGGCGCCAGCCTCGAGTACCTCGAGGGCAAGAACCTGCCCGGCATCGAGGTGCTCGGCTGACGCCGACGTCCCGCACGTCACGAGCCCCGCTTCCGTCGTCCGGCGGGAGCGGGGCTCGTTCTCGTTCCATCACCTCGAACCTTCAAGGGAAAGGGGAGCCTCATGGCTTCGACCACCACCCGCACGCCGCTCATGGCGGGCAACTGGAAGATGAATCTCGACCACCTGCAGGGCACGCACCTCGTGCAGAAGCTCACGTGGACCCTCGAGGACAAGCGCCACGACTTCGCCGACGTGGAGGTGGCCGTGCTGCCGCCGTTCACCGACCTGCGTTCGGTGCAGACGCTCGTCGACGGCGACAAGCTGAAGCTCGTCTACGGCGCCCAGGACCTCTCGCAGCACGACGAGGGCGCCTACACCGGTGAGGTCTCAGGTGCGTTCCTCGCAAAGCTCGGCTGCACGTACGTGTGCGTCGGCCACAGCGAGCGTCGCGAGTACCACCACGAGACGGACGAGATCGTGCGCGCCAAGGTCGAGGCAGCCTATCGCCACGGCATGACCCCGATCCTGTGCGTCGGCGAGCCGCTTGAGGTCCGCAAGGCCGGTCAGCACGTCGAGCACACGGTCGCTCAGCTCGAGGCGGCCGTCGCCGGTCTCTCGCGGGAGCAGGCGGAGAGCCTCGTCGTGGCGTACGAGCCCGTGTGGGCCATCGGTACGGGTGAGGTCGCCACGCCGGCGGACGCGCAGGAGGTCTGCGGCGCGCTGCGCGAGGCCCTCGCCCGCGTGTTCGACGGCGATGTCGCCGCGAAGGTCCGCGTTCTCTACGGCGGTTCTGTCAAGCCCGGCAACGTCGCGGAAATCATGGCCGGTGACGACGTCGACGGCGCCCTTGTCGGTGGTGCGTCGCTCGTCGTCGACGACTTCGCCGGCATTTGCCGTTACAAGGAGCACGCCGGGCAGTGATCCTGCGCGTCGCACGCCGGGCCCACCGGCCACCGAGGTCGTGCCGCTCGGCGCGCGTCGGGGGCTGACATGGGCACGGTGTCCGACGCGATAGGCTTGGGCGAATTGTGCGGGCGTCAGCTCGCGTCGTCGTGAGGTGAGATTTCTACGTGGACATTCTGAAGATCGCTCTGCAGGTTCTGCTCGTGCTGAGCAGTCTGTTCCTGACCATGCTCATCCTCATGCACAAGGGCAGTGGCGGCGGACTCTCCGACATGTTCGGTGGTGGCTCCGGAGCCACGATGGGTGGCTCCTCGATGGCCGAACGCAACCTCAACCGCATCACGGTCGGCGCGGCCGGCCTGTGGTTCGCGGCCATCATCGGACTCGGTCTCGTCGAGCGGTTCAACTGACACCTCGTCGCGAGCCGAACACAGGCTTCGACATTGAAAGAGCCCCTCACCGGCAGCGGTGAGGGGCTCTTTCGTTGTTCCAGGGAAGGGCTTCGGGGTTCGCTCAGCCGGCGGCGGCCTCGTCGAGCCACCACACCGTGGCGGCCTGCCCGTGGACTCCACAAGCCGGATGAGCCACCCGGTCGTCGGAGCCGGACGCTGCACGCACGGCATCCCGTTTGTCCTCGCCGGCGACCATGAGCCAGACCTCACGGGCGCTGTTCAAGGTGGGGAACGTCATCGTGATGCGCTCGGGCGGCGGCTTGGGGGAGTTCGTCACCGCGGCGACGCTCACGGTGTCGGCGCGCGTCTGCTCGTGACCGGGGAACAACGACGCGACGTGTGTGTCGGGCCCCATGCCGAGCATGACGACGTCGAACGCGGGAACCTCGCCCTGAACGAGAGCGTCACCGAACGCTTCGCTGAGTTCGGCGGCATAGGCAGAGGCACCCGCGGCAACGTCCCCGGCGGCTGCCCCGTCGGAGGCCGCCATGACGTGGATCCCGGCAGGGGCCACGGTGAGGTCGTCAAGAAGGGCATCGCGCGCCTGTGTGACGTTCCGCTCGCCGTCGCCCTCGGGCAGGAATCGCTCGTCACCCCACCACAGGTGGAGCGAGGCCCACGGCACCTCGTTCGGCGAGCGTCCGAGCGCTTCGAGGAACGTCGTGCCCATCGACCCGCCGGTGAGGACGACGTGCGCCACACCGCGCTCCTCGACGGCCTCGGTGACGGCGGCCAGGAAGCGCTCGGCGACGGCGTCGGCGAGTGTCGCCTTGTCGGGGCGTACCCGACGCTCGACGTCACTCATCGTGTTCGTCGTCCGCGACGATCTTGGGCAGCCCTCGCACGAGTGCGTCCCGGTAGATCTCGTCCCTGTCGAGACGACGCAGTTCCTCCGTCAACGACGCGACGGCGTCGGGACGGGGCAGCGCCATCTGACGATCCGGCTGATCGGGCTGACGAAGGATCGCCTGCTCGCCGTCCCGGAGCAGCGAGATGACGCCGCTCTCGCGGTGGAGCTCGACGGCCACGAGGCCGAGCCCGGGTTCGGTCAGCTCGCGCTGCACCGGGCACCCCAACTCGACCGACAGCCAGCCACCGAGGAGGTCGGTGGACGCGGAGTCGGACGCGCCCTTGACGACGATGCGCTGCACCGGCTCGTACGGCGGCAGGTCGAGCGCGCCGGCGAGCAGCCCGCGCCAGCGCGTCGTGCGTGCCCACGCCATGTCGGTGTCACCGGCCGTGTAGTACATCGCCCGGCGCAGGATCTCGCCGCGCGGGTCGTCGGACAGGGAGACGTCCGTGATCCGACGCTGCGCCATCCGGCCGATCTGCGTCTCGCCGATGTTCTCGTCGGCCTGCATCGGCCACCACGCGACCACGGGGGAGTCCGGCAGGAGCAGCGGAGTGATCGCCGCCGCACCGTGCTCGGCCAACTCACCGCGCAGCCCGAGAACGATGATCTCGCTCGCGCCCGCATCCCCGCCGAGGCGGATCTGGGCGTTGAGGTCGTCGTCGCCGGCATCGGGTTCGTCGACGACGGCGATGATGCGGCTCGGGTGCAGACGCGTGGCCTCCGAGGCCACCCGCAGCGACTCATCCACGTGCTCACGAGAGCTGACGACAACGAGGGTCATCACGCGACCCAACGTCATCGAACCGACCTCGTTGCGAAGCTGCACGAGCTTCTTCGAGATGTCGGCGCTCGAGGTCTTCTCCAGGTCGACGATCACGGCATTCTCCAGACTCGTCCGTCGCGGGCCATCATGTCGTCCGAGGTACGCGGACCCCACGTGCCCGACTCGTACTGCTCGGGCTGGCACTCCTGCTCGGCCCAGAACTGCTCGATCGGGTCGAGGATGCGCCAGGACAGCTCGACCTCCTCGTGCCGGGGGAAGAGCGGCGGATCGCCGAGAAGCACATCGAGGATGAGACGTTCGTAGGCCTCAGGGCTCGAATCGGTGAAGGCCGACCCGTAACCGAAGTCCATCGTCACGTCGCGCACCTCGAAGGAGTTCGAACCCGGGACCTTGGAGCCGAAGCGCATCGTGACGCCCTCGTCCGGCTGAACACGGATGACGACGGCGTTGCGGCCGAGCTCCTCGGTCTGGTTGGCGTCGAAGGGCGTCGCAGCGTTCTTGAACACCACGGCGATTTCCGTGACGCGCTTGCCGAGACGCTTGCCCGTACGCAGGTAGAACGGCACCCCGGCCCAGCGACGGGTGTTGATGCCGAGCTTCACGGCCGCGTACGTCTCCGTCTGCGACTGCGGGTCGATGCCCTCCTCGGCGAGGAAGCCGGGCACCTTCTCCGCGCCCTGCCAACCCTCGGCGTACTGTCCACGAGCCGTCGCCGCGGCGAGGTCGCCCGGCAGCTTCACCGCGGCGAGCACCTTCTCCTTCTCCGCCCGCAGATCCTTCGCGTCGAAGGAGAGCGGCTGCTCCATCGCCGTGAGGGCGAGAAGCTGCAGGAGGTGGTTCTGGATGACGTCGCGTGCTGCGCCGATGCCGTCGTAGTACCCCGCGCGACCACCGATGCCGATGTCCTCGGCCATGGTGATCTGCACGTGGTCGACGTGGTTGGCGTTCCAGATCGGCTCGAACATCTCGTTGGCGAAACGGAACGCCAGGATGTTCTGCACCGTCTCTTTGCCGAGGTAGTGATCGATGCGGAAGATCGAGTCGGCCGGGAAGACGCCCTCGACGATGTCGTTGAGTTCGCGTGCGCTCTCGAGGTCGTGCCCGAACGGCTTCTCGATGACGACGCGACGCCAGGCGTCACCCTTCGGCTCGGTCAGGCCGGCGGCTTCCAGCTGCTCGCACACCTGAGCGAACGAGCCCGGTGGGATCGACAGGTAGAAGGCCGCGTTGCCCTCGGTGCCGCGCGTCTCCTCGAGCTCCTTGAGCGTCGTCGCCAGAAGTTCGAACGCCTGGGGGTCGTCGAAGGTGCCGGGCACGAACCGGATGCCGTCGGCGAGGTTGGTCCAGACCTTCTCGTCGAACCCGGTGCGAGCACGCTCGCGCACGGCGTCCTTGACGATCTGCATGAAGTCCTGGTCCTCCCAGTCGCGTCGGGCGAACCCGACGAGCGAGAAGCCGGGCGGCAGCAGACCGCGGTGGAACAGGTCGTAGATCGCCGGCATGAGCTTCTTGCGCGCGAGGTCACCGGTGACGCCGAACAGCACGACGCTGGACGGTCCGGCGATGCGCGGAAGACGCTTGTCCAGGGGCGAACGCAGGGGGTTGTGGTCCTTGGTGATGTCGACCGGTGGCGTCACCGAGCGTCGCCTCCTGCAAGCTTTTCGAGGGCCGACGTGACCTGGGCCAAGCCGGCATCGTGCTCACGCAGGTGCAGGCGCAGGACCGGACGGTCGTGGTCGGCGAGGACGGCGGCGTCACCGCCGGCCTGAGCCGCGCAGAACTGGCCGAAGGTAAAGTCACGACCCGGCACGGCCAGATCTTCCTTCGCCTCGGTCGTGATCTGCAGGTAGACACCGATCGCGGGCCCACCCTTGTGGTACTGGCCGGTCGAGTGGAGGAAACGGGGCCCCCAGCCGAAGGTGACCGGACGCTCGAGCGTGCGCTCCAGCGGAGCACGGACGTCGGCGAGCGACGCATCGCGCAACCGGTCGAGGTAGGCCATGACCGCCAGGTAGCCCTGCGGACCGAGCTGGTCGACGAGGGCCCTCAGCGCGTCGTCGAGCGTCGAGGCGTCACCGAGGAAGTCGGGCCCCTCGGCACGGACCTCGACGGAGCCGTCGGTGAAGGCCGGAGCCGCACCGGCGTCCATGCCCTTGTCGAGCAGGTCACGAGCGGCCGACTTCGCCGACTCGACATCCGGCTGGTCGAACGGGTTGATGCCGATGAGGCGGCCGGCGACGGCGGTCGCGACCTCCCACAGGAGCATCTGAGCCCCGAGCGAACCGGAGACCGTCGAGACGGCTTCACCCTCGGGGGCACGCTCGTCGTCCTCGGCCGTGAGGAGGACGAGGTTCTCGTCAGCGGCGAGTTCGTCGGGCTCGGAGTCACCTACGACGACCGGGAGCAGACCCTTGCCGTCCTTACCGGTGGACTCGGCGATGAGCTGCTCGGCCCAGTCGCCGAAGCCCTTGATCTGCGTACCGGCATCGGCGAGCAGGATCTTGTCGCGCAGCGGCTGCGTGCCACCGAGCACCGCGCCGAGACGCAGGCCGGGGTTGGCCTCGTCGTCCGCAGCGAGCAGGTCCGTGACCGACTCGGCCTCGTCGAGGAGCGCCTCGATATCGGCGCCGGCCAGGCCGGACGGCACGAGACCGAACGCCGTGAGCGCCGAGTAGCGTCCGCCGACGTTGGGGTCGGCGTTGACGACCGTGAAGCCGCCCTCGCGCGAACTCTTGTCGAGCGGGGAACCCGGGTCGGTGACGATGACGATGCGCTCACGTGGGTCGATACCGGCGTCCTCGAACGCCTTCTCGTAGGCGCGGCGCTGGCTGTCGGTCTCCACGGTCGAACCCGACTTGGAGGAGACGACGACGACCGTGTGCTCGAGGTCCTCCGCGAGGGCGTCGCGCACCATGTCGGGCTGCGAGGAGTCGAGCACGACGAGCGGAACGCCCGCCGTCGCGCAGATGACCTCCGGCGCGAGCGATGAACCGCCCATGCCGCACAGGACGACACGGTTGAGGCCGGCCTCGGCGAACTTCTCACGCAGAGCGGAGACCTCGCCGACGAGCGGGCGCGACGAACGCGCCAGCGTCACCCAGGACAGGCGCTTGGCGGATTCGGGCTCGGCCGCGGTGCCCCACAGCGTCGGGTCCTGGTCGAAAAGACGGCTTGCGAACTTCTCGGCAACGAGCGCCGGGACGGCAGTGTCGATCGCTGCCGTCCCGGCACCCACGGTGCCGAGGCTGACACCGGAGGAGGTCACTTGTTGTCGCCCGCCTTCTCCAGCTCGGAGCGGACGGAGCCGAGGAGCTCTTCCCAGGAGGCCTCGAACTTCTCGAGACCCTCGGTCTCGAGCTGCTCGACGACGTCGGCGTACGAGACGCCGACCTGCTCGAGGGCATCCATCGTGGCCTTGGCCTCGCCGTAGGAGCCGTTCACGCGGTCACCCGCGATCTCGCCGTGGTCGGCGAGCGCGTCGAGCGTCTTCGGCGGCATGGTGTTGACCGTGTTCGGCGCAGCGAGCTCGACGACGTACAGCGTGTCAGACAGGTTCGGGTCCTTGACGCCCGTGGAGGCCCAGAGCGGACGCTGCACGTGGGCGCCGTCGTCCGCGAGGGTCTGCCAACGCGGCGTGCCGAAGACCTCTTCGAACGCCTGGTAGGCGAGGCGGGCGTTCGCGATGCCCGCCTTGCTCTTGAGCTCCTTCGCGGCGTCGGAGCCGATGGCGTCGAGGCGCTTGTCGAACTCGGTGTCGACGCGGCTGACGAAGAACGAGGCGACCGAACGGATGGTCGACAGGTCCTTGCCGTTCTCGCGGGCCTGCTCGAGGCCCGTGAGGAAGGCGTTCATGACGCCGCGGTAGCGGTCGAGCGAGAAGATCAGCGTGACGTTGACGCTGATGCCCTCGGCGAGCGTGGCGCTGATCGCGGGCAGGCCCTCGACCGTGGCCGGGATCTTGATCATGCAGTTGGGGCGGTCGATCGTCTCCCACAGCTGCTTGGCCATCTTGATCGTGCCGTCGGTGTCTCGCGCCATGCGCGGGTCGACCTCGATCGAGACGCGGCCGTCCTCGCCGTTCGTGGCGTCGTACACCGGGCGCAGGATGTCGCACGCGGAGATGACGTCCTCGGTGGTGATGGTGAAGACGGCCTCGTCGACGCCCTTGCCGGAGGCGGCGAGCTCGGCGACCTGCTCGTTGTAGGCCGAGCCGTTCGACAGCGCCGAGGCGAAGATCGTCGGGTTCGAGGTCACACCGACGACGTTCTTCGTCTCGACGAGCGTCTTGAGCTCGTCACCGGTGACCATCGGACGGTTCAGGTCGTCGAGCCAGATCGAGACGCCGACGTCGGAGAGGGCCTGGGTGTTCGTGTTCTGAGTCATGGAAGTACTCACTTTCCTTCGACTGCTGCGATGGAGGCTTCAGCGGCTTCGACAACCTTCTCGGGCGTGAAGCCGAACTCCTTGAAGAGGGTCTTGGCGTCGGCCGAGGCACCGTAGTGGTCGATACCGACGACACGACCGTGCGTGCCGACGATGTCGTACCAGCTCATCGGGTGCCCCGCCTCGACGGCGACGCGGGCCGTGACGTTCTTCGGCAGGACGCTCTCCTTGTAGGCGTCGTCCTGCTCGTCGAACCACTCACGGCACGGCATCGAGACCACACGGGTGGCAACACCCTTGGCCTCGAGTTCCTTCCGGGCCGCGACGGCGAGGCCGAGCTCGGAGCCGGTGGCCACGAGGATGACCTTGGGCTCGCCCTCGGAGTCGGCGAGGACGTAACCGCCCTTGGCTACGCCGTCGGCCGAGGCGTACTCGGAGCGGTCCAGCGTCGGCATCTCCTGACGGCTCAGGACGAGGCCGGTCGGGCGGTCGGTGGTCTCGAGAATCTTCTTCCACGCCTGCGCCGTCTCGTTCGCGTCACCCGGACGGACGACGGCGAGGTTCGGGATGGCGCGCAGCGCAGTGAGGTGCTCGATCGGCTGGTGCGTCGGGCCGTCCTCGCCGACACCGACGGAGTCGTGCGTCCACACGAAGATCGACGGGAGCTGTTGGATGGCTGCGAGACGCACCGCGGGGCGCATGTAGTCGGAGAACACGAGGAACGTGCCGCCGTAGGCGCGCGTGAGGCCCTCGAGCTCGATGCCGTTGAGGATCATGCCCATGGCGTTCTCACGGATGCCGAAGTGCAGCGTGCGGCCGTACGGGTTACCCGTCCACGTGTCCGTCGAGCGGTCCGAGGGGATGAACGACGGCTGGTTGTCCATCGTCGTGTTGTTCGATCCGGCGAGGTCGGCGCTTCCGCCCCACAGCTCGGGCACGACATCGGCGAGGGCATTGAGCACCTTGCCGGAGGCAGCGCGGGTGGCGATGCCCTTCTCGTCGGCGTCGAACACCGGCAGGGACTCGGCGAGGTTGTCCGGAAGCTTCTTCGCGACGACGCGCTCGAGCAGCGCTGCGGCGTCGGCGTTGGCCGACTTCCACGCGTCGAACTTCTCCTGCCAGGCGGCGTGCGCCCTCTGGCCACGCTCGACGGCCTTGCGGGTGTGCGCGATGACCTCCTCGTCGACCTGGAAGGTCTGTTCCGGGTCGAAGCCGAGCAGCTTCTTCGTGGCGGCGATCTCCTCGTCACCGAGGGCCGAACCGTGGGCCTTGCCGGAGTTCTGCTTCGTCGGAGCCGGGTAGGCGATGATCGTGCGCAGCACGACGATGGACGGCTTGTCCGTCACCTTCTTGCCGGCCTCGATCGCCTCGAAGAGGGCGTCGACGTCCTCGGTGTAGGGGCCGTTCTTGGCCGAGCCACGCCAGTCGACGATGCGCACGTCCCAGCCGTAGGCCTCGTAGCGCTTCGCGACGTCCTCGGAGAAGGAGACGTTCGTGTCGTCCTCGATCGAGATGTAGTTCTCGTCGTAGATGAGGGTGAGGTTGCCGAGCTCCTGGTGGCCGGCAAGCGAACTGGCCTCGGAGGCGACGCCCTCCATGATGTCGCCGTCGGAGGCGATGACGTAGACGTGGTGGTCGAAGGGCGACTCGCAAGCCGGCGCCTTCGGGTCGTACAGGCCCCGCTGACGACGCTGTGCCATGGCCATACCGACGGCGGAGGACAGGCCGGAACCGAGCGGGCCGGTGGTGATGTCGACACCCTTGGTGTGGTGGACCTCCGGGTGACCCGGCGTCTTCGAGCCCCAGGTGCGAAGCGCCTTGAGGTCGTCGAGCTCGAGGCCGGAGCCCGAGAGGAAGAGCTGCGTGTACTGCGTCAGCGAGGAGTGGCCGCACGAGAGGACGAAACGGTCACGACCCATCCACTCGGTGTCGGACGGGTCGTAGGTCATGACGTTCTGGTAGAGCAGGTATGCGACGGGCGCGAGGCTCATGGCCGTACCCGGGTGGCCGTTGCCGACCTTCTGAACGGCGTCGGCTGCCAGCAGGCGCGCGGTGTCGACCGCTCGCTGGTCGACGTCAGACCAGCCGACCTTGTCGGCCTTGGGGGACGCGAGCGACTCGTCGCGCTGCCACGCGGTGGTGGGCTGTTCCGTCGTCACGGGGAATGCTCCTTAGCATCGGATTCGTTCTCGTCCCCGACACTAGTCCTCTTCGAGGGGCGCAGTCACGCTGAGTAGACTGGCCCCAAGACGGGGTCTTGCCCGTCACCCCCGAGAGCATTCGTGAAGGACGTCGTGACAGCGCTCGAACCAGACACCGACACCTCGCGCCCTGATGGCGCCGCGGGTGGAAAGCGTCCCCTCAAGACGGTCATCGGTGACTACGTCTCGCTGACCAAGCCGCGCATCATCGAGCTTTTGCTCATCACGACCTTCCCGGTCATGTTTCTCGCGGAGCGCGGCATTCCGAACGCGTGGCTCATCATCGCCACCTTGATCGGTGGCACGCTTTCGGCGTCGTCGGCGAACGCGCTCAACTGCTACCTCGACCGTGACATCGACAAGCTCATGCACCGCACCGAGGGTCGCCCCCTCGTGACGGGTGCCATCTCGCCGCGCAACGCCTTGATCTTCGGCATCGTGCTCGGTGTGGCCGCAACGCTGTGGCTCGGTCTGCTCGTCAATTGGCTCAGCTCGCTGCTGTCTCTCGCGGCGATCGCCCTGTACGTGGGCTTCTACACGGTCCTGCTCAAGCGCCGCACGTCTCAGAACATCGTCTGGGGCGGTGTCGCCGGCTGCATGCCCGTCTTCATCGGCTGGGCCGCCGTGACGGACTCGCTGTCCTGGGCCGCCGTCGTCCTGTTCCTCGTCGTCTTCTTCTGGACGCCGCCGCACTACTGGCCGCTGTCGATGCGCTTCAAGGACGACTACGCCAACGCCGGCGTGCCGATGCTGCCGGTCGTCGCCGAGGACCTCGCCGTTGGCAAGCAGATCGTCGCCTACTCGTGGGTGACCGTCCTGACGTCGTTCGCCCTCATCCCGATCGCACCGATGGGTTGGATCTACACGGCCATCGCCGTCATCTCGGGTGGCGTCTTCCTCTTCGAGGCTCACATGCTGCTCAAGCGTGCCAAGGAGGGTGCGCCGTACTCGGTGCTCAAGCCGATGCGCCTGTTCCACTACTCGATCAGCTACCTCACGCTGCTGTTTATCGGTGTGGCCCTCGACCCGCTGTGGTATTTCGCGCTGGGCGGTTGATGGAGACGACCGGTTCACTGGCGCCTGCAAGCGATAAGCACGTCAACGGCTATCAACAGCCTGTTCGCGTGCCCGGGTCTTCTCCAGGATGGCCAAGAGATCTGCGAAAGCGAAAGGTTGCCCCGTTGGGCTTGGCAGCAGGGGACGCAGGCTTCGCGCCATCTCAAGTACTTTTCGGCGCGTATCCCTCGCGTTCGGCGATGGAACACTTAGTTGGAGTCGCCGACGAGACCCTGGGTGAAGCGCCGCTACTGCCGTAACTGCCTGTGCCGCAGTGTCGTACCTACCTGCGTTCTGCGTCCTAAGAGCTCTCAGCGCTCGCGTCGCGCAGTACAAAGAGAATCCGATGTCTCGCTCGCCAAGCCTCGCGTGATCCATATCACTCAGGGAGTAGATTGCAAACTCAAGCGACTCACCATGTTGCTGCAGGGCCGCAGAAAGCATCGATCGTTCAACCCAAAATCCCCGCAACATGTCATACGTGTCCTCAAAGTTGCCCAGCGACGACTCCACCGCCCGTGCATATCTTTCAGCTGCCTCCAGATCGCCCTGCTTACGCAGAACCGATAGGTAGCTCACATGAGGCTCCAGGATCGAGCTTGCTCCCTTGATCGCTCCCCGGGCCGCAGCCTGCGCCTCGCCGCCTTTGAGCTTCCTGGACAGGTGAAAAAGTTCGGGGTCGTTCTTCGTTGCGATCTTGTTGGTCAGTCGCAGCGAGCCCCCGGCGCGGGCCACTCGATCTGCTGACGCCCGACGCTCTTGTTCGGTTGCAAGATCTATGACTGCTTGGGCCAGTGCGGGGTGACGCAGGAAGACACAATTTCCGATGCGGGAAATAGCCACTTCTCGCCCCAGCGGCGCGATCACAAGCGGGATAATATCAAAACTTGACGTTCCGGCAATTTGTCCCAATCCTTCTAAAGTCATCCCTTTACCCTCCTGCTGCCAGGCAATTTGCATCATGGCGATGTCTAGGACGAATTCAGAAAACTTGACATCGTTGCGGGTTCTTTGCGAAAGTCGCCACATTAGATCCCTAACGCGCGAAGCCAAATTACCGCTCGGGTATAGCGAGAGTAGAGCCCCAAAGAGGGATGTGCCGACGCCGCGCCGCGACTCTTCTTCAAGTCGATCTGCCAAGTCGTTGGCATGCGCATCACCAAGAGCCCTAGAGGCTGGCAGGATGGATTCCCAGACGGCAGCGATTTTCACATAGTCCTGATGCGCGATGCTCTCAAGTTGGATAATCTTTGGAGGTCCGGATCGGCGAGCCCGCAAACGATCTAGTGCATCCGTGTAACGATCGTGTGCGGCTAGGATCACACCTATACGCCCGTCGCTGGCGGCATGCGCGTTTAGTGAGGCTCCCAGTGAACGCAGCACTAGGTCAGCTTCGTCAATGCAGAGAATTGTTAGCTCGTTCTGCGCGCGGAGGCTGTCTACCCAGGCGGGCGTCACGGTCCCGGCGTTTGAATCCCGATACATCACGGCAGCCGCCGGGTTCTCCGTCGCGACGGCCATCGCGACCTGTCGCAATCCCAAGGATTTGCCCTCGCCCGTTGGGCCAGCTAGGGCCACTAGGAAGTCGTTCTCGTCCCGGGAGATGGCGCTTCGTACGGCGCTCACAGCAGCCTCGGTCGGGTCGAGACGCGGTAGAGCTCGAGCGTGGCCCCAGTTGGGTTGAGCGCCCAGCACAAACGAGCGAACTTCGTCTTCACTTGCTGGGAACGCCTCGGTGAGGAACGGCACGGCCGGCCAGCCAGGGTGTGCGGTTCGCCCCGCTACAGCACGGTCACCCACCGCTTTGACACACCCGGAAAAGAATTCAGCGGCGTCGATTCCGAAATGCCGCACCACGCTTGGGGCCCCCGAAATCTCCCGCAATACCTCGCTATCGCCGGAACTGTCCTTTTCGTAAGTCAGCCAAACCAGTTCTGTTTCAAGCGCAGCGAGCGTTCCGTTCGACAGCTCGGCGCTCAAAACTCTCGTGAAAGTATCATTCCACCCGCTATATCCCGCGACCACCACGAGAGTATTCTTCAAATGGTCCGTCACGATTCGTTCAAGCTCTGGACGTCGATGAGCTAGGTGATCCCTTGTGTGCAAAGTGGTGGACTGCGACCAATGGCCATGAAAATGAACGACCGTTACCTTTTCTGGCGGCCCGGACAGAGAAATGGGTGCCCGGCCTGCCGTTGCCACCACGTGCGGGTGAATCCCTTGTCGCCTTAGAGACACCTCAATCTGGGAGTCAAAGTTAGTTGTGAAAATGGGGCCACGTCGATGTGCGGGGATCGCCGCTACGAGGCGAGAAAAGGCCTCTTGGCCAGGCGATATATTCCAGCTATTAAGGGCCTCTTCGGCCTGAACTTCGCTACCCTTCTCGGGCCAGGGGCCGTTATACGCGGACAATACTGCTTTACGGATCGCCTTCGCTATCCCACCTGGCCCGCGCCTCTTGTTCACCTCCTCGGCGATGATCTGATAGGCCTCATTTGGCGAGTAGTCGTGCAGAAGCTTTTTCGGCTCAAAAGCGTTGTCGTCTAGTACGTCACAGAAGTACTGCAGCATTTCAGATGTGGAGGGTGTTGCACCCACACTGAGCCCGGAGCCAACGACGAAACTTATTTTCGTGTCCACTCCTTGCAAAATTTCGTGTTGCAGGCGGTCAACGGCAGGGGGCAGGTGCGTCCCTGAATTCACGGGTCCTCCTAGGGCTGCGGCGCTAGCAACTCGCATTTCAAGATTGTGGCGCACCATACACCACGCAGAGTCTGGAGCTTAGCGGCTGCGCTCGCGCAGTGAGCACATCGCCCACGTCATGTAGGTGACGAGCAGTGCCGCGCCGAACATGTGGACGAGCACGATGACCCAGGGCAGCCCGGTGAAGTACTGGACGTATCCGATAGCGCCTTGCGCGAGCGTGACGACGAGGAGGCCCGTCCACATCTTCACGGACTGCTGCGACGCCTTCGTCACCTTCTGCGCGAGGAGAACGGCGATGACGAGGCCGACGAAGAGCATGACGGCGTCCGCGTGCAGCCAGGAGACCGAACGCGGGTCGAATCCAGTACGGGCCGGCGCGACGGCGTCGCCAGAGTGCGGGCCCGAACCCGTGACGATCGTGCCCAACACGAGAACGACGAAGGCGACGACCGTCGTCAGCCACGCGGTGATCTCGATGGGCCGCACGACGAGGAGGCGACGCTCGCCGTCGCCCTCG
The DNA here is from genome assembly GCF_015070805.1 of Dermacoccus barathri. NCBI lineage: Bacteria > Bacillati > Actinomycetota > Actinomycetes > Micrococcales > Dermacoccaceae > Dermacoccus > Dermacoccus barathri. The sequence goes on along the minus strand of NZ_JADCTK010000006.1, from coordinate 129,144 downwards.
CGGCCGCGCCAGATGAGCCAGGCCGAAGCGGAGACGAGCAGCATCGAGATGAGGAAGTGCAGCGCCACGATGAAGGGGTTGAGCTCCATGTGCACCGTGATGCCACCGACGATCGCTTGCAGGGCGATGCCACCGAGCACACCCGCGACAGGGGCGCGCAGCCCCTTGCGCTGAGGCGCCCACTTGATGATGCCGATGAGGAGAGCGAGTGCGACCACCGAGACGAGACCGGTCAGCGTGCGGTTCCCGAACTCGATGTACTTGTGGTAGCTCTGCTCCTGGTGCTCGACGGGCGTGAACGAGCCGGGCACGCACTGCGGCCAGGTGGGGCATCCCAACCCGGAGCCTGTGAGGCGGACGAGACCACCCGTGATGACGATGCCGATCTCGACCGCGAGGTTGAGCCAGAACAGACGGCGCAGCCACGGGTGAACCGGTGCCTTGTCGGCTCGGACACCCTCGCGAGGCTCGGCCGGAGGTGGGACGAAAGCGGGGGAGGTGGTCACCTCTCCAGGGTAGTAGGACGCCGTCACGCCCCCGCCACCGGTCGGACGCCAGTGCGTCACATGCGCAGCGGCAATGTGAACGAACGTTCAACGGTTGCCGCGGATAGCGACGCTATGGAACTCCGGGCGTCACCCGTACTTTCCGAACGTGCCCGACGGAAAGGATCGAAGTGTCCACTTCACCCGAAACCACCTCCGACGTCGTCGGCGCGCTACCTCACCCGCGAGGGAACGCTGCTCGCCGAGCGCACCTTCTCGCCGGAAGAGCAGCAGATCGCTGTGCACCGCGGCGAACTGCAGAACATGCTGCTCGACACCGTTCTGGAGCGCCTCGGATCCGACGCGGTGCGCACCGGTCAGCGCGTCGACGGGTTCGAGCTGAGCGACGGTGTCGTGAACGTCACAGTGACCGACCGCGACTCGGAGCGGGCGGAGAAGGTCACAGCGCGCGTCCTCCTCGCCGCCTACGGTGTCCACTCATCAGTGCGTCAGCAACTGCACCCCGACATGTCCTTCCACTGGGAGGGCACGCGCATGTTCCGCGGCACCGCAGTGCGGGAGCCATTCCTCGACGGCGCGACCATGACGCTCATCTTCGGCGAGGAGGGGAAGCGTTTCCTCGCCTACCCGATCTCCCGCGACGTGGAGAACGAGGGTGAGGAACTCATCAACTGGGTGGCCATGGTGCCCGAGGCTGACTCCCGGACGATCTCGGTCGACGACACGAAGAACGAGCCGACCGACCCGAAGGACGTCGTCCCGACGTTCCGGGGCTGGGGATTCGACTGGCTCGACATCGAAGGCCTCGTCGCCGAGTCGACCGACGTGTTGCGCTACACGATGACGGATCGTGAGCCGCTGGATTCGTGGGGCGAAGGCGGCGTGACGTTCATGGGCGACGCCGGCCACCCGATGTACCCCATCGGTGCGAACGGGGGCTCACAGGCCATTCTCGACGGCCAGGCAATCGCCGAGCACCTGACCGGCTGCGACCTCAGGGACGGTGCGGCCGTGGACACCGCGCTGCGGGCCTACGAGGACGAGCGACGCCCCGTCACCGACGTGGTGATGGCCAACCGCAAGCTCAACAAGACCGAGCGCAGCATCGCGAACAAGACCCAGGACGAGCTCAAGGAGTTCCCCGAGTCCGGGGAGTTCGAAGAGATGCAGAAGAAGTACGCGAAGGGCGAGTTCGACGAGCTCTGAGGCTCGGGGGGCCGACCCACACGCGTCGGGCGCCACACCCTTGTGGTGGGGCGCCCGACCCGTGTCCAGGCCCAAGAGGGCTCACCCTCACGGTGAGGTTCAGTCGCTCCAGCGGAAGGCCTTCGTGGCCACGAACGTCAGGAGGGCGCCCCAGACCACGAGGACGAGCATCGGCACCACGGTGTTTCCCTGACCCGACAGTCCGTTGCGCAGTCCGTCACCCAGAGCGCCCGTCGGGAGGTACTTCACGACGGCTGCCCATGCGTCGGGGTAGCGCGAGGTGGGCATGAGCAGGCCGCCGCCGACGGCGAACAGCAGCCACAGAAGGTTGGCGACGACGAGAACGCCCTCGGCGCGGATCCGACCGGCCACCGTGAGGGCGAGGGCCACGAACACCCAGCACCCGAGAGCCAACAAGAGGACAGCCGGAACAACACCGTCGATGCGCGGCTGCCAGCCCAGGGCGAAGCCAAGGCCACCGAGCACGATGGTCTGCACGAGAACCACGCCGGCCACAGCGGCAGCCTTGGCGAGCATGAGGCCGCGGCTGCCCAAGGGCGTCACGCCCAGCAGACGTAGCACCCCGTAACGACGATCGAAGCCCGTCGCGATGGCCTGACCGGTGAATGCTGTCGAGACCACCGCAAGTGCTAGCACGCCCGGAGCGGCGAGGTCGATGCGGCGTCCCGGCCCGAGGTCCGGCGTGGAGCTGAAGTGCAGCCCGAGCAGCGCCAACGCCGGAAGCAGGACGGAGACCATGAGCTGCTCGCCGTGCGAGAGCAGCGTGCGCCCTTCGAAGAGGGCCTGGGCGCGAACCCGAGCCGGGGCGGGTGCAGCCGGATTCGCGTTTCGTTCCACGGCAGCGTTCACAGCGTTCCCTTCCCGGTGAGGTCGAAGTAGACGTCCTCGAGCGAACGGCCGTCCGTGACGCACGCGAGGGAACCCTGCGCGACGCACCGGCCCTCGTTCATGACGACGACGTGGTCGGCGAGGCGCTCCGCCTCCTCGAACGAGTGGGTTGTGACGACGACACTCGCACCGCGCTCCCGCTCGGCTTCGACGAGGTCCCACACGTCGCGTCGAGCGTGTGGGTCGAGGCCGGCACTCGGTTCGTCGAGGAAGAGCACCTCGGGTCGACCGATCATGGCGGCAGCGAGAGCCACGCGCTGGCGCTGACCGCCCGAGAGGCGCCGCACCGAGGTGCGGTTGAACGTGGGGATGTCGAGCGCACCGGCGAGTTCGTCAATGTCACGGGGCTCGGCGTAGAACGACGCGAGATGGCGAAGGAGCGCGAGGGGCTTTGTGCCCATCGGCAGGCCACCGTCCTGCAGCATGACGCCCACACGCGCACGGTGGGCGGCGTCCGCGTTCCACGGCTCGGCTCCCAACACGCGGATGGAGCCGGAGTCCGGTCGGCGAAGCCCCTCGGCCATCTCGACGACGCTCGTCTTGCCCGCGCCGTTGCGCCCGAGAAGCGCCGTGGTGGCTCCGGCCGGCGCGTGCCACGACAGGTCGCACAATGCCTCCACACCGCCGTAAGCGTGCGACACACCGTCGACGACAACGGCGTGTTCGGCCGGTTCGGGTCGTTTCACTGTGGGCGACGGGGGATGAGGCACCGAAACAGCGTACTCGGGGGCCACACGGCCTCTCCCGGCGGTCGAAGTGAGGTAAACCTCAGTTTCGCGAAGGAATCGAATTACGCAACATGGGTGTTGTTAATTTCGACGGAGGGTCGACGTGGCCACGTCGACGAAGCGATCGAAGGAGGTGCGAGGCGATGACGCCGGAGCCTGTGAACCCAGGAGCCGCTGCGAGTCCTGCTGCACCCCAGAGTGTGCCGACGCGCGAACGCGTCCGGCTCGCCGTTTCCGAACACGGCCCTGTCACCGCCGCCGAACTCGGCGACCGCATGGGCCTCACGCCGGCCGCCATGCGCCGTCACCTCGACGCACTCGTCGCGGACGGTCTCATCGCCGAGAGGGAGGCCCCGTCGTCCGGAGCCAAGCGCCGCGGCCGGCCGGCACGCGCCTACGTCCTCACCGACGCCGGCCACGCCGCCATGACGGCCGGGTACGACACGCTCGCCAACCAGGTTCTCGAGCACCTCGTGCGCGTCGGGGGAGACGAGGCCGTCGAGGCTGTCGCTCGTGAGCGCGCCCGTGAGATCGCCCACTCGGTCAAGCCCCTCGTGGACGCCGCCGGTGACGACCCGAACGCCCGCGCCCGCGCCCTCGCAGGCGCGTTGAGCAGCCAGGGCTTCGCAGCGTCGACACGCCCGGTGGCGCAGGGCACGCCGCTCGCGGGCGTCCAGTTGTGCCAGGGTCACTGCCCGGTACAGCATGTGGCGGCCAACCACCCCCAGTTCTGCGAAGCGGAAGCCGAGGTGTTCTCCGAGGTTCTCGGCGTCCACGTCCAGCGGCTCGCGTCGCTCGCGCACGGCGACCACGTGTGCACCACGTTCATCCCCACCATCACCACCGACCGAAACAATGCCGCCCCACATGAGGAGGAGCAGCGATGAGCACGATCGAGGAGCTCAACCCAGGTCTCGCCGACCTCGGCCGCTACGAGTACGGATGGGCGGACTCCGACACCGCCGGCGCATCCGCCAAGCGCGGCCTGTCGCCGGATGTCGTCACCGACATCTCGGACCGCAAGAGCGAGCCGGAGTGGATGAAGAAGCTTCGCCTGAAGTCGCTCAACCTCTTCGAGAAGAAGCCCATGCCGAACTGGGGCAGCGACCTCACGGGCATCGACTTCCAGAACATCAAGTACTTCGTGAAGTCCACGGAGAAGCAGGCCACCACGTGGGACGAGCTTCCCGAGGACATCAAGGCCACCTACGACAAGCTCGGCATCCCGGAGGCCGAGAAGCAGCGCCTCATCGCTGGTGTCGCCGCGCAGTACGAGTCGGAGGTCGTCTACCACCAGATCCGCGAGGACCTGGAGGAGAAGGGTGTCATCTTCGTCGACACTGACTCCGGTCTGCGTGAGCACGAGGACCTGTTCAAGGAGTACTTCGGCTCCGTCATCCCCGCCGGTGACAACAAGTTCGCCGCGCTCAACACGGCCGTGTGGTCGGGTGGCTCCTTCATCTACGTGCCGCCGGGCGTCCACGTCGACATCCCGCTGCAGGCCTACTTCCGTATCAACACGGAGAACATGGGCCAGTTCGAGCGCACGCTGATCATCGCCGACGAGGGCAGCTACGTTCACTACGTCGAGGGCTGCACCGCCCCCATCTACAAGACCGACTCCCTGCACTCGGCCGTCGTCGAGATCGTCGTCAAGAAGAACGCCCGCGTTCGCTACACGACGATCCAGAACTGGTCGAACAACGTCTACAACCTCGTGACGAAGCGCGCCACCTGCGAAGAGGGCGCCACGATGGAGTGGATCGACGGCAACATCGGCTCCAAGGTGACGATGAAGTACCCGGCCGTCTTCCTCATGGGCGAGCACGCCAAGGGCGAGACGCTGTCGATCGCGTTCGCGGGCGAGGGCCAGCACCAGGACGCCGGCGCCAAGATGGTCCACGCCGCGCCGAACACGAGCTCGACCATCGTGTCGAAGTCCGTGGCCCGTGGCGGCGGCCGTACCTCCTACCGCGGTCTTGTGCAGGTGCTCGAGGGCGCCGAGCACTCGAAGAGCTCTGTCGTCTGTGACGCCCTGCTCGTCGACCAGATCTCGCGCTCGGACACCTACCCCTACGTCGACGTCCGCGAGGACGACGTGCAGATGGGTCACGAGGCCACCGTCTCCAAGGTCTCCGAGGACCAACTGTTCTACCTGCGCAGCCGCGGCCTGAGCGAAGAGGAGGCCATGGCGATGATCGTGCGTGGCTTCGTCGAGCCCATCGCGCGTGAGCTGCCGATGGAGTACGCACTCGAACTCAACCGCCTCATCGAACTCCAGATGGAAGGAGCCGTCGGCTGATGACCGCCGTCACGCCAGAAATGGGCAAGGCAGACAAGGCCACTCTCTCGGGTGACCACAGCCACGGGGCCACGATCCCAGACCAGTCGCGCGCCGAGCGCCGCAAGTCCTTCGACCTGGGTGCCTTCGGTGTCCCGAGCGGCCGCGAGGAGGAGTGGCGTTTCACGCCCGTCGACCGTCTCTCGCCGCTGTTCGCCGAGAAGCAGACCGACCCCGAGGCCGTCACGGTCACCGTGACGGGCGAGGGCTTCGAGTCCGGCACGCTCGCCGAAGGTGAGGCTCCGCGCGGCACCGTGCTCGTGCCGAGCGACCGTGGTTCGGTTCTCGCGTCGTCCCTGACGCCGAACGCCGACCACGTCGTCATCCCGGCCGAGGCCGAGCTCGCCACACCGGTGCGCATCGCGGTCGACGGCAAGGGTGGCGACAAGCGGGCCAACGCTCACCTCGTCATCGAGGCCAAGCAGCACAGCAAGGCGCTCGTCATCCTCGAGCACACCGGCTCGGCCCAGGTCACGGCCAACGTCGAGATCGTCACCGGCGACGGCGCCGACCTCACGGTCGTCACCGTGCAGCGCTGGGAGGACGACGCTCTCCACCTCGCCGAGCACGACGCACTCGTCGGCCGTGACGCGCGCTACCGCCACATCGCGGTGACGCTCGGCGGCGGCATCGTGCGCATGAACTCGAACGTCCGCTACGCCGGGCCCGGGGGAGAGGCGACGCTCCTCGGCGTGTACTTCGCCGACTCCGGTCAGCACCTCGAGCACCGCTCGTTCATCGACCACAACGCGCCGAACTGCACCTCCCTCGTCACCTACAAGGGTGCCCTGCAGGGTGAGACGGCCCGCACCGTCTGGGTGGGCGACGTGCTCATCCGCGCCGAGGCCGAGGGCATCGAGACCTACGAGCTCAACCGCAACCTCGTGCTCACCGACGGGGCGCGTGCCGACTCCGTGCCGAACCTTGAGATCGAGACCGGCGAGATCGAGGGTGCGGGTCACGCCTCCTCGACCGGCCGCTTCGACGACGAGCAGCTGTTCTACCTGCAGGCTCGTGGCATCCCCGAGGACGAGGCACGTCGTCTCGTCGTGCGCGGCTTCTTCGCCGACATCGTGAACAAGATCGGTGTCGCCGAGGTCGTCGAGCCCCTCATGGAGGCCATCGACGAGGAACTCGCCGCCACGGCCAAGCTCGCGGGGAGCACAGGAGCAGAGGCATGAGCGACGCGAACGTCGAGTGGGTCAAGCTGGCGCAGCTGAGCGACATCGGTACGCCGGGTGCGATCAAGGTCGACATCGACGACCTGCAGATCTGCATCGCGCGCGACTCCGCCGGTGACGTTCACGCGCTCGACGACACGTGCTCGCACGCCGCAGTCTCCCTCTCCGAGGGCGAGGTGGAGGACGACGGCATCGAGTGCTGGCTGCACGGCTCGAAGTTCGCCTACGCCACCGGCGAGCCGATGAGCCTGCCGGCCACGCAGCCGGTCAACGTCTATCCGACCAAGCTCGAGGGCGACGACATCCTCGTCGGCATCCCCGCCTGAGCACCCCCGAAACTTTCCTGACAGAAGGACGAACAAGCATGTCAACGCTGGAAATCCGCGATCTTCACGTGACCGTCGAGACGGAGAACGGCACGAAGGAGATCCTCAAGGGCGTCAACCTGACGATCGACTCGGGCGAGACGCACGCCATCATGGGCCCCAACGGCTCCGGCAAGTCGACGCTGGCCTACTCCATCGCCGGTCACCCCAAGTACACGGTCACGTCGGGCACCGTCACGCTGGACGGTGAGGACGTCCTCGCGATGGAGGTCGACGAGCGCGCCCGTGCGGGCCTCTTCCTCGCCATGCAGTACCCCGTCGAGGTTCCGGGCGTCACCGTCTCGAACTTCCTGCGCACGGCCAAGACGGCCATCGACGGCGAAGCACCGAAGGTGCGCACGTGGGTCAAGGACGTCAAGGGCGCCATGGGCAACCTCAAGATGGACCCGGCCTTCGCCGAACGCAACGTCAACGAGGGCTTCTCCGGCGGCGAGAAGAAGCGCCACGAGATCCTGCAGATGGAGCTTCTCAAGCCGAAGATGGCGATCCTCGACGAGACCGACTCCGGCCTCGACGTCGACGCGCTGCGCATCGTCTCCGAGGGCGTCAACCGCGCCAAGAGCGAGACGAACTGCGGCGTCCTGCTCATCACGCACTACACGCGCATCCTGCGCTACATCAAGCCCGACCACGTCCACGTGTTCGTCAACGGCAAGGTGGCCGAGGAGGGTGGCCCCGAGCTGGCCGACCGCCTCGAAGCCGAGGGCTACGACCGCTACGTCAACGCCGCTGCGGAGGCGAAGGCCTGATCATGGCTCACGCATCGTTCGACGCGGCGCGCGTGCGGGAGGACTTCCCGCTGCTCGCGCGCCGCGTCCGCGACGACAAACCGCTGGTCTACCTCGACTCCGGTGCGACGTCGCAGAGCCCCGAGTCGGTCATCACCGCCGAGGGTGACTTCTACCGAACCGTGAACGCTGCGGTGCACCGAGGAGCCCACCAGCTCTCCGAGGAAGCCACCGACGCCTACGAAGGCGCGCGCGAGACCATCGCCCGTTTCATCGGTGGGCGAGCCGACGACATCGTGTTCACCAAGAACGCCACCGAGGCTCTCAACCTAGTCGCGTACGCCTTCAGCAACGCCGGCGCGCCCGGCGCGATGGACGGCGTCGACGAGGCGATCGCCTCGAAGTTCGCGCTGGGCCCCGGTGACGAGATCGTCGTCACGGCGATGGAGCACCACGCGAACCTCGTGCCGTGGCAGGAACTCGCACGTCGTACCGGCGCCACGTTCCGTTGGGTCGAGATCACCGACGACGGTTTCGTCGACCTCGATTCGGCGCGTGAGGTCATCACCGAGCGGGCCAAGGTCGTCGCCTTCACCCACGTCTCCAACGTGCTGGGCACGATTAACCCCGTCAATGACCTCGCAACGATCGCTCGCGAGGCCGGGGCACTCGTCGTTCTCGACGCGTGCCAGTCGGTGCCGCACATGCCCGTCGACGTGGCACAGCTCGATGTCGACTTCCTTGCCTTCTCCGGCCACAAGATGCTCGGTCCCACCGGCATCGGTGTGCTGTGGGGCAAACACGAACTCCTCGAGGCGATGCCTCCGTTCCTCACCGGCGGATCGATGATCGAGATCGTGAAGCTCGAAGGCACGACGTTCGCGCCCCCGCCCCAGCGCTTCGAGGCGGGCACGCCGAACGCCGCTCAGGCCGTCGGTCTCGGCGCCGCGTGCGACTACCTCGAGGCGCTCGGCATGGACAACGTGCTGCGTCACGAGCAGGATCTGATCCAACTCACGCTCGACGGCCTCGCCGAGCGTCCCTGGGTCAGCGTGCTCGGCCCCCAGGACGCAGGTGCCCGACTCGGTGCGGTCGCGTTCGTCGTCGACGGGGTGCACCCGCACGACGTCGGGCAGATTCTCGACGACGCCGGTGTTGCCATTCGTACCGGTCACCACTGCGCGTGGCCGTTGCACCGACGTCTTCGCGCCGTGGCGAGCAGCCGTGTCAGTTTCAACGTCTACTCCACGGCTGACGACGTCGAGGCGTTCCTCACGGCGCTCGACCGGGTGCCGGACATCTTCGGTCTGGAGGTCTGAGATGGATCTGTACCAGGAGCTCATTCTCGAGCACTCCAAGCGCCCGCAGCACGCGGGCCTGCGCGAGCCGTTCGGCGCCGAGAGCCACCACGTCAACACCTCCTGCGGTGACGAGATCACCCTGCGTGTCGACGTCGAAGGCGAGGGCGACGACGCCGTCATCAAGGACGTCAGCTACGACTCGATCGGTTGCTCGATCTCCGTGGCGTCGGCTTCCATGCTCGCCGAGAACCTCATCGGCCTCACGCTGCGTGAAGCCCAGGAGGTCTTCGGTGCCACCCGCACGATGCTCACGAGCAAGGGCCAGGCCGCCGGTGACGAGGAAGTCATCGGCGACGCCATCGCCCTCGCCGGAGTCTCGAAGTACCCCGCGCGCGTCAAGTGCGCCCTGCTGTCGTGGTCCGCACTGCAGGACTCGCTCGGCAAACTCGGTCTCGACCTGACCGGGGGCGCCGCATCCACCACGGAGGAGACCAAGGCATGACCGACAACGAGATCACGGCCGACGTGACCGCCAACGAGGCCGAGGCGCCCGAGCGCGCCCAGGCGCAGGGAGTCAGCGACTCCGGCGTCGAGGTCGAGGAGGTCAAGGAGGCCCTGCGTGACGTCGTCGACCCCGAGCTCGGCATCAACGTCGTCGACCTCGGTCTCGTCTACGGCATCACCGTCGACGAGAGCAAGCACGCCGTCATTGACATGACGCTGACGTCTGCGGCCTGCCCGCTCACGGACGTCATCGAGGAGCAGGTCGCCACGTCCCTGCTCGATGTCGTCACGGGCCACACGCTCAACTGGGTGTGGATGCCGCCGTGGGGTCCGGACAAGATCACCGACGACGGCCGCGAGCAACTTCGCGCGCTCGGCTTCAACGTCTGACAAGAGGTGGGCGAAAGCGGCTCCGGTCCACCTGAGTCGACTCGACCCTGACGGCGAAGGCCCTCACCATTGTGGTGAGGGCCTTCGTCGTGTCGTTGGCTCGCGGGACGTCGGCGAGAAAACGCAACCCGTGTGAGAAGCCGGTCGATTGCCCACAGTGGAGAGACGCGAAACGGCCCCTCGTCCCGGAGGACGAGGGGCCGTTTCGAAACGTCGCAGAGGCTCGCGGATCAGACGCGACCGAAGCGGTAGCTGGCACCGGCGCGCGAGAGCGACACGCGCGTACCCGGACGCATAGCGTGCCACACCATGCCGTTACCGGCGTAGATACCCGTGTGGTAGGCGTAACCACCAGAGGTGAGGAACGCCAGGTCGCCCGGACGGGCGTACGCGCGGGAAACGCGGTAGGAGGAGCGGTACTGCTGGTTGGCCGTACGCGGCAGGTAGCGGCCGACCTGGCGGTAGGACCAGCTCGTCAGACCCGAGCAGTCGAAGCGCCACGGGCCGGAAGCGCCGTACACGTAGGGCGCACCACGACGGCTCGAAGCCTTGGCCACGGCGCGGCGCGAGGACGCGGCCGTGACGGCGCTGGCGTTCGAGGCGCTGGCAACCGAGACGGCGCCGAGAGCGGAGGAGGCCAGAGCGGTGCCGACGGCAACCTTGGAGGTGTTGGCCATGAAGGAGCGGCGGGACATGTTCTTCATGTCGAGTCATTTCCAGGAGCGCTTACGAGGCATGACCTGTCGGGTTCGAGATCCTAGATTCTCGGCCCACCGAAGTGAGCTTTACCCCAAGAACCACCGAGGTGGTCCGGATGCTGGGTGCACCGTTCCCGTCGCTCCGCGTGATGCGAAGTGTTACCTGACCTTCGTGACGGGACTCAGCGACGAAGCAGGGCCGCACCGTTTCGGTGCGACCCTGCAAGGTTACAGACTGATCACGAGCGACACAAATCGAGCATTCATCAACTTGTCAGGAGAACCACATCTTCGCGGTTTTCCGGCGTTTTTCAGCCCAGATCCTGTGCGTTGAACGTGTCGCAGGAGTTGAGTTCACCGCTCTGGAAACCGGTGAGGAACCACTTCTGACGCTGCTGCGACGAACCGTGCGTCCACGACTCCGGCGTCACCCGGCCCTGAGCCTTCTGCTGGATGCGGTCGTCACCGACCGCGGACGCGGCGGACAGCGCCGACTTGATGTCGGACTCGGTCACGGGCTTGAGGAGGGTGTTGCCGTTCTTGTCCTTGGCCTCGGTGGCGTGGTTGACCCAGATGCCGGCGTAGCAGTCGGCCTGCAGCTCGAGGCGGACCGATCCGGACTCGGGCCCCTTCGGGTCCTGCTGGGCACGACCCAGGGCGCCGAGAAGGTCCTGGATGTGGTGGCCGTACTCGTGCGCGACGACGTACATCTGGGCGAGGTTGCCGCCGTCGGCGCCGTAGGTGCTCGACAGCTCCTGGAAGAAGCTCGTGTCGATGTAGACCTTCCGGTCGTTCGGGCAGTAGAACGGCCCCATCTGCGAGCTCGCGGTGCCGCAACCGGAGGACGTCTGGCCGCTGTAGAGCTTGGTGGGCGCGTACTCGTACTCGGTGCGACCGCCGGTGAAGTCCGGGAGCGCCTGGTCCCAGTAGGCCTGAACGGCATTGACCGTTCCGATCACGCGGCAGGTGTCGTCCTCGTTGGCGTCAGCACCCGTCTTGCAGGCCTGGATCTGCTGGGAGACCCGGTCGTTCGAGCCGGAGACGTCCTGCGTGTCCTGGCTGTACTGGTTGATGCCGCTCGCGCCGCCGGGGTAGCTGCTCCCGCCACCGCTGCCGGTGATGTCGATGCCGAAGAACGCGAAGATGAGCATGAGGATGAGACCGCCGATACCGCCGACGGCCGTACCTCCGCCCATCCCGCCGCGGCCACCGCCGAAGCCTCCGGAACCACCGGATTCGACCTGCGACGTGTCCAGCTGCGCGTTGTCGTTGAACGTCAAGAGAACCTCCGTTGTGAAGGCGGACGGCGTCGTCCACCCCGATTCATCTCTCGTAGACTACTGGGGCTTCACGCGCCTCGCCGTATGTCACGCGAGCCAAGCGCTCCCGTCCGGCGTGTCGGAGCCGTACACCCCTTCACCGTTCTTTCGAGGAGCCCTGCCCTGTGATCACCGCCGAAGGCATCGAACTGCGCGCCGGCTCGCGCATCCTGCTCGAGAGCGCCACGTTCCGGGTGGCCGCCGGTGACCGTGTCGGACTCGTCGGGCGCAACGGTGCCGGTAAGACCACCCTGACGAAGGTGCTCGCCGGTGAGGGTCTGCCCGCTGCCGGCAAGGTGGTCAGCTCCGGTGCAGTGGGATACCTGCCGCAGGATCCCCGCACCGGTGACCTCGATGTCCTCGCGCGCGACCGTATCCTGTCGGCGCGCGGCCTCGACGCCATCGTCGCCGACCTGCGCAAGGCCGAAGCATCCATGGCCAGTGAGAACGACGACGTCCGCGAACGGGCGATGCGTCGCTACAGCCGTCTCGATGCCGAGTTCGACGCCCAGGGCGGGTACGCCGCCGAGTCGGAGGCGTCGTCGATCGCCTCGAGCCTGGGGCTCGAACAGCGCATCCTCGAGCAGCCCCTGCGCACGCTGTCCGGTGGTCAGCGCCGCCGGATCGAATTGGCACGCATCCTCTTCTCGGGCGCTCAGACCCTGCTTCTCGACGAACCGACCAACCACCTCGATGCCGACTCCATCATCTGGCTGCGCGATTACCTCAAGAGCTACCGAGGTGGGCTCATCGTCATCAGTCACGACGTCGAACTGCTCGACGCCGTCGTGACGAAGGTGTTCCACCTCGACGCCAACCGCGCCGAGATCGACCAGTACAACGTCGGGTGGAAGGCCTACCTCCAGGCCCGCGAACTCGACGAGAAGCGTCGCAAGCGCGAGCGACTCAACGCCGAGAAGAAGGCCGGCGTCCTGCTGGCCCAGGCCGACAAGATGCGGGCGAAGGCGACGAAGGCCGTGGCGGCCCAGAACATGGCGCGGCGCGCCGAGAAGATGCTCGCCGGCATCGAGGGCGAACGCGTTCAGGACAAGGTCGCCAAGCTGCGCTTCCCGAAGCCTGCGCCGTGCGGCAAGACGCCGCTCATGGCGGAGGGACTCTCGCGCTCCTACGGTTCGCTCGAGATCTTCACCGATGTCGACCTCGCCATCGACCGTGGCTCGAAGGTCGTCGTCCTCGGGCTCAACGGTGCCGGTAAGACGACGCTCCTGAGGATGCTCGCGGGCGTCGATGCACCGGACACGGGCCGCATCCTGCCTGGCCACGGACTCAAGATCGGTTACTACGCCCAGGAGCACGAGAACCTCGACGTCGACCGCAGCGTCCTGGAGAACATGAAGTCAGCAGCGCCCGAGCTCGGGGAGACCGAGGTCCGCAAGGTGCTCGGCTCGTTCCTCTTCTCCGGTGACGACGTCGACAAGCCCGCCGGCGTTCTCTCCGGTGGCGAGAAGACGCGACTCTCGCTGGCGCTGCTCGTCGTCTCGAGCGCCAACGTGCTGCTGCTCGACGAACCGACGAACAACCTCGACCCGGCCAGCCGCGAGGAGATCCTCGGGGCGCTCAACAACTACGAGGGCGCGGTCGTCCTCGTCAGCCACGACGACGGAGCCGTGGAAGCACTCAATCCGGAGCGCATCCTCCTTCTGCCGGACGGCGTCGAGGACCTGTGGGGCCCGGACTATGCCGACCTCGTCTCGCTGGCCTGACCCAGGAGACGGCCCTCCGGCCGCGGTCCACACCACCGCAGGCGCCACGCAACGGCCTCGCCGCCGACGTCATCGCGCAGGGACGTCGGCGGCGAGGCCGTTGCGGTTCAGAGGTTCACAGGGCGCGCAGGAAACCGCCGTCGACGGGGATGGCGATACCCGAGAGGTAGGACGCGGCCGGACTGGTGACGAAGGCCGCCACCCGACCGAACTCCTCCGGCGTGCCGTAGCGACCCAGCGGAATCGCGCCCTCGTTCTTCGCACGCGTGGCCTCGGCGTCACCGCTGCCTGCGTCGAGCGAACGGACACGGTCGGTGTCGATACGCCCCGGGAGCAGGACGTTGACGCGGCCACCGCGCGGGCCGTATTCGTCAGCCAGCGTCTTCGCAGCCATGGCGAGGCCGGGACGCAGACCATTGGAGATGGCGAGCCCCGGAATCGGCGACTTCACCGAGGACGACAGCACCATCGTCACGGCCATCTGAGCCTCCGGCTCGAAGGGTTCGTCGAGCACCGCGCGTGCCATGCGCAGACCGCCGAGGAACACGCTGTCGAAGGCTGCGCGCCACTGCTCCTCGGTCGTGTCACCGAGCTTGCCCGCGGGCGGGCCACCCACGGAGACGACGGCGCCGTCGAGGCGGCCGAAGCTCTCCTCGGCCACGGCGATGAGGCGAGCGGGGGTCTGCGGGTCGGCGAGGTCAGCCGCGACCGCGCGCACGTTCGCGCCCGTCGGGAGCTGCTCGGCCGCCGCGGCGATCCGCTCCTGGTCGCGTGAGGCGATGACGAGATCAGCGCCGTCCGCCGCGAGCACCTTCGCCGTCGCGAGGCCCAGGCCGCCGGAGGCGCCGGTGACGATGTACGTCCGTCCGTTCAGTCCACAGTCCATGGCTTCATCCTGTCACTCGTCCTCTTCGTCCCAGATCCGCTGCCTGCGCTTCTTCTCGCGCCTCGGACGCGCGGCAGTCGCGCCCTCCTGTGCCTGCACCTCGCCGGCGGACGCGGGATCGGCCGTCTCGAGGCCGTCGAGGTACTCACGCCGGGCGCGCATCAGGACGAAGGCGTATCCGGCGACGATGCCGAGCCACCACTGGATGGCGTAGCTCAGATTGATGCCGGCCGCCATGCCCTGCGACGGCCGCTCCAGGGCCTGCGGTCGCGGGGGAGTCGTCCCGTCGGGCATCGACTCGGTGCGCATGCGGACGTAGCCGTCGACGAGTTGCTCACCCGTGGCCTTCTCGGCGTCGGCCGTCGAGATCGAGGAGAGCTGGCCTTCGACCGGCGGCCGGCCGAGGCTCTTCTCGCTCGGCCGCACCCAACCGGTCACCGTCACCTGGCCACGCGGCGACGCGGGAACAGAACTCGGCTTCGCCGCGCTCGAGCCGTTGGTCACCCACCCGCGGTCGACGAGCACCTTGATGCCGTCGACGGCGAAGACGTCCACGGTCTCGTAGCCGAAATCGCCGCCGGGGCCTGGCCTGTTGCGCACCATGCGGACATCACCGAGATAGGTGCCGGTTCCGCGAACCTGCTTCCACTCGTCATCCTTGGCGGGGGCCCGGCCGTCCTCGAGAACGTCACCGAACGGGACGGGTCGGGCGTCGTAGTTCGTGTCGATCCGCTCCTGGATCGTCGACTTCTCCTGCCAGCGATTCCACTGCCAGCGCCCTGCGACGAGGCAGATCGTGGCCCACAGCGTCGCGACGAGCAACCACGTGAGCCAGCGTTTGGTGGAGAGCAGTCGAAGCACCCCATCAGCCTAGTAGGGCTGTTCGCCGGCCTGACGCCCGGCATCAGGGACGAGCAGGTTCCCGCGAGGCGCCTCAGCCGTCGTGCGGATCCAGGGCGTCGGGGCGGACGCTGTCCCGGTAGAAGCCGCGCAGCGACAGGAAGTCGCGCAGCGTCACCTCGTGCTCGTCGCACGCGAGCCAGACCTTGCGTCGTTGCGCGTCATGCAGCTTCGGGTTGTTCCACCGCAGACCCCACGTCGCGTGGCGTCGGCACCCCTTCGCGCTGCAGATCAGCTCGGCGGGGTCATCGCGAAGAGCGGTCCGCAGATCCATGGATCTCCTTGTGAGGCACCGGAGGGGGAGTGACGGCACCCATGCGGTCGATGCGCCGCTTGCCCGTCGCGTTGGCGTACACGACGGCCGCGTACGGCAGTACGGCAGCGAGAGCGAAGCACACGACACTGAGCGGGCGGCTGACCTGCCAGGTGGCGACGGCCGCGATGAAGCAGACCGTCCGGATGGCCATCGAGATGAGGTAACCACGCATTCGGCGGTTCTGGTCGTCCTCGGCCGACTCGGGCAGGCTCGTCGCCGAGAGGCGGGGCTGTTCGCCCTTGCCCGTCCGAGAGGAAGCTGCTCGTGCCATGGCTCCAGCCTACGACTCACCACGATTCGTCCCAATTGGAGTACCCGGGGGTAGTGGATACGTTGCTGAACGAGGTTGATTTCCGGCGCTCCCGCGCCCGACCACACGACATGCCGCGAACGAAGGACAGGGTGGATGACGAGCCGCAACGTACTGGTGACCGGAGGCAACCGAGGTATCGGTCTGGCCATCGCCGAGAGGTTCCGTGACCAGGGGGACGCCGTCGTCATCCTTTCGCGCGCCGGTGAAGACGTCGCGGGCATGCCCGCGGTTGCGGGCGACGTCAGCGACTCCGACTCGGTGAAGAAGGCGTTCAAGGAGGCCGAGGAGAAGCTCGGCGGCCCCATGGACGTCGTCGTCGCGAACGCCGGAATCACCGACGACGGTTTGCTCATGCGCATGAGCGACGAGTCGTTCGACCGTGTCATCGACACCAACCTCGCCGGCGCGTTCCGCTGCGCCCGTGCCGCGACGACCGGCATGATCCGCCGCAAGGGCGGGCGCCTCGTCTTCGTCTCGAGCGTCGTCGGACTCTACGGGTCTCCGGGCCAGGCCAACTATGCGGCGAGCAAGGCCGGTCTCGTCGGTCTCGCCCGCTCCGTTGCTCGCGAACTCGGGGGCCGTGGCATCACGGCCAACGTCGTCGCGCCCGGCTTCATCGAGACCGAAATGACGTACTCGCTGCCGGAGGACCGGCAGAAGGCCTACAGGGACGCCATCCCCGCCGGGCGCTTCGCCCGCCCCGATGAGGTGGCAGCCGCCGTCACGTTCCTCGCCTCGCCGGAGGCCGCCTACATCAACGGTGCTGTCGTACCCGTCGACGGCGGCCTCGGCATGGGCCACTGACCACTGACCCGGCCCGCATCCTCCACTCCGCTCCGCCCCGCACGAAAGGCACCACCATGGGTCTGCTCGAAGGTAAGAAGCTCCTCGTCACCGGCGTCCTCATGGACTCCTCGATCGCCTTTCACGTGGCGCGCCTGGCCCAGGAGGAGGGCGCCGAGGTCGTTCTCACGAGCTTCGGCCGCACGATGAAGATCACGCAGACGATCAGCCGTCGGCTGCCCGAGCCCGTCGAGGTGGTCGAACTGGACGTGACGAACACCGAGCACCTCGAGACCCTCGCCGAGCGCCTCGAGCCGATCATCGGTTCGCTCGACGGCGTCGTGCACTCGATCGGCTTTGCACCGCAGGGCGCGTTCACCTTCATGGACGCCACGTGGGAGGACGTCTCGACGGCACTGCACGCCTCGGCGTATTCCCTCAAAGCCCTCGCGAAGGCTGCCGAGCCCCTCATGAAGGACGGCGGCGCCGTTGTCGGGCTGACGTTCGACGCGAAGTTCGCCTGGCCCGTCTACGACTGGATGGGCGTGGCCAAGGCTGCGTTCGAATCGACGAACCGCTACCTCGCGCGTGACCTCGGCCCGCAGGGGATCCGCTGCAACCTTGTCGCCGCCGGCCCGATCCGCACCACGGCGGCCAAGTCGATCCCGGGCTTCGAGCAGTTCGAGGAGACCTGGAACAACCGTGCTCCGCTGGGTTGGGACGTCTCCGACGCGGTGCCCGCCGCGCGCGCCTGCGCGGCACTGCTGTCCGACTGGTTCCCGGCGACGACGGGCGAGATCGTCCACGTCGACGGCGGCGTCCACGCGATGGGTCAGTAGGCGTCCAGCCCGTGTCGGGCGGATGCAGGTGAAGTACACCCGTTCTAGGGTGAACCTCATGACTGCAGACGGCACGCAGGCCGCAGGTGTCCGCCTGCTCGGCAACCGCGTTCTCGAGGGCCCGAACCTCTACTTCCCGCGCCCCGCGATCAAGACGACGATCGACGTCTCGGGGTGGCTGAGCAGTGAACCGGAACAGCTGAGCGAAGCGTTCGCCCTGCTGCGCGCGCGCCGCCCGCGACTCGGCGACGAGGGTTCTGCCGTCCGCGACCGCGCCGTCATGCGCCTCGTCGAGGTCGTCACGCGTCGTGTTGCCGCTGCGAGCGGCACGGGTCAGCTCGGTGTCCGGGTTCGCCACGGCGAGGAACCCTCGGAGTATGTCGTGGCCTTCCCGTGGAAGCACCTAGAACGCGGCCGCGCGTTGGGCCGCGCCGTGGCTGCGGCTCTCACCGATCTGCTCGACCCGGTGTCCTCCTCCGACGCCGTTCGACGTGCCGCCGACGCGGTTCTCGCCTCCGAACCGGGCCCCGCCGGAACCATGTCCAAGCCGAAGGTTCCGGTCATCTCGATCACCGGAACGAACGGCAAGACGACGACCACGCGCCTCGTCTCGCACATCTCGATGACCGCGGGGCGCAAGACGGCGTGGAGCTCCACCGACGGTGTGCTCGTCATGGGCGAACACGTCGAGAGGGGTGACTACTCGGGACCGTCGGGAGCTCGCACCGTGCTCGCCACCCCCGGCCTCGAGGTCGCCGTCCTCGAAACCGCGCGAGGCGGCTTGCTCAACCGCGGAATGGGTGTGCCGTACAACGACGTCAGCGTCGTGACGAACGTGTCGCCCGACCACCTCGGTACGGGCGGCATCGACACCGTCGACCAGCTCGCCGAGGTCAAGGCCATCATCACCAAGGTCACCCGACCGAGCGGTTGGTGCGTGCTCAACGGTGACGACCCCCGTGTCTGGGCGATGCGGGTCGGTACGCCCGCGCAGATCATCACCTTCACACTCGACCCGGAAGCGCCCTGCATCCGTGAGGCACGGGCCGCACACGGCAAGGCGTTCACCGTCATCGACAACGACATCGTGTGTATCGACGACTCGGGCGTGGACTCTCTCGTCTCCCTCGACGACGTGCCCATGACGATGGCCGGGCTTTCCGCCCACAACATCGCGAACGCTCTCGCCGGGGCGGCCGGTGCCCTGGCGCTCGGACTTCCGCGCAGCGCCGTCGTCGAGGGGCTGCGCACGTTCTCCCCGGACGCGAACCTCAACCCGGGCCGCATGAACGTCTACACCGTGCCCAAGCCGAGCAGCCCCGACGAGTCGGTCACCGTCATCATCGACATGGCCCACAACGAGGGAGGTTTGGAGGCGCTCCTCGCCGTCGGTCGTGGACTCGTCGCGCCCGGGGGGCGACTCCTGCTCGGCCTCGGAACCGGCGGGGATCGCAGCGACGAGATCCTCGCCAACCTCGGCGAGCTCGCGGGCCGTGGAGCAGATCTCGTCCACGTGGTGCACAAGGAGCACTACCTTCGCGGTCGCTCGATGGAGAACCTCGAAAGCCACTTCCGTGACGGTCTCGCGCGCGTCGGGGTGAGCCCGGAGGCGAGCCACCGCACCGAACTCGACGGCGTGCAGAGCCTCCTCGACGCGGCACACGGGGGCGACGTCGTGGCGGTCATGACCCACAGCCACCAGGTGGAGATCCACTCCTGGTTGACCGAGACGGGCGCGTCGATGGACGACGCGCGAACCATCGCCCGCAAGGCACGCACCGCTCGCGGTGTACCGAACGAGGAGATCGAGAGCACCGGCTTGCCCGAAGACGTGCAGGGCCACATCGGTGACGCCGTCGCCTCACTGCGTCAGGTGACCGCCTCCGGCCACGCGCCCGCAGCACTTGTCGACGCTCTGGACCTGCTCACCTCACTGCCGCACCGCGAGTCCTGACACGCTCGCCGATCCGGCCTCGTCCCGACGACCAGTTGGCCCCTTCCCACCGCAGCGGTGGGAAGGGGCCAACGCGTTCGTTCCTCAGCCCTGTGTGTCAGCCGGGTTCGGCGTGACGGCCTCGGCCGCGGCGTCGTCCTCCTCGGCGCTGGCGAACCGCTCGTCCGGGCTGAAGTCGGGGTCGCCCGGCTGTTCCTCCTGGGTGTGCGCGCCCGGCGTCGCGAGGTGAGTGCGCTCCTCGACCGTGGCCATGACCCGGGCGTGCTTGTCGGCGCAGATGACGATGACGTCGTTGGGCCGCGCCCGATCGAGTGCCTTCGTCGTCGCCTCGAGCTCGTCGAGGACGGTGACGATCTTCGTCGCGCGGCCGCCGTCGGCAGCCACGGCTCGCGCACCCTCCTCGATGATCCTGGCCGCCTCGCCGACCTCGCGGCGGCGCAGGTTCTCGTCCTCACGGATGATGACGGTGTCGAACCACTTGGCCGCCAGTTCACCCATCTCACGGATGTCCTGGTCCCGACGGTCGCCGGCAGCTCCGACGACGACGGTACGGCGCACCCTCTGGGCACGGTTCTTTCCCGCGACATATCGGTCGACGAACTCTCCGAGCAGGTCGAGGCCCGCCGGGTTGTGGCAGTAGTCGACGAACACCTCGGCGTGGTCGACCTCGATGCGGTTGAGGCGACCGGGGGAGAGGTAGTAGCTCGTCGTGAAGGTGCGCAGGCCCTGACGGATGTCGTGCAGCGGCACACCGGCGGCGAAGGCCGCTCCCGCCGCGGCGAGCGAGTTGGCGACGTTCATGCGTGCGGCGCCGTTGAACGTGCTCGGCAGCAGGTGGGTCCAGGCGAGCTGCATCGAACGGCGGCCCTGCTTGAGGACGATCATCTCGCCCTTCTCCGTCGGCTCGAGGACGACGGCGCGGTCACCGCGAACGCAGCGCTCGTCGATGAACTGCCTGACGCGGCTGTCCGGGGCGTCCATCGAGAACCACACGATGGTTCCACGGCACACGTGGCGCATACGTCGCACGTACGGGTCGTCGGCGTTGAGGACGGCGAAACCGTCACGCGGCACGGCCTCGACGACGACCTGCTTGACGTCCGCGAGGTCCTTGAGGGACTTCACACCGCGCATGCCGAGGTGGTCGTTCTGGATGTTCGTGACGATGGCGATGTCGTTACGGTCGTAGCCCAGGCCCTCGCGCAGGATGCCGCCGCGGGCGACTTCGAGGATCGCGAAGTCGACTCGCGGGTTCTGAAGCACCATCTTGGCCGATTTGGGGCCCGACGCGTCACGGGTGATGAGCAGACGCTCGTCGACGATGATGCCGTCGGTCGAGGTCATGCCGACCTTCTTGCCGAGGCCCTTCATGACGTGCGCGAGCATGCGCGACGTCGTCGTCTTGCCGTTGGTACCCGTCACCGCGACAATCGGCACACGCGACGGCGTGCCGGGCGGGAAGAGCAGGTCGACGACCGGTTTGGCGATGAACTGCGGTTCCCCGACCGTCGGGTGGGTGTGCATGCGGAACCCGGGAGCGGCATTGACCTCGCAGATCGCGCCGCCGGACTCACGCACCGGCACCGTGATGTCGGGGCAGATGAAGTCGATGCCGGCGACGTCGAGTCCGATGAGGCGCGCGGCCTCCTCGGCGATCTCGACGTTGTCCGGGTGGGCATCCATGGTGCGGTCGATGGAGATACCACCGGTCGACATGTTGCCGGTGAGGGCAAGCTTCACCATGACGCCGGCCTCAGGCACGGCGTCCATCGCGTAGCCCTGTTCCTCGACGAGTTCGCGGGCGGCGTCGTCGACCTTGATGCGCGTGAGCACCTTCTCGTGACCGTATCCACGACGCGGGTCGGCGTTCGTGATGTCGACGAGTTCGGCCACCGTGTGCTCGCCGTCGCCCATGACGTGGGCGGGCACGCGCTCGGCGATGGCCGCCATCCGGCCGTCGATGATGAGGCAGCGGTAGTCCTTGCCCGTGACGAAGGACTCGACCTGTAGCACGCCGCGGCGCGACTGGGCAAGAGCGATCGGGTAGGCCTCGCGGACGTCCTCCTCGTTCTGCAGGTTGAGGCAGACACCACGGCCGTGATTGCCGTCGAGCGGCTTGACGACGACCGGGAAGCCGATCTCCTTGGCCGCCTCGACGGTGCCCTCCATCGTGCGCACGACGTCGGACTTCGGCACCGGCAGACCGGCCGACCCGAGCAGCTTCACCGTGAGGTTCTTGTCGCCCGCGATGTCCACCGCGAGCGCGGGGGTGCGCGACGTCATCGTGGCGCGGATGCGCTGGGCGTGGACGCCCTGACCGAGTTGGACGAGCGAGGCGCCGTTGAGACGGGTCCACGGGATGTCGCGCGAGACGGCCTCTTCGATGATGGCCTGCGTCGACGGGCCGAAGGCCTTGCGCTGCACGAGGTTGTGGAACCGCTCGAGCTCTGCCTCAACGTCGAACTCGGGGTTGTTCTGCACGAGGTGATTGACGATGTTGACCGCCAGTTCACCGGCTGCGAGACCGACGCTCTCGTCGAGGAAGGCGAAGATGACGTTGTACCAGCCCTCGCGGTCCTCGACACCACGCGTCTTGCCTCGACGGACGTCGTGGCCGGCCTCCTGCTGCAGCTGCAGCGCGAGGTGCTCGGCCACGTGACCGAGCCAGGTGCCCTCGTGGAGGCGCTCGATGAAGCCACCCTCACGCCCGCGCGAACACGAGTGACGCTGCAGACCGGGGAAGAGCTCGACGAGAGCCTCGGTGAAACCGGGCAGCGCGTGCGTCGGGTAGTACTCGAGCACGCCCAGATCGAGCACGAGGTGAATCGCCGGCTCGTAGGACCACACGTTGGGGCCGCGGTAGACACGCGTGCTTCGGATGCGCAGGCTCGGCTCGATGGGCCCGGGAGCTTGCGGGATCTCGACGACGGTCATGGAGTTCTCCCTCGTGGAAGGCACAGCGTCTCAGTGACGCAGTGCGGCTGCCGCCGTGGCGGTGTCGTGCTGATCCTTCGCGGCCGTGACGGCCACGTCGGCGTTCTGCTCGACGAAATCCGTCAAGGTCGCTGTGGTCAGGTCGAACGTCGCTCCGTACGGGAGCGAGTGAACGACCGCTCCCGTGACGAGCAAGGGCGCGTCACGGCGGGCTTCATGGGCGTCGGTCTGCGCCCGTCGGGCATCGACGATGAAGACGGCACCGGATCCGACGATCGTCATCTCGTGCCCGTTCGTGATCTCGGCGGCCGTGTCCTCGTCGATGCCCATTCCGAGCAGGCTGGGAGAACCGGCGACGAGCGAGAGCAGTCGGCCGTAGCGCGAGCGCTGGTCGAAGTGCTGGTCGATGATGACGCCCGGCACGAGGCCGAGACCCTGCGTGAGCTGGCTGGAACGCTGGCGAGGGGTGACGCCTTCCTCGCCCATGGAGATCATGAACTGGCTCATGATCGAGGCGCCCGCACTCGTGCCGGCGATGACGGCGCCACGCTCGTAGGCGCGCAGCATGGCGTCGCCGAGCGGGGTGCCGACGATGAGCTGGCTCAGCTTGAGCTGGTTACCACCCGAGATGAAGACGCCCGTGGCGTTGTCGATGCGCTCGACGAGCTCCGGCGACGACGACTCGAGGCGCGTCTGCGGGTCGACGCTCGAGACCTCGGGGCACCCCAAGCGCGAGAACACGGTGGAGTACACCTCGATGACCTCGGACGCCAGCGACGATGCCGTCGGAATGACGACGATGTTCGACTTGCGGCCCCCGGCCAGACGCACGAAGCGGCGCAGGATGGTCACGCGGCCGATCTTGTCCTCGGCCCCACCGATGATGAGCAGGGATCGACGGGGCTCGCTGTTCTCAGGCATGGGGGCTATGTTAGGCGCCCGTTCCGCTCATCGCAGCAGAGTCCACGTCGAGATTGTCGGCCTCTTCGATGTCCTCGCGGCTGATACCGAGCAGGAACAGCACACTGTCCAGGTAGGGCACGTTCACGGCCGCATCGGCCTGAGCCCGCACGACGGGTTTGGCGTTGAACGCAACGCCGAGACCGGCGAGCGCGAGCATGTCGAGGTCGTTAGCTCCGTCACCGATCGCGACCGTGCGTTCCAGGGGGAGACCTTCGTTCT
The DNA here is from genome assembly GCF_015070805.1 of Dermacoccus barathri. NCBI lineage: Bacteria > Bacillati > Actinomycetota > Actinomycetes > Micrococcales > Dermacoccaceae > Dermacoccus > Dermacoccus barathri. The sequence goes on along the minus strand of NZ_JADCTK010000006.1, from coordinate 105,116 downwards.
GCGCGAAGTGCGCGAGAGCGCGTGCCTTGCCCTCACGATCGACCACCTCGCCGAGCACCCGCCCGGTGAGCTTGCCGTCCGCCACCTCGAGTGTGTTGGCCTGGGCGTACGTGATGCCGAGTTCGTCGGCCAGGGGGCGCACGACCTCGATGAAGCCACCCGAGACGACGCCGACGGTGCAACCGAGACGCTTGAGAGTGCGCACCAGCGTGCGCGCGCCGGGCGTCAGGCGAATCGCGGCGCGGACGTCATCGAGCACCTCGACCGGAAGCCCTTCGAGAGCGGCGACACGTGCGTGCAGGGACTCGGCGAAGTCGAGTTCGCCGCGCATGGCCCGCTCGGTCACCTCGGCGACCTCGGCCTCACGACCTGCGTGGGCCGCGAGCATCTCGATGACCTCGTCCTGGATGAGTGTCGAGTCGACGTCCATGACGACGAGACGTCGCCCTCGCCGCGCCAAACCGGCAGCGGCGACACTCGCGTCACAGCCGCTCTCCGCCGAGACCTCGGCCACGCGGCGTCGCAACTCGAAGACCTCGACACCGGACACATCGAGCTCGATAGCCGTCACGGGGGTACGGGCGAGACGACGCACCCGGTCGATGTTTCCGCCGTGGTGCACGACTTCGGCGGAGATCTCGGCCAGTGCCTCGGCCGGCACGGTGTCGGCCAGCAGCGTGACGACGGCGCGCCCGGGCAGGCGGTGCACGTCATCCGCCATGCCGGGCGTCAGCGTGAGCGAGAGGCCACGCAGTTCGGCGAGGCGGCGCATCTCGACCTCGAAGTCTTCCGGATGCTGGGAGGAGACGAGGAAGGACAGCGTGATGCTCCCGCCGAGCACGGCCTGCCCGACGTCGATGATCTCGACGCCGAACCGGGTCATCGCATCGGCCAGTTCGTGGAAGAGCCCCGGGAAGTCGGTGCCCTGGAACGTCAGGCCGATGAGGTCGGTACGCGGGTTGTCGTTCGTCACAACCCCATTCATAGCGTGAACCACTCTCGCGTGCATCCGCCGCTCACGACGTGATGACCGTGCCCTTGCCGACGACGACAATGCCCGACTCCGTGACGGTGAACCCGCGAGCGCGGTCCTGCTCGTGGTCGAGGCCGATGTGCGTGCCCTCGGGCAGGTGCACGCCCTTGTCGATGATGGCGCGTCGGATGATGCACGAGCGGTCCACGTCGACGCCGTCGAGGAGGATGGACGAATCCACGTCGCTGAACGAGTGAACGCGCACGTTCGGCGAGAGCACCGACCGACTCACCGTGGCGCCGGAGATGATGCACCCGGGGGAGATGAGCGAGTTCACGCCCGTACCCGTGCGTCCGTGCTCGCCGTGGACGAACTTCACCGGCGGGAGGCTCATGCCCGACGTCGTGTGGATGGGCCAGTCGCCGTTGTAGAGGTTGAAGATCGGGTGGACCGACACGAGGTCCATGTGCGCGTCGTAATAGGAGTCGATGGTGCCGACGTCGCGCCAGTAGCCGCGGTCACGGTCCTCTGCGCCGGGGATCGTGTTGTCCTTGAAGTCGTAGACGTAGGCCTCGCCCCGGTCGACGAAGGCGGGAACGATGTCGCCGCCCATGTCGTGCTTGCTGCCCTCGAGGTCCGCGTCGCGGGTGACGGCATCGATCAGTGCGTCCGCCGTGAAGACATAGTTGCCCATCGAGGCGAGCACCTCGTCGGGGCTGTCCGGCAGGCCCTGGGGGTCGGTGGGCTTCTCGAGGAAGGCCCGGATGCGCGACGGGTCCTCGGGGTCGACGTCGATGACGCCGAACTGGTCGGCCAGGGAAATGGGCTGACGGATCGCGGCGACGCTCGCCTTGGCGCCGGAGGCGATGTGCGCCTCGACCATGTCGGCGAAGTCCATGCGATAGACGTGGTCGGCGCCCACGACGACGACGTAGTCGGGCTTCTCGTCGTAGATGAGGTTGAGGCTCTGGTAGATCGCGTCGGCTGAACCGAGGTACCAGTTCTTGCCCACGCGCTGCTGTGCCGGGACGGGCGTGACGTAGTTGCCGAGCAACGAACTCATCCGCCACGTCTTCGTGATGTGGCGGTCGAGGCTGTGCGACTTGTACTGGGTCAGCACGACGATCTGGAGGTAGTCGCTGTTGACGAGGTTGCTCAGCGCGAAGTCGACGAGTCGGTAGATACCGCCGAACGGCACCGCGGGCTTGGCCCGGTCCGCGGTTAGGGGCATGAGGCGTTTGCCCTCGCCGCCGGCGAGAACGATGGCTAGGACCTTGGGGCCTCCACGATTTGGCATGCCACTGACAATAGGTGGATCGTGTCTTTCATCACACCCCCGGAGGGGCTACCGTCTTGTCCCGTGAGAGTCGACATCCTGACGAAGGAATACCCGCCCAACATCTACGGCGGCGCCGGGGTCCACGTCGCCGAACTCGTCAAGGCCTTGCGAGCGACAGGCACCGAGACCAAGGTGCGGGCGTTCGGCGAACCGGTGGGGGAGGCCGACACCGACGGATTTCCCGATCTGCCCCCGTTGGCCGACGCCAACGGCGCGCTGAAGACCCTCGGCGTCGACCTGACGATGGTGCCCGCCGTCGCGGGCGCTGACGTCGTGCACTCGCACACCTGGTACGCCAACTTCGCCGGCCACCTCGCCTCGATGCTCCACGGCATCCCGCACGTCGTGAGCGCGCACAGCCTCGAGCCGATGCGGCCATGGAAGGCCGAACAGCTCGGCGGCGGCTACGCGATCTCCTCCTTCATCGAACGCACCGCCTACGAGGGCGCGGCCGCCGTCATCGCGGTCTCCGACGGCATGCGACGCGACGTGCTGCGCAGCTACCCCCAGCTCGACGAGAGCAAGGTCCACGTCGTCCACAACGGCATCGACGCAGACGCCTGGGCGCCGGATCACTCCGAGAAGGCGCTGGAGGTCGTGCGCGGCCACGGCGTCGACACCGGCCGCCCGAGCATTGTGTTCGTCGGTCGCATCACCCGGCAGAAGGGCCTGGCGTTCCTCCTGCGCGCCATGCGTGACGTTCCCGCCGACGTGCAGCTCGTGCTGTGTGCCGGCGCCCCGGACACCCCCGAGATCCTTGCCGAGGTCGAGGGCCTCATCGCCGAACTGCGTGAGAGCCGTGACGGCGTCGTATGGATCCCCGACATGCTGCCCCGCCACGAAGTCGTCGCGCTGCTGTCACAGGCCACCTGCTTCGTGTGCCCGTCCGTCTACGAGCCGCTCGGCATCGTCAACCTCGAGGCAATGGCGTGCGAGGCGGCCGTCGTCGGCACGGCCACCGGGGGAATCCCCGAGGTCGTCGTGGACGGCGAGACCGGTTGGCTCGTGCCGATCGAGCAGGTGAACGACGGAACGGGTACGCCCGTCGACCCCGATACGTTCGTCGCCGATCTGGCCCGCGCCCTCACCGAGGCGACCTCCGACGTCGAAGAGGCCCGCCGACGGGGTCGAGCCGGACGTCAGCGCGCCGTCGAGCACTTCGGGTGGGACGCGATCGCCGAGCGCACCCAGCAGGTCTACGCGACGGTCCTCGAAGGCTCCCGTACGGCCTGATACGTCATTGCCGGAGACACTCCGCTCTGAGCACACCGCAACGCGCGATCAACGTTGCCCGTCCTCATCAAGGGCGGGCAGCGTCGTGTGCGAGGCCGATGGCAGCCGCCGTCGCGGCCTGTGCGAGAGCGAGTTCGGCCTCGTCGAGCAGGGAGCGCAGCGTGCGCTCGCGCGCTGCGACGCTACCCGCGTCGAGGCCGCCGCTCGTCGTCAGCGCCTCGTCGAGGGCGGCGACGACGAGGCCGGCCGTCGTGATGATGCGCATCGCCCGCGGGTGCAGGCCCGGTGGCAACGCCCAGCGCGCGCCGTCGAGGCGTTCGTCGACGCGCTCGCGGGCCGAGGAGCCGAGGAACGGTGCGATGTGCAGGGATTCGAGCACCCCGACGTGCGCCAGCAACGCCTCGCGGAAGCGTCGGTCGATGTCGGCCAGTGCGAGTGCCTCGAGGCGGTGGATCGGCACCGGGTCGCTGTCGTGCGGTTCGAGCGTGAGCTTGAGGCCCTCGTCGCCGGCCGGCCCGTAATACTCCAGCCGCGGCACGAGCACCCCGCCGAGCGACGGCACGAACAGGCATTCTCCGACTTCGATCGCAGCCTGAGTCGCGGGTCCGCCGGGCGGCAGCAACCCGCCGTGGACCCCCGGGCGGGGCAGGTCGACGCAGACGATGCGTTCGCCGAGGTCACGCCACAGTTCGAGGCGCGACAGGCCACCCTCGACGGCGTCGACGTCGGGCAGCGCGGCGCCGATCGCCTCGCTGAGCGGGCGATCGGCGGCGATGGCGTGCGTGGCCCACAGGGCCAGGCGCACGGAGGCAGGCAGTTCGTACACGATCGCCCAGCCTAGTGGCGACGGGTCAGTGCGCCAGAGCCGTCGGAAGGTGCTTGCGCGAGAACATCAGGACGACGCCGAGGCTCAGCGCGGCGAGCACGACGCCACCGACGAACATCACGGGGTAGCTCAGCCAGTGGCTGACGACGGCGAGCGCGGCGGGCACGAAGAAGCCGAGGTAGGTGATCGAATAGTAGACAGCCGTCAGTCCCGCGAGGTCCTCGGGACCGGCGATGCGCTGCACCTCCTGCAGGCCGGAGACAAGCAGCATGCCGTAGGCGAGACCGAGGACGGCGGCCGCGACGAGCGCGAGCCACGGGCTGACGAGGCGCGCTGCAAGTGCGGCGATGCCGAGAACGGGCAGCGTCATCGTCAGGGCGATGATGATGGCGCGCGCGGAGCTGACATCGTCGAAGCGCTTGCCGACCTGCTGGATAAACAGCCCGCAGCCGAGCGCGACGAGGCACAGCAGGCCCGAGAAGGCGATGCCGAACGAGCCGGTGCGATCACCCATGACGGCGGGCAGCACGGCATAGGCGCATCCCGCGCAGCCGAACACCCACGGCGCCATCGGCAGGACGACGAACAGGAAGCGACGGTGGCCCGCAGCGGGCACGCGCAGGTCGTCGAGGAAGCGTCCCGGCATCTCTTGCGCGGCATGCGTCTCGGGGGCGCGCGTCAGGAGCACATAGCTCGCCGCCGTGATGACGAGGTGGACGAGGTAGCACAACTCCGCGGGCAGCGGCGCGAACTGCGCGAGCGCCGCTGCGGTGGCGGCGCCGAGCGCGAATCCGGCCGTCAGGCTGATGGAGGCGCGACGCGCGCCCGCGGCGGCGTCGGCCTCGGCGTCGAACGGGGGGCTCGACAGTTCTTTGATCCACGAGCCGCCGACAACCATGGCGAGCCCGAGCGCCAGGCCGGAGAAGATGCGGCCGACGAAGAGCACGGCCGGCGAGCCGGAGCCGACGGCGAGCAGCACCGACGCGATGATCGCGAGGATCGGCGCGGGCAGCATGAGCGGGCGACGGCCCCAGCGGTCCGAGGCGGGCCCGCCGAGCAGCAGCGCGGGCATGATGCCGAGGACGTACGCACCGAGCAGCAGGTCGACGGCGCCCGTCGAGAGCGCGTCGATGTCACGGTAGAGCCCGAGCAGCGGCGTGAACTGATTGCCACCCCACGCGACGGTGAACATCGCCGCCCCGACCGACAGCCCCGAGCGCGCCCCCGGCGCCGGCGCGCTCGGGGCTGTCGACGCTCGTCGTGACGCGTTCGTGGCTGGTGGTGCGGGTCGGGGTGTCGAGTGACACGCGGGGGCCTTTCGTCGGGTGTGGGTGAGTGGTGCGAAACTCGTGTGGTCGGAGGGCTCAGGGGAGCAGTCCGTCGTAGGAGTGGTGCAGGTGCGCCGTCAGCTCCTGCTCGAAACCGGTCGCGTCTCCCGCGGCGACGAGGTCGACGAGGCGGGCGTGGGCGGTGAGGACATCGCGGCAGCGGCGGTCGTCCTTCCACAGGATGCGCGCGGCCATCCGGCGCTGACGTTCCCCGAGACGCTCGTAGAACTCGGTGAGGATGGCGTTGCCGCCGGCGGCGACGAGGTGGGTGTGGAAGACGCAGTCGGTCTCGGTGAAGTCGTCGTGGTCGCCGGTTTCGAGGCTCTGGCGCTGACGGCGCAGGATCTCACCGAGATCGATGGCGACGTCGCGGTGCTCCTGCGCCTCGACGACGCTGCGCGCCGCACGCGACTCCACCGCGATGCGCGCCTCGACGACGTCACGCACCTCGCGCGGTTCGACGGCGCGCACGAGCGCGCCGCGCTTGGGGTACAGCGTCATCCACCCCTCGGCCTGCAGCCGGACGAACGCCTCGCGCACGGGGGTACGGGAGACGTCGAGCAGCTCCGAGATCTCACCCTCGCTGATGAGGGCGCCGCCGGCGATCGAGCCGTCGAGGATGCAGCCCTTCACCTCGCGGTAGACCGCGTCGGCCGCGGAGATCTTCGGCTCGCTCATGCTCGCTCCTCGTTCAGGTGGTCGATGTGCTGCCCACGCTTGCAGGCGTTCGACGCAACATAGATACAAGTTGTAGCTTACACCCGTGTCGGCTGGGCGTCAGGCGCGTCCACGACGTCATCGGTGCCGTGTCGCGTGGCATTCGACCCCGTCGAGTCAGTAGGGTCACGGGTATGAGCGATGTGTTGTCCTTCTCCGGGGTCGGTGTCACGCGCGGCGCGCAGAAGCTGCTCGACGACATCAGCTGGGACGTCGAGGAGGGCGAGCGTTGGGTCGTCGTCGGCCCCAACGGCGCCGGTAAGTCGACGCTACTGTCCATCGCGTCCGGGCGGATGCACCCGAGTGCCGGTGTGGCCGGCATCCTCGGCGAGGTGCTCGGCGCCGTGGACGTGTTCGAACTGCGTCCGCGTATCGGCCTGTCGGCCGCCACGATTGCCGACCGTATTCCGAACGCTGAGAAGGTTTCCGACGTCGTCGTCACGGCCAGCTACGGCATGGTCGGACGCTGGCGCGAGAAGTACGACGAGTTCGACCACGGCCGTGCTGCGGAACTGCTCGAGGAGATGGGTGTCTCGCACCTCGCCGAGCGTCGCTTCGGGACGTTGAGCGAAGGTGAACGCAAGCGCGTTCTCATCGCCCGCGCTCTCATGACCGACCCGGAGCTCATGCTCCTCGACGAACCCGCCGCAGGGCTCGACCTCGGCGCCCGTGAAGATCTCGTCGGTCGCCTCAGCACACTCGCCGAGGACCTCGACGCTCCGGCGCTCGTCCTCGTCACGCACCACGTCGAAGAAATCCCGCCGGGCTTCACCGACATCCTCATGCTGCGCGAGGGCCGTGTCGTGGCGGCCGGCCCGATCGAGTCGACCCTCACGGCGGAGAACCTGTCGGAGACCTTCGGCATGCCGCTCGAACTCGAGCAGCACGGCGAACGCTGGAGCGCCCGAGCCGCTCGCTGATTTCTTGGTGCGAAGGCCGCACGCCTTCGTCCGTGTGCGGCACCCACGGCCCCACCGTGCCCACGCGCCCCTCCTCGTGGCCGTGAGAAGGATGTCGACATGGGTCTGTGGGAAGCGCTCGCCATCATCGCGGCGGGTATGGCTGCTGGCATGAGCAACGCGGTTGTCGGTTCCGGCACCCTCGTCACCTTCCCTACTCTTCTCGCCCTCGGGTACCCGGCCGTCACGGCCAATATGAGCAACACGATCGGACTCGTGGCCGGCGGCATCACGAGCACTCTGGGTTACCGCGAGGAACTGCGCGGCAAGGCCGCCCGCCTCAAGCGGATCGTTCCGTTCTCCTTCTTCGGTGCCGTGGTCGGCGCGCTGCTCCTGCTCGTGCTTCCCGAGTCGGCCTTCGACGCGATCGTCCCGGTCCTCATCGCGCTGGGCGTGCTCCTCGTGCTCGCCGGACCGTGGCTCAACAAGAAGGCCGCGAAAGCACACGAGGACGCCGACCCCACGCGTCCGCTCGCGGGGCCCCGCCTCGTCGCGCTGGCCGTCGGAATCTTCGTGGCCGGTATGTACGGCGGCTACTTCGGCGCGGCCCAAGGCATCATCCTCATGGGCCTCATGAGCGTTCTCCTGCCTGATCCGCTGCAGGAGATCAACGGCATCAAGAACGTTCTCGGCACGGTGGTCAACGGCGTCGCAGCCCTGACGTTCATCGTCGTCGCGACCGACCAGATCGATTGGGCCGTGGCGGCCCTCGTCGGCATCGGCGCTCTCGTCGGCGGCTTCGTGGGAGCGCGCGTCGGGCGCAAGCTCAACCCGTGGGTCCTGCGCGTCCTCATCACCGTCATCGGCATCATCGCGATCGTCAACATCCTGCGCTGATCCCGCCCGCGTACCCTTGTGCGGTGCCGATCGAGATCACGAGCCCCGACGACGAACGCGTCGCCGACTACTTCCGCCTCACCGACGTCGCGCTGCGCAAGAAGCTCGAGACCGAGCGTGGCCTCTACATCGCCGAGAGCGAGAAGGTCATCCGCCGGGCACTTTCCCGGGGTGACGTTCCCCGCAGCTTCCTCATGGGCGAGCGCTGGCTCACCGACCTGGCAGACGTCGTCGCCGACGCCGAGGCCCAAGGCGTTCCGGTCTACGTGGGGGAGGCCGACGTCATCGAGTCGATGACCGGCTTCCACCTCCACCGCGGTGCGCTTGCGTCGATGAATCGTCCGGCCCTCGCCGACCCCGCGGAGTTGCTCCGTGGGGCCCGCCGCGTCGTGGTGCTCGAGGACATCGTCGATCACACGAATGTCGGTGCCATCTTCCGTTCCGCTGCGGCACTCGGCGTCGATGCCGTGCTAGTGACGCCCCGGTGCGCCGACCCGCTCTACCGGCGCTCGATCCGCGTCTCAATGGGCACGGTGTTCCAGGTGCCGTGGACCCGCATCGACCCGTGGCCGGGCGGCATGGACGCGTTGCGCGAGCAGGGTTGGGCCTTCGCCGCGATGGCTCTCGGCGACGACTCGGTAACGCTCGACGAGTTGGCGGCCCGCGCGCCGGAGCGGTTGGCCCTCGTCATGGGTACGGAGGGCGACGGCCTCGGCAAACGAACGGTGGCCGGCTGCGACCTCACGGTGCGGATTCCCATGGCCGGCGGCGTCGACTCGCTCAACGTCGCCGCGGCGTCCGCCGTCGCCATGTACACGTTGCGCGCCTGACGTCGAACCCGCGCCGCACCACGGCCCCCGGCCCAGCACTTCACTGGACAGCATCGACGACGCCCCACCCGAGCCGAAGCTCGAGTGGGGCGTCGTTGTGAGCCGGATCAGTGACCGTAGGTGGCCGTGATCGTTGCGCGCGCCGCGGTCTGGAAGACCGCGTTGAAGCTGAGGACCGCGGGGGTGACGCTGTCGTCGATGGCGAGCGGGTCGCCCTCGATGGCGTGCACCGCGAAGATGTAGCGGTGGGGACGATCGCCCTCGGGCGGAGCGGCGCCGGCGTAGCCGCGCGAACCCGTGTCGTTCGTCAGCTGGAAAGCACCTTCGGGCAGGTTCGTGCCGTCACCGGCGCCTTCGGGCAGTTCAGTGACGTCGGCGGGGATACCGGCCACGGCCCAGTGCCAGAAGCCGGACGGTGTGGGGGCGTCGGGGTCGAAGCACGTGACGACGTAGGAGGTCGTCGACTCCGGAGCGCCGCTCCAGCTCAGCTGAGGGGAGCGGTTGCCACCGGTGAAGCCCCAGTCGTCGAAGACGTGCGCGTCGGCGAGCGTGTCGCCGTCGGCGAAGTTCTCGCTCGTCACGGTGAACGACGGAACCTCGGGCAGGAGGGAGTAGGGGTCGGGTGCGACGGGTCGTTCGAGAGTCATGTTTCGACCCTATGCCGCGACCTCGGGCGTTGTCAGCCGCCCGACGGGGTGACGAGGCGCGACACAAGCCGATCGAGGGTGAGTGCCGGATCGTCGGTGACGCCGCCGTGCAGGGGGCCGGGCTGAAGGATCGTCGAACGAGGGGCGGTGATCCATCCGAAACGCTGCCCCAACTTCGGCATCGCCGGTCGGCCGGCGCAGGCCTCGCCACGCACAGCGGCACACATACCCTCGAGCGCGGCTTCGACATCAGCCGGGTCGAGGTGCGGTGCGAAAGCTTCGAGGCGCTGCGGTGCGAGATCGAAGCGGGCGTCGAGGAAATCGGCCATCTGCGCATAGACGACGACGCCGACGTTGAGGAACTCCTCGCGCTCGATCGACGGCACGAGACGCAGGAGGACGTACTGGTAGCCAATGCCGCTCATCGCGCACCCTCCGCGTGGGCGGGCGACCAGGCCTGCGGTGAGGCCAGCCGCGCGAGAAGGTTCTCGACGTAGGCCCCGCGGACGTCGGTCGGCGTCGGCATGGCATCCGTGGCTTCGAGCCACTCGTCCGGTACGAGGCCGAGGATGCGCTCGAGGAGCTGTGCATCGACCTGGGCGCTGAGCCGTTCGTGCGTCGCGGCGGCTTCGGTGGCCACGCCCCACATGATGTGCGAGGTGGCCTCGAAGCGTTGCGCGGCGAACCGCTCCGGGTTGGAGCCCTTCGACGGCCACGAGTAGTGGAAGTAGAGCGCTGCGCCGTGATCGATGCACCACGTTTTGCCGTGCCAGCGCACGAGATTCGGGTTGTGCGGCGTGCGGTCGATGTTCGCCGTGAACGCATCGAGCCAGAGGATGGTGGCGGCTTCGTCGGCGGGCGGCGGCTGCGAACCGTCGTAGGCGAACGCGCCGGGCAGCAGGTCCACCCCGAGGTTGAGCCCGAGGCTTGCCGTGAGCAGGTCCTGTACCTCCTCGTCCGCCTCGTACTTCGCGATGGGTTCGGGGAGCTCGACGAGCTTCAGCGCAGGAACCCGCAGGCCGAGGGCTCGTGCGAGTTCACCGACGACCACCTCGGCGACGAGAACCTTGAGCCCCTGACCGGCTCCGCGGAACTTGACGACCCACGTGCCGTCGTCACTTCCCTCGACGACGCCGGGCAGCGAACCGCCCTCCTTGAGGGGGACGACGTACCGCGTCGCGGTGATGGTCTCGAGCACCGCAACAGGGTAGCCGGGCCACTAGGCTGACCGCATGGAACCGGTCTACACCTCCGTCATCGGCCTGGCTCGCACTCTCTTCGCCGGCCAGGGCCTGAAGTTCACCCTCCTCGGCGAGGACAACGTGCCGCGCACCGGCGGCGCCGTCGTCATGATGAACCACCTGTCGTACATGGACTTCACATACGCCGGCTTCCCCGCGCGCAAGCACAAGCGCCTCATCCGCTTCATGGCGAAGAAGGAGGTCTTCGACAACAAGATCTCCGGTCCGCTCATGCGCGCCATGAAGCACATCGCCGTCGAGCGCGGCAACGGAGCGGCGAGCTACCGGGCAGCGGTCGACGCTCTCAAGGCGGGAGAGATCGTCGGCATCTTCCCCGAGGAGACGATCTCGCGCTCCTTCGAACTGAAGTCCTTCAAGTCCGGTGGCGTCCGCATGGCCAAGGAGGCCGGCGTTCCGATCCTTCCCATGATCATCTGGGGCTCTCAGCGCGTGTGGACCAAGGGCAAGCCCAAGCGCATGGGCCGCACGAACACGCCCATCACGGTCGCCGTCGGTGAGCCGATGCACTGCGACGAGGCGCTCAGCCCCGAGGAGAACACCGAGCGCGTCAAGGCCGTCATGAAGACCATGCTCGACGAGATCCGCGCGGCCTACCCGAAGCTCAGCGGCAGCGACCTCGAGTTCCTGCCCGCGTCCATGGGCGGAACCGCCCCGACGCTCGAGGAGGCCGAGGCCGAGGACGCCCGCGTCGCCGCCGAGCGTCGCCGCAAGTTCGTCGAGAAGCAGCGCGAGAAGCGCGACTGATCTCGGGCAGGTGCCGAGCGAGGCGCTGACAGCCCCGGATTTCCGGGGTTGTCAGCGCCTCGTCCTAGGGTGAGGACATGTCGATCGACCACGTCGCCACTCGCGTCCTCGAAGCGCTCGCCGGCCCAGGGGCCACCCTCCGCGACGATCAGCGCACCGCGGTCGAAGCGCTGTCCCGTCCGGGTGCCCGCGTCGTCGTCGTGCAGGCCACCGGCTGGGGCAAGTCCGCCGTCTACTGGGTCGCCACGGCAGCCTCCCGCGAACGAGGTGACGGTCCCACCCTCGTCGTCTCGCCGCTGCTCAGCCTCATGCGCGACCAGGTCGCCGCCGCCTCCCGTGCGGGCCTGCGCGCCGCGGCCATCCACTCGGGCAACCTCGACTCGTGGAGCGAGATCGAGGCAGCCGTGGCCGCCGACGAACTCGACGTTCTCCTCGTCTCACCCGAACGCCTCGCGAACCCGACCTTCGGCAAGCGCGTCATGAGCGGCCTCGCGGGGCGCCTCGGTCTCCTCGTCATCGACGAAGCCCACGCCGTCTCCGACTGGGGCCACGACTTCCGGCCTGACTACCGCCGCGTCGCCGACGTCCTGCGCGAACTCAACCCCCGCACGCCCGTGCTCGCCACCACGGCCACGGCGAACGAGCGTGTCACCGAGGACCTGGCCGCCCAGCTGGGGGAGTCGTCCCTCGTGCTGCGCGGTCCGCTCGCCCGATCGTCCCTCCACCTCGCGGTGCTTCCGGAGATGACGGCGCTCCAGCGCTACGCGTGGGTCGTCGATCACCTCGCGTCACTGCCGGGCAGCGGCATCGTCTACACCCTCACCGTCGCGGACGCCGAGCGCCTGACGGCCGCCATCAAGGCGGCCCACGGCGATTCCCTTCCCGTCGAGGCCTACACAGGTCAGCTGGAAGCCGGTCAACGCGAGCACCTCGAGGACGCCCTGCGGCGCAACGAGGTCAAGGCCCTCGTGGCCACGTCGGCCCTCGGGATGGGCTATGACAAGCCCGACCTCGGCTTCGTCGTCCACCTCGGCGCCCCGGCGTCGCCGGTCTCCTACTACCAGCACATCGGGCGAGCCGGGCGAGCCATCGAGCACGCCGTCGTCGCGCTGTTGCCAGCGGCCGGTGACGAACACATCTGGGACTACTTCGCCACGGCCACCATCCCGCGCAAGGACCAGGTCGAGTCCCTCCTCACCGCACTGCGTGCCTCCGACGGGCCGATGAGCGTTCCGGCCCTCGACGCCGAAACAGGCATCCGCCGTACCCGCGTCGAACTGCTGCTCAAACAACTCGCGGTCGACGGTGTGGTCGAGCGCAGCGCGGACGGCTGGAGCGCCACCGGCGTCCAGTGGACGTTCGACGAGGAGCACTACAAGGGCGTCATCGCCACGCGTGAGCGTGAGGCCGACATCATGCGCAGCTACATCGCAGGCCGCGAATGCCTCATGAAGCTGCTGCGTACGGCCCTCGACGACCCGAAGGCCGAGAACTGCGGCCGATGCTCCGTCTGCCTCGGGCGTCTGCCCGAACCGCTGAGCGCCGACGTCGACGCCACCACGGTCGAGCGCATCGCCGCCGTGTTGCGCGCGGAGACCATCACGCTCGAACCCCGCAAGATGTGGCCAGGTGGCCCCTTCGGGGCCCGTGGGCGCATTCCGGCGGAACTGGGAGCAGATCCGGGGCGGGTCATCATTCACGCCGACGCTGCCGAGTGGGAGGACGAACGCCGCGAGGATGCCCGCGCCGGTGGAAGCGAGCCACCCTCGCAGGCGCTCCGGGACTCGACGGTGCGTGTCCTCGCGGCCTGGGCGTCCACCTGGCGCCGCCGCCCGAGCTGCGTCATCGCGCTTCCCACACGCACCGCATCGGCCGCCGTCGCCACGGCGCGCGTCGAGGGCCTCGCCGAGCACCTGGGCGAGGTAGGCAATCTGCCCGTGGCGACGTGGAACGGCGTCCCGCCGGACACCCAGGGGCTCTCCGGAGCACAGGTTGCTGCGGCGTGGCGTGACGCCTTGGCCACGACGGGTTTCCCCGACGTGGCCGGCGCGAGCGTTCTCCTCGTCGTCGACACGACAAACACGACGTGGGAGCCCACCGTCGCCGCGGCGAGCCTGCGCGAAGCCGGTGCCGATGTCGTCCTTCCGCTCGTCATCCACCGCGCGGTCGGCTGACGTGGCGTGCGTCGAATCGCCGGTCGCCCGGCCTCGGTTCTAAGGTGACGTTCATGCGTGCACTCACCGTCGTACCCTTGAAGGCCGGCTCCCTCGCCGTCACCGACATGCCCGACCCGAACCGTGGTGACGACGAGCTCCTCGTCGAAGGCCTCGCGCTCGGCGTGTGCGGCACCGATCACGAAGTCTCCGAAGGCGCCTACGGCTGGGCCCCCGACGGTGCCGAGCGCCTCATCCTCGGCCACGAGTCCCTCGGGCGCGTCCTCGAAGCTCCCGAAGGCAGCGAGTTCGCACCGGGTGACCTCGTCGTCGGCATCGTGCGTATGCCCGACCCCCAGCCCTGCGTCGCGTGCGCCCACGACGAGTGGGACATGTGCCGCAACGGCGAGTACACCGAGCACGGCATCAAGCAGATCCACGGCTTCGGTTCGAGGCGCTGGAGCATTCCCGCCGAACACGCCGTGAAGCTCGCACCCAACCTCGAGAAGGTCGGTGTCCTTCTCGAACCGACCACCGTGGTCGCCAAGGCGTGGGAGCAGGTCGAGCGCATCGGCTCGCGCGCCTACTTCGACCCCAAGAAGGTGCTCGTCACCGGCGCCGGCCCCATCGGTCTCCTCGGCGCCCTCATCGGCGTTCAGAAGGGCCTCGAGGTCTACGTCCTCGACCGTGCCACCGAGGGCATCAAACCCGAACTCGTCGAAGCGCTCGGCGCGCACTACGTCACGGGCGATGCCGTCGAGCAGATGACGACCATCGCCCCCGACGTCGTCATCGAAGCCACCGGTGCCGTGCCCGTCATCTCGGCCGTGCTGGCCAACAACGTTCCGTACGGCATCGTCTGCCTCACCGGAATCTCGGCTCCGCACGAGTCCGAGGTCGACCTCGGGTTCATCAACCGTGACCTCGTGCTCGACAACGGCGTCGTCGTCGGCTCCGTCAACGCCAACCGTCGCCACTACGAAGAGGCCGCCGCAGTGCTCCACCGTGCGGACAACGCGTGGCTCGAGCGTCTCATCACGCGCCGGGTGCCGCTGGAGGACTTCGCGCAGGCCTTCGAGCGTCAGGACAGCGACGTCAAGGTGGTTCTCGACCTCACGTGAGAAGCGACCCCAGCATCCTGCACGTCGACCTCGACGCCTTCTTCGCGTCCGTCGAACAGCGTGACAAGCCCAGCCTGCGCGGGCGACCTGTCGTCGTCGGTGGCACGGGGAGGCGTGGGGTCGTCTCGACGGCGTCGTACGAGGCCAGGGTTTACGGTGCCCGCAGCGCGATGAGCACGGCGGAGGCGCGTGCTATCTGCCCCGCCGGAACGGCGTTCCTCTCCCCGCGATTCGAGGCGTACCGCAAGTCGTCCCTCGTCGTCATGGATCTGCTGCGTGAACTGTCGCCGCTCGTGGAGCAGGTCTCGATCGACGAGGCGTACGTCGATCTGCGGGGCGCCGACCTGGAGGATTTGGAGGTCGAAACCGTCCGGAAAAGACTCGAGCGCCTCGATGCCGACATCCGGGAGGCGACCGGCGGCCTCACGGCCAGCGCCGGTGCGGCCACCTCGAAAATGCTCGCGAAGATCGGCTCGGATCTCGACAAGCCGAACGGCATCACGATCGTCGCGCCGGGGGAGGAGGAGAGCGTCCTCGAACCGATGAGTGTGCGGGCGATCAGCGGCGTCGGGCCGGCCACGGCGGCCCGGCTGCGCACGTTCGGGGTCGAGACGGTCGGCGACCTGCGGCGCATGACCGACACCGACCTCGTCAGCGTGTTCGGCGAACGGCACGGGCGCTCCCTCTTCGCGCTGGCGCGGGCCCGGGACGACCGCGAGCTCACGCTCTCGCGCGAGGCCAAGAGCATCTCGAACGAGGAGACCTTCGAACGTGACGTGCACGAGCGTCACGTCCTGCACCGCGAGATCGAGCGCATCGCCGAATCGGTCGGGGCGCGCGCCGAGAAGGCCGGTGTCTTCGGCCGAACCGTCCACCTCAAGGTGAGGCTTCCCGACTTCACGGCCCTGACGCGCAGCTTCACGACCACCTCACCGACACGGGACGCCGACGTCATCGCGCGAACCGCCACACGCTTGCTCGACGGGCTCGATCTGCCCCAGGGGGTGCGTCTGCTCGGGGTTGGTCTCAGCGGGTTCGTGGCGCACGCCCAGACGGGACTGTTCGATCTCGAGACCGCGGCCGGCGACGAGACCGAATACCCGGAGGTCTTCGCGCCGTCACCGCAGGACGAGCCCGCCCCCGGCAGCGACACCACCGATCTCTCGACGCGCTTCAGCCCGTCGCCAGAGCGCCGCTGGCGTACCGGAATGGACGTCCACCACCCCGATCACGGCAACGGCTGGGTCTGGGGCTCCGGGCGCTCTCGCGTCACGGTTCGCTTCGAGGGGCCGAGCACCCCGCCGGGACCGGTGCACACCTTCGCCGTGGACGACGAGGCCCTCTCACCAGCAGAAGCGCCGAGCTGGACGTAGATCACGTCTCAGCTCGGCGCTTCGCCGGCGGATTCTCGGGCCGTCAGTCGGCGCTCACGCCCAGGGCCGCCGCCAGAGCAGCCGGAGCCTTCGCCTCCTCCGCGCGCCCCTGCCGCTGCAGCGTGCGCGCGAGAAGCATGGCGGCGTAGCCGTTCGTCGGCTGATCGCTCAACACAGCACGAGCAGTGCTCTCGGCGAGGTCCAGCCGGGCGGAGTGGTAGTAGGAGCGAGCAAGCAGTTCACGCACGTCGCCGAGACCGTGGCGGTGGTCGACCGGCTGGCCCAGGATCCATTCGAGCCGCCCGGCGGCATCGACGTAACGGCGGCGTTCGAAGTCACGCAGGGCACCCTCGTACTCGACGCGGGCGTCGGTGCGCACGGGGGTGAAGTCGCTCCACGGGTAATTCGCCATCGAAGGCCTCCTGACCGATCGGTCGATGTTCTGAGATGTAAGACAATCGTTAGGGTTTCCGCATTCCCGACCCCAGTCGGACC
Organism: Dermacoccus barathri; assembly: GCF_015070805.1. Classification (NCBI taxonomy): domain Bacteria; kingdom Bacillati; phylum Actinomycetota; class Actinomycetes; order Micrococcales; family Dermacoccaceae; genus Dermacoccus; species Dermacoccus barathri. The sequence goes on along the minus strand of NZ_JADCTK010000006.1, from coordinate 88,279 downwards.
ACGTACGGTGGGCCGCAAGCGCATTGACGGCCAACCCTTGGGAGCGGAACACGATGAACGGCAGTGCATGGCTGATGTGGCTCGGCGTCGCGCTCGCGATGGCGGCCGTGGAGGCCGTCACGGTGGACTTCGTGTTCATCATGCTCGCGATCGGCGCTCTCGCCGGCGCCCTGGCCTCCTTCCTCGGCGCAGGGTTCGTCCTCAGCGCGGTCGTCGCGGTCGCTGTCGCAGTGGGCCTCCTGTTCACGCTGCGCCCGGCCCTGCGCAAGCGTCTGCGCCCCAAGCGTGACAACAGGGACATCGGCCCGATGTCCGTCGTCGGCCTCACCGGCTATGTCGTCGAGCCCGTGTCCGACACGGCCGGCCTGGTCAAGGTCCACGGTGACCTGTGGACCGCGCGTACCGACGTTCGCACGACGCTGCCGCTCGGCTCGTCCGTTCAGGTCGTCGAACTGCAGGGTGCGACCCTGCTCGTCGACCCGGCCAGCCCCGGCGCCCACTACTGATCGCGCGCCACCACAGTCCGAAGCACACACTGCCGGGCACCGAACCGGCAGGGGAGGGAACACCATGTCACCAGGACTCATCGCCGTCCTGCTGCTCGTCCTGTTCGTCGTCGTCGTCCTCATGCGGACGGTGCGCATCGTGCCGCAGCAGACGGCGCAGATCATCGAGCGCCTCGGTTCGTACAACCGCACCCTGACCGACGGTCTGCACATCCTCGTGCCGTTCATCGACCGCGTCCGCGCGAACATCGACCTGCGCGAGCAGGTCGTCACCTTCCCGCCGCAGCCGGTCATCACGAGCGACAACCTCGTCGTGAGCATCGACACCGTCATCTACTACTCGGTGACCGACCCGAAGTCGGCCGTGTACGAGATCGAGAACTTCATCCAGGGCATCGAGCAGCTCACGGTCACGACACTGCGTAACGTCATCGGTTCGCTCGACCTCGAGCAGACGCTGACCTCGCGCGACCAGATCAACGGCCAGCTGCGCGGCGTGCTCGACGAGGCGACCGGGCGCTGGGGCATCCGCGTCAACCGCGTGGAGCTCAAGGCCATCGACCCGCCGGCCTCGGTGCAGGACTCGATGGAGAAGCAGATGCGCGCCGAGCGTGACCGCCGCGCCGCCATCCTCAACGCCGAGGGTTTCAAGCAGTCGCAGATCCTTACGGCCGAGGGTGAGAAGCAGTCCTCGATCCTCAAGGCCGAGGGTGAGGCCCAGGCGGCCATCCTCAAGGCACAGGGTGAGGCCCGCGCCATCCAGCAGGTCTTCGACGCCATCCACCGAGGCAAGCCGACGCAGCGTCTGCTCGCCTACCAGTACCTGCAGACACTGCCGCAACTCGCTCAGGGCGACTCGAACAAGATGTGGGTCATCCCGTCCGAGGTCACGGACGCTCTGCGCGGCATCTCGAGCGCCCTCGGCGGCGACGCCGGTCGCCCGGGGGACAACGACGACGAGGAATGGGTCGACCCCGGCACGAACGACACCAACGCGTTCGCCGACACCACGCTCGAGGACCCGGAGGTCGCTCTGGCGAACGCCCGCGGTGAGGCCAACCAGGCCACGACCGAGGCGGAGCGCAACACGCAGACGGCCGCTCGCCCCGTGCGAGCTGCTGCTCCGTCAGCCGCCGAAGATGCCCCGAGCGAAGTCGAGCGCCAGCAGATCGCGCCGTCGCCGCACGTGGCTGCTCCCACGTTCGACGAGGCTGAAGGCTCGCCGGAGCCGGCACCGCAGGAGGTGCGCGAGGAGCGTCCCGTGCGCGCGCCGCTGCCAGGCGTGAACCGCGACGAGCAGGGGAATACCAACGCCTGACGTATGACGTTTCGACGTCGTCAGCACGCGAACGGCCCGCCGACATCACCGTGTCGGCGGGCCGTGGCGCACCCCCGGGATCTCGATGTGCATTCGCCGGAATCGCCTGGTAGTGTTTTCCCTCGTTGGAAGGACGCGGAAGCGGCCGGAAAACACCACCTGTCCGGGTGGCGGAATGGCAGACGCGCTAGCTTGAGGTGCTAGTGTCCTTTATCGGACGTGGGGGTTCAAGTCCCCCCTCGGACACACCGCGAAGCGGCTCGATGAGAGAGATCATCGGGCCGCTTTTTCGTGCCCGGAAACGGGTGGCAGAGTAGGAGCATGACTTCTGCAGCCGCCGAAAGTGACGTCCTTCGTATCTGCCGTGACCTCATTCGCATCGACACGAGCAACTACGGCCCCGGGGTCGAGGGGCCGGGGGAGCGCGAGGCGGCCGAGTACGTCGTCGGTCAGCTGCAGGAGGTCGGCCTCGAGCCCGAGTTGTTCGAGAGCGAGAAGGGCCGCGCTAACGTCGTCGTTCGCATCCCCGGCGAGGACTCCGAGCGCGGCGCCCTCGTCGTCCACGGGCACCTCGACGTCGTTCCGGCTGAAGCGGCCGACTGGACTCACGACCCCTTCGCGGCGGATCTGGCAGACGGGTGCGTCTGGGGTCGCGGCGCCATCGACATGAAGGACATGGACGCCATGATCCTCGCGACGGTGCGTGACTTCGCCCGCCGCGGCGTCAAGCCGTCGCGTGACCTGCTCGTCGCCTTCTTCGCCGACGAGGAAGCCGGGGGAGTGCTCGGCTCACACTGGGCCGTCGACAACCGCCCCGAGTTGTTCGACGGCGCCACCGAAGCTATCAGCGAGGTGGGCGGCTACTCCGTCACCGTGCCGGCAGCCTCCGGTGGTGACCAGCGGGCCTACCTGCTCCAGACCGCGGAAAAGGGCATCCGGTGGCTGCGCCTCACCGCCCACGGACGCGCCGGACACGGCAGCGTGCCGAACGACGAGAACGCCATCGTCCGACTCGCGCAGGCCATCACGCGCATCGACGCCCACGTGTGGCCGCGCCAGTACATCGCGAGTGTGCGCGCCCTCCTCGACGGTCTGTCGACCACCACGGGCATCACGTACGCCGACGACGACAACACCGCCCTGCTGTCCACGATCGGCGGGGCTCGCGGCTTCGTCGAAGGCACCCTGGCGAACACGTCGAACGTGACGATGCTTGCGGCGGGGTACAAGCAGAACGTCATTCCTCAGACGGCATCGGTCAACGTCGACTGTCGCTTCCTGCCCGGCCACGAGGACGAGCTCATGGCGGTCATCGAGGAACTCGCCGGTGAGCACGTGACGGTCGAGACGTTGCATCGGGACATTGCGCTCGACGCACCGTTCGAGACGGACCTCGTCGATCGGATGAAGTCGGCTCTGCGCGCCGAGGACCCGGGCTGTGAAGTGCTGCCCTACTGCCTCTCGGGCGGCACGGACAACAAGGCGCTCAAGGAACTCGGCATCACCGGCTACGGGTTCGCACCCCTGCGTCTGCCGGCCAACCTCGACTTCGCCCCGATGTTCCACGGCATCGACGAGCGCGTGCCGGTCGAGAGCCTGGAATTCGGTCAGCGCGTCCTGGCGCGCTTCCTCACCGACTGCTGAGCGGCTCGCGGCTCCGCCCGACACGACAGGAGTCAGAGCAGGCCGCCGGGGGACTCGCGGCGCATGCGAATGATGCGCCGGCGCAGCCAGACCCGACGCATTCCGCCGAGGTAGAGGCGCGTGCGCGCGAGTTCCCAGTGCCCGTACTCCGCCTCATCGGTGAGGGCCTGTCGGATGTCTCCGCGGCTGGTGCCGCGCTCGAAGGTGAGCGTGCGGTATTCGTACTCGGGCATCTGCACATTCTGCCGCGTTCGCGGTAGCGTTTTCCACATGACCGCAGACCCGCGCGCAGCTCTGGAAACACTCACGAGCGCCTTCGAACGTCACCTCGAAGCATGTTCCGGACGACGGGGAGAGAACGACCCCGCGGTCGTCGCCGCCTACCAGGCGTTGGCCGATGCCTTCGAGGACTACGACGACGCCCTCATGGACGCCTTCAACGAAGTCACACCGCTCGAGGTGTACTCGGAGGAGGACTTCGACGAAGATGACGACGACGAGTACGACGAGGAAGACCTCGACGACGAAGACGAGGACGACGAGCACTGAGCGTCGCGCGCGTCATGGTGCAATGACGCTCCGAACATGAGGAAGGCCCGCCGGCAACGGCGGGCCTTCGTCATGTCTAGTGTCGCGAGGCGACTCAGCGGGTGCGCGAGACCTCGTCGAGGACGGCAAGGATCTCGTCGGGGACGACGAGTTGGCCCGCACGCAGGAGCACGCGCATCTGCGCTGGTGTTCGCGCACCGACCATGAGGGCGTCGAGTCCCTCCTGCCGCAACTGCCAGGCGAGGGCCAGTTCGCTCGGGTGCACGCCCAGCCCCTCGGCGGCGGTGGCGAGCGACTCGACGACGGAACGCGCCGAGGCACCGAAGTGACGGGGCTGGAGCGGGACGACACCGGCGGCCCTGCGCGAGTCCGCCGGGGTTCCGTGGCGGTACTTGCCGGTCAGGGCCCCACCCGCGAGAGCGCTTCCGCCGAGCACACCGTGGCCCCGAGTCCGAGCTGCCTCGACCACGTCGGTGTCCGCCGAACGCTCGAGCAGGCTGTACTCGGTGGCGTGCGCCGCGAGACGGATGCGCCGCGTGGCCAGTTCGTGACTGAGATCCACTGCGCGCCAGACCGGTACATCGCCGACACCGACGTAGGTGGCGCGCCCTGAGGTCAACGACCACTCCATCGTCTCGGCCACCTCGGCGCTCGGCGTCACACCGTCGAAGCCGTCGACCAGCCACAGGTCGAGGTGCTCAGTGCCGAGGCGGGCCAGCGACGCGTCGAGGCCCGCCATGAGCGCCCGACGCGACGTGTCGCCGCTACTACCGGGCACCGGCACACTGTGCGAGCCGCGCCCGGAACGTCCGATGAGAAACACTTCGTCACGCGCATGGCGGCCGCCGACGATCTCACCGAGAAGTTCCTCGGCCACGCCGCCGTCCGTGTCACCGACCTCGAGGGTGAAGCCACCGGCGTCACGGTAGGTGTCGACGACCTCGGCGCCCCGTTCGGCGTCGACGCTGCCGCCCCACCCGGAGACACCGAGGACGACACGACTCACCCGGGCGCCGCTCGCGCCGAGGGTCGCGACGTCCACGTGCGGTCGGTCGTCGTGCAGGTGCGTCAGTGAGCTCACAGCCATCCTGTTCTCTTGAAGGTGCGCCACAGGAGCACACACGCGGTGACGAGGACGGCGAGCACGACGTAGTAGCCGTAGTAGAACTCGCTGCCGCCGACATTCACCGATGCTTCCAGCTCCGGCATCGAGTGGAAGTTCATGCCGTAGATGCCCGCCAACATCGTCGGGACGGACGCGATCGCGACCCAGGCCGAGATCTTGCGCATGTCGTCATTCTGGCGAACCGAGACCTGCGCGAGGTGGGCCGACAGGACATCCGACAGGAGCCGGTCGTAGGTCTCGATGTGCTCGTGGACGATGAGGAGGTGATCCTGGATGTCACGGAAGAAGGGCGAGAACTCGTCGGGCACGAAGCGTGCCGCGAGCAACCGCCGAGCGGGCTCGATGAGGGGCTGCACGGCCCAGCGCGCTTCGAGCAGTTCGCGCTTGAGCGCGTAGATCTCACCGACGTCCGTCGTCAGGCCGGGGGTGAACACGCGGTGCTCGATGGCGACGACGTCGTCACTCAACTCCTCGTCGATGGTGCGGTAGCGGTCGACCACCGCGTCCATGACGCTGTAGAGCACAGCCATCGGCCCCTTCTCGAGCATCGTGGGGTCGTGTTCGAGCGCAGATCGCACCTGCTCGAGGGGCGCGGGTTCACCCCGTCGCACCGTGACGACGAAGTGGGGGCCGACGAACGCCATGAGTTCACCGGTTTCGACGTCGGAACTCTCGTCGATGTAGCGCAGGGTGCGCATGACGACGAACGCCATGTGGCCGTAGATCTCGAACTTGGGTCGTTGGCCACCCTTGAGGGCATCCTCGACAGCGAGGGGGTGCAGCTCGAGTTCACGGGCGAAGTGTTCGAACTCGTCGGCCGTCGGATCCTTCAGGCCGATCCACAGGAAGCTGGACTCGTCGTCCCCTCGGGCCTGGAGTTCAGCGAGTTCGTCGCTGATGTCACCACAGGGCAGGCGTTCGCCCCGGCGGTAGACAGCCTGGTCGATGATCACGGGCTCATTGTCCTCGACCATCCGGCCCGGCGCTGTCATTAGGCTGGCGGCGTGGCGACCCTCATCCTGCTCCGACACGGACGTACGACGGCCAACGCTTCAGGTGTTCTGGCCGGCTGGACGCCCGAAACCCACCTCGACGACACCGGCCGAACGCAAGCCTCCGCCATCGCCGAGTCGATCTCCGCGGCAACGACTCCCGTACGCCTCGTGACGTCGCCGCTCGTGCGCTGTCGCGAGACGGCAGCCCCGCTCGCGGAGCGCACCGGCTTGGTGCCCGAGGAACACGACGGCATCGGCGAGTGCCACTACGGAGCGTGGACGGGGCGCCCACTCGTCGAGTTGGCGAAGGAACCGCTGTGGAAGGACGTCCAGGAGGCCCCCTCCGGCGTCACCTTTCCGCCCAGCGACGCGTTCGAGCACGAGTCGATGCGCGACATGCAGCGTAGGGCCGTCGAGACCGTCCGCGGGATCGACGCCGGGGTCGAGCAGGCCCACGGCGCGAGTGCCACGTGGGTTGCCGTGAGCCACGGTGACGTCATCAAGGCGGTGCTCGCCGACGCTCTGGGCACACCGCTCGACGACTTCCAGCGGATCGTCGCCTCGCCCGCCTCGGTCAGCATCGTGCGCTACACGTCGGCACGGCCGTTCGTCCTCCTCATGAACCACACCCACGGCGGGCTGCTTGACGTGCTCACCCACCAGGCGACGAGCGGCTCGGACGCCACCGTCGGCGGATCGAGGGGCGTCACGGACACCGCGTCTGGACAGCGCAATTAGGCTGGAGCCATGCCAGTGCTCGAGTTCGTTCATCCTCAGCGCTTCGTCGCCGGTACGGTCGGCGAGCCGGGGGCCCGTGAGTTCTACCTCCAGGTGCGCGACCCGCGCCGCGTCGAGGGCGTCGCCATCGAGAAGCAGCAGGTGGAACTCCTCGCCGAGCGTGTTGCCGAACTGCTCGACGAGGTGGGAGCCGACCGGGACGTTCCTGCTGCGCCGCAGGACAACGACCCCCTCGAGCTGCCTGTCGACCCGATCTTCCGGGTCGGCAGTATGAGCGCCGCGTGGAATCCGACGACGCAGTTGCTGAGCATCGAGTGCCACGACCTCGAGCACGAGGTGGGCGCCAGTGACGAGACCGACGGCGAGCAGACGACTCTGCGCGTCGTCATGACCCCCAGCGTGGCGCGCGAGTTCTCCCGCCGCTCGATCGCCCTCGTCGCGCAGGGCCGACGTCCGTGCCCGCTGTGCAACGAGCCGCTCGATCCCAGCGGTCATGTCTGCCCTCGAGCCAACGGGTACCGACGCCGTTGAGCGAACCCAAGGAATCGGGAGGTTCGCTCCCTGAGCACGCTCGGTGGACGCTCGAAGGGCGACTCGTCGAGGCGTCCAACGTCGTCCTCCGCATGGCCGACGTGAGTTCACTCGCCGAGGTGCCGGACGACCCGAGCGAGCTCCCGGACGACGCAGCCCGCGCCGTGTTCAAGCCCGTGGCGGGCGAGCGTCCGCTGGCCGACTTCCCCCGAGGCACCCTCGCGCACCGGGAGGTTGCGGCGTCCCTCGTGTGCGCCGCGCTCGGCTGGGATCACGTTCCCGAGACCCGGTGGTTCGAAGACGACCTGGGCGAAGGCTCACTACAGCGATGGGTGGGTCCCCTCGTGCCGACGGAGCAGGCGCACGTCGCACTGCTCGACGAGCAGGAGTTCATCTCCCAGCAGGGGTCGGTCCACCCGATCGCCGCGTTCGAGGGTGAGGACGGACCACTCGTCCTCGTCCACGCCGACACGCCCGCCCTGCGGCGAATCGCCGTGTTCGACACTGTGACGAACAACGCAGACCGCAAGGGCTCCCACCTCATCGAGACACCCGAGGCACTGTTCGCCATCGACAACGGCCTCACCTTCCACACCGACGACAAGCTGCGCACCGTCCTGTGGGGCTTCGCCGGTGACCCACTGGAGGAGCCGATCGAGGCGGCGCTTCGCCGCCTTGTCGCGGCGCGAGGGGAACTCACACAGGAGCTGGCCTCGCTCCTCGCACCGGCCGAGATCGAGGCGCTGCACGCGCGCACCGACGCGCTGCTCGAAGCAGGCACCTTCCCGGACCCACCCGAGGAGCGCTACGGCCTGCCCTGGCCGCCGCTGTGAGCGCGTTAGGCTGGGCGGCGTGAAATCGTGGTCCGCGCCCTCCCTGCCCGCCGTCTCGACCACCGCAGGAGCGGACACGCCGTTCGCCCTCTTCGACACGGCCGCCGGGAAACCCCTTCCGATCGAGCCCGCCGAAGCAGCCGGCATGTACGTCTGCGGCATCACTCCGTACGACGCGACGCACCTCGGTCACGCGGCCACCTACGTCACCTTCGACCTGGCCCACCGCGTCATGCGGGACATGGGCATGAAGGTGACCTACGTCCAGAACGTCACTGATGTCGACGACCCACTGCTCGAACGTGCCGCCCGTGACGGTGTCGACTGGCGCGACCTCGCCACGAGCGAGATCGAGCTCTTCCACGGCGACATGGAAGCCCTTGCCGTTCTGCCGCCGCAGCACTACATCGGCGTCGTCGAGTCCATGGGCTCACACGCGGCCAACGTGACGAAGCTCGTCGAGTCCGGCGCGGCCTATGCCTCGCCGGTGCCCGAGGGTGAGGACGTCGCCGACGGCGCGGCGGACATCTACCTCGACCTCGCGCAGCAGCCGACGTTCGGCGACCTTTCGCACTGGAGTCGCGAGCAGATGCTCGACGTCTACGCCGACCGTGGCGGCGACCCCGAGCGGCCCGGTAAGCGCGACGCGCTCGACCCGCTCCTGTGGCGCGCGGAGCGCGCGGGGGAGCCCGCCTGGAACGGCGGTTCGGTCATCGGACGCGGTCGCCCCGGATGGCACATCGAGTGCACCTCGATCGCGCTCGAGCACCTCGGTACCGGTTTCACTCTCCAGGGCGGCGGCACCGACCTCGTCTTCCCGCACCACGAGATGAGCGCGGTCCAGGCCGTCGCGCTCACCGGGCAGGTGCCCTTCGCCCGCCACTACGCCCACCAGGGCATGGTCGGGTACGAGGGCGAGAAGATGAGCAAGAGCAAGGGCAACCTCGTCAAGGTCTCCGTGTTGCGCCGTGAGGGCGTCGACCCGATGGCCATTCGTCTCGTCATGCTCGCGCAGCACTACCGCAGCGACTGGGAGTACATCGACGCCATGCTCGAGGCGGCCAAGGAGCGACTGGCACGCTGGCGTGCCGCCACGTCGAACGATCGCGGCGACGCCGAGCTCGTCGTGGCCGCCGTGCGCCGGGCCCTGCGCAACGACCTCGACACCGCATCGGCGCTCGCCGCCGTGGACGCTTGGTGTGAGACCGCGGAGAACGAGGCCATCGGTTCCGGTGGACAGGTCCGCGAAGCGGTCGAGGCCCTGCTCGGCGTCCGCCTCTGAGTCACACTCCGCCTCTCGCGAGGATCGGCCCGTCCCCACGTGGGGGCGGGCCTGTCCTTGTTCGTGCGCTCAGAGCTGGTCGTCGTCGCGGCGGCGGAGGAACTGCTCGAACTCCTGCGCGATGACGTCTCCCGACGCCTCGGGCAGTTCGGTGACGTCGACGGTGTTCTCGAGCGTGTCGACGTAGGACGCCATCTCACCGTCCTCCGCCACGAGGTCGCTCACACCCCGTTCCCACGCGCGCGCCTGCTCCTCGAGATCGGCCAGGGGGAGCGGCGTCTCGAGAAGGCGTTCCAGCGCGCTGACGACGGTCAGGGAGACCTTCGGCTGGGGCCCACCGAGCGCGTATCGAGGAACGGTCACCCACATCGAGAGCGTCTCGTACGCAGTGCGACCGAGAGCATCGACGAGCACCCCGACGATGCCCGTCGGTCCGATGTAGGTGGGTGTCCGTGCGTCGTGGGCCGCCCGGGTCACCGGCTGAGGGGACGTGAAGGCGACGGGGAACGGACGCGTGTGGGCCACTTCGCCGTCGAGCACGCCGCACTGGACCACGCGACGGGGGTTCACGTCGTCGAGCATCGTGAGCAGTTCGTCGAGGAACGCCTTCCAGCGGAACGACGGTTCGATGCCCTTGACGAGCAGCACATCGCCCACCCCGGCCATCACCGCGTGGTGGACCTCGGTCGTGCGCCAGATGATGCGACGCTCGCCGTCGACGACGTCGACGCGCGGCTGGTTGACCTGGAAGTCGTAGTAGTCCTGAGGATCGATGTCGGCCCACAGCCGAGCCTTCGTGTGGGTGACGAGGTGGTCGACGGCGTCCAGGGCCGCACCGGACACGTCGTTCCACCCCTGGAACGCGACGATGACGGTGGGCGCGGTCTCGGTGACGAGTTCGAAGTGACGACGCACTGCGGGCACCCCTTCGGGTCGAAAGATCGGCAAGCGTTCCAGTATGCGGCCACGAGGCTGCGCGCACCAAGGCCGGTACCTCGCTCCCGCTTAGCATGTGGCGTTCAGACCATCTTCGGTGAAGGGACGTCACGTGAGCAGCCGCTCCAAGACAACGACCGACCAGGACGAGTTCGTCACGACCAGCACGGATCGCACGGACGAACTCAGGCGCCTCCTGAGCGATCGCCTCCTCATCATGGACGGCGCCATGGGAACGATGATCCAGCGCGCCGGCCTCACCGAAGCCGACTACCGCGGCGAGCGGTTCGCCGACTACCCGAGCGACCTGCGGGGCAACAACGACCTGCTCTCGCTCACCGCGCCCGACGTCATCGAGGGTATCCACCGCGAATACCTCGAAGCCGGGGCCGACATCGTCGAGACGAACACCTTCAATGCCCAGCGCATCTCGCTCGCCGACTACGACATGAGCGACCTCGCCTACGAGCTCAATGTCGCCTCGGCGAAACTCGCGCGCAACGCCGCCGATGCCGTCGCCACCGACGAGCGTCCCCGCTTCGTGGCCGGGGCCATCGGCCCGACGAACCGCACCGCGTCCATCTCGCCGGACGTCAACGACCCGGGCAAGCGCAACATCTCCTTCGACGAGCTCGTCTCGGCCTACCTCGAGCAGGCCGAAGGCCTGGCCGACGGGGGCGTCGACATCATGCTCGTCGAGACGATCTTCGACACCCTCAACGCCAAGGCAGCTCTGTTCGCACTCGACGTCCTGTTCGAGCAGCGCGGCCGCCGTTGGCCGATCGTCATCTCGGGCACGATCACCGACGCCTCGGGACGTACGCTGTCGGGCCAGACGAGCGAGGCGTTCTGGAACTCGGTGCGCCACAGCAAGCCGCTGGCCGTCGGCCTCAACTGTGCACTCGGCGCGGACGAGATGCGACCGTACGTCGCCGAGATCTCCCGCATCGCAGACTGTTTCGTTTCCTGCTACCCGAACGCGGGGTTGCCGAACGCCTTCGGTGAGTACGACGAGACGCCCGACGCGATGGCGGGGGTCGTCACGACGTTCGCCACCGACCGACTCGTCAACATCGTCGGTGGATGCTGCGGCACGACCCCGGACCACATCGCGGCCATCGCGGAAAAGATCGAGAAGCTGCCGCCACGCCCGGTGCCCGAGATCGGTTCTGCTCTAAGGCTTTCCGGCCTCGAGCCCTTCACCGTCGACGACGCCTCGCTCTTCGTCAACGTCGGTGAGCGCACGAACATCACCGGTTCGGCTCGATTCCGCAAGCTCATCAAGGACGGCGATTACCCCACCGCCTTGTCTGTGGCTCGTCAGCAGGTCGAGAACGGCGCTCAGATCATCGACGTCAACATGGACGAGGGGATGATCGACGGCGTCGAGGCGATGGACCGCTTCTGCAAGCTCATCGCGTCCGAACCCGACATCAGCCGTGTCCCGGTCATGGTCGACTCCTCGAAGTGGGGCGTCATCGAAACCGGGCTCAAGTGCATCCAGGGCAAGTCGATCGTCAACTCCATCTCGATGAAGGAGGGCGTCGAGCCTTTCGTCGAGCAGGCGCGACTCGTCAAGCGCTACGGCGCTGCGGCCGTCGTCATGGCCTTCGACGAGGACGGCCAGGCGGACACCCTCGAGCGGCGCAAGGACATCTGCCGACGCGCCTACGACATCCTCACCGGGCCGGAGGTGGGCCTGCCGGCCGAGGACATCATCTTCGACCCCAACATCTTCGCCATCGGTACGGGTATCGAGGAGCACGCCAACTACGGCGTGGACTTCATCGAGGCCACGCGCTGGATCAAACAGAACCTGCCGGGTGCCCTCGTCTCCGGCGGCGTCTCCAACGTCTCGTTCAGCTTCCGCGGCAACAACCCCGTGCGCGAGGCCATCCACGCGGTCTTCCTCTTCCACGCCGTCGCCGCGGGCATGGACATGGGCATCGTCAACGCGGGCGCCCTCGTCGTGTACGACGAGATCGACCCCGAACTGCGCGAACTCGTCGAGGACGTCGTGCTCAACCGTCGTGCCGACGCCACGGAGCGTCTCCTCGAGGCCGCCGAGCGGTTCAACACCGGCGACGCCGTCGCCGAGACGAAGTCCGAGAAGTGGCGCGGGGAGCCGGTGCGCGCACGCATCACGCACGCGCTCGTCAAGGGCATCGACGACTTCATCGAGGACGACACCGAGGAGATGCGCGCCGAGCTCGAGGCCGAGGGCAAGCGCCCGCTCGAGGTGATCGAGGGCCCGCTCATGGACGGCATGGGCGTCGTCGGCGACCTCTTCGGCGCCGGCAAGATGTTCCTGCCCCAGGTCGTGAAGTCGGCCCGCGTCATGAAGAAGGCCGTCGCATACCTCATCCCCTTCATCGAGGCGGAGAAGGTGAAGAGCGGCACGACGGGCAAGCAGACGAACGGCACGGTCGTGCTCGCGACGGTCAAGGGGGACGTCCACGACATCGGCAAGAACATCGTCGGCGTGGTGTTGCAGTGCAACAACTACGAGGTCATCGACCTCGGCGTCATGGTGGCCGGGCAGAAGATCCTCGACGCTGCCCGTGAGCACGAGGCCGACATCATCGGCCTGTCGGGCCTCATCACGCCCTCGCTCGAGGAGATGGTGAACGTCGCGGGGGAGATGCAGCGACAGGGCTTCGCCCTGCCCCTGCTCGTCGGGGGCGCCACGACGTCGCGCGCACACACCGCCGTCAAGATCGATCAGCGCTACGACCAGCCCGTCGTGTGGGTCAAGGACGCCTCGCGCTCCGTACCGGTCGTTGCCGCGCTCCTGTCGAAGGGCGCCCGTCGCGAGGCGCTCCTCGCGGACGTGACGGCCGACTACGACTCCCTGCGTGCGCGCCACGCGGCCAAGCGTGACGACCGCCCGCTGCTCACCCTCGATGCGGCTCGGGAGAACCGCCCGATGCTCGACCTCGGTGCTGTGCCCGCCGCGCCGACACTCGCCGCGGACGGTGCTCCGGTGACACGCACGTTCGCCGACTACCCCGTGAGCGAGCTGCGCGAGTACATCGACTGGCAGCCTTTCTTCGCCGCGTGGGAGATGAAGGGTCGCTTCCCGGACATTCTGAGCAACCCCGCCCAGGGTGAGGCAGCACGCAAGCTCTACGACGATGCGCAGGAGATGCTCGACCGCGTCGAGGCCGAGGGCTGGCTCCACCCGGCCGCTGTCATCGGCTTCTGGCCCGCCGCGGGCGACGGCGACGACACCGTCCTGTTTACGGACGCCGAGCGTTCCGACGAGCGTGCTCGTTTGCATCACCTGCGCCAGCAGGGCCAGCACCGCGAGGGCGTGCCGAACCGTTCCCTGGCCGACTTCGTCGCGCCGCAGGGCTCCGGCGTGGACGACTGGGTCGGCGCCTTCGCCGTGACCGCCGGTACTGAGCTTCCCGCTCGGATCGCCGCGTTCAAGGAGGAACTCGACGACTACTCCGCGATCCTGCTCGAAGCCCTGGCCGACCGATTGGCCGAGGCGCTCGCCGAGCGCATGCACGAGCGCGTTCGCACCGAGTTCTGGGGTCACGAGGCAGGGGAGAACCTCTCCAATGAGGACCTCATCGCGGAGCGCTACACCGGCATTCGTCCCGCGCCCGGGTACCCGGCGTGCCCCGAGCACACGGAGAAGGACACCCTCTTCGAGTTGCTCGACGTCACGCGTGAGATCGGTGTCGAACTCACCGAGTCGCGTGCGATGTGGCCGGGAGCGTCGGTGTCTGGGTGGTACTTCGCCCACCCCGAATCGCGCTACTTCGTCGTCGGACGGATCGGGCGCGATCAGGTGGAGGACTACGCTGGGCGAAAGGGCTGGTCGGTGAAGGACGCGGAGCGTCATCTCGCCCCCAACCTCAGCTACGACCCGGAAGACTGACCGTGAACCCGACGCCCCACCTCACGCGCCTCGAGCAGCGTGTCACGCACGCCCCGACGAGGCCTCACGGCGTGCTGTGGGACATGGACGGAACACTCATCGACACCGAGCCGTACTGGATGGAGGCCGAGAACGACCTCATCGAGTCGCACGGCGGCACGTGGAGCGACGCCCAGGCGTTCCAACTGGTCGGCAACGCGCTCATCGTCTCGGGGCGCATCATCAAGAAACAGACCGGCATTCCCCTCACGCCGGAGGAGATCGTCGACGCCCTGCTCGAACGTGTCGTCGTCAAGCTGCGTGAGCACGTGCCGTGGCGACCGGGGGCCCGCGAGCTCCTGCTCGCGGCGCGCGACGCGGGTCTACCGTGCGCCCTCGTCACGATGTCGTACGAGTCGTTCGCCCGGGTCCTCGTCGATTCCCTGCCTGCGGGGACGTTCGAAGTCGTCGTCACCGGCGACATGGTCGAACACGGCAAGCCGCACCCGGAGCCGTACCTGCGGGCCGCACACGACCTCGCGCTCGCGCCCGAGCAGTGCGTCGCGATCGAGGACTCCGCCACCGGCGTGCGCTCCGCCGTCGCGGCCGGGGTGCCGACGCTCGCCGTGCCGCACCTCGTCGAGATCCCGCAGCTCGACGGCCTCGTCGTCGTCCCCGACCTCGCCGCCGTCAGCCTCGACGACCTGCCGCGTCTGGCGGAGCAAGCTCGCGCGACGGGCTGACGCTCGAGCCGGCCCGGCAGGCCGTGGCACAGGCGAAAGTGACCGAAAAGCGCAGATGGGTACGCCGTTCGCGAATGTGGACGTAGATCGCAGATGGGGCGGAGACAAGAGTCGGTGAGGGGCGGAGTCGAGTTGCTTCACCCCCCACCGTTGCGAACCCGTCAGTCCTGGGGCGTGGGGGTTGCCAAGGCGTGGGCGGTGTCGGGTTCGACGTAGACGCTGCGTCCGAGCTCGACGAACGTCTTCGACATCTGCTGCATGCCCTCACGGGCCTCGCTCTCGCTGACGACGCGCTGCTGGGCGCCGGCGTCACCGAAGCGGTGGCGCACGTCCTGGCTGATGCGCATCGAGCAGAACTTCGGCCCGCACATCGAGCAGAAGTGTGCCGTCTTCGCCGCCTCGGCGGGCAGCGATTCGTCGTGGAACTCGCGCGCGGTGTCGGGGTCGAGCGACAGGTTGAACTGGTCGTTCCAACGGAACTCGAAGCGCGCCTTGCTCAACGCGTCATCCCACGCCCGCGCGCCGGGGTGGCGCTTCGCGACGTCGGCGGCGTGCGCCGCGAGCTTGTACGTGATGACGCCGGTCTTGACGTCATCACGGTTCGGCAGCCCGAGGTGCTCCTTCGGCGTGACGTAGCACAGCATCGCGGTGCCACCCATCGCGATCGTCGTCGCGCCGATTGCGGAGGTGATGTGGTCGTAGCCGGGTGCGACGTCGGTGACGAGCGGGCCGAGCGTGTAGAACGGCGCGCCGTCACACCACTCCTGCTGCAGGCGCACGTTCTCCTCGACGAGGTCGAGCGGCACGTGCCCGGGGCCCTCGACCATGACCTGAACGTCGAACTGCCATGCCCGCTTCGTCAGCTCGGCGAGGGTGCGCAGCTCGGAAAGCTGCGCCTCGTCGTTGGCGTCGGCGGTGCAGCCGGGGCGCAGTCCGTCACCGAGGGAGAAAGCGACGTCGTAGCGGGCGAAGATCTCGCACAGCTCGTCGAAGTGGGTGTAGAGGAAGTTCTCCTCGTGGTGCGCGAGACACCAGCCGGCCATGATCGAGCCGCCGCGGCTGACGATGCCCGTGATGCGCTCGGCCGTCATCGGCACGTAGCGCAGCAGCACGCCGGCGTGGATCGTCATGTAGTCGACGCCCTGCTCGCACTGCTCGATGACGGTGTCGCGGAAGATCTCCCACGTCAGCTTGTCGGCCTCACCGTTGACCTTCTCGAGGGCCTGGTAGATCGGCACGGTGCCGATCGGGACGGGGGAGTTGCGGATGATCCACTCGCGCGTCGTGTGGATGTCGTCACCGGTCGACAGGTCCATGACGGTGTCGGCGCCCCACGTCGTCGCCCACGTCAGCTTGTCGACCTCCTCGGCGATCGACGACGTCACGGCCGAGTTTCCGATGTTCGCGTTGACCTTGACGAGGAAGCGACGCCCGATGATCATCGGCTCGCTCTCCGGGTGGTTGACGTTGGCGGGGATGATCGCGCGTCCGGCGGCGACCTCGTCGCGCACGAGTTCGACGGCGCAGTTCTCGCGCGCCGCGACGAATCGCATCTCGGGGGTGATCAATCCCTTGCGGGCGTAGTGCATCTGGGTGACGACGGCACCGTCCTTGGAGCGCAGCGGTGCGCGACGTTCGCCGCGCCACTCGTGGCTCGCCTCACCGCGTCGGACGGCTGAGCGGCCGTCGTCGAGCAGGGTGCGCTCTCGGCCGGCGTACGTCTCGACGTCGTCGCGCTCGGCGATCCACTCGGCGCGCAGCGGCGGCAGCCCGACCTCGGGGTCACTGCCCGGGCCGGAGGTGTCGTACAGCTCGACGGGAGCGTTGGCCGCGCCGGTGCCGGGGGAGTTGTCGAGGATGACCTCGGTGTAGGGCACGCGCAGGCCGTCCGCGTCGCGGTACCGCTTGCGGCGAGCGTCCGTTCCGTCAGCGGGGGTGGTTGCGCGCGTCTGAACGGGGGCCGACGCCGGCGACGTGGCTGCTCGGTCGGTGGTGGCCGCGAGGTCGCGGGAGTTGAACGTCGTCATGATGGTGCCTCCTTCGGATCGGACGAAGGCACGGCAAGACCCCACGCAGCAGGCGTCGACGAACGTCGGGACCGAAGGGAGGATGAGCGACCATGAGGTCTCCTTGGCTGCCTGCGCCGGCATGATCCGGGTCAGGTCGGGTAGCGGTCGGAGCAGTATCAGCTCCCTCTCAGCCCTGTTCTCAGGACTCCCACGAAGGACGCTTCCGACTATGGCACATCTCCGCAGACGAACGTGACGAAGGGGTCCGTCAGGTTCGTGACGAACCTGACGGACCCCTCCGGTCACGACTCGTGCTCAGCGGCGCAACATCTCTTCCATCGTCGGCACCGCGACGAACGGATCACGCGCCCGATTTCGCGTCTCGGCAAGCGTACGAACCGATTTCGACGATGTTCTCGGCGCTTCCCCATCCTTGGACACGCGCGCGTCAGAACCGCCGTTCACCACCACGTCTGCTCCGCCGAGCATGCGCTCTAGCTGCTGCGTCAACTCATCGGCAGCCTCGCTCGCACGCGCTTCCAGGCCTCGCCCGGCCCAGTCGTCGGGCGCGGCGTAGACGGCCGTCGGCATGACGAGCGCCTTCATGTACGCGAACAGCGGTCGCAAGGCGGTGTCCGTCACCAGTGAGTGTCGGGCGGAACCGCCCGTCGCGCCGACGATGACGGGCACGCCGCTCAGCACGCCGCCTGCAGTCGCGTCCCAGAACGACTTGAACAAGCCCGTGAAGCTCGCCTTGTACGTCGGCGTCACCGCGACCATGGCGTCGGCCGCGCCCAGCACCTCGTAGGCGTCCGCGAGCGCCGGGGGCGCGAACCCCGTCAACGACGCCGTCGTGATGTCGTGCGCCAGCGCCCGCAGGTCGATCCGCTCGACGACGACCTCGCTGCCCTGCTTCCGCGCACTCTCGACAACCGCGTCGCTCAGCAGCTGGGCGAGACGATGCGTCGACGATTCCTCACTCAGCCCGCCGCTGATCACGGCGAGGCGTGCCGTCCAGTTCGTCATCGTGTCTCCTCGTCTCGTTGTTCTGAGTTTGGGCCGAACGTGGCCGCCGGCGTCGCCCGCCCGCCCGGTTAGCCGAGTTGTCGGCGAACCGGGCTGATGCTCAACGGTCTTCGGCGCGCGTTCCCGTCACATCGTCGGTCATCGGAGCGCGCGGCACACCTGCCTCGACGCGGCCCATCTGCCCGGCGTCAGCCGAGGGCGTGTCGGTCGCCTGGGCAGCGCGCGCAGCCAGCAGGCTGGCATGCGTCGGGGCGTCCGGCACACCGGCGGCGCGGCGCTTGGCGAACTCCTCGCGCAGCACCGGGACGACCTTCGTGCCGAGCAGCTCGATCTGGTTGAGCACCTCCTGGTGGGGGATGCCACCGTGGTCGACGAGGAACAGCTGGCGCTGGTAGTCGCCGATGTACTCGCGGAAGCCGAGCGTGCGCTCGATGACCTCGTCGGGCGTACCCACCGTCAGCGGCGTCTGCGTCGTGAAGTCCTCGAGGGAGGCGGCGCCGCCGTAGACCGGGGCGTTGTTGAAGTACGGACGGTAGGTCTCCATCGCCTTCGACTTCGAGTCGGCCATGAACACCTGACCACCCAGACCGACGATGGCGTCCCCCGCGCGACCGTGACCGTAGTGCTCGAAGCGCTCACGGTAGAAGCGCACCATTTGAGCCGCGTGCTCCGGCGGCCAGAAGATGTGGTTGTGGAAGAAGCCGTCACCGTAGTAGGCGGCCTGCTCGGCGATCTCGGGGCTGCGGATCGAACCGTGCCAGACGAACGGCGCGACGCCGTCCATCGGACGCGGGGTCGAGGTGAAGCCCTGCAGCGGCGTGCGGAACTTGCCCTCCCACGTCACGTTCTCCTCGCTCCACAGCTTGCGCAGCAGGGCGTAGTTCTCGATGGCCAGCGGGATGCCCTCACGGATGTCCTTGCCGAACCAGGGGTAGACCGGTCCGGTGTTGCCGCGTCCGAGCATGAGGTCGACGCGCCCGTCGGCGAGGTGCTGCGCGTAGGCGTAGTCCTCGGCGATGTGCACCGGGTCCGTCGTCGTGATGAGCGTCGTCGCCGTCGACAGGATGATTTTTTTCGTCACCGCGGCGAGGTTGCCCATGAGGACGGGCGGGCTGGCGGGGGCGACGAAGGGCGGGTTGTGGTGCTGACCGGTGGCGAAGACGTCGAGACCGACCTCGTCGGCGACCTTGGCCATCTCGACGGTGTTCTTGATGCGCTGGTGCTCGCTGATCGTGCGACCCGTCGTCGGGTCCGTCGTGACGTCACCGACCGTGAAGATTCCGAACTGCATGACCCCTCGGGGAAGTAGTTGAAATTGAAACTATCTGTTGAACCGTAACCCTTGGCCGGGTATTCCACGAGGGTGTGTGAAGGGGATCACGAGCACGGCGAAGGGGTCGCGCGGCTCAAGCACTGACGTCGAACTGCGTGCCGCGCCCGGTCATCTTCGGCCCGAACCACTCGGGGTCAGCGAGGAAGCGGCCACCGAACCGGGGGTGGACCTGCGGCCAGAACACGTCGAGCCGGCCGTCGCGTGAATCGAGCGCCACGAGGTGGGTACACGCGAACTGCTCGGGTGCCGTGACGGAGACGAGCCAGACCCCGCCGCCCTCGCGCGTCAGCGTGTCCACGTCGAGACCGGAGACGATCTCGCCCGGGACGCCGTGGGCTGCCGCCACCCCGACGAGGGCGCGGTGGCGCCATCCGAGCGCGTCGTCGTAGCCATCGGCCGCGAGCGCCGCGCGCAACACCTCGTTGAGGTTGACGTCCACGTCGGCTTGGGTGAGGACGTGATGGTGTGCTTCGACACCGCAACCGACGGTGCGCCAGGCCTCCCAGTCCGCACCTTGAACCTGATCAGGTTCAGTCACCGTCGACATCCCCCAGGTCGGCGCTCGCGTGCGGGTCGAGGGCGAGCACGCCGGCATTGTCGGGCAGCGGCGGGGGAGTGCCGCCCCAGGCGGGACACAGCGCCTTGTGGTCGCACCAGCCGCAGAGGAACGACTTGCGTGGACGCCAGTCACCCGTCTGCGCGGCGCGCTCGATGGCCCGCCACAGAGCCGTGATTTTGCGCTCGAGAGCCCGCAGGTCGTCCTCGTCGGGCTGGTAGCGCACGAATTGGCTGTTGCCGAGGTAGACGAGCTGGAGCATGAGCGGCATGACGCCTCGAGTTCGCCAGATGACGAGCGCGTAGAACTTCATCTGGAACAGGGCCTTGCCCTCGAAGAGCTCCGACGGTGAGCGCCCCGTCTTGTAGTCGACGACGCGGATTTGCCCGCCGGGTGCTACGTCGAGCCGGTCGATGTACCCACGCAGGGTGAGGCCGTCGAGGTCGGCTTCGACGTAGAGCTCGCGTTCGGCGGGTTCGAGGTGCTGCGGGTTCTCCAGGTCGAACCACTTCTCGACGAGCTTCTCGGCGTCGCGCAACCACGTCGCGAGGTCGTGGGGCGTGCCGCCCGCGAGTTCGGCGAGTTCGGGTTCGTCGACGAGCATGTCCTCCCACGCGTGCGGGACGAGGGAGAGCGCGTGCTCGAGTGTGCGCTGCGGCGCCTCGACGTCGAAGATGCGCTCGAGCACCGAATGGACGAGCGTGCCGCGCGCCGCGGCCGGGCTCGGCGGCTCGGGTAGCTTGTCGATGACGCGGAAGCGGTAGCGCAGCGGGCACTGCATGAAATCGGACGCTCGTGAGGGGGACAGCGCGGCGACCATTCGGCGAGCCTATCGCGCGTAACTCACACCGCCCGAGCGACGCCGAGCCACGCCGCTTAGGCTTTCCTCATGCCGTCGACGTCCCCGGGTCTCAAGATCGCCACGCTGCGCGGCGTGCCCGTCTACATCGGCCGATCCTGGCCGATCATCGCCCTCGTCATCGTCGCGCTCTTCGGCCCGCAGGTCGCCCGACTGCACCCCGAATGGGGAGCCAGCGCCTACCTGCTCGCGGCCGCGTACGCCGTGCTCCTGCTCGTCAGCGTGCTCGCGCACGAGGCTGCTCACGCCGTCGTCGGCCAGGCGTGTGGTTACCGCGTCAACCGCATCGTCGCCGACCTGTGGGGCGGCCACACGGCCTACGACTCACCCGACGCGACACCCGGGCACTCGGCGCTCGTCGCCGTCGTCGGGCCCTTGACGAACCTCGTCCTCGCCGGCGCCGGATGGTTCGCCCTCACCCAGTCGAGCGGTGACGGCGCGGGCCATCTGCTGCTGCTCGCGTTCACCTTCAGCAACGGCTTCGTCGGGTTGTTCAACCTCCTGCCCGGGCTGCCTCTCGACGGCGGGTTCATCGTCGACGCCCTCGTGTGGAAGGTCACCGGTAGCCGGGCCAAGGGCATGAAGGCCGCGGGCTGGTGCGGCCGAATCGTCGCTGTCGCCGTCGTGCTCTGGGCCCTCGTGCCGGTGCTTCGCGGCGAGGGCTCGACGTGGAACCTCATGTGGTTCGCGCTCATCGCCATGTTCCTGTGGCGAGGTGCCAGCACCGCCGTCACCGTGGGCACGAACCGGGAATTCCTCTCCGGCATCCGAGTGGCCCAGGTGATGCGCCCCGCAGTGTCAGCCGCCGCCGACACGCCCGTCTCGGCGCTCCCCGAGGGGCCGGACCCCGTCGTCCTGCTCGGAGCGTCCAACGAACCCGTCGCCGTCGTCCCGCCCGGCGCTCACGTGCGGGTTCCGCTGGAACAGCGTGACCGGGTGCCGGCCAGTGCGATCGCCGAAGCCATCGTTTCCGGCGCCACCGCCATCGTCGCCGACACCCAGGCTGACATCACCGCCGTCCTGCCGGGATTCGAGGGCGACACGACGCCGCAACTCGTCGTCGTCACGCAGCCCGCGCCGGCCGCCGCGCCGCCGCACGGCGAGCAGGTCATCGGCGTCGTCCTGCTCAGCGATCTCGAGCGCGCCCTGCAGGCGCACGCGGGAGCGCAAGGCCGCGACCTGCGTACCACCTAAACTTCTCCGCATGACCGACGCCGATCGCCCGTCCGACCTTCCCGCCGCCCCCACGGGAGCCGAGTACCGCCGCGGCCCGTTCCGCGAGGGTGAGCGCATCCAACTCACCGACCCCAAGGGACGCATGCACACGATCACGCTGACGCCGGGCAAGCAGTTCCACACCCACCGCGGCTTCGTGCGCCACGACGACCTCATCGGCTCGCCCGACGGCGTCACCATCACGAACACCGCCGGCGTCGAGTACCTCGCCCTGCGTCCGCTGCTGTCCGACTACGTCATGTCGATGCCGCGCGGCGCCGCCGTCGTCTACCCCAAGGACGCCGGCCAGATCGTCACGATGGCCGATGTCTTCCCCGGCGCTCGCGTCGTCGAGGCCGGTGTCGGTTCGGGCGCCCTGTCGATGTCGCTGCTGCGTTCGGTCGGCGAGCACGGCCGTGTCTACTCGTTCGAGCGTCGCGAGGACTTCGCCGCCATCGCCGCCGGCAACGCGCGCGAGTTCTTCGGCACCGACCACCCGGCGTGGAGCATCACGATCGGTGACCTCGTCGACATGCTCCCGCAGAGCGTGGAGGCCGGCACGATCGACCGCGTCGTGCTCGACATGCTCGCGCCGTGGGAGTGCCTCGAGGTGGCCTACGACGCGCTCGCCCCCGGCGGCGTCCTCATCTGTTACGTGGCCACGGCGACCCAGTTGTCGCGCGTCGCGGAGGCCACCCGCGAGCACGGTGGCTTCACCGAACCGCAGGCATGGGAGAGCCTCGTGCGCGGCTGGCACCTCGAAGGTCTCGCGGTGCGCCCCGAACACCGCATGCACGCCCACACCGGCTTCCTCATCTCCACGCGCCGTCTCGCGGACGGCGTCGAGGCCCCGCTGCGCAAGCGTCGCCCGGCCAAGGGTGCCTACGGCGAGGACTCCACCGAAGGCGGAGCCACGGACAACGGCAACCCGCCGCAGACGCCGGACGACGCGTGGACCCCGGACGCCGTCGGCGAGCGCCCCGTCTCCGACAAGAAGATGCGCAAGCTCGTGCGCTCCTTCGAGAACACCCCGACCGCGCAGGCGCTCGCAGCCGAGTTGGGCGCGTCCATCGACGACGAGCCGCGCGACGAGGCCGACGCGACGGACGGCGTCGCCACCGATCAGGACTGACGCGTCCCCGCCGAGGTTCGTCGGCGGACCACCGCGAACCCCCGGTGCCGCACGTCGGCGCCGGGGGTTCGCTCTACCCGGCGAGCCCTGCTCGATAGGGTGGGCGAAAAGGCGCGCTCGACGCGCCACCCCGGCTTCGAAGGAGGACGAGCGGCGATGAGCGTCCCGCAGTTCGACCCGAGCGACACGTCCAAGCCCACCGACGCCGACGTGCGTCAGTTGCGCTCCAACCTGTCGACCATCTCTGCGCAGAACGAGCGCCTCGTGCGCACGCTCAAGGACGCCCGCGAGCAGATCTCCTCGATGAAGAGCGAGATCGACCGGCTCGCGCAGCCGCCGAACAACTACGCGACGGTCATCGCCGCCCACGACGACGGCAGCGCCGACATCTTCTACATGGGCCGCAAGATGCTCGTCTCGTACTCGCCGACCCTCACGGCCGCGGATCTTCGCCCCGGCCAGGAGGTCATGGTCAACGAGGCCATGAACATCGTGAAGATGCTCGGTTTCGAGAAGGCCGGCGAGATCGTCACGCTCAAGGAGACGCTCGAAGACGGCCGTCTGCTCATCGCCACGTCGAACGACGAGGAGCGCGTCGTGCGTACCGCCGGGCCGCTGGCCGAGCTCACGGTGCGCCCGGGCGATGCCCTCCTGTTCGAGCCGAAGAGCGGTTTCGTGCTCGAGCGCGTGACGAAGGCCGAGGTCGCCGACCTGGCGCTCGAAGAGGTGCCGGACATCGACTACACCGACATCGGTGGCCTTGCGGGACAGATTGAGACCATTCGCGACTCCGTCGAACTGCCGTTCCTGCACTCCGACCTCTACACCGAACACCACCTGCGCCCGCCCAAGGGCGTCCTGCTCTACGGCCCGCCCGGTTGCGGCAAGACCCTCATCGCGAAGGCCGTGGCGGCGTCGCTGGCCAAGCAGGTGGCGCAGCGCCAGGGCACGAGCGACCAGGCGAGCTACTTCCTCAACATCAAGGGCCCGGAGCTGCTCAACAAGTACGTCGGCGAGACCGAGCGTCACATCCGCGTGCTGTTCCAGCGCGCCCGCGAGGTGGCGAGCTCGGGTACTCCGGTCGTCGTCTTCTTCGACGAGATGGAGTCGCTGTTCCGCATCCGCGGCGCAGGCGTGAGTTCCGACGTCGAGACGACGATCGTGCCGCAGTTGCTCGCGGAGATCGACGGCGTGGAGAGCTTGGAGAACGTCATCGTCATCGGTGCGAGCAACCGTGAGGACATGATCGACCCGGCCATCCTGCGCCCGGGCCGTCTCGACGTGAAGATCCGCATCGAGCGTCCCGACGCCGATGCGGGCCGTGACATCTTCGGCAAGTACCTCACGTCGGCGCTGCCGTTCCACGAGAGCGAAATCGCCAAGCACGACGGTGACGCCGACGCGACGGCCGAGGCGCTCATCGACGCCGCGGTGGGGGAGTTGTACGCCCGCGACGACGCCCACGCCTATCTCGAGGCCACGTACGCCGACGGCAGCCGTGAGACGCTCTACTTCGCGGACTTCGCCAGCGGCGCGATGATCCAGAACATCGTCGACCGCGCGAAGAAGTTCGCCATCAAGGCGCTCATCACGAACGGCGAGCGCGGCATCACGCGCGAGTTCGTCCTCGCCGCGTGCCACGACGAGTTCCGAGAGAACGAGGACCTGCCGGGCACGAGCAACCCCGACGACTGGGCGCGCATCTCCGGCCGTCGCGGCGAGCGGATCGTCGACATCCGCACCCTCGCCGACAAGAACTGACCGGCGCGTTCCCGAAACGCAGTGAACCTCCCCGACCGTCCGTGGTCGGGGAGGTTCGTTGTTGTTGTCGAGTGGGTCAGGCGTGGGCGCGGCGACGCTCGAGGAAAGCAACGAGGGCACGCCAGCCGAGCATGAAGAAGCCGTTGAAGACGAGCGAGACGATGACGAACGAGATCGCGGTGCCCTGGTCGCTGAGCTGACGCAGCAGCATGCCGACGACGATCGTCGAGAGCCACACGACGACGCCGCCCGTCAGGGCCTTGCCCGCGAGCAACGAACGTCGGGCGACGAGCACGATGACCCACCCCACGCAGGCGCCCACGAGGAAAGGCCATGCTGTCGTCAGTACGCCCTCGAGCGCACCCGTTTCGCCGTGGTTGCGTCGGCCGGTGGCCGC
Organism: Dermacoccus barathri; assembly: GCF_015070805.1. NCBI lineage: Bacteria > Bacillati > Actinomycetota > Actinomycetes > Micrococcales > Dermacoccaceae > Dermacoccus > Dermacoccus barathri. The sequence goes on along the minus strand of NZ_JADCTK010000006.1, from coordinate 62,922 downwards.
GAAGACGAGAACGATGACGAGGTCGAGAACCGGAGCGAGGGCGGCAGGCATGGCCTCACGCTATCGCGACCGCTCGTGCCGCCTTCGGCCTGTCCGAGCGTGAGCTGAGCCTCGTTCAGTCCCGCCGAGATGACACGGGCTCCCCACCCTTTTATATTGTTTATCAATACGACACCACCGATGAGGAGCCCTGTGACCGCCCGCCACGCCGCAACGGCGAGATCCACCCGCCAAAGTCTCGTCGTCGCCGTGTTGTGTGTGGCCGGCACGGTCGTGGCGCTCCAGCAGACGCTCGTCGTACCGCTCATCCCGGAGTGGCCGACGTTGCTCGACACGAGCGCGGAGAACGCGGCCTGGCTCGTCACCGCAACGCTGCTCGCAGGAGCCGTGGCAACGCCGATCCTCGCGCGCCTGGCCGACATGGTCGGCAAGCGGCGCATCATGCTCGTCTCGCTCGGGTTCGTCATCGCCGGATCGCTTCTCGGCGCCCTGGGTGACGGTCTCGCCGCCCTCATCACAGCTCGCGCCCTCCAGGGTGTGGGCGCCGCGATGATTCCCATCGGCATCAGCATCCTGCGCGACGAACTGCCCCGCGAACGCGTCGGGGGAGCGGTCGCCACGATGAGCGCCACCCTCGGCATCGGCTCCGCCATCGGTCTGCCGCTGGCCGGCGTCCTCGTCGAGCACTTCAGCTGGCACATGGTTTTCTGGGTCTCCGGTGCGTCGGCCGCCCTCATGTTCCTCGGCGTCGTGCTCGTCGTGCCCGAATCCAAGGTGAAGTCATCGGGCTCGTTCGACCTCGTCGGTGCGCTGCTCCTGTCGGCTGCGTTGCTGTGCCTCCTCGTGCCCATCACGAAGGGCGGACACTGGGGATGGACGAGCGAGAAGGTGATCCTCGGGCTCGCCGCAAGCGTCGCCATCCTCGCGGCGTGGGCGCCCTTGGAGCTGCGTCACCGCTCACCGATGGTCGACCTTCGCACCTCGGCCCGACGCCCCGTACTCCTGACCAACGCGGCGTCCCTGCTCATCGGCTTCGCCATGTACGCCAACATGATGACGACGACGCAGCAGTTGCAGATGCCGGAAGCCACCGGTTACGGCTTCGGCCTCTCACTCATCGCCGCGGGCGTCGCGATGCTGCCGGGCGGTCTCGCCATGGTCTTCCTGTCGCCCGTGAGCGCCGGCATCACGAAGCGCTTCGGGGCCCGGACGACGCTCATCGTCGGTGCCACGACGCTGGCGCTCGCCTACGGCATGCGCGTGTTCCTCACCGGCTCCGTGTGGCAGGTCGTGCTCGGTGCGACGCTGTGCAGCGCCGCCACCGCCATCGCCTATGCGGCGATGCCGACGCTCATCATGCGCTCGGTGCCGATCACCGAGACGGCCGCCGCGAACGGTCTCAACACGCTGCTGCGCTCGATCGGCACCTCGACGTCGTCGGCCGCCGTTGCCGCGGTGCTCACGAGCATGTCGTTCTCGCTGGCCGGCCACGAGGTGCCGAAACTCGACGGCTTCAAGACGGTCTTCGTCATGGCTGCACTCGCCTCGCTGGCGTCGGCGCTCGTGGCCGGTTTCGTGCCCAAGGCAGCTGTTGCGCCGCGGGCCGTGCCCGCGCGCGAGGAGGGGGCCGGGAGCGCTGAGGCGCCCACGCGCGCCACGAGCAGCGATGTCCGTGCGGGCGACAACCGCGACGTCGTCGCCTCCGGCGTGCTCACCGACCTGGGCGGGCGTCCCCTGCGTCGCGGCGTCGTCACAGCCCTCGCCCCCGACGGCGCCCACCTCGACTGGGGCCGCGTCGACGAGGACGGCCGCTACCGACTCGCCCTCCCGGGGGCCGGTCACTACGTCCTCGTGGCGTCGGCCGACGGGTGGGCCACGCGCTCGCAGTTCGTCGACGTCACGGGACCGGAGCTGCCGCAGTTCACGCTGTCGCGGCCACTGCTGCTCACGGGCACCGTCGTCTCCAGCGGCGGGCCGACCGCCGACCTGCCCGTGACGCTGCTCAAGCACTCGGGCGAGTATCAGGCGGCCACGCGCACTGACGCCGAAGGCCGTTTCGAGATGTCGCTGCCGCCGAGCGGTCGCTACGTGGTCACCGCGCTCTGCGAGGAGCGAGGGGAGTCGGCGGCGCGTGGCCTCACCGTCCTGACACAGCCTCAGGACATCGAACTCGAGCTCGCGAGCAGCCACCGTCTGCACGTCAACGCGACTGCGTGACGTTCGTGCCGGCCCCGCCGCGAGATGGGGCCGGCACTAGGGTTGATCCCATGACCGTTCAGCGCATCATGGGCATCGAAACCGAGTACGGCGTCCTGCGTCCGGGGGACACCCGCACGACGCCGATGGTGCTGTCCGGGCAGGTCGTCCGTGCCTACGCCGACGCCGTCGGGCTCAACGCCGCGCAGAGCCGCTGGGACTACAGCGACGAGTCGCCGCTGCGCGACCAGCGCGGCTACGACATCGCCCGCGAGGTGGCGCACGAGAGCCAGCTGACCGACGAGGCCGACCCCAGCTTCGCCAACGTCGTGCTCGCCAACGGCGCCCGGCTCTACGTCGACCACGCGCACCCCGAGTACAGCTCGCCGGAGGTCTCGAACCCGCGTGACGCCGTACGCTACGACCGAGCGGGCGAACTCGTCATGCGTCGCGCGGCCGAACTCCTCGCGGAGCACCCGGACGGCGCAACGCAGCTCTACAAGAACAACGTCGACGGCCAAGGCGCCTCGTACGGCACCCACGAGAACTACCTCCTGCGCCGCGAGGTGCCGTGGGCGCGCGTCGTCGCCGGCATGACGCCGTTCTTCATTGCCCGGCAGGTGATCACCGGAAGCGGTCGTGTCGGTATCGGCCAGGAGTCGGAGCGTGCCGGTTTCCAGTTGACGCAGCGCGCCGACTACTTCGAGACCGAGGTCGCCCTCGAGACCACGCTGCGCCGCCCGATCGTCAACTCGCGCGACGAACCGCACGCCGACCACACGAAGTACCGGCGCCTGCACGTCATCGTCGGCGACGCCAACCACGCCGACGTCGCGAACCTGCTCAAGATGGGCATGACGAGCCTCGTCATCGGCGCCCTAGAGGACGAGGCGCTGCCGGGCGTCATCGTCAAACAGCCGGTGGCGACCCTGCGCGCCGTCAGCCACGACGTGTCGCTCGCGCAGGAGTACGAACTCGTCGACGGGCGCACGGTCACGGCCCTCGACCTGCTCGAGATGTATCGCGACGCAACCCACGCATGGTGGACCCGCCGCGGCAACGACCCGATCGCCGACGCCACGAGCGAGGTCTTCGAGCACTGGACGCGCGTGCTCGACGCCCTGCGCGCCGACCCGATGACGCTCACGAAGGATCTCGACTGGGTCGCCAAGAGGAGCGTCATGGAGGGCTTCATCGCGCGCCACGGCACAGGCTGGGACGATCCGCGCCTGCGCGCTCTCGACATCCAGTGGTCCAACGTTCGCGCCGACAAGGGCGTCTTCCACACCCTCGAACGCGGCGGGCGCTTCACCCGCCTGTTCTCCGACGACGAACTCGCCCAGGCCGTCGTCGAACCGCCCCGCGACACGCGAGCGTGGTTGCGCGGCAAGAGCATCGAGGCCTTTGGTGACGACGTGGCGTCGGCGTCCTGGGACGCGATGGTCTACCGCACCGCGCAGCCGTCGAGCTACACCCGCGTCACGATGCCCGAGCCCTTCGCCGGTGACGCGGGCTCGACCGACGGTTGGTTCGACGGGGGCGTCGCCGAGCTGCTCGAGCGGGTCGGCGACGACAAGGTGGTGCGCTGAGGGTTACCCCTGCCCGCGCCCCTGCGGCGAACTAGGGTGGTGGCGAAGCGACCACAGGCGCGCCACGGCCACACGGCGTGAGCGCGGCCGGCGACGAAGGAGTACACGATGAGCGACCAGCAGCAGTTCGGCAAGCGCGGCGGCAGCGGCGACGACTTCGACGGCGCGGGGGAGGCCGGCCAGGCCCAGGTGACGAGGGAGTCGAACACGAGCGACATCGACTCGATGCTCGACGAGATCGACGGCGTGCTCGAGTCGAACGCGAGCGAGTTCGTCTCCGGCTTCGTCCAGAAGGGCGGCGAGTGACGGCTCGCTGAGCCCCTCACCTCCATTTCGCACGCACCCCAGGAGCACCTATGGAACGCCGCATCTACGGCCTCGAGACCGAGTTCGGGGTCACCGCGACCACGAACGGCCAGCGTCGGCTCACCCCTGACGAAGTGAGCCGGGCCCTGTTCCGCAAGGTCGTCGCCTGGGGGCGTTCGAGCAACGTCTTCCTCGACAACGGCTCGCGCCTCTACCTCGATGTCGGTGCCCACCCCGAGTACGCGACGGCCGAGTGCGACACGCTGCTCGACCTCGTCGCCCACGACCGCGCGGGTGAGCGCATCCTCGACGACATGACGAGTGAGGCGCAGGAGCGCCTCGCCGAGGACGGGGTCGAGGGCTCGATCTACGTCTTCAAGAACAACACCGACTCCGCGGGCAACTCCTACGGCTGCCACGAGAACCTCCTGCTCGAGCGCAGCACCGACATGAACCGCATCTCGGAGGTGCTCGTCGCGTTCCTCGTCTCGCGCCAGCTCATCACCGGCGCCGGCAAGCTCCTGCAGCGCGACGGCCGCACCGTCTTCAACCTCACCCAACGCGCCGAACACATCTGGGACGGCTTCTCGAGCGCCACGACCCGATCGCGGCCCATCATCAACAGCCGCGACGAACCGCACGCCGACTCGGCACGCTTCCGCCGCCTCCACGTCATCGTCGGCGACTCGACGATGAGCGACACGACGACGCTGCTCAAGGTCGGCGCCGCGCACCTCGTCCTGCGCCTCATCGAGGCGGGGGAGTCGTTCCCGCGCATGCACCTGGCCAACCAGGTCAAGGCCATCCGTGACGTCTCGGCCGACCCGACCGGTCAGGCCGTCATCGACCTCCAGGGCGGCACCTCCATGACGGCGCTCGCGATGCAGCGGCTGTTCCTCGAACGCTCCAAGGCGTTCGTCGAGCGCGAAGGCGACCCCGACCCGTCCGTCGAGCTCGTGCTCGACCTGTGGGAGCGCGCCCTGGATGCCGTCGAGACTCAGGATTTCTCTGGCGTCGAGACCGAGATCGAGTGGGTCATCAAGCGTCGGCTGCTCACCGACTACGCCACGCGCCACGGCCTCGAACTCGACGACCCGCGCATGGCACAACTCGACCTCACCTTCCACGACATCCGTCGGGGCCGCGGCCTGTTCGGCATGCTCGAGAAGGCCGGGCGCGCGCGTCGCCTCGTCGATGACGAGCGCATCGCCGCCGCCGTGACGACGCCGCCCCAGACGACGCGCGCCAAGCTGCGCGGCGACTTCGTGCGCGAGGCCCGTGCGGCCGGGCGCGACTTCACCGTCGACTGGGTGCACCTCAAGCTCAACGACCAGGCCGGGCGCACCATCATGTGCAAGGACCCGTTCCTCGCCGAGGACGCCCGCGTCGAGCGCCTCATCGACAGCCTCTCCACGCCTCTGTGACGGCCCACGCACAGGTCGTCCCGAGGTCCACGCGTTATCGTGGGCCGGACTCACTTCCCACTGCTAGGACTTTTCTGCGTGTCTTCCCCCAAGCGTCTGTTCGCCCTCGCCGTCCTCCCGGTCGTCTTCCTCGCAGGTTGCGGCGACGACTCGTCCAAGGCTTCCTCGTCGGGTTCGGGCTCCGGTAGCTCGTCGGCATCGTCGTCGCCCTCGTCCTCCTCGTCGTCCGGCCTCGCCTCGCCCGCGACGAAGGGCAACGTCTCCGACGTCAAGGTCGACACGAAGAACGCCAAGAAGCCCACCGTCTCCATTGCGAAGGACAAGCTGCCCTTCGGCACGAAGTCCGCGACGACCAAGGTGCTCTCCGAGGGCAAGGGCAAGGCCATCGGAGACAAGGACCTCGTCAAGGCCGACTTCGTCATGGTCAACGGCACCACCGGCAAGACGCTCGGTTCGACGTTCGGGGAGACGGTGCCGAGCTTCAACATGGCCGACAACAACAACCTCCCGGGCCTCCTCACCCAGCTGAAGGGGAAGAAGGAAGGCTCGAAGGTCGTCATCTCCCTGCCGTCCGGGCAGGCGTTCGGCAAGGCCGGTAACCAGAACCTCGGCATCGGTTCCAACGACAACCTCGTGCTCTACATGGACATCAAGGGTGTCGACACGCCCCTGACCGAGGCCAAGGGCACGAGCAAGCCCGCAGAATCCGGGATGCCGGCCGTCAAGGTTCCCGCCGGTGCGGGCAAGCAGGCGGCCATCACGATGCCGAAGGGCGCCAAGGCACCCACGTCACTCAAGACCTCGACGCTTGTCGAAGGTGAGGGTGACACCGTCAAGTCGGGCGACTCCATCGCGGTCACCTACACGGGCCAGATCTGGGGCAAGAACACCGTCTTCGACGCCACGGCCAAGCACCCCGACGCGCCCAACCCGTCGGTCTTCGTCATCGGCAAGAAGCAGGTCATCACGGGCTGGGACAAGGCCCTGGTCGGCAAGAAGGTCGGCAGCCGAGTGCTCGTGGTCGTGCCGCCGGCCGACGGCTACGGCGCTCAGGGCAACCCGCAGGCGGGCATCCAGCCCACCGACACCCTCGTCTTCGTCGTCGACATCCTCGCGGCCAACTGACGCATCATCACGAACGGACTCAAGGAGATTCACATGGGCTTCGACCCGAACACCGAAAAGCCGGAGATCGACTTCCCGGGTGACAACCCGCCGAGCGAGCTCGTCCTCGAGGACATCTGGGAGGGCGACGGCGCCACCGCAGAGCCCGGCAACATCATCAAGGCGCACTACGTCGGCGTCTCGTGGTCCACGGGCGAGGAGTTCGACGCCTCGTGGAACCGCGGTGAGCCGCTCGAGTTCCAGGTCGGCGTCGGCCAGGTCATCCAGGGCTGGGACCAGGGCCTGCTCGGCATGAAGGTCGGCGGTCGCCGCAAGATCACGATCCCGCCGCACCTCGGTTACGGCGAGCGCGGCGCGGGCGCCGCGATCAAGCCCAACGAGACGCTCATCTTCGTCGTCGACCTCGTCTCGACGAACAAGCCGGGCGCCGGTCGCTCGTTCGGCATTCGCTGAGCGAAGCACTCATGACGAGGCCCCGTTTCCGCCACGCGCGGAAACGGGGCCTCGTCGCACATGTGTGCGAAAGAACGAGTATCCTCACTCGGTGTGACGCGCCTGCAGCCGTCACGAGACCTCGGCAGAAAGGTGGCACGCGGTGGCCTCACGCTCGACGCCCGAAGCCAAGACCGAACGCCTGCTCAACCTCGTCATCGCGCTGCTCTACACGCGCCGCGCGCTGACGAAATCGGCCATCCGGCAGGCGGTGCGTCAGTACGCCGACGCGCCCAACGACGAGGCCTTCGACCGCATGTTCGAGCGCGACAAGGACGAGTTGCGCGATCTCGGCATCCCGCTGCGCACCGAGCACATCGACACGTTCTTCGAGGACGAGACGGGCTACCGCATCGATCGGCGCGAGTACGAACTGCCCGACCTGCACTTCGACGCCGACGAGCTCGCCGTCCTCGGTCTCGCCTCACGCGCGTGGCAGCAGGCGAGCCTCGCCGGCCCCGCCGCGGCGGCCCTGCGCAAGCTCGAAGCGCTCGACATCGAGCACGACGCCGCTTCCGTGGTCGGGCTGGAGCCGCGCATCCGCACGGCCGAGCCCGCCTTCGAGGCCGTCAAGGACGCCGTCATGGAGCGGTGCGCCATCACCTTCGACTACCGCAAGGGTGGGGGAGAGTCGACGCGCCGCTCGCTGCAGCCCTGGACCGTCACCAACCGCAAGGGCCACTGGTACGTCACGGGTTTCGACACCGACCGTGACGCACCCCGCGTCTTCCGGCTCTCCCGGATCGACGGCGCCGTGCGCAAGGTCGGCAAGCCCGGTAGCTACGAGGTGCCCGCCGATCACGACGCGCACTCGATGATCGCCGGCACCGAGCGCGTGGCCGACTGGGCGCCCGCCGTGCTGCGGGTGCGCATCGAACGCGGTCACTCGCTCGTGCGTCGCGCCCGCACCGTCGGCGTCGTCGACGACGAGTGGCAGCTCGTCGACATCGAGTACGCCGACCTCGGTGTGCTGGCCGACGAGGTGGCTTCCTTCGGCGCTGACGTGCTCGTCGAGCAGCCACTCGAGCTGCGCGACGCCGTGATCCGCCGCCTGACGGGCGCGCTGCAGGCGATGACGAGCGACGCGACGTCGAGCGAGGCAACATTCGCCGCTGCGGATCACCAGGAGGAGCGGGTATGAGCGAGTCCACCACCCCCATGCCGATCTCCGGCGAGGCCGCAACCACCCGTCTCGCGCGCCTGCTGACCATGGTGCCGTGGCTCATGGGCCGTCAGGGCATCGACATCGAGCAGGCGGCACGCACCCTCGGCGTGAGCCGCAAGCAGATCGAGGCCGACCTCGCCCTCCTCTTCGTGTGCGGCACACCGGGCCACATGCCCGACGACCTCATCGAGGCCGAATGGGAGGAGGGCTACGTCTACGTGCGCAACGCCGACACGATCGCCAAACCGCTGCGCTTCACGCGCGACGAGGCACTCGCTCTCACCGTCGGTCTGCGCACGTTGCTCGATGTTCCCGGCCTCACCGAACGCGACGCCGTGGACCGTGCACTCGCCAAACTCGTCGAGGCGACGGGGGAGAGCGGCGATCCGAGCAACCGGGTGCGCGTCAGCCTCGAACGCGACGGCGACGAGGTGCTGCGCCTGCTGCGCGAGGCGCTCGACGCCTCCCGACGCGTGCACCTGCGCTACGTCGTACCGTCCCGTGACGAGATGACCGAGCGCGACGTCGACCCGATGCGGCTGCTCAACACCGAGGGTCATTGGTACCTCGAGGGCTGGTGCCACCGCGCGCAGGACGTTCGCATGTTCCGTCTCGACCGGGTGGAGTCGGTCGAGGTGCTCGACGCTGCCGCAACGGTGCCCACCGACGCCGCCACGACGGACCTCTCGCGTGGATTCTTCGCCCCCAACGACTCCGACCCGAGCGCTCGCATCAGGCTCGCGCCCGAAGCGGCCTGGGTGGCCGACTACTACCCGTGCCACGACGTCGAGCGCTCCGGCGAGTATCTCGACGTCACGCTGTACGTGGGTGACGGCCGATGGCTGCGCCGCCTGCTGCTGCAGCTCGGCGGTGCCGCCCGCGTGCTGCGTCCCGCCTCGCTCACGGACGACGTCGCCGACGAGGCTCGCCGCGCGCTCGAGGCCTACGGTGTCGACCCGTCCCAGACGGCGCGGGCGCTGTGACGTGGTGGTCGTGGATCATCTTCTGGGTGATCTTCTGGTCCGTGGCCTTCGCCTACCTCGCGAGACGCGTGTGGAAGGTGTGGCCCCACGCACGTGACTTCGGTCGCACCGTGAGTGACGCGCTGGATCGCACCCAAACCGCCCGCGACGAGGCGGACAAGGCTCGCGCTGCCATCGCCACACGGGGGAGCGGTGAGCTCGTGGTTCGTTCCGGGGCCGACGAATTGGCGTGGGACAAGCCCGCCTCCCATTGGCGCGACCAACTGCGCAGAGCCCGTACGCGGCACAAGGACGAGCGCCTCGACGACCACACGCAGGTGTGGGCGAATTGGCGTCGTCCCCTAGACTGACCATCAGACCGGGTGGCCCCGCGCCGCTGTGGCACTCTTCGTAAGGACGCTCATGTTTCGCTCTCTCTTCGACAACCCCGTGATCCTGCTCGTACTCATCGTGCTGATCGTCGTGCTGCTCGGCTGGAAGCGTCTGCCCGACATGGCACGCAGCCTCGGCCGTAGCTCCCGCATCCTCAAGAGCGAGATCGACGAGATGAAGACCGAGAAGCAGTCGAAGGCCTCCTCGGAGACCGTCGAGGGCGAGGCCACGCGTCGCGACGCCGCAGCCCCGCGCGACAACGCTCCGCACGACGGCGCCACCCGCGCCGACGAGCGCCGCGACTACTGAGCACGGGCACCGCACGCACATCGTGGCTCGATTCGGTCGACGCAAAGACAATCCCGAAGCGCGGATGTCCCTCGGGGGGCACCTGCGTGAGTTTCGCAACCGCGCGATCGTCTCCGTCATCGCGATCCTCGTCGGCTGCGTGGTCGGTTGGATCGTCTACCAGGACGTCTACGACTTCCTGAAGCAGCCGATCACCGACATTGCCGCTCTTCACCCCGGTTCGAACATCGACGTCAACTTCAACGGCGTCACGGCCCCCTTCAACCTCAAGTTGAAGGTGTCGATGTGGATCGGCTTCATCGTGGCGAGCCCCGTCTGGCTCTGGCAGATCTGGGCGTTCCTCGTGCCCGGCCTCACGAAGAAGGAAAAGCGCCTGGGGCGCATCTTCATCGGTGCCGCCCTCGTCCTGTTCGCCTGCGGTGTCTACATGGGCACTCAGACGTTCACGAACGCGGTCGAGTTGCTGCTGGGAGCCACACCGGACAACGCCTCGAACCTGCCCAGCGCGACCGAGTACTTCTCGTTCGTCACGCGCTTCATTCTCGCGTTCGGGCTGTCGTTCATGCTGCCGATCCTCCTCATGGCACTCAACGTGCTCGGCATCCTCTCGGGCCGCATGATGCTCAAGGGTTGGCGCTTCGCCATCATCGTCATCGCCACCTTTGCGGCCATCATGACGCCCACCCCGGACGTCTGGACGATGTTCCTGCTGTCGGCACCGCTGCTCGTCCTCTTCTACGGCTCTGCCGGACTCGCCCTCGTCCTCGACAAGATTCGAGGCCGACGGGAGGCAAAGGCCCGTCCGGAGTGGATGGAGATCAGCGACGACAAGGCCTCCGCACTCTGATCGGGCACGGCACGAACACTCGACACAGGCGGGCTACCGAGCGGTGGCCCGCCTGTGTCATAGCCTGGTGACCATGTCGTCTCCCGCCGAGAAGTTCGCCCAGGCCGCGTCACGCCGGAAGTTCGACTCGAGTCACCTCGGCCACTTCATCGAGCAGCTGCCCTACCCGCTGGACGAGTTCCAGCGAGCGGCTGCACAGTCGGTCCAGGAGGGGCACAGCGTCCTCGTCGCGGCCCCCACGGGTGCGGGCAAGAGCGTCGTCGGAGAGTTCGCCTGCTACCTCGCCGTCCACACCGGGCGCAAGGCGTTCTACACGACGCCGATCAAGGCCCTGAGCAACCAGAAGTACGCCGACCTCGTCGAACAGCACGGCGAGAAGAACGTCGGCCTGCTCACCGGTGACACCTCGCACAACGGTGAGGCACCCATCGTCGTCATGACGACCGAGGTGCTGCGCAACATGCTGTACGCCGGCTCCTCGACGCTCGCCGGTCTCGGCTTCGTCGTCATGGACGAGGTGCACTACCTCGCCGACCGTTTCCGCGGCGCCGTCTGGGAGGAAGTGCTCATTCACCTGCCCGAGTCGGTGCAGGTCGTCGCCCTGTCGGCCACGGTGAGCAACGCCGAGGAGTTCGGCGACTGGATGCAGCAGGTGCGCGGCGACACCGACGTCGTCATCACCGAGCACCGGCCGGTGCCGCTCTACCAACACATGATGGTCGGGCACTGGATGTACGACCTGCTCGTCCAGGACGACGAGAAGCGCCTCAAGGTGAACCCGCGGCTCCTGGAACGCATCAGTCTCATCACACGCGGACCGCGCGGTGGACGCCGCTTCGACGCGGGGGCTCCGTCCGGTCGCCGCGGGCGCGGTCGGCGTCCGGCACCGCAGAGCAAGCCGGGGGAGTCATTCCGCCCCGCGCACCGCGCCGACGTCATCGACTCCCTCGATCGCGCCGGGTTGCTCCCGGCCATCACGTTCATCTTCAGCCGCAACGGCTGTGAGGCGGCCGTCGCCCAACTCCTCGGGTACGGCACGCAGCTCGTCTCACCCGAGGAGGGGGAGTCGATCCGCGCGTACGTCGCCGAGCGCGTCGCGAACATCCCGACGCAGGATCTCGCCGTCATCGGCTACCACGACTTCGTCGAGGGCCTCACACGCGGCTTCGCAGCCCATCACGCCGGCATGCTGCCGACGTTCCGCGAGATCGTCGAGGAGCTGTTCGTCACGGGTCGGATCAAGGCCGTCTTCGCGACGGAGACGCTGGCCCTCGGCATCAACATGCCGGCGCGCAGCGTCGTGCTCGAACGCCTCGTCAAGTACAACGGCGAGTCGCACGTCGACATCACGCCGGCCGAGTTCACGCAGCTCACCGGACGTGCGGGCCGTCGCGGCATCGACGTGGAGGGCCACGCCGTCGTGCTCTACAACCGCGGTGTCGAAGCAGAGGCCGTAGCCGGGCTCGCGTCACGGCGCACCTACCCGCTGCGCTCCAGTTTCCGCCCGACGTTCAACATGGCCGTCAACCTCGTCCACACCGTCGGGCGCGAACGTGCCCGCGAAGTGCTGGAGTCGTCGTTCGCGCAGTTCCAGGCGGACCGCAGCGTCGTGGGACTGTCGCGCAAGCTGCGTCAGAACGAGGAGGGCCTCGAGGGCTACGCGGAGGCCATGCAGTGCCACCTCGGTGACTTCACCGAGTACGCGGGCATGCGCCGGCGCATCAGCGAGCTGGAGAAGAACGCCGCGAAGAAGCGCGCTGCCGCCGTTCGGGCGGCAGCTGATCGGTCCCTCGGCGAACTCGCCCCCGGCGACGTCGTGCGCATCCCGAGCGGCCGGCGTGAGGGCCTCGCCATCGTCGTCAAGGCCAACCGTGGCGGTAAACGCGAGGGCCCGTCACCGAGCGTCATCACGGCCGACGGACAGCTGCGCCAGGTGACGTCGAGCGATATCGACGCTCCGCTCGACCCGCTCACGCGACTGCAGATCCCCAAGGGCTTCACGACGCGCTCGCCCAAGTCGCGCCGCGACCTGGCCGCAACACTGCGGGCCAAGGTGCCGCACGACCCGCCGAAGCCGATGCGTCGCACTGCCATCGAGCCCGACCGTGCGATCACGGCCGAGATCGAGGAGTTGCAGCGCCGCCTGCGGGCGCACCCGTGCCACACGTGCGAGTACCGCGAGGACCACGCGCGCTGGGCCGAGCGCTGGTGGAAACTGCGCCGCGAGACCGACACGCTCGTCTCCAAGATCAACAACCGCACGCACACCGTCGCCAAGCAGTTCGACCGCATCTGCGACGTGCTCGTCGAGTTCGACTACCTCGAGCCGAACGACACCAAGCACGGCGGGCTCGCGCTCACCGAGCGCGGAACGTCGCTCATGCGCCTGTACTCGGACAAGGATCTGCTCACGGCCGAGTGCCTGCGCGCCGGCATCTGGGAGAAGCTCGACGCCCCCTCGTTGGCTGCCGCCGTCTCGGCGCTCGTGCACGAGTCGCGGCGCGACGTCGTGGGGGAGGCGCCACGCATGCCCAACCGGGACGTCGCGGACGCCCTCGAGGAGACGCACAACCTGTGGTCGGTCATCGACGACGCGCTCGTGCAGCACCGCCTCACCGAAATGGCGGCTCCGGACGCGGGCCTCGCGTGGGCGGTTCACCGCTGGACGGCGGGCCAGGGGCTCGAGGCCGTTCTGCGCGACGAGGAACTCACCGCGGGTGACTTCGTGCGACGCTGCCGTCAGCTCGTCGACCTGCTCGATCAGATCGCGGGTGCCACCCACCACGAGGGCTTGACGAAGACGGCCAAGGCTGCCATCGCCGGCATTCAACGCGGCGTCGTGGCGGCCGACCGTCTCGACTGAACCCGTCAGGTGGAGCGTGCGTCAGCGCGTGAGCGCGGCGGAGAGTCGCTCCGCGCTGCCGCCGAGGTCGTAGCGGGCTGCGAAGTCGGCGAACCTGTCAGGCTGTGCAACGCCGTCGGGCAGGGCCGTGACGAGGTCGCCGGGCACCTCGACGTCCAGCGCCACATCGACGACCTTCGGCGCCACATCGAGATAGTCATGAGCGGCTTCCAGCCGCGTTCGGCGCGCTCCCTTGATGCGGGGATCGCCGTTCGCCACGGCCCCACGGATCGCGGCGAGGGTGCCGAACTCGGCGAGCAGCCCGGCCGCGGTCTTCTCGCCGATGCCCGCGACACCAGGCAGTCCGTCGCTCGTGTCGCCGCGCATGACGGCAAGATCGGCGTACGCGCGCCCGCCGGGCACGCCGTACTTCGTCATGAGGAAGCTCTCGTCGACGAGGTCGGGGGCACGCACGCCGCCCTTGGCCGTGTAGAGCACGCGAACGCTCATGGCGTCGTCGACGAGTTGGAAGAGGTCACGATCGCCGGTGACCACGTCGACCGGGCCCTGGCCGGTGAAGCGGTGTGTCAGCGTGCCGATGACGTCGTCCGCCTCGTAGCCGTCGACGCCGAGGCGGGTGATGCCGACGAGCTCGAGCATCTCGCGGATGAGCGGCACCTGCGGCGCGAGTTTCTCCGGTGACTCCTCGGAGCCGTCGGTGCCCTCGAGCACGCGGTGCGACTTGTACGACGGGATGGCCTCGACGCGGAACGCGGGGCGCCAGTCGTTGTCCCAACACGCCACGAGGTCGGTGGGCTCGTAGGTGCTGGCGAGCGTCGCGATCATGTCGGTGAAGCCGCGCAATGCGTTGTTGGGGGTGCCATCCGGTGCCTCCCGCTCGGGCACACCGTAGAAGGCCCGGAAGTACAGGCTCGCGGAATCCAGCAGCATGAGTCGACGCGGCGTCATGAGCGTCATCGTGCCACAGCGCTCGAGGCGTCGAGCCTCAGCGCGCGATCGGGGCGAAGCGTCCGTGAACGTTCTCAACGAGGTCGGCCGGCGCCAACCCGATGTCGAATCCGCGCCGCCCACCCGAGACGTACACCGTCGCCAGGGCTTCCGCGCTCGCGTCGACAACCGTGGCGAGGGCGGTGCGCGTGCCGACGGGGGAGACGCCTCCGAGCACGTACCCGGTGAGACGTTCCACGTCACGCGGTTCGGCGAGGCGACACTTCTTGGCGCCGAGCCCTGCGGCCACGGCCTTGAGGTCGGCCGTCGTCGAGACCGGGACGACGGCGACGCCGAAGGATCCCGAATCCAGCGACACGACAAGGGTTTTGAACACGTGGCTGGGGTCGAGACCGAGAGCTTGCGCGGCTTCGTCACCGTAGGAGGTCACCGACGGATCGTGCTCGTACGGCAGCCCTTCGTACGAGACACCTGCCGCGTCGAGCGCGCGCGTCGCGGGGGTGGTCGGGCCGGTGTTCACGTTTCGAGACGCCATGATCACTCTCTATAGCGCATTTCGAAGTCGCCCCGAAAGACGACACGCCGCACTTCTCGGGAGTTTCTGCGGCAGGGCCGAAGCGCCGACCCAAGGGGCCCGAATCCGATCCTGACGATCACGTTGAAGGCCCGCCCGTGCGTGGCTATCTTTGCGTGAAGCACGTGACGCGATCGCGTGCGACTACGGACGGGTCTCACACCTAGTAGAAAACTTCCGGCTCCGGCTGGTCGGCCCCAACGGTGTGAGCCCGTCCGTCACACTTTCCCCGCTGAGTTACCCTTGTGCGGTGCTCCCTCGTCGCTTCCTTCGCCTGGCCGCCGCAATGGTGGCCGGCCTCGCGCTGTGGCTCGCATTTCCCGATCACGGGCTGTGGTGGACGGTCCCGATCGCCCTGGCACTCTTCGCCGTCAGCGTCCTGCACGTCCGTGCCCGCTGGGGAGCTCTGCTCGGTTTCGTCTTCGGCATGGCGTTCTTCGCGCCGGTGCTCTCGTGGTCGGGTGTGTACGTCGGCACGTTCCCGTGGATGGCGCTCGCCGTCCTGCAGTCGTTGTACTTCGCCGGCATGGGCGCGCTCATCGCGTCCTTTCAGCGTCGACGCCTCGCGCCTGTGCTGGGCGCGGCAGCGTGGGTGACACAGGAGTGGTTGCGCGGCACCACGCCGTTCGGCGGCTTCCCCTGGGCCCGCCTCGCCTTCTCGCAGGCCGACGCCCCGTGGGCGCCCCTCGTCGCGTGGGTGAGCTCACCAGGCCTGACGTTCGCGCTCGCCCTCGCCGGTGGCGCACTCGCCGGGCTGGGCGTGTGGGCGTTCACCTCATGGCGGGGCGTCTCCTCCCGCGAGACGACACAGGCCGATGCGGGTAGCCGCTTTTCCAGCGCTTCCGCCGTCGGCGCAGTTGCTGTCGCCGCCGTGGCCCTCCTCGCGGGCTCCGTCATCACACCCCCGACGGAGGGGCGCACCATCGACATCGCCGGCATCCAGGGCAACGTGCCGACCGCGGGTCTCGACTTCAACGCTCAGCGCCGCGCCGTGCTCGACAACCACGTGCGAGCCAGCGAGAAGCTCTCCGACGCCGTTGCGGCCGGCGCCACACCCAAACCTGACATCGTCGTGTGGCCCGAGAACGCCTCCGACATCGACCCCAAGCGCAACGCCGGCGCCCGTGACGAGATCGCGGGCGCGCTGCGCCGACTGGACGCGCCGCTCGTCGTCGGAGCGGTCCTGTCCGAGCCGATGCCGAAGGTCTCGAACGCCTCGATGCTCTACCTTCCGGGCAAGGGCCTGAGCGACACCTACGTCAAACAGCACCCGGTGCCGTTCGGCGAGTACATCCCGTACCGCTCGTTCTTCCGCACGTTCTCCAAGCAGGTCGATCTCGTGCGCGCGGACTTCACCCAGGGCCAGAAGGTCGGGGTGTTCTCCGTGCCCACGAAGTCCGGCGCAGTGAAGGCGGCACCGATCATCTGCTTCGAGGTGGCCTACGACGACCTCCTGCGCAAGCCGGCGAACCGTGGCGCGCAGCTCTTCCTCGTTCAGACGAACAACGCGACGTTCGGCTACACCGCCGAGTCGACGCAGCAACTCGCCATCTCGCGCCTGCGCGCGCTCGAGTACGGCCGCTCGATCGCGCACGTCTCCACCGTCGGTGTGAGCGCGCTCATCACCCCGGACGGCGTGACGTACGAACGCACGTCGCTGTTCACCCAGGCGGTGCTGACGGGGGAGTTGCCGCTGCGCTCGCAAGCCACGCTCGCTCAGCGTCTCGGCCGCGCGCCCGAGATCGTGGCGACGGCGGCCTGCGTCATCGCGTTCGCGCTGAATCTGCGCCGCGGGCGGAAATCTTCGCGCGCCGCCGTTCGTTGAACCTGATGTGACTACCTACTCGAGTCGTCCTCGCCGCAAGGGCTGGGCGCGTTGGCTGATGCTGGCGCTGCTCGTCATCCCCGTCATCGAGGTGTTCATCATCATCAAGATGGGGCAGACGATCGGCGGATGGCCGACGTTCGGCCTCCTCGTCCTGTGGTCCGCGCTGGGTGCGTGGATCGTCAAGCGTGAGTCGGGTCGTGCCTTCGGGGCGCTGCGCCAGGCGTTCGGTTCCGGACGGATGCCTGCGCGAGAACTCTCGGACGCTGCCCTCATCCTCGTCGGCGGCACGCTGCTGCTCGCACCGGGTTTCTTCACCGACTTCCTCGGCCTGTTCTTCCTCCTGCCGTTCACGCGTCCGTTCACGCGCAAGCTGCTCGAGAAGGTCGTGGCCGCCAAGCTCCTCGGCTCGGTCCAGGTGGCGAGCTTCGGCCCCGGCGGCTTCTCTGCCACCCGCGGGTTCGGCGGGCCGGATCCGCTGAGCCGGCCGTACCCGACCTCGGACAGCTTCGGCGGTTACGGGTCGACCTCCTCGACGCACACCTCGTCGCGTCGGCGCACTCGATCTGCGTCCGACGACGTCGTCGAGGGCGAGATCATCGACTGACGCGCTCACGCGCCACACACGAAGGCCGGTCACCCTCTCGGGGTGACCGGCCTTCGTGGTGGACGAGCGCGGCTCGTCAGGACTTCTTCTTGCGCGGCTTCTCGCCACGCGACTCGCGCAAGAGCGTCAGACGCTCGTCCAGCAGCTCCTCCAGCTCGGGGACGGAACGACGCTCGAGGAGCATGTCCCAGTGCGTACGGGCCGGCTTGACGGGCTTGCGCTCCGGCTCGGGGCCGTCGATGAGCTTGGCCTCGAGGCCGCAACGGCACTCCCAGAGCGCCGGCACGTCGGCCTCGACGGAGAAGGGCAGTTCCACGACGTGCCCCTGCTCGCAGCGGTAGCTGACCATCTGACGCTCGCTGAAGGCGATGCCCTCGTCCGTCTCGAGAGAGAGGGTGCTGAGGTTGGTACCTCGCAGAGAACGTTCGGCCATGGATGTCTCCCAACTTCACACGTACAGCGCGTCTGTTTGGTGAGAGCGCTCACCGCGCTGCTTCACGCAGAACAACGCCACAGACGTGACAAATGTTCCATCTGTCATCGTATGGCCTCAAGCGGCCCGCGACCAAAGCGTCAGCCCTGGCCAGCGCGCGCCATGCCGCGCTCGACGTCGACGCGGGACAGCAGGTAGGCGCCGAGGGCGAAGAACATGACGAGCGCGACGATCGACAGACGGTAGGAACCGGTGAGCTGGTGGACGAGGCCGAACGTCAGGGTGCCGAACCAACTCGTGCCGCGTTCCATGGCCTGGTAGAGGCTGAAGTACTCCGACTCTCGCCCGAGCGGTACGAGCTTGCTGTATACCGAACGGCTGAGCGCCTGCGAACCACCGAGCACGATGCCGATGCCGACGCCGAGGCACAGCCACAGCGCGAACTGCTTCTCGGGCAGGAAGAACGCGACGGCGATGACGAGGGTCCACAGGCCGAGCGAGAGCAGGATGGCCTTCTTGGCGCCCATGACGGCCGCGAGGCGGCCGAACAACAGGGCGCCGAGGAACGCCACGAACTGCACGAGCAGGATCGTCACGATGAGCTGGCTGTCGCCGAAGCCGAGCTCCTCCTTGCCGTACAGGCTGGCCGAGACGATGACCGTCTGGATGCCGTCGTTGAAGAAGAGGTAGGCGAGGAGGAAGACGAGGGTGTCGGGGTAGTGCTTGAGTTCACGGAACGTGCTCGTGAGCTGACGCAGGCTGCCGCGCACCGTTCCGGCGTCACTCGCCGCCGCGGGGCGTTCTGGGTGGCGCACGTCCTTGAGCCCGAGCACGGGGATGAGCGTGAAGATGGCCCACCACAGGCCTGCGCTCAGGAGGCTCACGCGGACGGCTTCGCCCGTGCTGAGGCCGATCTTGTCGTGCAGCGTGACAACGGCGAGGTTGGCCGCGAGGAGCAAGCCACCGCCCAGGTAGCCCAGGGCCCAACCACGCGAACTGACACGGTCACGTTCCGACTCGTCACTGATCCGCACGAGCAGGCCGTCGTAGACGACGAGGGAGGCACCGAGGCACTGGTTGGCGATGATGAGGAGCACCACGCCGAGCTGCCAGTTCGTGCCGGTGACGAAGAACATCGCCGACGCCGCGGCTGCGCCGACCCACGCGAACGCGCCGAGCAGGCGCGAGGGGCGCTGGACCCGGTCGGCGATGGCGCCGACGAGAAGTAGGAGGACGGCGCTCAGAATCGTCGAGACGGTGATCGTGTACGGCGCGAGCGAGCCGGGGGAGACCGGGATGCCGAGCACCGAGAGGTTCGCGTGACACGCGACGTCTGTGGGCTGATCAGGGCAGGCCGCCGCCTTGGCGACCGACGTGAGGTAGGGGGAGAACAGCACCGTCGACGTCGTCGTGACGAAGGCCGAGTTGGCCCAGTCGTACCAGTACCAGCTGCGTTGGCGACGGGCGCGCGTGGCGGCGTCGGGCGCGAGAGGCGAGGCGGCTGCGGTGTTCACGGGTGAAGCGTGTCACATCCGCGGCTCGTGCGGACGTGACTGTCCCCAACCCGCATTGGCGGTGGGGAAAGCGACCGCCCCGGGACGCCGTTCGGCGTCTCGGGGCGGAGCGTGTCAGCTGCTCAGCGCTGCTTGTCGATGAAGCGGTCAGCGGCGCCGGTGGCCTTGTCAATCTTGGCCGTGTGCTTGCGGCCCGTCTTGGAGTCGACGAACGAACCGGCGCGCTGCGTCGCCTGACGCACCTTCTCCGGGTTCTGTCGCACGTACTTGCGGCCCTGGGCGATCGCCTGGGTCAGGAGGTTGATCTTCATGGCCTGAATCCTAGTCGAGGGGTCTCGAAGCGCCCGGGAGCAGAAGGGCCGCAAGGTCGTCGGCCGAATCGACGACGGCGGCGGCGCCCGCGTCACGAAGTTCGTCGGGTGCGGCGTAACCCCACGAGACGCCGATCGTCGCGATGCCGTGCTTCGCGGCGCCCTCGACGTCGTGCAGGCGGTCACCGACCATGACGACGTCTGCATCCGGTTCGCGTTGCAGGTGGGCCAGGGCTCGAGCGATGACGTCGGCCTTGGTGTCGCGGGGGTTCGTCACGTCGGCGCCGAAGACGCCCTCGAGGCCGCCTGCAAGGTGCGGCGCGAGGCCGAAGTGCTCGACGATTCGTCGCGCCGTCGCCTGTGGTTTCGAGGTGGCCACGGCCACGGTCGTCCCGGCGTCCGCAAGCCCGGCGAGCACGTCACGGATGCCGGGGTAGAGCTCGTTGTCGAACAGCCGGCCTGCCTCGTAGTCGGTGCGATAGGTGGTGACGACCTCGTCCACGCGTTCGGGTGGCAGACCGATTCCTTCGAGCGAGACGCGAAACGGCGGGCCGACGAAGGAGTTGAGGACGTCGTCGCTCGGCACCTCGAGGCCGTGGTGCGTCAGGGCATGCAGCATCGAGGAGGTGATGCCCGGCGCCGAGTCGGACAACGTGCCGTCGAGGTCGAAGAGGACGAGGCTCACTCGGGTACCGGGGCTCCAGCGCGTCATGCGCCCATCCTCACAAACACGCCCCGTGCACGACGAAACGGCCGCCTCACCCGAGGATGCGACGGCCGTTTCGTGCGAGCAGAAGGTCAGACGCGCGCGTACTTCGACCGTGCCGCCGAGTACACGGCGAAGGCCACGAACCCGATGCCGATGACGGCCACCATGACGGAGCCGAGCGGCTTGTCGAGCAGCGATTTCAGCGCCGTGTCGAGGCCGCCCGTGTCCTTCGGGTCGTGCGTGATGGCGCCGTTGACGAAGAACACGCCCGTGAGGACGAGGGCCAGGCCCTTGAGCGAGTACCCGATGACGCCCGACCACTCGGCCCACTTGCCCGGGTTCTTCTGCAGGTCCTCGAAGAACTTCTTCTTGACGCCCTTGACGACGTGGTAGATGCCGACGCCGACGATCACCGCACCGGCCAGGCCCACGAGGATGACTCCGGCGGTGTTCTCCATGAGCTTGCCGGTCATCGAGGCGTTCTGCTGCTTGCTCGAACTGCTCTGGCCGCGCGCGAGCGTCATGATGCACATGCCCGAGAGCACGGCGTAGGTGCCCGCTTTGGCCGCGGCCTTGAGCCGCGTCTTCGCCTCGTGGAAGGAGAGGCACGCCTCGCCGATCTGCCAGAACGCGAGCGCCGCCCAGCCGAACGCGCCGATGCCGAGCAGGACCTTGCCCCACGTGTTCTCGGTCAGCATCCCCAGCGCGCCGCCCTGGTCGGCGGAGCCTCCTCCGCCCGTGGCCAGCCGGACGGCGACGATGCCGATGAGCAGGTGCATGACTGCGTTGGCCGCGTAGCCGATACGCGCCGCGCGCTCCACCCACGGGTGGTTGGCTGCGTCGTTGATCGCCTCCTGCGCGTCATCGGCGATGTCGGGCTTCTTGTCGCCCATGCGATGAGCTGAAGTGTTCACGACGTCTCCTCGGTCATGGCCAGGGTGAGCACCTCGGCCTGGGGCAGCCCGGCCAGTTCGGCAGCATCCACGATGATCTTGGCGCCGCGTACGCCACCGCCGACGAGCACCTCGCCGCGTTCGACGACCCGCTCGTCGATGAGGAGCTTCCAGTCGCTCGGCAGGCCGACGGGCGTGATGCCGCCGCGCACCATGCCGCTTTCGACCTCCGTCTCGCTCTGGTCGGCGAACGAGATCTTGCGGGCTCCGAGGTGGCGACGCACGACGCCGTTGATGTCGGCCTTGTCCGTGGCCAGCACGAGGACGGCGGCCGTCGTCTTCGTCTCCCCGCGCCGGCCCGTCACGACGACACAGTTGGCGCTCGCGGCAGGGTCGACGTCATAGGCGTAACAGAACGCAGCGGTGTCGGCCAGGTGCGGGTCGATGATCGCGACGCGCGCGCTCGGCACCGTGTTCACCGCGTCGGCAACGGGTTTCGCCACGTCGTCGAGGCGCTCGGCGAGGGGCGCCCACGAGAGGTTTCCTTCGAGTGATGGCATGTGCGGATGCTACGACGGATGCGGCCTTCTGGGGCCGAGGTCGGCTCGGCGCGCGCGGATGCGCGTCAGGTCGCGTCCCCAAGGGTGAGTTCTCGGCGCGAGGTGAACACGCGAGTGCGCCCGTCGACGGGATCGACGAACTCGAGGCGTCGCGCCAACAGCTGCAGGGGAGTGGAGTAGTCGTCGATGTCGACGGCGAACTCGCGTGGATAGAGCGGGTCGCCGCAGATCGGTACACCGAGCCCGCTCATGTGGACACGCAGTTGGTGGGTGCGACCGGTGCTCGGCTCGAGCCGGTAAAGGCCGACCTGGTGGGCGCGAGCGTCACCCTCGTCACCCTCGTCGCCCGTCGTGACAACGCGCCGCTCCTCGAGGTGGACGTCGGTGACGGCGTTGATGGCCGCGCCCGCCACCTCGTACGCCTGCGCAGTGCCGTGGTCCTTGCGGATGTGCGATTCCACGCGACGCGGAAGTTCCAGGTCGTCACGCAGGGGAGCGAGCGCCTCGTACGTCTTCGCCGGGACGCGGGCTTCGAACATGCGCTGGTAGGGAGCTCGCCAACGCTGTTCGGTGGTGAGGACGAGTACCCCCGCCGTCAGCCGGTCGAGGCGGTGGGCCGGCCCGAGTTCGGGCAGGTCGAGCATCTCGCGCGCCTTGACGACGACCGATTGCGTGACGTGGCGACCACGGGGGATCGAGGCCATGAAGTGCGGCTTGTCGACGACGACGATCCGCTCGTCGACGTGAAGAACGTCGAGCTCGAACGGAAGCTCCGGCTCGGGCCGCAGGTCACGGTGGAAGTGCACGAACGTGTGGGGACGGTAGATCTCGTCACCGTTCCAGGGGCGTCCGTCGTCGTCGACGAAACGCCCGTCGGCGAGCATCGCGTCGACGTCGACCTCTGCGGGCAGCTTGTGGCGCAGGAAGTCACGCATCGATGCCCACGGCATCGGGTTCGCGGGGTCGCGATCCGGCGTGCGCACCCACGCGGCCCGCAGCCCGTGACGCATGGGCAGCGGGGAGTGCGTTGGCATGGCGGGTGACTCAGCTCCGCTCTGCGGCAGCGGCGAGTGCGGCCAGGCCCTTGTCGAAGTCCTTCTCCACCCTCTTCTTCATGCGGAACACCGTGAAGAAGATCTTCTGCGCGACGCTCTGCGGACCGGTCATCGTCCAGCTGACGTCCGTGCCTCCGTCGGCGCTCGGACGAAGGTCGAAGACGGTCGTGTTGTCCGACGAGAACGGCTCGGTGAACGTCAGCGCGACGGTGATGCGCTCCGGCGTCGACTCGGTGATCTCCATGTGCCCGGAGCCGGCCTTCTTGTTGCCCTTCCAGGCGTAGCGGCTGCCGACCCCCTGCTCGGGGCCCTCAAATGTACGGGTCATGGTGTCGTCGAGTCCCTCCCACGGCGACCACTGCGGCCAGTTGCGGAAGTCGTCGATGAGGGCGTGGATCTGCGACGGCGCGGCGCTCGTGTGACGCGCGCGGCTCACCTTGAATTCACCCATGCGCACAGGGTAAGCGGATGCGGAGCAGAACCCGCCACGGCGTAGTCCGCCGATATCGTGTCGAGCATTGCTCTCATCAACGCACTCACCGGCAACGCCTCGCTCATGAAGGAGGAGAAGGCGCGCGAGCAGTACGGGCCGTGGCTGGTCGAGAACGAGCGCCTCGAGGGCGCTTTCGAACTCGTTCTCGACTCGTTCTGCCTGACGAATCTGCGCCTCATCGCCCTCGACCGGGAGGGGCCGGTCAACCCGAAGGTCGACGTCCGTTCCATCCCGCTCGCGTCGATCGTCGACGTGACTGCTCGGACGGCAGGCATCGGAATCGACGACTCGGATCTCACGATCACCTACATCACATCGCCCCGGCTGCGAGCACACACGGTGGAGTACAGCACCATGACCTTCACCTTCAACAAGAGCTTCGACATTGCGGGTCTGTACCGCCACCTCATGACGATCGCGCAGCGCAACTACGCGTCGCTCAACGACGCCTGACGCCTACGCTGGGCCGATGCCCGCACGAGCCGATCTCATTCCGGACGCCTTCCGCGCTCGCGTCGCGGGACGCCCGGCCGACGCCGACGGGGGAATCGACGGCGACACGTGGCTCGCGTCACTGCCGCGTCTGCTCGACGAGTGCCTGTCGACGTGGAAGGCACAGCCCGAGGGCCCCACCGCGTTCGGTGAGTGTGCACTCGTCGTCCCGGTCAGGGTCGGCAAGGAGCGCGCGGCGTTGAAGGTGACGTGGCCCCACGCGGAGGCTCGTCACGAGCACCTCGCACTGCGCGCGTGGCGGGGCACGGGCGCCGTCCGGATGAGAGCGGCCGATCCCGCGCGGTGGGCCTTGCTTCTCGAGCGCTGCGAGCCTGCCGTGCGCCTTCACGAGATGTCGGCTCTCGACGCCTGCGAGATGATCGGACTCATCCACGCCCGGCTCACCCACCCGGCATTGCCACAGCTCGACACAGCGAGCGCGTGGTGTGCCCGCATCCGGGAGCGCCTCGAGTCGTCACCGCCGCCGATGCCGCGTCGGTTCGTGCAGCAGGGCATCGCGCTCGCCCGCGACCTGCCGCAGTCCGAGCGAATCGACGCCACGCTCGTGCACTCCGACCTCCACGACGACAACGTCATGCAGACCCGGCGGGCGGGCACGGTGGACGGGTTCGTCGCCATCGACCCCAAACCCCTCGCGGGAGAGCCGGCGCTCGCCGTCGCACCGCTGCTGTGGAACCGCTGGGACGAAGCTGCCGGGGCGTACAACCTGCGCAACCACCTGCGCTTTCGCGTCGACTACGCCTGCGACCCCATGGGCGTCGCACCCGAACGTGCGCGCGCCTGGAGCATCCTGCGGCTCCTCGACAACGCGTGGTGGGATGCCCAAGCAGCGCTCCGGCCCGGAGCTGCGGCTCCTGACCTGACGAAGGCCGTGTCGATCATCAAGGCGATGCAGGGCTGACGGCGTTCTCCACCTCCGCGGTCGGTACGTGGGCCACGGCTTCAGTCTCGAGAAGGCTGTCCCAGTGCAGAGCGGGAACGGGCACGACGCACCGGGCCGGACGATGGTCGCCGAGCCACGCGCGGCACACGGCGTCAACGCGTGGCCACAGTTCGACGTCGGTGACGTAAACGCGCACCTGCGCCAAGGCGTCGCGTGGTGCACCTGCCGCCGCGAGCACCCGGTCGAGGTTGGTGAAGACAAGTTCGGCTTGCCCCTCAAGGTCCAGGTCAGTGCGCGGGGTGCCTGCCTCGTCGAGGGGGAGTTGACCCGACAGGAAGAGCAGGTCGCCGACGCGGGCGGCATGGGAGTAGTGCCCCTTCGGCGTCGGCAGATCGACGCCGCTCATCCGCCGAACACCTCCACCATCCGGGCGGCGGACTTGTGACCCGAACCGGTGAGCACGAGAACGGTGGTGCCGGTGCCGTCGAGCTGGCCTGCGTCGCGCAGTGCGCGATATCCCGCGTATGCGTTGGCGCTCGTCGGCTCGGCGTAGAGGCCGCGGCCAACCAGCGTCCACGTGGCTGCGGCGATGGCGTCCTCACTCGTCGCGCTGCGAGACCGTTGCACCGGCGCAGAGCCGCGAGGACCTCTCGGCCACGCACAGGGTTTCCGATCGCGGTGCCTTCAGCCATCGTCGCGGCCGGAACGACAGGCCCGACGTCGTCAGCGCCCTTGGCGAACGCGTCGACGAGCGGTGAGGCGCTCGCGGGCTGCGCCATGACGAGGCGCGGCACGGGGTCGATGGCGCCGGCGCGCTCGAGTTCGTGCCACGCCAGGTCGTGGCCGATGACCTGGCTCCCGGAACCGGCCACGAGGACGATCGTGTCAGGCGCCGTGGGGCCGAGGTCGTCCCAGATCTCATAGGCCTGCGTCTTGATGCCCTGGATGAACATCGGGTGCCAGTTGTGGGAGGCGTAGGCGCGTTCTTCGGCCTGCCGCAGGGCTTCGGCGGAGCAGTCGTCACGCGTGCCGGGGACGATCTGGATCTCGGCGCCGTGGGCACGCGTCTGCAGGATCTTGCCGGGTGACGTGCCTTCGGGGACGAGGACGCGTGATCCGATGACTGCGGCGGCCGCGTAGGCGGCGAACGACGAGCCGCCGTTACCGGACGAATCCTCGAGCGCCTCGCGCTGACCGGCGTCGGCCAGAGCGGTGATCATCGTGGAGAGGCCGCGGTCCTTGAACGAGCCGGTCGGGTTGCAGTATTCGAGCTTGAACTTGAGCATCTCGCCGTCAACCTCGTTCGTCACGAGGGGTGTCATGCCCTCGCCGAGGGAGATCTCGCGTTCGAACGTCACAGGCAGGGCGCGGCGGTAGCGCCAGATCGAACGCTCCGTGGCGTCGACGTCGTCGCACGTGATGCCGGGCCGGTCGTCGTAGGAGAGCGGCGATCCGTCGTCACCGCGCCAGCGGGAGTGGTCGAGCGGGTACGTAGTTTCGGAGCGGCCGCGGAGCAGGAGCCCATCATCGAATCGTGTGAGCCGGGCCACAAGGGAGGGTTAGCCCGTGGTCACGCCGGCGTACTGCCCAGGCCGGCCAGCAGCGCCTCGACGTCTGCCCAAGCGCTCGCACCCAGTTGTCGGTCGGCCTGCTCACTGCCGCCGCGGGCCAACACGTGCCCTCCGGTGGCGACGGGCTCGCCGGGCAGGATCGTGCGGTGGCCGGCTGCTTCGTCGGCCACGATGACGGTGTCGAGGCCGTGCTCGGCGCGTCGCCGAGCGATGCGTTCAGCGAAGTCAGCGGAGGGCCAGACCTGATCGTCCCCGCCTGCGACCGCGATGACGTGGGGGATCCGTTCCACGGCGATGGTGGCGGCGTCACGGACTCGCTCGGGCGCTTGCTCGAGTGAGGAACGGTAGAGGTCGAGGAAGGAGGGCGTGGCGTCGTCGGGCCAGTGGCCTTCGGAGAACGCGACATAGGGCCGCGCCTGACCGCGGAAGGTCCAGTGGCTGGTGGCAGTTCCGTCAGGGCGGATGGCACACCACACGACGCTGCTTGGAGCGAACGCGACCACCGCGTCCACGAGGACCCCGCCGTCCTGGGCCGCTGCGGCCAGCACACCCTCGGCTCCGAAGGAGGTACCGACGAGGACGACGTGGTCGCACTCGCGGCGTAGCGCTGCGGCGCGATCGAGGAAAGTCTCAAGAGGGATGTCGTAGGGGCCTGCGTTCTGACCGGGACCGCCGAACCACG
The DNA here is from genome assembly GCF_015070805.1 of Dermacoccus barathri. Taxonomy (NCBI): domain Bacteria; kingdom Bacillati; phylum Actinomycetota; class Actinomycetes; order Micrococcales; family Dermacoccaceae; genus Dermacoccus; species Dermacoccus barathri. The sequence goes on along the minus strand of NZ_JADCTK010000006.1, from coordinate 35,680 downwards.
TCATCGTCTCCGCGACGCATCCCTTCGCTGCGAAGATCTTCGCCCGGGGGTCATCGAGACGGCCGCTCGAGCCGGCGACCGTAAGAACACCGACGCCATTGGGCACGTGTGGCCGAATCCGAAAGCCTGTGCCGTCCGAGAAGGGTTCACGCGTCGGTCGGTGGCCCATGGACCGACGGTAGCCGAGGGCACCGTCCGGACTTTCCTGATTTTGTCATCGCGACCCGCCTCCCTTCTCTACCTTCGTGCTTATGGGAATCTTCCAAGGCCTCGCAGGCAACATGCAGCAGATGGACCCGCAGCAAGCACAGGCGGAGTACGCGCCGTGGCTGTTGCCGGGTGAGCAGATCCACAACGCGTTCAGGATGCTGCGTGACGGTTTCTGCATCACGAATCTCCGCATCATCACGCTCGACCACCAGGGTGCGACGGGCAAGAAGACGCGAGTGAAGTCGATCGCCCTCAACACGATCGTCGACGTGACCGCCGAGACCGCCGGCGGCGGGATGGACGACTCGGAGATCACGATCACCTTCGTCACAACACCGAGGCTTCGTTCCCACAACCTTGCCTACGACTCCTACCGGTTCGAGTTCCCCAAGAACTTCGACCTGCCCGGGCTGTACCGCTACCTCATGGGAGTGGCACAGGAGAACGTCCGCTTCATCAACCAGGACTGAGCCGGCCTCCGCGGCACGTCGTCGCGGGAAGAAGGTTCGCCATCAAGTCGGGACCGGAGTGCGGAAGTGACTGCGGCGCCGGGCAACTGAGGATTAGTGTCGGGGTTCCTGTCGTCACGCCCGTGCGGCGGGGGAGAGGTAGCAGCACATGAGCTCGGCTCGACGCGTGTGGGGGTTCGTGGCTGCACTGGCCTGGTTCGACGTGGCACTCGACGTGACGTTGTCCGCAACCGACAACTACTCGCACGCGGAAATCGCAGCACACGCGTACGGGAACAACCCGACGGGCGCGGCCGGCGCGCTGCCGCGCGTGATCGACACCTTGAGCTACTTCACGGTGTGGTCGAACGTCGTCGTGGCGCTCGCGTTCACCCTCCTCGCGTTGCAGGCAAGGCGAGCCGCCGCGACGTCGGGGGAGAGGCCGACCGGGGACCGCTTCTCGCGCCTGGCTCGCGTGCTTCTGCTCGACGCGCTCGTGATGATCACCGTGACGGCGATCGTCTACCAGGTCGTTCTCGCGCCGGACGCGAATCCGACCGGCGTCGCTGTTGTCACGAACTTCCTCGAGCATCAGGCGGTTCCGGTGCTGTCGGTGCTCGCGTGGCTCGTCGTCGGGCCACGGCGTGCCTTCGACCGTCGGACGTTCAGCCTGTTCCTCGTCGTGCCGGTCGTGTGGGTGGTCTACATGCTCGCGCGCGGCGCCATCATCGACGCGTACCCGTATCCCTTCGTCAACGTGTCGACGAACGGCTACGCCTCGGTGGCGGTGGCGTTGTGCGCGATCCTGGCGTTCGGCCTCGCTCTGGCAGCGCTCTACACCGGGCTGGACAAGGTGCTCAGCCGGCGGCGCTGACCGTCGGCAACTATATCGATCGTCTATGCAATTTTAGGGGAGTCACGCCGCCCGGGTTGGGGCGTAGGTTGGCTCCATGAGCACTCAGGACATCGACAAGAAAACGCTGAAGGCGGATCTCGTCAAGCACCTCAAGGAACAGGCGGACGCGAACAGCGAAGCCGTCGCGTTGGAGAGCCACGAGGCGCAGGCCACGGAGACCGACGAGGTCGACGTCGACGATATCTCGCACGAGGACGAAGCCGGCGACCTGCACGCGATGTACCAGGAGACCGACGACCGCCAGCAGGAGCTGATCACGACGGCCGAGAACCTCGACGTGTCCGCAAAGGAGACTGTGGAGCCAGGCGCCGTGGTGAGCTTCGGCGACGAGGTCTACCTGGTGGGCGTCGCCGTGAGCGAGTTCGAATCACAAGGCCGTAGCTTCTCGGGCATGTCGACGGACGCACCGATCTACGACGGCATCAGCGGCAAGCGCGCAGGCGACACGTTCGATCTGAACGGCACGACGCAGTCGATCACGTCGGTGCAGTAACGCCACGCAGAAGGGGGCTGACGAAGCAGGTGCGTGAGCACGTCGTCAGCCCCTTTCGACGCTCCAGTCAGTTGCCGATAATCTACATTATGTAAAGTAGAGTCAATCAGCCACTCCTCGCGAGACGCTGCGTGTGCTCCTCTCGCTCCAGTTGAGACCTCTCGCACCAGATCGGACACTGCTATAGCAAGCGCCATTTAGTCGCAGTTGATCCGATACACATGGTCAACTGTCCAACGCGAGAAGACCTGGAGGCTCCGTGAGTCGAGCGCTGCACTCCTTGCCGAGCAACGTCACGGAAACCCTGCGCGTGCTGGCGCGCCTCGATGGTCGGTTGCTCAATGTCGAGGCCAGCCGGTCGCTCACGGCAGAGCCCTTCGAGGATGCCCTCCCCATCCGCGAGTTCTTCGCCTGGCCGGGCAAGCGCAACTACGAGGGACTGTGGTGGTCCTCCACGATGAAGCGGCACACCGGGTTCGAGAGCCTGCTGGAGCGGCAGTACCTACTGAGCGCAGACCATGACCCCGATGTCGTGGGCGTCTCCTCCCAGCCGCTGGCGATCCTGTGGCCCAAGGGCACGCAGGATGCCGAGGGCCGACGACTCCGCGATCACGTCCCCGACTTCTTCGTCGGGCTGAGCAACGGCGACGGACGGCTTGTGGACGTGCGTCACCCGGACAAAGCCGAGGCCCACCGGTTCGCGTTGACGGAAGCTTGGCGCTCCCGGCCAGAGTCGCGACCTCAACCTCTTCCTCCGGAAGCCCCGAGGTGGCCCGCTCCGTTCTGGGTGCCTACTGCGAGGCGATGGCGGAAGCCGGGACCCCTGTGGTCAAGGCTGAGGCTCTCCTGCCGGGCATTCGGGCAGCCCTTCGAGCGGGCTACTCCCCACGCTCGGTCCTCATCGGCCTGGGCATGTGGGACTCCGAGGGCTTTCGCAGTCCCCGGCAGATCGAGGAATGGGTCCAGAAGGCCGCGAGACACGGGCCAGAGCCCTCGCACCCGATGAGCGTCGCTGTGACCTGCTGACCGAGGGCCGGGAGCGCTACACGCGCTTCCTCGGACGCAAGGCCGTAGCCACCCCGTCCAAGGCCGACGTGCGTCGCCAGCGGTCGCTCGCGGCAATCGGGTTGTTCACGGAGGGAGCGAGGTGAGTGAACGGAACGCCGCCCCTCGGCCACGCCTGCCGGCTTCTGTCGGTGCCGCTGCCTACGATGACAAAGAGCGAGTTCGAGCACTCGCATACCTTGAAGGAGACGTAGCGAGTGTCGCGACTGACTGAACTACTGAGGCAGGCACGGAAGGCCGACAAGCAACTCGGTGACGACCTGGAGAAGGAGTTCGCCGCCCTGATGAAGCGGCGGACGTTCGGGCTGGTCTTCGAGCAGCACCAGCCAGAGGCCGTTGAGTTGCCCGGGTGTGACGTGCGTCGGGGCGACAAGGTGCGGGTGCTGCCTCCCCGGGGGGAGGTCAAGCAGGGCGACCAGCGGCTGTGGCGGGTGGAGCAGATCGAGCGCGTGGATGGGAGCCGAGTCGCGCACCTGATCGAACTGGACGCCGAGCAGCCAGAGACCCAGGTCGTCATCACGGACGACCTCGTGGTGGTCGCGGAGTTCAACGACCGCATCTACCCGGGGCTCGTGGAGACCGGACGAGTAGAGCGCGGGGGTGACAAGCCGTTCCACACCGTCATCAACGCAGAGAACTACCACGCCCTGGAGATGCTCACCTACACCCATCGGGGCAAGGTCGACGCCATCTACATCGACCCTCCGTACAACACGGGTGCGAAGGACTGGAAGTACAACAACAACTACGTCGAGGGAGACGACGATTACAGGCACTCGAAGTGGTTGGCGTTCATGGAGCGACGGCTGGAGGTCGCCCGAGACTTGCTGAACCCGGAGGACTCTGTTCTCATCGTCACCATTGACGAGAAGGAGTACCTCCGGCTCGGGATGCTACTGGACCAGACCTTCCCCGAGGCGCGGATTCAGATGGTCACTACTGTGATCTCGCAACGGGGCGTCGCCAGGGATGGCACGCTGTCTCGGGTTGACGAATACATCTACTTGGTCTTCCTAGGTTCCGCCAGGGCGAGTGAAGTCCAGACAGACCTCCTCGGTGCCGTTTCCGCAGAGAAGCCGCGTCAGATGTGGTTCCAGTTCCGTCGCAACGGGGCGGGGTCGCTGCGGTCAGATTCGCCGAATCTCTTCTACCCGTTGCTAATCGAGCCGAGGTCCCGTGCTATTCGCCAAGTTGGTGACCCGCTGCCATTGTCCACCCCCCGGGACGAGTATCAGGCCCCCGAGGGGCTGATCGCAGTTTGGCCCCTGCGGGAGGATGGAACGGAGGCACGTTGGCGGACGGGCGTAGACATCGCCCGACGCAATGTCGGGAGAGGGTACATCCGTGTAGGGCCATTGAATAAGAAGGGCCTCTGGCCGGTTCTTTTCATTAATGAGGGGGGTGTGCGCGCCATCGAATCGGGGGATATTCAGGTCTCAGGCCGTGGTCCTAGCGGTGAGGTTGTTCTGGCTGGAGCCACTCGGGAGCGGGTGCTACCCAAGACAGTGTGGAACTCCCCTGCGCACGATGCAGGTTGGCATGGAAGTCGCATGCTCAACGACGTTCTTCCCAAGAGACGGTTCCCGTACCCCAAATCGCTATATGCGGTTGAAGATGTCCTACGGCTGTTCGTCGTCAACAAGCCCCACGCGGTGGTTCTTGACTTCTTCTCTGGCTCGGGGACCACGGCCCATGCCGTCATGCGGCTGAACAAGCAGGATGGTGGTCGTCGCCAGTGCATCTCGGTGACGAACAACGAGGTCAGTGCCGAGGAGCAGCGCGGGCTGCGTAAGCGTGGGCTGCGTCCCGGGGACGATGACTGGGAGTCGCAGGGCATCTGCGACTACATCACCAAGCCTCGGGTGACGGCTGCGATCACTGGCCGGACGCCCCAGGGCGAGCCGATCAAGGGTGACTACAAGTTCACAGACGAGTTCCCCATGAGTGATGGCTTCGAGGAGAGTGCGGCGTTCTTCACCCTGACCTACGAGGCACCGCTCTCGGTCCGGCACAACCGGGCGTTCGAGCGGATCGCTCCGATGTTGTGGATGAAGGCCGGGTCGCAGGGCCGGGTCATCACGGACCTGGGTGAGGACGGTTGGGACGTGGCCGAGACCTATGGCGTGCTGGAGAACCTGGATCAGGCCGGGGACTTCGTGGCCCGGGTGGCTGAGGCGGAGTCTGTGAAGATGGCATTCATCGTCACGGACGACGATTCGGCCTTCCAGATGGTGTGCCGTGACCTGCCCAGTTCGGTGCTCCCGGTGCGGCTGTACGAGTCGTACTTGCAGAACTTCCAGTTGAGGGGTGGTCGCTGATGCGCTACTCGCTGAAGGACTACCAAGGCGAGGCCGTCCGGGACGTACTGCGGAACCTGGACCAGGCCCGCGACATGTACCACCGCTACGGGTCACTGTCGCAGTTCTCCCTGACGGCGACGACCGGTGCCGGCAAGACGGTCATGGCTGCTGCGGTGATCGAGGCGCTTTTCTTCGGCAACGACGAGTTCGACTTCGAGGCCGATCCCGGCGCGGTCGTGCTGTGGTTCTCCGACGACCCTTCGCTCAACGAGCAGTCGCGGGCGCGTTTGCAGGAGGCGGCGAGCGAGTTGGACTCGCGCCTGCGGGTCATCGAGACGACGTTCTCCGAACCCTCGCTACGCCCGGGGCACGTGTACTTCCTCAACACGCAGAAGTTGTCCAAGAACTCGCGACTGGTACGTGGTGAGGCCAGTGGCGCCCTGGGACAGGAGCGTCTCTTCCAACCCCGTCCCGACGAGATGCAGTCCTCGATCTACGACGTGATCACGAACACCGTCGAGAACAAGGACCTAACGCTCTACTTCGTCCTGGATGAGGCCCACCGAGGCATGGGCACTACGAGCAAAGACCGCTCCACCATCGTCCAGCGGCTGATCAACGGCCACGGCGCGGTCCCGCCGATGCCGGTCGTCTTCGGTATCTCGGCCACAGTGGAGCGGTTCGAGGCGGCGATGAAGGACGCGAAGGGTCGAACAGCCCTGCCTTCGGTGGAGGTCGACTCCGGACTCGTGCAGGCATCGGGCTTGTTGAAGGACGACATCGTGCTCTCCATCCCCACCGAGCAAGGGGTCTTCGATACGGTGCTGCTGCGCCGGGCGGTGGAGAAGGTCCGGGCCTCGACAGCGGCGTGGTTGGCCTACGCGGACGAGCAGGAGGAGGCTGATCCGGTCATCCCGCTGCTGGTCGTCCAGGTGGTCGACAAGCCCACCCAAGAGACCTTGGTGCGGACGCTGGACACGATCTACGACGCCTGGCCCGAACTCGGACCTGACGCCGTGGCGAACGTCTTCGGGGAGCACCAGGACCTCTTGGTCGGCCAGCAGGGCGTGCCCTACATCGAGCCCCAACGGGTGCAGGACGCCAAGCACGTCCGCGTGCTGCTGGCCAAGTCTGCGATCTCCACGGGCTGGGACTGCCCGAGGGCCGAGGTGCTGGTCTCGATGCGCCCGGCCAAGGACCGGACACACATCACCCAGTTGCTGGGCCGGATGATCCGCACTCCCCTGGCTCGGCGTATCCCGGGCAACGAGTTGCTGAACTCGGTGGACTGCCTGCTGCCGTTCTTCGACCGCAAGACCGCCACAGGCGTGGCCGAGATGCTGATGAAGGGCGCGACCTCCAAGGACGAGGAGGACAACGACACCGGAGGCGGCGAGGGACGCCGGGTACTGTTCGACCCGGTGGACCTTCACCCAAACCCGAAGGTGCGCCAGGAGGTGTGGGAGACGTTCGCAGCGCTGCCCTCGGTGACGATCCCGAAGAAGGGCGTCAAGCCCATCCGCAGACTCACCGCGCTCGCCACGGCGCTGTCCAAGGACAACCTGGTCGAGGAAGCCGTCGAGAAGGCGCACAAGCACCTCCACGCCGTACTGGACGGTCGGGCGGTGCAGCACAAGGAGAAGGTCGCCCAGGCCCGCGAGGACGTGCTCACGATGAGCGGTGAGGAGGCCCGAGGCCGGATCGGCGGCGGATTTTCGTACAAGTCGTTCCAGGAGTCGGCGGACCCGCGTGCCATCGAGGACTCCTACCGCGCCGCAGCGCGCGTCCTGAGCCCCGCCCTGTGCTCCTCCTACGTCAACCACCTGGTCGGCCCGGACGGCGACGACGACGACCTCCTGGAGGCCAACATCACCGTCGCCGCTCTGGGCCGGGTGCCTGAAATCGCGCAGGCCGTCGAGGACGAGGCCGACGACCTCGCGAGGACGTGGCTCAACCAGACCCGCGTCGCCCGCAAGGGACTCTCGGACGAGCGGCAGGCGGAGTACGACCGGCTGGAAGGCATGTCCACCCAACCTGAACGCATCTCCCTCACCGTCCCCAAGGCAGCCCAGGCCGAGACGATGGTGCGCGAGAAGGACGGGACCGAGAGCCCGCTGGAGACCCGGCTCATGCACCTCATGGCAGCCGAGGACGGCACCTACCCGATCACGCTCAACGAGTGGGAGCGGAAGGTCCTCGACTCCGAGGCCAGGCAGCCCGGCTTCAAGGGTTGGTACCGCAACCCCGCCCGGGCCACGAAGGAGTCCTTGGCCATCGCCTACAAGGAGGACTCCGGCACCTGGAAGGCAGTCCGTCCCGACTTCATCTTCTTCGGCACCGACCACACGGGTGCCGTAGTGGCTGATCTGGTGGACCCTCACGGCCACCACCTCTCCGACGCCCTGCCGAAGTTGCGAGGGCTGGCGGCGTTCGCGGAGAAGTACCAGGGCGAGTTCCGCCGCATCGAGTCCGTGGCCGAGACCGGAGGCACCATGAAGGTCCTCGACCTGACCAAGCACCACGTCCGACAGGCCATCCGGGACGCCAAGAGCGCCAAGGGACTCTACGAGTCCGACATCACGAGCGACTACTGAGATGGCCCTCCTTGACTGGCTCAGGCGCATCTGGACCTCTCCTGCACCCACAAGCACTCCGTCCGGCGCGTCCGCCAGCGACCCTGATGCAGCGACAGTCACAGAGGCTTGGGATGTCCTGACCAACGTCAACGAGTGGGTGAAGCACGCCGAAACCAAACTCGGTGTGGTGCTCGCCTTCCTTGGGGTGCTGGCAGCCGGACTCATCACGCTCGTGATCGAGGCTGGGAGCCCTTCGCTAGCCATGCTCTGGATCGAAGGACTGACGGGACTGCTTCTCCTTCTCGCCGCTGGCGCAGCCACGCTGGGTCTCCTGCCCCAGTTCGCCCACGAGCCCGACCAGACCAAGTTGAACCCGCTCTACTACGGCGACGTTCATCGGCACTTTGCGGGCCAGCCCGACCAGTACGCGGCACACCTCAGGGGCGCACTGGCTGATCCGAACACGGTCACCGAGCACCTTGCGCGTCAGATCGTGGCGAACTCTGGCGTAGCCGTCCGCAAATACACGTGGGCCAACCGCGCCAACTTTCTCGGATTCCTGTCTCTGCTGGGCACGGTGGCGGTAGTCGTAGGCCAGGCGCTGTGCTGGTAGCCCAAGAGTGTCAGACCGGCTCCGTAGCCTTGTTCATATGAGCGATGAACCCGCCTTCCTGACCTCCCTCCTCGACGCACTGGGCGAAGAGGTGAACACAGTCCTGAACAACTCCGACATCCCTGTGGTGGAGAAGGACGGCACCTTCAAGGCCCAGGACATCCCTTCCTCGTCCAGCGACACGTGGATCAAACTTCCTGAGGTTGTGGCCGTGGTCTGTGACCTGAAGGGGTCTACCCACCTCGGTACCGGCAAGCACGACAAGTCGACCGCCCGCATCTACAAGAGCAGCGTCGAGGGTGCGGTGCGCATCTTCCACGACTTCGAGGCGAACTTCATCGACATCCAAGGCGACGGCGGATTCGGCCTCTTCTGGGGCGACCGGGCCTACGAGCGAGCACTGTGCGCAGGGGTCACGATCAAGACGTTCAGCGAAGACCTGGTGGCACGACTGGAGAAGCGGTGGCCAGACGCCCCGGAGACTGGCTACAAGGTGGGTATCCACGCTGCACGCACCCTCGTCAAGAAGATCGGGACGCGGCGGAACGTCTCAGAACAGGAGGCTGTCTGGGCGGGCAGGCCGGTCAACTACGCAGCGAAGTGTGCGCAGGCTGCTGAGCGACACGAGATGATTGTTACCCAACAGGTGTGGGAGAAGTTCAAGAACAACGACTACATCGCCTTCAGTTGTGACTGCAACGAAGGTCCTACTGCGAACCTTTGGACGGATACGACTGTTGACCGTCTCCCACAGGACGACCAGGCTGCCGTTGTTCTCAAATCGGGTTGGTGCGAGAAGTGCGGTCCGGAGTTCTGCGACGCCATACGAGCGGGGGAAACCCAGCGCGACATCCCCACCCACGTTCGGGGCGCGATACAGAAGATGCGCATGCAAGAGGCCCTCGCTGCCAAGCGTGAGCGCGATGCCCAGCGACGCACCGCGTTGCGAAGCCTGCGCTGATTCCTCGCCCCTCAGCCCCTTACCCGAAGGAGAATCATGGCTGCCCCTCTATCACCCAGCGCGATGCTGGCCACCTCAATGCACGCTCAGGCGGGGGTCTATGCACTGCTGCTCGGCTCGGGGATGTCAACTGGGGCTGGGATGCCCACGGGCTGGGGCGTGGTGACCGATCTCGTCCGCAAGGTGGCCGCCCAGGAGGACGCGGAGTCTGCCGAGCAGGCCGGGTCCCACCCCGAGACATGGTGGCGAGAGCACCATGGGGAAGACTTGGGCTACTCCTCGCTCCTGGAGTCTTTAGCCCCAACCGCTGCCGCGCGCCAAGGGCTCCTCGCTGGGTACTTCGAGCCCACGGACGAGGAGCGTGAGGAGGGGGTGAAGACCCCGAGCAAGGCGCACCAAGCCATCGCCCAACTCGTGAAGAAGGGCTACATCAAGGTCGTCATCACTACGAACTTCGACCGGCTCATGGAGCAGGCGCTGGAGGCCGAGGGGGTCGCACCGCAGGTCATCGCCCGCCCGGAGGCAGTTGCAGGCATGGAGCCGCTGGCGCACGCCACCGCCACGGTCATCAAACTCCATGGCGACTACAAGGACTTGGGTTCGCTCAACACGCCTGATGAACTAGCCTCCTATCCCGAGCAGTGGAACCGGCTGATCGAGCGTGTACTGGACGACTACGGGCTCCTGATCTCGGGGTGGTCGGCGGACTGGGACACCGCACTGGTGGCCCTGATGGAGGCTTCCCCCAATCGGCGCTACCCGCTCTATTGGGATGGCCGGAGCAGCAGGGGGGGCACAGCCCAGCGGTTGCTGGCCGGGCGTCGGGGAACCGTCATCCCGGCAGCGGGGGCGGATGAACTGTTCACCGCGATCGCCTCCAACATCGAGGCGCTGGAGCGGCTGGTAGTTCCTCCACTCACAACGGCGATGGCCGTCGCACGCCTGAAGCGCTATCTGCCCAATCCCGTGCGACGGATCGACCTGCACGACCTCGTGGTCAACGCTACAGAGGACGTGGCCCAGGGCGTCATCGACCAGGCTCTGTCCTTGCCGGGTGACAGGGGCACCTCTCTCCAGCATGTGCTCGACGGGCACCGGGAAAGGTCGCACCTTCTGCGGACACTCCTTGTGGAAGGCGTACGGCACGACGACGGCGTTCACGACCGTCTCTGGATGGATGTGTTCCAGAGGCTGGTGGACGTGGGCTCGGTCCGCCGCTTGGGTGTCCCCACCCAAGCGCATCTGGAGAGAGCGAGGCTGTACCCAGCCCTGCTTGTCCAAGCCGCGCTCGGGACCGCTGCGACGTATCGCCGCCGCGACGGACTCGTCATCAAACTGGCCACGCAGGTAATCGGAACACTTGACCACGGCGTCCGCCTTCGCTTGCCTGCGGCACAGATCGTGCACCCGTGGCGAGTTCTCGACGCAGACGACGTGAACCTCTTGCCACGCTGGGGAGGGGGACGATGGACCTACCCCATCAGCCGTCTCTTGAAGCAGGACACGCGCGATGTGTTCCGTGACCTCATCCCCGATGATGAGCAGTACGCAGAGACCTTCCACGGCTACGAGTACCGGATGAGTCTCATTTACGCCGTCACCGCTGAGGGCTCCGATCACCTCTACGGCCCTATGCAGGGCGAGTACGTCGGAGAGACAGCCTGGTCATGGCAGCAACAAGATGTGCCCTTGGCAGAGATCGCATTCCGCGAAGCAGGCGAACTCGCCACAGAGTGGCCATGGATCGACTTCCTCGGTGGAGAGAGCGAGCAGGACCAACGACTGGTAGCGCATCGGGAGAAACTCGCACACTTCAAGTACCACAACCTGCGTTGAAGTAGGGCATGACCTGAATCGGACACCTGTGTGTCTACGCTCGATAGCACCCAGTCGCACAAGCCCCCACCCAGGAGGGATGGTCATGACCCAGCAGAACCCCAAGGACACCCTCCAGACCGATCTGGAGGCACTCGCCAAGGTCTTCGAGGCCGAAGAACGAGAGGATCGCCGCAAGGAGGCCCAGCGCCGCCGTGACGGCCTTCCCGAGCCCAAGCGGGACCTCCGGACTTTCGAGGGCTTCGCGGACGTTGGAGCGGCTCCACGCGCCTGAGCGCCCCCGCTGCCGTGCTACCTCTGCGAGACCCACGCCTCATCCAGGAGCACGCTCGCGACGGCGTACTCAGCGCGGTCACGGTCGAGGTCGGGCACGAGGTGGGTGAGCCTGTCCGTCGCGCGCTCGGCTGCCTCGAAGACGGTGGAGATCAGGGCCTGCTGGTTGGTCGCTCTCATGCGCCTGGACTGTAGCCAGGTGGACCGACTTCCGCAGTCATGTTTGCTGATCGCCCTCTTGCACCTTCGGCCATGGGCTCTGGGGTTCTCTGGCGGCGAGTCGGTTCACGAGCGTCCACGCCGGGCGGGGACAATAGACCATGCGGTTCACGGAGCAACACGAGGTCGAGCGTCCCTCCGACGCCGACTGGTTCGATCTCAACACGGAGATGGACAGCCCGCTCTACGTGGACCCCTTCCTGCTCTTCGATGACCCCGAGCCGTTCTGGAACGCTGGACACGACGAGATCATCGACTTTTTCGAAGCCGCTCTGGAACTGCTGGAGAGGGCGGACGGACAACGAGAGTCGAGACACTGGCAGAAGGCAGAGCGCTTCCTCCAGTTCCCTGAGCCCAAGGAGTTCGGCCTCGGCCTCTCGATGGGCCACCCAGAGGGTGCAGGCATCGGCCCAGAACTTGCCCGCGAAATGTGCGAGGAACTGGAGTTCTTCCGAGGGCGTGGGCGAGGCTCCAACGACCGGCTCCTCGCCATGATGGCCGTCATCGTGGTCGGCCTCGGAGTGGACCGAATCAGCGACATGGTGTGCAACATCTTGAAGGGTCGCTTCATCACCTACACGCAGGAGGTCTGCCAGTCTCTCGGCGTCCCGATGGAGTCCGTAACGGTGCCCAACACGTCATGGACGGCGCAGGGCTTCCGCTGGCGTTCCTCCACGGTCTCGTTGCCAGTCAGCCCGGTCTTCAGAGGCGGCGTCCTGCTCACCCCACAGCAGTTCCTGAAGGACATCCCACGGGTGACCCCCGATGGTTTCTGGTCCTGGGCGGAGAAGAACGAGAACGAGACGCTGCGCTTCGACCTGAACTACGACCTCGCAGAGTCCTTGGACCGGCGCGAGAAGGCACGGCGAGGACGCGAGTTGGCCCACCGTGCGGTCGATCTGTTGGAGAACTACGTGGACGAGGCCACCGCCGACGCCAGCGCCTACGACGTGGACAACGATCCCAAAGGCATCGTCCGTTGGGAAGAAGCAGGCCGGGAGATCGCTAAGGCTAGTCAGGCACCGATGGCACCACGGGATCAGGCGGAGTTTGAGCCGTGGCTGCACGATCTGGCTCAGACGTTCAAGGGTGCGGTCGAGGACAACGGCCTTTGGCGGGCGCTCTGGGACGACACCCTGCGGGCGCATCGCCCAGAGAAGATCGCGCAGGTCATCGCCCGGGCGACGTGGATCGAGCACTGCCGAGCCCGCGACATCGACATCTCCCGGGAGGCCGACTGCGGGCGTGGTCCGGTGGACTTCAAGTTCACCCGAGGGTGGCAGGTCCGGGGCCTCATCGAGGTCAAGCACGTCTCCAGCACCCAGTTCGCCCATGGAGCCGAGACACAACTCCCCATCTACCTGAAGGGCGAGAAGGCCGAGTTCGGCATCTACCTGTGCATCGGCTACCGAGACCGTGACTTCGAGGACGAACGCCTGGCCCTGGTGACCAGCGCTTGCAAAGCCGTCTCGGAGCAGGGCAAGACACGAATCGTCCCTGTCTTCGTTGACGCGAGGCCCAAGAAGTCCGCCTCCAAGGCGTAGGCTCCAGACCCCACGCACCTTGGTGGCGGCGCTGTTCGGAGTTTTTCTGGATTGGCCAGATTTCACGAACAACTTGCCGTGTTGCTGTACCGCAAAACATGGCCACAACCGTGGTCTGCCTGTCCATCTCTCATGGGATCGGACACCCACCTGCACCGCCACACCCACACACGAGCGTGAGGCGCGCGTCAGAACGCGCGCCTCACGTTCATGCTGTCGATCCCGGGCCGTCAGCATTCGGCGTCAAAACCGAGCAACCCGGGCGCTACCTGTCACGGGTGGGCGCCCCTCACGACCGATTCCCACGGTGGTGAGGGGCGCTCACGTGTTCCATTGCGCATGCGGGCGCGAACATAGCTGAGGCACAGGAACGAGCCAGGTACGCCATGGCTACCCCCGGTTGTCTGGTCACCATCACCCCAGGCACGTTCCGAGGAGCACCCCATGCGCACCACCACGATCGTCGGCATCACCGCACTCACCACGGCAGCGCTTGCCGCCCCGGCCGCCGTCGTGGCGCACGACAACCTCGGTGATCTCCTGCCGGTGACGCGCATCGCGGGCTCGTCGGGAACGAGCTTCCTTCCCGACAGCTCCAGCGCTGGCAACGGCTGGAACGGCGACGACGGAGCGTCCGGTACGAGCGCCAGCTCGACGAGCGGCACGTCCACGACCGCTACCGAGGCCCAGCAGCGAGGCGTCGTCATGATCGACACCGTGACGACGAACGGCGAAGGCGCCGGCAGCGGCATGGTGCTGCGCTCTGACGGGACCGTCCTGACGAACTACCACGTCGTGGAGGGCTCCACCCAGATCCGCGTCACGGTGCCCGGCGGGCATAAGTACACAGCCGAGGTGGTCGGACATGACGAGTCACACGACATCGCCGTGCTCAAGCTCAAGGGCGCAAGCAACCTGGCCACCGTCCGACTCGACACCGACGGCGTGAAGGTCTCCGAGAAGGTACTCGCCGTCGGCCAGGGCGGTGGCGAGGGCGTGCTGTACGCCGCGAGCGGACTCGTCACCGCCACCGACCGCTCGATCACGGCGAGCGATTCGACGGCGCTCGACTCCTCCGAGGAACTGACCGACCTCATCCAGACGAGCGCACCCATCGTCGGCGGCTATTCGGGTGGCCCGCTCTTCGACGCGGACGGCGAAGTCATTGGCATCGACACCGCCGCTGCCTCCAGCAACTCCCTCACCGCCTACGGCAACGCGGACGCGCGCAGCGCGGAGGGCTACGCGATTCCGATCACCCAGGCGAAGTCGCTGGCCGACACCATCCTGGCCGGAACGAAGACATCGACGAACCACATCGGTCACCGTGCCGCTCTGGGTATCGCCGTCGTGCCGAGCAGCTCGAGCCGCGGCGGGATGGCGCCCTATGGCGGGTCGAGCGGGGTCACGGTTCAGAACGTCCAAAGTGGGTCGGCGATGGCAACCACGGGCCTGGCGGCCGGCGACGTCATCACCGCCTTGGACGGTACGACCATCTACGACACCGGCGATCTGGCCGATGTCATGGACGGCCACTACCCCGGCGACTCCATGAAGGTGACGTGGACCGACACCTCCGGCGCGACCCGCACGGCAACCGTCACGTTGCAGAAGGCGACGACGAACTGAGGGCCCGGGAGAAGCAGGCGGGCCGTTTCGACGGTGACCCCGCGCTCAGCAGCGAGGCATGGGAACCCCCGTCGATCCAGTACCGTTGTGCCATCGACCGTTCCCCCACCGTGAGGCATTCTCGATCATCATGGGCCCAGCCCTTTCCCTTCTCGCCGGCATTGTGATCGTTCTGATCATCACCGCGTTCACCGGCTGGTTCGTGGCCCAGGAATTCGCGTTCATGGCCGTCGACCGTTCCCGCACCGCAGCACGAGCCAAGGGCGGCGACGACAAAGCCGCCAAGACGCTCCAGGTCACCCGCAGCACCTCGTTCATGTTGAGCGGTGCTCAGCTCGGCATCACCGTCACCGGTCTTGTCGTCGGTTACGTCGCCGAACCGCTCATCGGTGGCGCGATCCGCGACATGGGTTCGGCAGCCGGCATCTCGAAGGCGTTCGCCGCCGTCGTCGGTGCCGTCGTCGCGCTCCTGTTGTCGACCATCATCCAGATGGTGCTCGGCGAGTTGTTCCCCAAGAACTACGCCATCGCACGCCCGGAGCAGGTCTCCGACCGCCTCGCCGGTTCGACGCTCGCGTATCTGCGCGTCTTCAAGCCGCTCATCTGGCTCTTCGACCGCGCGTCCGAGGCTCTGCTCAAGCTCCTGCGCATCGAGCCCGTGCACGACGTCGAGCACTCGGCGACCCTGCGCGACCTCAAGCACATCGTCGGCGAGTCCCGCGGCTCCGAGCTGCCCGAGGAACTGTCCGACATGATCGACCGCGCCCTCGAGTTCCCCCAGCGCCCCGCCGGTCACGCAATGATCCCGCGTGCCCGCGTCGACGTCGTCCAGGCCGACACCCCCGTCCACGAGATCCGACAGCTCATGGAGGGCGGCCACACGCGCTACCCCGTGCTCGACAACGACGACGTCGTCGGCGTCGTCGAACTCCTCGACGTGCTCACGCTGCCGCCGAACGACGAGCGCGAGGTCAGCGAGATCATGCGCCCCGCGTTCCTCATCTCCTCGTTCACCGTGCTCCCCGAGGCGCTCGCGGCCATGCGAGCCGAGCGCCGCACCCTCGCCATCGTCGTCGACGAGTTCGGTGGCTTCGCCGGCGTGCTGTCGACCGAGGACCTCGCCGAGGAGATCGTCGGCGAGATCGAGGACGAGCACGACCCCGACGACCTCACGGCCATCGTCGAGGACGAGACCGGTGACGACGACGCGTGGATCTGCCCCGGCGGCACGCCCACCGACGAGGTCGAGCGTTCGCTCGACATCCTCATGCCGCCCGGCGACTTCGAAACCGTCGGCGGCGTGGCCATGGCCTACAACGGCGGCTTCGTCGAGGACGGCGTCACCGTCGAGGTTCCGCTGCCCGTTGACCCGGGCGAGTACGCCTCCGACGACGCGCCGCCTGAGCGTTTCCTCGTCATCCAGGTCATCGACACCGAGAACCGCGTGCCGCACACGGTGCGCCTCACCCTCGATGCACGCCACGAGACGGAAGGTGACGACGCATGAGCACCCCCGCCCTCATCCTCATCAGCGTCGCGATCGTGGCGCTCAGCGCCTTCTTCGTGGCCGTCGAGTTCTCGCTCATCGCAGCGAAGCGCCACCGCTTCGAAGAACTCGCCGCCACCTCCCGCAGCGCCCGCGCCGCTCTTCGCAGTTCGGGTGACCTGACGCTGTTGCTCGCCGGCTCCCAGCTCGGCATCACCCTGTGCACCCTGGCACTCGGTGCCCTGTCGAAGCCGGCCGTGCACCACGCACTGACGCCGCTCCTCGCTGACCTCGGCCTGCCCAGCACTGTGGCCGACGTCCTCGCGTTCGTGCTTGCCCTGTTCATCGTGACGTTCATCCACCTCGTCGTCGGCGAAATGATGCCGAAGTCATGGGCCATTGCTCACCCGGAGCGTTCCGCGATGCTGCTCGCGCTGCCCATGCGCGGCTTCATGCTCTTCACGCGTCCGCTGCTCGTCGTCCTCAACGGCGCCGCCAACTGGCTTCTGCGCCGCATGGGCGTCGAGCCGGCCGACGAGGTCGCCGCGGCCCAGGACCCGGAGGGCCTGGAGCAACTGGTCGAGCACTCGACGGAGACCGGCACGCTCGACCCGGTCTCGAGCAGCCACATCCGGGGTGCTCTGTCGCTGCGGGAGATGACGCTTTCCGATCTCGTACGACCCGACCACGCCATTACCGCGGTCTCGAAGGACGCCACCGCGGCGGACGTCTGGCACACCGCCCAGAAGGCGGGACACTTGCGTGTCCTCATCGGTTCGAACGGTCATTACGAAGGTGCGGTTCACGTCCGAGACACCGTCTCGCGCGAACCGTCGGCACCGATCGCCGACCTCGTCCACCCCACGGCAACGTTCGACGAGAGCACGCCGGTGACGAAGGCGATGCATGCAATGCGCGAAGGCCGCCAGCACCTCGCCCAAGTCACCCGCGAAGGCTCCTTCGTGGGCGTCGTCACGCTCTCCGACACCTTGCGCGGTCTGTTCCCCGCGGAGGTGGGCACCCGCGCTGAGCCTGCGACCAGCGACGTACCGTTGGACGCATGAACGCCTCCCCTCGCGCTGTCGACCTCACGATCACCGGCCACGTCCAAGGCGTCTCGTTCCGCGCCTACACGGTTGACCGAGCCCGCGAACTGGGCCTCATCGGCTGGGTGGAGAACCTCGACGACGGCTCGGTGCACGTGCGTGCCCAAGGTGATCCCGACGCCGTCGAGAGCCTCGTCGACTGGTGCCACGACGGCCCGTCCGCGGCACGTGTCGACGACGTCGAGGTGCGCGATGTGGCGCCCGAGTCCGTCGACGACTTCTCCGTGCGGCGCTGATCGCCCCCTCGATGGAGTGCGTCTACTTCGACCGGCATGTGTGCCGCTCGTGCACCCTGCTCGAAACTCCCTACGACGAGCAGCTTCGCCGGAAGCAGGCTCGGGTCGCCGAAACGCTGGCCACGCGGATCCCCGACGGTGTCTGGCTGCCCGCGCGGGCGTCGGCCGAGACGCGGTTCCGGTCCAAGGCGAAGCTCGCCGTCGGCGGCACCCTACAAGCGCCGACACTCGGCATCACGGACGCAGATGGAACCGGGGTCGACCTGCGTGAGTGCGGTATTCAGGACGCAGCCATTTGGGACGTCGTGCCCGACCTTGCAGGCTTCGTCACGTATGCCCGGCTGCGGCCGTACGACGTCGCAGAGCGCGAGGGTGACCTCAAGTTCGTTCTCGTCACCGCGAACACCGACGGCGAACTCATGGTGCGCTTCGTCCTGCGTAGCGAGGACGACGTATCGCGTCTACGCGAGGCGTTGCCCGCTCTCCTCGAGCGCCTCCCCCAGGTGCGCGCCGTCTCGGCGAACATCCATCCCGAGCACAAGGCCGTGGTCGAGGGCGACCTCGAGATCCCACTGACGCCGGAGCAGACCCTGCGTCTGCCGGTGGGCGACGTCACGCTGCACCTGCGTCATCGCAGCTTCCTCCAGACGAACACCGACGTCGCCGGCGACCTGTACCGACAGGCCGCCGCCTGGGCCGACGCGGTGCACGCGCGCAACGTCCTCGACCTGTACTGCGGGGTCGGCGGGTTCGCACTCCACCTCGCCGGCGAGCACCGGAGGGTGCACGGCGTCGAGATCGAACCCACCGCGGTGGAGAGCGCGCGCCTGGCTGCGTCGGAGCGAAGCACCGCAGGGGATGTCACGTTCGAGGTCGGTGATGCGAGCGTGCTCGACGTGCCTGCGGAAGACTCCGCCGACCTCGTCGTCGTCAACCCACCACGACGGGGTATCGGCGAGCACCTGGCTCGTACGCTCGACGGCAGCGGCGCGCACACCGTCATCTATTCGAGCTGCAACCCGACGACGCTCGCGGCCGATCTGGAACACCTCGCCTCCTTCGATGTCACCGCCGCGCGCCTGTTCGACATGTTCCCGCACACCCACCACGCCGAGGTGGCCGTGCTCCTGCGCCGTCGCCTCTGAATGCGGCCGACCGCATAACCATTCGGACACAAAGCTCCTGCGCCCCGAACCGCTGCGCCGATTCAGGGATCGCCAAGAATAGATTGAGGGGTCTTTCACCCACGTCACACCTGGGAGCCCTGAGTGCCCGAGAACTTGCCCGCTGACGCCCGCGACGCGTCAGCACCCTCCGCGCCTTCGACCTCGACGCCGAAGAAGGATCGCAGCCACTGGCTGTACATCGCCGTCATCATCGCCGTGATCGGCGGCATCACCTTCGGCCTCGTCGCTCCCGACGCGGCCAAGGAGTGGAAGCCTGTCGGCGAGATGTTCGTCGATCTCATCAAGATGATGATTTCGCCGGTCATCTTCTGCACCATCGTCCTGGGTATCGGCTCGGTGCGGAAGGCTGCCACCGTCGGTAAGGCCGGCGGTCTGGCCCTCGCGTACTTCCTCACGATGTCGACCTTCGCACTGGCCATCGGCCTCGTCGTCGGCAACATCATCCAGCCGGGACACGGGCTCAAGATCACCCCCGGTTCGGCTGACAAGTACGTCGAAAAGGCGTCGGAGTCCGACCACGGCCTCCTCGGGTTCATCGCCGACATCATCCCAACAACTCTGTTCTCCCCTCTCACCGGCGACAGCGTCCTGCAGACCCTGTTCGTCGCCCTGCTCGTCGGCTTCGCCATCCAGAAGATGGGCGCCGACGCCGAGCCGGTGCTGCGCGGTATCACCTACCTGCAGAAGATCGTCTTCCGCGTGCTGACGATGGTTCTGTGGCTCGCCCCGATCGGTGCATTCGGCGCCATGGCTGCGGTCGTCGGAGAATCCGGAGCCAAGGCCGTCGGTGAAATGCTCAAGCTGATGTTCGGGTTCTACGTCACCTGTGCTCTCTTCATCTTCGTCATCCTCGGCGCACTGCTGTGGCTCGTCGCTCGCGTCAACATCTTCAAGCTGCTCAAGTACCTCGCCCGCGAGTTCCTCCTCATCGTCGCGACGTCGTCGTCCGAGTCGGCCCTGCCGAACCTCATGGCGAAGATGGAGCACGCCGGCGTCGACCGCTCCACGGTGGGCATCGTCGTACCGACCGGCTACTCGTTCAACCTCGACGGCACGGCCATCTACCTCACGATGGCGTCACTCTTCATTGCCGACGCCATGAACATGCCGATGTCGATGGGTGAGCAGATCGGTCTGCTCCTGTTCATGATCGTGGCGTCCAAGGGGGCCGCAGGTGTTACCGGTGCGGGCCTCGCGACCCTTGCCGGCGGCCTGCACGCGCACAAGCCCGAACTCGTTGACGGCGTCGGCGTCATCGTCGGTATCGACCGCTTCATGTCCGAGGCTCGCGCGCTGACGAACTTCGCGGGCAACTCCGTCGCCACGGTTCTCGTCGGCACGTGGACCAAGTCCATCGACCGCGAGCGCCTCAACATCGTCCTGGACGGCAAGGAGCCGTTCGACTACTCGACGATGGAGGATCACGGCAGCGAGGCTTCAGCGCGTCACTGATCGGTTCTCCCCGGTTTCGATGCGATCCCGTCACCCGCGAAGGGTGGCGGGATCGCATCGTTATGGAACCTATATGCGCACCGCGGGTGTCGACGACGTGGGCCACGCCACACCGCCCGTAGGGTCGCGGGATACCCCTACTCCGACGACGTCCGAAAGGCGGCCACGTGTCGAGCCCAGTCGCACCACAGAACGAGGAGGTGGCGGGCGAACAGCTCTCCCGCGGCCTCAGCAATCGCCACATCCAACTGATCGCCATCGGCGGAACGATCGGCACCGGCCTCTTCATGGGCTCCGGCCGCACGATCAGTGCCGCCGGCCCGTCGGTCATCCTCGTCTACGGGATCATCGGCTTCTTCCTGTACTTCGTCCTGCGCGCCATGGGCGAACTGTTGCTGAGCAACCTCGAGTACAAGTCGTTCGCGGACTTCGCCGGTGACATCCTCGGCCCGTGGGCCGCGTACTTCACGGGGTGGACGTACTGGTTCTGCTGGATCGCCACCGCGATCGCCGATGTCGTCGCCATCGCAAGTTACGTCGCGTTCTGGTGGCCTGATCTCCCCCTGTGGATTCCCGGCCTGGCGCTTATCTTCCTTCTCCTGGCGCTGAACCTGCCCTCGGTGAAGTCCTTCGGTGAGCTCGAGTTCTGGTTCGCCCTCATCAAGATCGTCGCCATCGTGGCGCTCATCATCATCGGCCTGTACATGGTGTTCACCGGCTTCTCCTCCGGCGGTTCCAAGGCCGCGTTCTCGAACCTGTGGGACCACGGCGGCTTCTTCCCCAAGGGCTTCATGGGCTTCGCGGCCGGCTTCCAGATCGCCGTGTTCGCGTTCGTCGGTGTCGAGCTCGTCGGCACGGCAGCCGCCGAGACGAAGGACCCGCACCGCAACCTCCCCCGCGCGGTGAACTCGGTGCCGATCCGCATGCTGCTGTTCTACATCGGCGCCCTCTTCGTGCTGATGTCGGTTCGTCCCTGGACGGAGTTCAAGGCGGGCGAGTCGCCCTTCGTCAAGATGTTCGCGCTCGCCGGTCTCGCGGCAGCCGCGGGTGTCGTCAACTTCGTCGTCCTCACCTCGGCGGCGTCCTCGGCCAACTCGGGCATCTACTCGACGTCGCGCATGATCTACGGCCTCAGCCGTCAGGGGGACGCACCCCGGGCGTTCTCGAGCCTGTCACGCAACAAGGTTCCGGTCGCGGCGCTCCTGTTCAGCTGTGTGTTCCTGCTCATCGGCATTCCGCTGCTCTACGCCGGTGGCGGTGTTGCCGAGGCCTTCGACATGATCACCACCGTGTCGGCGATCTGCTTCATGTTCGTCTGGACGATCATCCTGCTCAGCTACATCACCTACCGCCGCCGTCGTCCTCACCTGCACAAGGAGAGCACCTTCAAGATGCCCGGCGGCATCGGCATGTGTGTGGCCACGATGGTGTTCTTCGTCTTCGTCCTGTGGACCCTGACGACGCAGGAGAGCACCCTCACGGCGCTGCTGTGGACGCCCCTGTGGTTCGTCCTCATCGGGATCGGTTACCTCTTCGTGCGCAACACGCCGGAACACCGCGTCCTGCGTGGCCAACACGCCGACAAGGTCGTGGCCGAGAAGCGGGCAGCAGCAGCACACCGCTGACCTCTTTCTGCTCGGACCGACGACGGCCGTCCGCTCACTTCGGTGGCGGGCGGTCGTCGTCGTATCGCGAGCTGAATCGCCGTCCTCTGTCCACAGGTGTGACGGCCGTTCGGGGCTGTGGACGGCCCCCGGCACGCTCGGTGCGTTACGGCGCACGCTGAAGGCATGACGATCAATCCAGCCCACGCCCCCATCACCTCCCGATCGACGCTCACGGCGTTCTGGCAGAACGTGCTCGGTGCCAGCCGGCCACAGGGGCGCAGCCTCTGGCTCGCCTTCCACGACGAGAACGGCCGCGTCCACAAGGCACTCACCCAGATCGACGGCCTCGCCCTACGTCCCGACGCGGACGCCGTCGCCAACCTCGCGCTCGTCGTCAGTTCCATCGCTGAGGAGTCGCCGGACATCACCGGAGCGCTCGTCCTGCTCGAACGCGGAGGAACGAGCGGAGCCTCGCCCTTCGAGGAATCCTGGGCCGACGCCCTCACGCTCGCCCTGGAGGGGTACCTGCGCTGGCCGGTCATGGTCGCGGCACCCGGCAAGCTGGCGGAGGTGCCGCTCTGGACGAGCGCGGCGTGATTCCTGCTTTCCTGTCGGCACGCACGCCAGGCGTGTTCGCGGCGTGAAACGATGGCCTCATGAAATTCGCAGAGAACGTCGCCGACCTTGTGGGCAACACCCCGCTCGTCAAGCTCGGCCCGGTAGCACGTGAGGCGGGCGTCGAATGCACCGTCCTCGCGAAGGTCGAGTACTTCAACCCCGGAGGCTCGGTCAAGGACCGCATCGCCCTCAAGATGATCGAGGCCGCAGAGGCCTCGGGCGAGCTCAAGCCCGGTGGCACCATCGTCGAGCCGACGTCCGGCAACACCGGTGTCGGCCTCGCGCTCGTCGCTCAGCGCAAGGGCTACCGCTGCATCTTCGTCTGCCCCGACAAGGTGGCCAAGGACAAGATGGACGTTCTGCGTGCGTACGGCGCCGAGGTGGTCGTGACGCCCACGTCGGTGGCTCCCGATCACCCGGATTCGTACTACTCGGTCTCCGACCGCATCGTCGAGGAGACGCCGGGCGCGTGGAAGCCGAACCAGTTCTTCAACGAGTTCGGCCCGCAGTCGCACTACGAGAGCACGGGCCCGGAGATCTGGCGTGACACCGAGGGCAAGGTGACGCACTTCGTCGCCGGCGCGGGTACCGGCGGCACGATCACCGGCACGGGTCGCTACCTCAAGGAGATCAGCGCCGACCGTCCGGAGAGCGAAGGTGGGCGCGTCCGCATCATCGGTGCCGACCCCGAGGGATCGATTTACTCGGGCGGCAGCGGACGCCCGTACCTCGTCGAAGGTGTCGGCGAGGACATGTGGCCGGGCGCGTACGACCCGTCGGTTCCCGACGACGTCATCGCCATCAACGACCAGGACGCCTTCACGATGACGCGAGCTCTCGCCGAGAAGGAAGGTCTTCTCGTCGGTGGCTCGAGCGGCATGGCCGTCGTCGGTGCTCTGCGTGTGGCGAAGGACCTGCCGGCCGACGCCGTCGTCGTCGTCCTGCTGCCCGACTCGGGCCGTGGCTACATGTCGAAGATCTTCAGCGACGAGTGGATGAACTCGTACGGCTTCGTCACCGATGGCGACGATAAGACCGTGGGCGAGGTGCTGCGCCAGAAGTCGGGCGACCTCCCCGACCTTGTGCACACGCACCCCACCGAGACGATCCGCGACGCGATCGACATCATGCGCGAGTACGGCGTGAGCCAGCTGCCCGTCGTGGCTGCCGAGCCGCCGCTCATGCTCGGCGAGGTCCGCGGCGCCGTCAGCGAGCGCACGCTCATGGATCTGCTCTTCGCCGGTAAGGCGCAGTTGGCCGACTCCGTCGCCGATCACCTCAGCGAAGGTCTGCCCCTCGTGGGCCGGGGCGAACCGCTCTCGGCCGCCCGTGAGGCACTGCAGGAGGAGGACGCTCTCCTCGTCGTCGAAGGTGGCCGTCCCGTCGGCGTCCTGACGCGCTTCGACCTGCTCGAGGCCCTCGCCAAGTAGGTCCCTGCGATGTGACGAAGGCCCCGCAGTCGACGCTGCGGGGCCTTCATCATGTCGGGCGCTTCAGGCGCGCACGCGATCGGCACCGGCGTACACGTTGAAGTGGTCGCGGCGCATCATGCCGACGAGCACGAGCCCGTACTCCTCGCAGAGATCAACGGCCATCGACGACGGCGCCGACACCGCGACGATGCCGCTCACGCCCGCGGCAACGGCCTTCTGCACGATCTCGAAGGACACACGTCCCGACACGACGAGCAGACGGTCGCGCGCAGGGAGAAGCCCGTCCATAAGGGCTCGGCCGAGCACCTTGTCGACGGCGTTATGACGGCCGACGTCCTCGCGCACGACGTCGATCCGCCCGTCGTAGGTGGCGAGCCCGGCGGCGTGGAGACCTCCCGTGCGTTCGAACGCCCTTTGCTGTTCGCGGAGGGTGTCGGGCAGGTCGCGTGCGACGTCGACGTCGAGCACCTGAGCCGAGCGCGGCCCGACGGCGCCGAGCGTCAATTGGTCCGCACTACAGACGCCGCAGGCCGCGCCGGTGACGAAGGATCGGGGGCGCGGTGGTGTCGTGTGCGGCGCGAGCGCGATCTCGATGACATCGACGTCGTTCTTCCAGCACCCGCGCAGCTGCGTGACGTCGGCCGGAGCTTCGACGCCGGATTCGACGAGAAGCCAGCCGGCGGCAAGTTCCGTGTCGTGCCCCGGGGTTCGCATGAGCACGGCGAGTGTCGTGTCACCGAGGTGGAGTTCGAGGGGCGCCTCGACGACGAGGTCGTCGGCGCGTCCGGTCATCCCACCGGCGTTGACGCGGTGGACGCGGCGACGGGCTGTCATCTGCGACACCCGGGAAGCGTACAGTCGCGAACATGGCTGACGCGAGAACCCATGTGAAGGAACGCACTTCGGCGCCTGATGGCTTCTTCGAAACGGAGGCCGCCGGGTTGCGGTGGCTCGGTGAGGCAACGGCGAGTGGCGGAGCGGACGTCGTCGAGGTGCTCGACGTGGATTCGCGTTCGCTCACCTTGGCTCATGTCGAGTCGGCCTCCCCAAACGCCGAAGCGGCTCACGCCTTCGGCAAGGCGCTTGCCGCGACGCACGCCGCCGGAGCCCCCGGCTTCGGCGCCCTTCCGCCGGGCGCGGGTCACTACTATTTCGGTCCGCTCGATCAGCCGATCTCGCTACCCACGGACGTGTACGACGACTTCGGCACCTTCTACTCACGTTCCCGCCTGCACCCCCTGGCGGAGCGCGTTGACCTTCCCGGGCGGGAAACCCGCCTCCTCAACGATCTCTGCAGGGCACTGGAGAACGGCGCAGCCGAGTTCGGCCGTTCCCCCGTCACGCCGGCACGGGTGCACGGCGACCTGTGGAGCGGCAACGTCATGTGGTCACCGAACGGCGTGGTACTCATCGACCCGGCAGCGTGCGGCCACCACCCGTTGGCGGACCTCGCGATGCTCATGATGTTCGGCGCTCCGCACGTCGAGGAGATCGTCGAGGGGTATGACGCAGCCCGCCCGCTACACTCCGGTTGGCGCGAGGAGATACTGCTTCATCAGTTGTTCGGTTATCTCGTGCACCTCGACCTCTTCGGCAGCAGCTACCTCTCCCCCACGATTGATGCGCTTCGAGCAAGTGCCGAACTCTGCGGCGTCTGAGACGGAACGGATGTGACTGTGCTCACGTCGTAGTGTTGGCATATCAACCACGGGGCAGGGGAACATCATGTGCGAGCACGACGCCTCCACTCACACGCCAGGATCGGGCCACGGCACGACGCGACGAACGTTACTCACTGGCGCCCTCGCCGCGCCGCTCGTGGCGGGTGTCTCCGCCGGATCGGCCACGGCAGCCACCACGGTGACGCGCTGGGTGAAGCCGCCGTACACCGACGCCTACCCGCGATGCAGGTCAAGAACGCCGTGGGCCGTCTCGGTGAGGCGGTGCCGGTCACTAGCTACTTCGTCAACACGACGTGGTTCAAGATCACCACCGGCAAGATGGCGGGTACGTACGTCTCCGGTTCGGGGCTGACCACGACGAACCCGGACACCCAGACCTTCGCCTACCCCTCACCCGACCCGTTCTCGCTCCCCCCGGTTGGCTCCCGACTCACGCGTTACGTCATCAGCCGCGACTTCTATGTCAGCACCCGCGCGTCCGCGTCCTTCTCCGCCGCGTGCAGAACATCGATCGCGCCCCGCACGAAGGTCACCGGCAAGCTCGTCTCGAGCGACTGGGTGAGGCTGGACGACGGCCGCTACATCACGACCGCGCTGCTCGCCACCACACCGGTCGTCCGTGCCTTCAACGGCCGCGTGCCGAGCGGAAGGCTCTGCGCGTTACCCGCCTACCTACGAGCACTGTCGGCCGCCGCATCGTCCCTCGAGCGCGTTGCGGCCATGCAGTTCATCCGGATGGACACGGCGTTCGCGAAGGTCTTCGGCTACCACATCACCGTCGAAGAGGGCTACCGCTCGCTGTACTGGCAGAAGCACTGGGACGCCCAGTACGGCGCGCCTCGCGCTGCCTACCCGGGTACGTCGAACCACGGCATGGGACTGGCCGTCGACATCCGAAGCGGTGCCGGATCGCCCTTCACCTTCGGTACAGCTGCCGACAAGTGGCTGACCGCGAACGGCGCAGGTTTCGGCTTCCACCGCTCGTGGTGGCTCGACCAGGGCCGCCCGAACGCCGAGTTCTGGCACTACAACTTCATCGGCTGACAGAGACGGCGAACCTCAGGCGAGGTTCGCCGTCCACCACTGCGCGAGGTCGCGGGCCGAGGTGTCGACGGCCGTCGCCCAGTCGAGCGCCGATTCGTCGGCGTCGTCGGAGACGTGCTTGACCACGCGCACCGGCACCCCAAAGCTCTGGCACGCCATGACGACCGCGTACCCCTCCATGTCGACGAGCGACGCGCGCTCGGCGAGCACGTCACGCACCGCAGGGTCGCTGACGAACAGGTCACCGGTGGCGAGAACGAGCTCAGGGTCGCCGAAACCCGTCGTCAGTCGCTCACGCGGGTCGTAGCCGAGCGCACGGATGGCGTCGGCACTCATGTCGTGGTTCAGCACGACGCCTGGCTCGAAGGCGCCGCGAAGACCGGGCCGGAGCGCCCCGCAGCTGCCGAGGTTGACCACGGTGAGCCTCTCGCGACCGGCTTCCCCGCGCTCCGCAAGAGCACGCGTCGTGGCAATCGCCGCCGCCGTCTTCCCGAGCCCGGTGATGACGACCTCGACATCGTCGGGCAGATAGCGCGTCTCGCTGCGGGCAGCGGCAATGACGAGGAAACGCTCGCTCATGCCTCGAAGCGCTCCGTGTCACCGGAACCCACACGAACGACCTCCGGGTAACCCTCGGTGAAGTCGACCACCGTCGTCGGACGAGGCTCCACCGACTCCGCGTCGATGACGATGTCGACGAGGTGATCGAGTTCCTCCTTCACCGCCCAGCCGTACGTGAACGGCTCTTCCTGATCGGGCAGGATGAGCGACGTCGACAGCAACGGCTCCCCCAACGCCTCGACGATGGCACGCGCCACCGGGTGCGTGTCGAGACGCACGCCTACGGTCTTCTTCTTGGGGTGGACAAGCTTGCGCGGCACCTCGCCCGTCGCCGGCAGGATGAACGTGTACGGCCCGGGCGTTGCCGCCTTCACCGCGCGGAACGCTGCGTTGCTCAACTGCACGAGCTGCCCCAACTCCGCGAAGTCACGGCACACGAGCGTGAAGTCGTGCTTCGCGTCGAGCTTGCGGATCCGAATCATCCGCTCCTTCGCCTCGGCATTGCCGAGCGTGGCACCGAGCGCGTAACCCGACGACGTCGGGTAGGCGATGAGCGCGCCGTCACGCAACGCGTCCACGACCTGCGCGATGAGACGCGGCTGCGGGTTCTCGGGGTGGATGTCGAGGAAAGTTGCCATGCCTCACGCTACGCCGCGCTGCTGCTCCCCGTCGATGCGTGGATCCTGGTCGAAACCCCGCCGTCGGGTGTGCAGAACGTACGCCGCCATGATCAGGGGCCACTGCTCGTACGCCGCGCGGAACGCCGCGTTCGCCTCGCGCCATCCGTCGTGCTCGAAGTGCACCCGACTCCCCCAGTCGTTCTCCGAGAAGCGCACGGACACGTGGCTCGGCGCATCCTGTTCGCCCTGCCACCAGCACCACCACGTGACCTGCTCGCCGGGTTGGAGCACCTCGATTCGTCCCCACACGTCCACCCCGCCATCGGACGACGTCCACGTGACATCGGCGCCTGCGACACCGCCCAGTGAGGCGCTTTCGAACGCCAGGGGGTCACGGCTGAACTCACGCGGCCACCATCGGGAGAACTCGTCGACGAAGAGAGCAAAGGCGAGCGACTGCGTCACCGGGACGTCGTACGTCAGCCGGATGGGATCCACGAAACGTCGCCCCCCCTTCTCACTCAACGGTCGCTCCATCTGACCACAGCGGCTCCGTGTGTCGGGGGTTTGGGCGCAGCCGTTCGTCGTCAGGATTCGACCTGCATCCGAACGTCGGTCGGAAGGAGCACAGTACGGCTCACGGTGCACAGGCGTTCGTGCGAGAGCTGCACCGTCTCCGGGTACACCTTGCGCGCAGCGTCGCCCGCTTCACCCTCCGGGAAACGCACGGTGAAGGTGACGTCGATCGGACCCATGTGGTTGCCCTGCTCGTCACGCAGCTTGTCGCCCTCGGCGACGACGTCGAACTGCTCGGGCTCGCTGCGGCGCGAGGTGAAGATGTCGACGTCGATCGCGCTGCACCCGGCGATGGCCGTGAGCAGGAGCTCGACGGGCGTGAACTGCTCGTCCTCGCCCGAACCGAAGTCGAGCGTGCCGCCGCGCGCGTTCGTCGCGGTGAAGCGACCGGCGCTGGTACGGGTGAGGGAAACACTGCGGTGGGCATCGGTAGAAGTCATGGGGCCATGGTGCCACTAGGCTCTTCGGGTGCCCCTCGTCACCGCTCCTCAAGGTCCCCCGCCCGGCAAGGGCCAGCTCGTCCTCGTCCGTCACGGCGAAACCGAATGGTCGCGCGACGGGCGCCACACCGGCACCACCGACCTCCCACTGCTTCCGGCCGGCGAAGCCGTTGCGCGCGCGGCGGGGCAGGCGCTCGCCGGTCGTCACTTCGTCGCCGAGTTAGTCTCACCGCTGACCCGGGCGCTGCGCACCGCCGAACTCATCGGCCTGAAGAACCTCGAGATCGACGAGGACCTGCGCGAGTGGGATTACGGCGGCTACGAAGGCAAGTCCACGCCGCAGATCCGTGACGAGGTCGGCTACGACTGGGAGATCTTCAGCCACGGCGTCGTGCCGGGTGAGACCCCGGGTGAGACGGTCGAGGACGTCGCGGCCCGCGCCTCGCACGTCCTGAACCGCGTCATGCCGTTGCTAAAGAGGGGCGATGTCATCCTCGTGGCCCACGGCCACCTCCTGCGCATCCTCGCAGCCGTCTACCTTCGGCAGGAGCCCCGCTTCGCCGCCCAGCTCATGCTCGACGCCGGCGCGGTATGCGCCCTCGATCACCACCACGACGTGCCCGGGATCCTCAGCTGGAACACGACGCACCTGCCGTCGGCATGACCTGCGGGATCGGGTTGTCGGTGGTCGCTCCTAGGGTGTGAGCCATGCGCATCCTCCACACCTCCGACTGGCATCTCGGCCGGTCCTTCCACGGTGAAGGCCTCGGCGATGCGCACGCGCGCTACCTCGACCACCTCGTCGAACTGACCCGCGCGGAGAAGGTCGACGCCGTCGTCGTTTCCGGTGACATCTACGACCGGGCACTGCCGAACCCGCGCACCGTCGAACTGCTCGACGACGCCCTCGTGCGACTGCTCGACACCGGGAGCCGCGTCGTGGTGACCTCCGGCAACCACGACTCGGCCACGCGCCTCGGGTTCGGATCCCGCGTCATGGAGCACTCCGGGCTCCACATCCGCGCCGCCTACGAAGGCATCGCGCGCCCCATCGCGATACCGGGTTACGGCAGCCACGACACCGCCGGCCATGTGGTGGCGCTCCCCTACCTCGAGCCGTCCGTTGCGGCCGGGGCGTTCGACACAGAGTCGACGCACCGGGCCGTGCTCACCGAGGCGGTGACGCGCGGTCGCACCGCGCTACCTGACGACGGGCTGCCGGTCGTCGGCATGGCACACGCCTTCTTCGCAGGCGCCACGACGAGTGAGTCCGAACGCGACATCTGCGTCGGCGGTCTCGGCGTCGCGCCCCGCTCCGTCGTCGACGCCTTCGACTACGCGGCACTCGGGCACCTCCACGGCGCGCAAACCCTCAGCGAGTCGGTGCGCTACAGCGGCAGTCCGGTCGCCATGTCGTTCAGCGAAGCGGCCCACACCAAGGGCACGTGGCTCGTCGACGTCGCCCGCGGCAGTGTCTCCGCCGAGTTCATCGAGGCACCGATCCACCGTTCGCTCGCCATCCTGCGCGGCGAACTCGACAACCTGCTCGCCGATCCCAAGCTCGAACACGCCGAATCGGCCTGGTGCCAGGTCACGCTCACCGACGAGATCCGGCCTGCGGCGGCCATGGATCGCGTGCGAGCGCGTTTCCCCCACACCCTGCGCCTCATCTTCGACACGCCTCGTACCGAGACCCAACCGATCACCTACGCCGAGCGACTCAAGGGCCGTGACGACGTGGAGCTGTGCTGCGACTTCCTCGCCCACGTGCGTGGCGGACGCGGCCCCAACGCCACCGAGCGCACCGCTATCGGCAAGGCCGTCAGCGCGGCTCTGCGACGCGGTGACGAACCGATGGCAGACGACGGCTCGATGTTCTCCCTCGAGGATCTGCGATGAGGCTTCACACCCTGCGCCTGGAAGCGTTCGGGCCCTTCCCAGACCGTGTGAACGTCGACTTCGATGAACTCGACCAGGGCATCCTGCTCGTCAACGGCCCCACCGGCTCGGGCAAGAGCTCGCTCCTCGATGCCGTCGCGTTCGCGCTGTTCGGCGACGTTCCGGGCAGTCGACGCAGCCTGCGCAACGCTCTGCGGAGCCACCACGCCGCGCCAGAGACGGCGCCCTGGGTCGAACTCGAGTTCAGCGTCGGCCCCGAGCGCTGGCGCGTACGCCGGGCGCCCGCGTGGGACGCGCCGAAGCGCCGCGGTTCGGGAACCACCACGCGCCCCGCGTCGGTGAGGCTCGAGCAGTGGCGGGAGGGCCAATGGCACCTCGTCTCGTCCCGTATCGACGAGGCGGCCGACATGGTCACCGACACGCTGGGCATGGGTCTCGAGCAGTTCGCCCAGGTCGTCCTGCTCCCCCAGGGCGAGTTCGCCCAGTTCCTGCGCGCCAAGCCCGAAGACCGCCGGGCCCTGCTCGAGCGGCTCTTCGACGTCGCCCGCTTCGACGCCGTGGAGCGATGGTTCGCTGAGACGAAGAACGAACGCCTCCGTGCCAGTGAGGCCTCGCTCGAACACATCCGGGGTCACATGACGGTCGTCACCGACACGCTCACGCGTCTTGACGACGACGAGTTGCCACCGGCCGTCTGGTCCGACGAGAGCGTTGCCGACCTTCCCGAGATGTTGCGGACCCTCCTCGCCGCCCTGCGCGGGCGCCGTGACGACGCGGGCACGCGGGCGGCCGAGGCCGCGGCCGCAGCCAAGCAGGCTGAACGCGCCGTCGAACGCGCCGGCGCGTTGCTGGCCCTGCGTGAGGCCCACGAGCGGGCGCGCACCGACCTCGACGCCTGGCCCGCCGAAACCGTCACCCAGATGAAGAATGATGCGGACGCCGCCGATCACGTGGCGGGCGTGCTTCGCCTCGCGCAACGCAGTGGACGCGCCGACAAACAACTCGAGCAGGCACGTGCCCGGCGCATCGAGACCGCCGGAGCACTCGCGGAGATCACCGGGCTCGAGGCGCCTGGCGAACGTCACGATGTCGACGCCGTTCTCCCGGCCGAGGCGCTGAAGGCTCGGTCACAAGCGCTTCAGGCGCTGCAGTTGCACCTGCCGCGAGCCCTGCGCGCCCTCGACGACGTCGCCGCCGCTCGGCGCCATGCATCAGCGGCCGAGCAGAAGGCCGTCGCCACGAGGGAGACGGTGGGGACGGCGAAGGAGGAGGGCGAACGTGCCGACGAAGCTGTCGTCGTCGCGGAGGAGACGCTCAGCTCGCTGCCTGACGTGCGAGGCTCCCTCAACGCCGTTCACGCTGCGCGTCGGATTCTTCAGGAAGTCCCTGCACACAGCAGGGCCGTGACCACAGCAACCGAAGCGCGCGACGCAGCAGTGGCCACCTTCACCGAACGTGAGCACGACGCGGTGGCCCTGCGTCTGGCCCGGCTGGCCGGTATCTCCGCCGAGATCGCCACCGATCTCACGCCCGGCAACCCGTGCCCCGTGTGTGGCTCGTGCGAACACCCGAACCCTGCGACTGCGTCACCGCAGGCACCCGGCGCGCAGGCGATCGAGGCGGCGGAACGGGCTGCCCGGGATGCTGACGAGAAGCGTCGCCGTGCCGAAGCCACACTCGCCGGCGCCGAGCAGGCCTGGGCGAGCCACCTCGCGCACCTGCAAGCCCGCCTCGACGACGTCGTGGCCGCTGTGCCGGACGGGGAGACATCCCCTGCGGGGAGCGATGACACAGCCGAAGCCCTCGTTGCCGCCGATCTCGTCGATGACGACAGCGCGCTGCGTCAGACCGAGCGCGACCTGAACGAGCGAGCCCAGCGTCGGGAAGAAGCGGCCGCGGCGCTGGAAAAGGCTCGATCGGCACAGACGCGAGCCCACCGAGGCATAGCAACCGCGGAGAAGGACGCTGCCGCCGCCGTTGCACGCCGCGATGGAGCGAAAGAAGCACTGGCGGCTGCCCTCCAGCACCTCGCGGAAGCCGAGTCGTCCACACTGCAGTTCGTTTCGGACTACACCGACTCCAACAACTCCCCCGTGCTGCGCGGCACCACGCTGCCCGAAGGTGCCACCGACGGCACGAGCGTGGTTGCCACGGCCACGGGCGACGATGACGCTGCGCAGAACCTCGCGGACGAGGAGCACGAGGAGGCCGTGCGCACCCGCGTCCAGCAGCTCGCTCGGTCGGTCGACGACGCGCGTCGACAGCTGACTGCGATCGACCGCGCGCGTGACGCCTTCGCCCGCGCGGACGCGACCTTCCGTACCGCAGCGACGCAGAGCGAGAGCGCCCAAGTCGAGCTGTCCGACGAACTCGTCGCCAAGGGTTACGACGACGTCGAGGCGGCCTTCGCCGTCGCCCTCGACGAGGACGAGCTGACGAGTCTGCGCGCCACGTGGCAACACGCCATCGAGGTCCGCGCTGCCGCGGGCGCCACCTTGGCCGACGACACTGTGGCGTCTGCGGCGCACTCCCCCGCTCCCGATCCTGCGCGGCTGCGGCGGAGGGCCGACATCTACGCACGCCGCGCGAACGAATCCTCCACCGAGGCGTCCCGATGGGCGCGGGCCTACGAGATCCTCGACTCGATGCGTGACCGCATCGCCGACGCCGTGCGCGAGCATCTCCCTGTCGCTCAGGCAGCCCGGGAGATGAGCGACCTCGCGAGCACGTTCTCCGGCATCGGCGAGAACACTCACCGCATGAGGCTCACGAGCTACGTGCTCGCCGCCCATCTCGAGACCGTGACGGCAATGGCGAACGAGCGCCTGCACCACATGACCGACGGGCGCTACCAGCTGAAGTACACCGACGAGCGGGCCAAGGGCACCGCCCGCAGCGGACTCGGTCTGGTCGTCGTCGATGCCTGGACCGGCCGCAGCCGCGACACCGCCACGCTCTCCGGCGGCGAAGCCTTCATGGCCTCCCTCGCCCTCGCGCTCGGGCTCGGTGACGCCGTGCGTGCCGACTCCGGCGGCATGGAACTGCACACCCTCTTCGTCGACGAAGGCTTCGGCTCGCTCGACCAGGACACGCTCGAGCAGGTGATGGAGGTACTGGACGGGCTGCGCGAAGGTGGGCGTCTCGTCGGCGTCGTCAGCCACGTCACCGAACTGCGCGCCCGAATCCCCTCTCAGATCGAAGTTCGCAAGACCTCCGAGGGTTCCACGGTTCACCCGATCGTGTCCGGATTCGCCGTGTCAGGCGCGGTCTGAGCGCCGCCCTGTGAAACGCTGGGCGCATGCGTGCGATCCGTCAGTCCAAGAAGCTTCAGAACGTGCGTTACGACGTGCGCGGCCCGATCCTCGAAGAGGCACAGCGCCTCGAGGCCGAGGGCCACAAGATCCTCAAGCTGAACATCGGCAACACCGCCCCGTTCGGCTTCGAGGCACCTGAGGCAATCCTGGCCGACATGAAGCACCACCTGCACCACGCGCAGGGCTACAGCGACAGCCGCGGCATCTACTCGGCGCGCACCGCCGTCGCGCAGTACTACCAGAGCCGCGGCCTGCGCGAGACGCTCGTCGATGACGTCTTCATCGGCAACGGCGTCTCGGAGCTCATCAGCATGGTGCTGCAGGCCTTCGTCGACGACGGGAACGAGATCCTCGTTCCTGCCCCCGACTACCCCCTGTGGACGGGTGCCGTGACGCTCACCGGCGGCAAGGCCGTGCACTACCTGTGCGACGAGGAGAACGGGTGGAACCCGGACCTTGCGGACATCGAGAGCAAGATCACCGAGAACACGCACGCCATCGTCATCATCAACCCGAACAACCCCACGGGCGCCGTGTACTCCGAGGACGTCGTCAAGGGCCTCGTCGACATCGCACGGCGCCACAACCTCGTCGTCATGGCCGACGAGATCTACGAGAAGATCCTCTTCGAGGACGCGGTGCACCACCACGCCGCCACCTACGCAGGTGACGACGTGCTGTGCCTGACCTTCAGCGGCCTGTCCAAGGCCTACCGGGTGTGCGGCTACCGTGCCGGCTGGGTCATGATCTCCGGCCCAAAGCACCTCGCGGCCGATTTCCTCGAGGGGCTCACCCTCCTCGCCAACATGCGCATGTGCGCCAACGTCCCTGCCCAGCACGCCATCCAGACTGCCCTCGGCGGCTACCAGTCGATCCAGGAGCTCATCGGTCCGGAAGGTCGCTTCTACGAGCAGTCGATGCTGGCGTGGCGCATGCTCAACGACATCCCGGGTGTCAGCTGCGTCAAACCGATGGGCTCGCTCTACACGTTCCCGAAGCTCGACCCAGAGGTCTACCCCATCGAGAACGACCAGGACTTCGTCATCGACCTGTTGCGCGCGAAGAAGATCCTCGTGACGCACGGAACCGGGTTCAACTGGGTCAAGCCAGACCACTTCCGGCTCGTCACGCTGCCCGACGTCGACATGCTCGAAGAGGCCATCGGACGTATCGGAGACTTCCTCGAGGACTACCGCTCCTGATGCCCCGGTGCGGGTCGAACCTCCGCCCCTGAGCATGGAACGAAGCCCCATCGCCTTGGCGGGTTCTAGCAGTCCTCGCAACACCCAGACTTTTTGGGAGTTGCGAGGACTGTGTCGGTTGGCGGGGTGAAGG